>CAYGQM010000015.1:0-89321 GCA_964352065.1 uncultured Opitutaceae bacterium
GTTGATTAAGCCAACCAGACTAACTTTTCAAGTGGTCCTATTTGCGGGAGTCACGTCAGGAGGACGAGATTGCCAGGCGAGAATCCTGATTCATATTCCCCTGCTCAAGCCAGCTTCATGGAAAACCACGAAAAACAGTCGGAAGACGGTATCTTGATTGGAAATCAAGTTGATAAATCGAATCTTAAGAATCCCATTTCCCGCAGGTTGGTTCAGGGGGTCGATAAGGCCCTTTTTGCTGCCTTGGATACCTTGAATCCGGCGTCCCTCCACGAATTTGGTTGCGGGGAAGGGCGGCTGACACGCTTGATTAGAGATCGGTATCAAATTTCAGTCCTGACTTCTGGTTTCTCGAAAATGCTGATTGAGGAAAACCGTAGTCGGGATGCCAGATCAATTGATTTCCAGCAACTTAGCATTTACGAGTTGGATCCGATTCAGCACAAAAAGGCGTGGTTATTTGCTGTGAGGTTTTGGAGCACCTGGAAGATCCGCTCGCCGGATTACTGGCGTTGAGGCGACTTGAGGCCCAGACCTACATGTTCTCAGTCCCCAGGGAACCCATATGACGAATATTGAACATGGCGCGTTTTAAATATTGGGGTGATCTGGGAAATACCCCCGGCCATCTGAATCATTGGAGTGTGAACTCGTTTAAGCGAGATCTCGCGAAATCAGGGTTTCGGGTCGTCCAGGAATTAAATCCATTTCCCTGGATAATGATGGTTCTTCAGCCCGATTGATGCTCTAAATAATGGGAAACCGTTTTCTGGATTCCGGTTTCAAACGTTTCAGCCGGAGACCAGTTGAGTTCCGCTTTCATTTTGGAGGAATCGATGGCATAGCGTCGATCGTGCCCTTTGCGATCTGTCACAAAGGTTTTTTGACTAAGGTAGCTTTCTCCCTGCTCCTTGGGGCTTATGCCATCCAGTATCGAGCATAGGGTATCTACGATTTCGATGTTTGTCTTTTCGCAGTTGCCCCCGATGTTGTAGGTGGCACCCGGATCTCCTTTTTCCAAGACTCTTAAAATGCCGGTGCAGTGATCCGTTACATAGAGCCAGTCTCTTACGTTTAAACCGTCTCCGTAAATGGGCAGCTTTTCTCCCTTGAGCGCCTGCTGAATCATCAGGGGGATTAACTTTTCTGGAAACTGTCTCGGGCCGTAATTATTTGAACAGTTGGTGATCAGGGTCGGTAAGCCGAAGGTATGATGGTAGGCGCGCACCAAATGGTCGCTGGCGGCTTTCGAGGCAGAGTAGGGGCTGTTCGGTTGGTACTGGTTTTCTTCGGTGAACGGAGGATCATTGGGTTCCAATGAGCCATAGACCTCGTCAGTTGATACATGCAGGAAGCGAAACGTCGCCTTCCTCTCCTCCTTTAAGGTATCGAAGTAAGTCAGACTCGCTTTGAGGAGTTCGTGCGTATCGACGACATTGGTTTGAATGAACGCATCGGGGCCTTCGATGGAGCGATCCACGTGGGTCTCTGCGGCAAAATTGACGATCCAGTCAATCGCGTGGTCGCTGAGCAGTTGGTTAATAAGGCTTTGATCTCCAATATTACCTTTAACAAAGCTGAAGCGACGGTCTGTCAGATGATGGGCGAAATTTTCTTCTCGTCCCGCATAGGTGAGTAAGTCGAGACATAGAACCTTATCCATCCCCTCGACCTGTTTTGAGAGGAGGAGGTCGATAAAATGAGATCCGATAAATCCCGCGCCGCCGGTGACTAATACATTCATGTTTTTAGGCTACCCACTCGCGGCAGGCTTTTTCGATCGCTTCATTTACGTCGGTTAGTGTGATACCGGCATCTGCCAGTTTTTGAGACGACATCGTGCAATTGGATCGGGGAGTTCGGACGGCGCGTTTCATAAAGTCTGCCTCGCTATCAAAGAACTTCAGCTCTTTGTGAACCAGGCCGTGTTTTTTCATAATACTCGTTATCTGGCGAGCGGTGGTTGAGCCCGGGTTTGTTACGTTGTAAGTACCATAAGGGATTTCCTTCACGAAGGAATCGAGACAGGCGTCAACAAACTCGAATCGTTGAGAGATTGAGTTTTCTGCATCGAGTAGCCGCTCGTAATTCAGCAGTTTGCTAAGGTAATTACGGGGATTGTTGCGCTCATCAAAAGGGATTCTCAGTCGCCAGATGTACGCGTTTTCTGCCCCTTGGAGGACTTCTTCGCCCAACGCCTTGGTTCCGCTGTAGAAACTGGAGTTGTTGGTTCGGAAGTTAAAGTTGGGAGTATCATCCTCTTGGAATCCGTTCCCATCTGCACGCTTGCCGGTGTAAATGCAACCTGAGGAAACATGTCCCCACGGGATGTCCAGCTCTTCGCAAGCTTCTCTGATGACTCCCGGCAAAACGGCATTTCCGAGGAGGCAGTTCGCCTTGTCCGCTTCGCAGGCGTCGACATTTGGTTTCCCGGTGTAGCCGGCTGCGTTGATGACCACATCGGGATTTTCGGCTTTGAGAGCCGTTTTCAAGGTTGTAGGATCATAATAATTGATCTCATTCCTGGAGATGTTGCGATAAGTGACGCCGCGCTTTTCCATGCGCTCGATGAATGCCTGTCCGACATATCCGCTCCCTCCGATCAGTACTGTGTGCTTCATTTTCAAAGGAAATAAGAAAGGCTATAATTTTTCTTTCTGACAAGACGGAACCTTCTCAATTAGATTTTGCTCGAAATGCTTAGCATTGGCACCATTCTCCTGTCCAAGTTTCTCAAAATTCCTTTCTTATCTTCGTTGTGAGTTGTTTCCGTCGTTATTTATTTTATTCCGTTCTTTGTTGGTTTGTCTTGGGTGGCAGCATTTTCAGCCGTGCTCAAACAGGCGCTTCCGGCATCGTTCCGCTGGATCGGCTTGATTCAGAACTCAGAGCGCATATCGAGCACGCCGCCGCCGATTCATGGCAAATGGATTTGCAGGATATTTTGGTTTCAAGAGGGGAGGCCACTTCCACGAGAATGAGTGCGGCGCGGGCTTTCAGATTAAGCGCAAATGCCAATGTCGGTTACCAGCAGCAGGATGCGGGGGGGGTTAATTCTGATGGTGTGAACCTTCGCTACAACATTGCCGCAAGGAAACCACTCTACCATTGGGGATCGAATGATGCCGACCACGAATACGGACTGTTGGTTTTGGAGTCCAGCAAGCACCGGAGGTCGCTCACGTTTCTCAATCTGTATCGCAGTCTGGTCAGTAGCTATGCTGATTATGTTGTCTTGAAGCAGCAGGAAAAGGATCAGCTATTGTCGTTAGAAATTTTCGAAGCCGACTTGAAGCTCCTTCGCGATCAAGTGGAGCGTGGTGAAAGGCCTCAGAGTCGTTTAAATGAAGAAAATGTGAAGTATGAACGTTCTCAGCTTGGTTATGAGTCTTTAAAAATCAGATTGCAGAAGGCGGAGAATGAGTTTCGGACAGTGGCCGGGTTGGGCGATAACGCGGTCATTTCAACGAAGCTGGAGTTAATACCTGCACCTGAAGATATTTCATTGATAGAGAATCAGGTGAATGGGTTTATCGCTCAGATCGAAACCGATTCTCTGTTGTATGAGGAGAAGAAGTTTCGTTTAGATCAGGAAGATCTGAGGCTACATAAGTACAAGGTCAATAACCGGCCCAAGGTGGATGGCATCGTGCGTTTCAGAAAAGACACAGAAACCATTGCTACAGGTAATCGTAATAACCTGGATCTGGAAGAGGCGTTTGCCGGAATCGAAATGACTTGGAATATTTACGATGGCGGGGCTACCCGAGGTTTTGTTCGAGATACGATACAATCCAAACGGCAGTTGGAGCGCGAGCTACGGAATCTGAGGGAAGAAATGGCGACGGATTTGCGGTTTATGTTGTCTGATCTCAAGATTATCGTCCAGCAGTGCCAGTTGGACGAACAGGATTACAGTTGGTCAGTCGGCGGCTACGAGCAGGGGCTTCAGGATAGAGAGGCTGGAAGGCTTTCTGAGAAGGAAATTGGTGTGCTTCGACGAGGGGTGGAAGTTCAGAAAACCAAGGCTTTCATTTCCCGGGCTCGTTATTATAAAGCGCTTGCTAGTATTCACGTGGCCATGGAGAGTTCTGTAATCTTATCCTATTTAGATTAATGGTTCGTTACATTATTGCCGTCGTTTTTCTTGCAGTCTGTGGATTTGCGGGATGGATCTTTTATAAGAAGTTGGTCGTCAAAGAAGCGATTGTTCAACCGGTGGTCGTTGACACGGCCCAATCCGTGGTTCTTGGAACGGTGACCGTGAATGCTGATTACACTACCGAGATCCGGGCCGGTGAAGGTGGAAGATTGCTCGAGGTATTTATCGATGAAGGGCAAGAGGTAGTCGAGGGTGACGTCGTAGCGACACTCGATACCAGAGATTTAGAGTTGGAGTTGGAGGCCAGGCAGATCGATCTGGATCTCGCACAGAAGCAACTCCTGGTTGGCAACTCGATGCGCTTCGAAGTGGAGGTTAAGCAGGAGGAATTAACCGAAATGGAGCGGCTTGCCTCCTTGGGGCAGCGGTCAGAGCGGGACGTGAATGCCGCCAAGCGCGAGCTCCTGCGGGCAAAGGAGACGTTAGAGCTCTCCGAGTTGGATGCTCAGACGAACATTCAACGCCTCGAGAATGGAATTAGAGTGATTAAGCGCCGTATGGAGAAGATGACGATTCGGTCGTCAATCGATGGCATTATCGACGATGTGTTTGCCGAGAAAGGAGATCTCATCTCGGCGGGAGCTTCTCTGGCTTCGATTATTTCCAAAAAGCGGGTCGTGGTTGCTGAGGTGAGTGAAGAGAATTTTGCGGGCTTGAAAGTCGGTCAACGCGCCGTGGTTCGCTTCCTTTCACTAGGCGGTGCGCTGTATGATGCGGAAGTGCTCAAGATTTTTCCATCAGCAGATCCTGAGACCCAGCGGTATTCTATTCAGCTTACCGTGGATATTTCGCAGGAGATTCTCGTACCCGGTCTAACCGGTGAAGTCACCATTACCGTAGGGGAACGTCAAAATGCCTTGATGATTCCAACCCGGGCTCTCATGGGGGATCACGTGTTCGTTTACGCAGACGGAAAACTGGAGTTTCGCCAGATTATATTTGGCTACCGAAGCCTTACGAAGGTCGAAGTGACCGAGGGCTTAGCCGAAGGCGAGCTGGTTGTGGTCGAAGATCTTGGTGGTTTTCGAAATGGGGATCTCGTATCAGCCGTCGAGAGACAGAGTAATTTAGGGGGTAGCTGATTCTCTGATCGTTTTTGGTATGTCACCCAATATCCGAATCGCGCTTCGATTTCTCACGGCAAACAAGCGGGCCATGGCCATGAGCTTGGCGGGAATCATTTTTGGTGTCGGATTTTTCATTTTCGGGCAGGCTCAAACGAGTGGGTTTGAGCAGTTTTTTGTGAAAACGATACTCGGGACGAATGGTGCTATACGGGTTCAGGATCGGATACGAGCAACGTTTACGACCATGGAGCTTGAGAATGAGGATGGGTCTTCCTGGGTGATAGAAAACACCGAGAACTTCAAATACATCGAAGGTATTGAGCACCCGATGGAGGTTATAGAGGCCCTGAAGAAGTTTGAGAGTGTGACCGGAATCTCAGAAGTTCTTACCGGGTCGGTATTATTGGCGAGCAACTTTCGCAGCTATAACGGGCAAATATTTGGCGTGAATATCGATGACCATATCGCAGTGTCTGATTTGGAAAATCAGATTGTATTTGGAGATTTGAACGAATTCAGGTCCAAGCCGACAGGGATTCTCATCGGCGCTGGATTGGCTCGATTGCTTCAGGTGAACATAGGAGACACGGTGATAATGACGGCCTTAGGGCAAAATAACCGGTACACGATCGCCTGTATTTTTGAAACGGGAGTGTCCGACATCGATCGGGAGCGTGTCTACATGAAGCTGTCTGAAGCGAGAAGCGTATTACAGCGTCCGCATGGAGCATCATTTCTTCAGGTCAACCTGCAGGACCATAACCGTGCTCGTGAAGAGGCGCTGCATATGACCAATACGATTTACTACCATGTTGCGAGTTGGCAAGAACGGGAGAAATCGTGGTTGGATGCATTCCTGGTGCTTCGGGTTTCGACCGGGCTTACGGTTTCCACGATCATTTTGCTTTCCGGATTGGGAATGTTTAACACCCTGGCCATGCTGGTTTTGGAAAAAACCAAAGAGATCGCGATCCTCCGGTCCATGGGTTACACGCGCAATGATATTGCCAGCATCTTCCTATGGCAGGGGGTTTTCGTGCTCATGGCCGGTACTTCGCTTGGTTGTATGCTCGCGGTATTGATCACTTATGGAGTTTCGAATCTGCCTTTTCGAGTCACGGGTATATTTTCCACGGATACCTTCGTGGTTCACTGGTCGATTTGGCATTATGTGGCTGCAGTCGTGACCGCATCCGTGATCGTGATGGTGGCTTCCTACATCCCTGCAAGGCGGGCAGCGAGGTTGGAGCCGGGCGATATTATCAGGGGGACTTCTCAATGAGTGATCTGGGCTCTGCTGCTGTTTCCGAAAACCGCGTCGCTTTGCGTTGCAAAAATATCCATCGTTACCTTGGTGAAGGGGAGGGGAGGGTGCATGTGCTTCGAGGGGTTTCATTGGAACTCTTAAGAGGAAAAATATACGCGATCGTCGGGCCCTCCGGTTGCGGCAAATCGACGCTCTTGTATTTGCTTGGACTCTTGGACAAGCCCGATGAGGGAGAAATATTTTTGGGGGGTGAACCGATGACCACGGCCAGTGATGTCGGGCGAACTGCCGCCAGATGTGAGCATCTAGGCTTCGTATTTCAGTTTCACTTTTTGCTCAAGGAATTTACTGCCTTGGATAATGTGATGATTCCGATGCGGAAGTTGGGTAAACTCTCACACTCTGAGATGGAGGAGAAGGCGACCGGGTACTTGGAAAGTGTGGGTCTGGGTGATAAGGTAGCACGGCTTGCGACCCAGTTATCCGGAGGTGAACAACAGCGGGTAGCGATTGCGCGTTCGCTTGCCAACACACCTTCTGTGATACTGGCGGATGAGCCTACGGGAAACCTGGATGTGAAAAATTCTAATATCGTGATCGACCTTTTAAAACAACTCGCCCGTGATAATGATCAGGCGATCTTGATTGTGACGCACAACACGGATATAGCGGATCAGTGCGATCATATTTTGACGATGCAGGATGGGCAATTTATAGTCTGATTAATCCTCCGTATTAGTTTTTTGCATAAGTCAAATTTTCGAAGCTAATTTTTAGAAAAAGTTATTGCCTTCAAAATTGGCGACCATTCTATTGCGTTGTTTTGTATCCGTCCGTTAATCTCTTTTCTCCACCATTCAATGGCAGACTATAAACAAAACCTTTCACGACCACGATTTTTGAAAGGCTTTTTAGGTGCTGGTTTTGCATCGTTATTTCTAGGTAAAGCAGCGACTGCATCCCCGAAAAATAATCAGGAAGGTTCCTCCGGGAACAACCATTTTCAAGTCCGCCAGGATCCGCGGAGTGTGTCGCGGGGCAATTAAGAATGAAAGTTTGCCGAAGCTTTGAACCTCCTGTGCTGCATCATCAATTTGGACTTCAAAGTGTCGTCTCAGCCCTTGGGCTAGGCCGTATTTTTTAAAATTATGTCTACCATCTTTTCGAAAGAAGCCAACAAAGCGCCTGTAAAAATAGTCATCGCGCTGTTGATTTTGGGCGCGACCATCACGGCTGGTTTCACCTACTACATGACTCCGAAATATGCTCGGGTCGGTTACCAGCCCATCCAGCCAGTGTCGTTTCAGCACTCCCTGCACGCAGGTGAGCTAGGCATCGACTGTCGCTACTGTCATAGTCACGTCGAAAAATCAGGGCACTCGAACGTTCCCGCGACGAGCACCTGTATGAATTGTCACAATCAGGTTCAGGTATTGAGTGAAAAACTTCAGCCCGTGCGTGACAGCTTTGCCAGTGGCGAATCTATCCCATGGGTTCAGGTTCACAAGCTTCCAGACTATGTTTACTTTAATCACTCCGTTCACGTGAATCGCGGTATCAGCTGCTTTGAATGTCACGGTCAGGTCAATGAAATGGACGAAGTACGCCACGAGAAATCTTTCAGCATGGCGTTTTGTTTGGAGTGTCACCGCAACCCGGAAGAAAAACTGAGGCCTTTGGATCAAATCACCAATCTCGATTGGCGTCCTGAGAGCAAAGAAGCTCAGTTAGAATTTGGAAATGAAATGAAAGAGCACTGGAAGGTGCAACCACCCACCAGCTGCTCAGGATGTCACCGATGAAAAAGTTTCTTAAACATCCCGAACCTTCGGAGTCTGATCTTAAAGGTCCTCATTACTGGAGAAGCCTCGATGAACTGGCTGAAACCGACGGCTTTAAAGAATACTTGCATCGGGAGTTTCCCGAAGGCGCTTCTGAATTCGATGGCGTAAATCGCCGCCAGTTCATGAAAGTGATGTCTGCTTCGTTTGCGTTTGCTGGCATCGGTCTGACTGGGTGTCGTCGTCCGGAATCGCATGTAATGGCTTTCAGTAAGCAGCCCGAGGGTATGATCCACGGTAAGGCGCTTTATTATGCATCTGCCATGCCGCACAGGAATGATCCGGTTGCTTTGGTGGCCGAGACGAATGGAGGGCGGCCTACAAAATTAGAGGGTAATGGTCTGTTTGCCGGGAGTAACGGTGCCACCAATCAATATGCACAAGCTTCCATTCTCGATCTCTATGATCCAGGTCGCTCCAAAAAGTCCGTCGAAAGTGGGCGCACGCTGACTGAAGCGCAGCGCACAGATCACTTGGTGGCTATTTCCAAGAAATTTCAGGAAAATGGCGGCGCAGGTTTGGCATTTCTTGCGGAGGGAATTCCTTCAGTAACTAGAACAGCTCAGTTGAAACAACTCAGGAAGAAATTTCCCAAGGCAATATGGGCTGAGTACGATGCTATCGACACATCGAATCCTGATAAGGCTGCTGCGGTCGTCACTGGAAAACAGGTTCGTGCAGTTTACGACTTCACCAAAGCAAAGCGCGTTCTTTCGCTGGAAGCGGATTTCTTATACAGTGACCCGAACCATTTGGCCTACACCCGTGACTTTTCCAAGGCCCGGAAAGTGGAAGACGATCACGCGTCGATGAATCGTTTGTATGCCGCTGAGTCTTATTACTCAATCACGGGAGGTATGGCGGACCACAGGTTGCGCATAGCGTCAGGAGATATCCCCGCATTGGCATCCTTGATGTGCGCTGCTATTCTGGACCTCAACGGTTCTATGCAGCAAGCCTCTCAAGCACTTAAGGATTCTGCAGCCGGCTTGGATGTGGATCCTCATTGGATTGAGGAATGCGCCAAGGATTTAGTGGAGCACGCCGGCCATTCATTGGTGGTTGCGGGTCCACATCAGCCTCAAAGCGTACATGCGCTTGTGATTGCGATGAACGAATTGCTACAGGCTCAGGGAGAGACTGTGAGTTACGTCTCAATTCCTGAGAATACAGCTGCTTCAATATTTGATCTCGCTTCATCAATTGATGCTGGTTCGGTCAGCACCTTGGTCGTGCTTGGCGGAAATCCTGTTTACAACGCTCCGGTTGACTTGAACTGGGCTGATACGCAAGACAAGGTCGGTGAGGTTATTCGCTTGGGTGAGTATTTCGACGAAACGTCTGAGAAATCTGACTGCCACATCAATGCGGCCCATTTTCTCGAAAGTTGGGGAGATGCTATTGCCTACGACGGAACTGTTTTGGCAATTCAGCCGATGATCCTCCCGCTTTTTCAGGGTTTAACAGAAAGCGAAGTCCTCGATACGATTATCAATGGTGCCTTAAGAGAAGGTTACAGTATCGTATTTGATGCTCTCACTGAGACTCTCAGCGGAGATGCCAAGGCTTTTGAAAAATTTCTCCATGATGGCTTCTGGGCTGGCACTGCCAGTCGCTCGACGTCAGTGAGTGTCGATCAGGGTGCGATTGCAACTTTGTTCGAAGAAGAGCAAGACCTAGTGAAGCTTACAAAGACCTCGCCTACCAATTTGGAGGTTCGTTTTATTCCTGATCCAAGTCTGGATGATGGACGTTTTAATAACAATGGCTGGCTTCAGGAGTGCCCGGATCCCGTTACCAAGTTGGCTTGGGATAACGCGTTTCTTGTCAGTCCAAAATTGGGTGAATCACTGGGCGTTGTAGCGGGTGATACCCTGGTTTCTGTGGTTCGAAAGAATCCGAATGCTCACAAGCGTGGTAAGCAACAAGGGCACCTGATCGAAGTTACGGTGGATGGAAGAACTTTGACAGGTCCTGCTCATGTTCAGCCAGGACTCCCTGATAACACAATCGTCGTTTCTCTAGGATACGGGCGCACCGTCACAGGAAACGTGGGGGAGGGAAGCGGTATCAATGCTTACGCTTTGCGGACTTCTGCGGGACAATCTTCATTGACGGGTGCCACCGTGAAAACGGTTGGCGGTATCCAAGAGTTGGCCGACACGCAAGAGCACTGGTCCATGGAAGGCCGGGCGATCATCCGTGAGGCCAACCTCGATTTTTATAATAAGCACCCGGATTTCGTAGACCACATGGGAATGGAGTCTCACTCTCCTCCAGTGCTGGGTCTCGATGAGAATGGAGGCAATCGCCGTGACACCGTTCCTTTGCAGGAATTGGTAGTCAATGGGAAAAAGAATCGCGGTAATTCTGCCTATGTAACTCCTGAATTTACGGGGGCTCATCAGTGGGGGATGTCGATCGATCTCAATACCTGCACCGGTTGTAATGCCTGTGTGATTGCTTGTCAGTCTGAGAACAACATCCCAGTCGTGGGCCGCGAACAAGTGAAGCGGGGACGCGAGATGCACTGGATTCGTTTGGACCGCTATTATTCAGCTGGACCGGATCAACATCCAAACGATATTCCGACCAATCCGCAGGTTTCACTCCAGCCGATGACCTGTCAGCATTGTGAGACAGCACCATGTGAATCGGTTTGCCCCGTGAACGCGACGGTTCACGATGAGGAAGGTTTAAATGTAATGGCTTACAACCGCTGTGTTGGAACCCGTTACTGTGCCAACAATTGTCCGTACAAGGTCCGTCGCTTTAATTTCTTCGATTGGAATGATCGCGAAATGGGGAGGGACTATGAGGGACCATTGGGACCCAAGGGGATGGATGAGCTTAAGAAGATGTCCAAGAACCCTGATGTTTCTGTTCGTATGCGAGGTGTTATGGAAAAATGCACCTACTGCACGCAACGAATTCAAGAAGCCAAGATTGAGCAAAAGGTAGCTGCAAGAGACTCCGGAGATATTAAAGTTCCTGACGGAATGATCAAAACGGCTTGTCAACAAGTCTGTCCGGCTGAAGCGATTGTCTTCGGAGATATTCTCGACCCTGAGTCTGCAGTTTCCAAATTGAAGGCTTCAAACCGTGATTACGGTGTGCTGGCTTACCTCAACACCCGTCCGCGCACCACTTATCTGGCCAAGCTGCGGAACCCGAATCCACTCATGCCTGATTACTACGACAATCCGCTTAGCCACATGGAATATAATGCTGCAAGCGGCCACGCAGAAGGCCATGGAGATTCACATGCAGATGCTGCACACGCTACCGAGGATAGCGGGCACAACAGTCATTAATTTATAGCGTTTCGAGATTATGGCATTTTCTGATCAATTCTCTTTAGACGGAAAAGCACAGGCTTCTCCCGAAGTGCTT
The DNA here is from genome assembly GCA_964352065.1 of uncultured Opitutaceae bacterium. Taxonomy (GTDB): domain Bacteria; phylum Verrucomicrobiota; class Verrucomicrobiia; order Opitutales; family UBA2995; genus UBA2995. The sequence continues at coordinate 11,731 of CAYGQM010000015.1, forward strand.
GCCGAAGTAAAACCCGCACACATGCCCCGGCCGAAGCTGGTCGATAACGATCGCAGCTTCAGTTGGATTACTCAAAAGGTATGTGGTATTGTGGAAGACAAGACACCGACGTGGTGGTGGGTCGCTTTCGGGTGTGCTCTCTTTCTGGCATCTTTCACCCTCATGGGATTGACTTACCTGGTGTCAACCGGGGTTGGTGTCTGGGGGTTGGCGAATCCTATTAACTGGGGTTGGGCGATTGTGAACTTCGTATTCTGGATTGGTATCGGTCACGCGGGTACTCTGATTTCGGCGATTCTCTGCCTGCTCAAACAACCTTGGCGAACCACGATTAACCGCGCTGCTGAAGCTATGACGATCTTCGCAGTGGCTTGTGCGGGTATCTTTCCGGTATTTCACGTGGGTCGTGTGTGGTTTGCCTGGTGGTTGTTTCCACTGCCGAATGCCAATGCTATCTGGCCGAATTTTAGAAGTCCGCTCCTGTGGGACGTGTTTGCGGTATCTACCTATGCTACCGTATCGGTTGCTTTCTGGTATGTCGGACTTATTCCTGACCTTGCGACTCTGCGTGACCGTGCGAAGTCCAAATTCCGAAAAGTTGCCTATGGGATTTTCGCCATGGGTTGGAGAGGATCCAATCGTAATTGGAGTAATTACGAAATGGCATACCTGCTACTGGCGGGTCTTTCTACACCGCTCGTTCTTTCGGTGCATACAATCGTATCTTTCGACTTCGCGGTGTCTTTGATCCCCGGTTGGCATACGACTATTTTCCCTCCTTACTTTGTTGCGGGTGCTATTTTCTCAGGTTTCGGAATGGTTCTGACCTTGATGCTTCCGCTAAGAGCGATCTACGGACTGCATGATTTAATCACTCAGCATCACATCGATTGCATGTGTAAGATCACCTTGGCCACTGGAACGATTGTGGGGTATGCATACTCGATGGAGTTCTTCATCGCTGCATACGGAGCAAACCCTTTTGAGATCTTTGCTTTTATCAACCGGGCTTTTGGAATCTATGCATGGGCTTACATCACCATGTTCTCCTGTAATGTGATTTGTCCGCAGTTGTTCTGGTTCAAATGGATTCGCGAACGTCCACACGTAGTTTGGATTATTTCCATCTTCGTAAACGTGGGCATGTGGTTTGAACGTTTTGTCATAACGGTTACCTCGCTGGCCCGCGATTTCCTTCCTTCCAGTTGGGGGTATTATTCTCCTACTTTAGTCGATATCTTTACTTTCTTTGGAACGTTTGGCGTTTTCTCAACGTTGTTTCTACTCTTCCTGCGCTTCTTGCCACTCATTGCCATTGCCGAGGTAAAGGCGGTGACGCCACAAGCGGACCCACACCACTACGAAGGAGGACACCACTAATCGGAGGAATTTTAAGTATGGCGGAAAATAAAATATACGGCCTCGCAGCCGATTTTGAAAATCCCTTGGTCCTCATGAAGGCGGCTGAGAAGTGTCGCGATGAAGGGTTTAAGTTGTGGGATGTTCTGACTCCTTTCCCGGTTCACGGATTGGACGACGCAATGGGATTGAAACGATCCAAAGTGCCGTTCTTTACCTTTATCGGTGGAACCACCGGTTTCTGTATCGGACTCTCAATCGTATGGTATATGAACTACTTTGACTACCCGTTGATAGTAGGTGGTAAACCGCTTTTCAGTCCGGTGTTTCCGTTTCCAGTTATGTATGAGTTGACCATTCTTTTGGCAGCACTTTCGACGATTGCTGGTATGTTCATTTTGAACGGACTGCCACGCCACTATCATCCGGCGATGAAGGCCAAGAACTTTGCTAGAGTGACTGACGATACCCTGCGTATTACTATCGAAGCTTCCGATCCTTTGTTTGATTCGGAAAAAACCCGAAGTTTCCTTCAAGAAATTGGTGGAATTAATATTCAGGAGCTCGAGGACTGATCATGAGATATTTCCTGTTTGCATTTGCTTTAACCGTCGCTGCGGTGGTTTCCATACTCGGATTTCGTGGAACGACTTTTACCAAACCACCGCTGGAGATTTTTCCAGATATGGATCGCCAGTCCAAGTATAAGCCACAAAGTGTCAGCAAATTTTTCGCTGATGGACGCACTGACCGTACTCCGGTCGTGGGAACGGTTGCTCGGGGATTTTTGAAGGATGATGAATTTCTACACTTCGGCAAAAACGGCGAAGAATGGGCAAAAGGATTTCCGATGACAGTAACCCAAGAACTGGTTGAGGACGGTGCTCGGTTGTATTCAATCTATTGCACCGCTTGCCATGGAGGCATTGGAGACGGCAACGGTGTCACAAAATACCGTGGGATGATCACAACGCCGAGTTATCATGATCCCCGCCTTCGTGACATGCCGGAGGGTGAAATTTTTAACACGTTGACGAATGGCAAGGGTCTCATGGGGTATTATAAAGACAAGCTAACGGTTGAAGACCGGTGGGCTGTGATTGCCTATATGCGAGTGCTTCAGCGTTCACAAAACGCCACCATAGCGGATGTGCCACAAGCCAACAGAAAGGATTTGGGACTATGAACAGCGAAGTAACCACTTCTGCAGCAGTAGCAGTTACCTCCAGTAAGAAAGACTGGTCGAAGATATTTTTGATCGGGGGAATTGTATTCCTCGCGATCACCCTTGTCGGAGTATTCATGGGATTGAGTGATCATAATGCACGCCCCGCCTATGGCCTGTTGATCATGTTTATTTTCTACCTAAGCATTGGCTTGGGTATGTTGATGTTAACCATGATTCACCATATTTTCGGTGCCGGTTGGTCCACGGTCCCGAGGCGTCAGGTTGAGCATGGTATTTCCATTTTTCCTTGGCTGGCTCTTATCTTTGTACCGTTTCTAATCATCAGTTATTTTCTGGACGCTGGTTTTGTGTGGAAGTGGTTGGATGGAACTTTGGTTGCTGATGATGTTTTGTATCAGAAAAAGTCCTGGTGGTTGAATCCAACTGCGTTTTTGGTGCGGTACGTGATTTACTTTGCTGGTTGGATATTCCTGGCGGGTAAGCTTCGTAAACTTAGTATTGCCCAGGACATCGACGGTAACCCGGCTTGGACAAAGAAACTGGTTTTCCACTCTGCCTGGGGAGTTATGTTCACGGCTTTGGCTCTTACTTTTGCTTCAATTGACTGGATCAAGTCTATCGAATTTCACTGGTTTTCAACCATGTTTGGTGTGTGGTTCTTTGCGGCCAGTATGAGGGCGGCTTTAGCTGTGACCGCTTTGGTTTGCATTTACCAAGTCTACAAAAATGGACCACTTACCGGGTTGTTTAAACGAGGACATCTTTATGATATCGGTTGTATCATGCTGGCCTTCACCGTTTTTTGGGCCTACATAAGTTTCTCTCAGTACTTCCTGATCTATAATGCAAATATTCCGGAAGAGACCTTTTGGTATAACATGCGTGAGCAAGGTGCCTGGTGGTGGGTGAGTATGGGACTGATTTTTGGATACTTCTTATTCCCATTTATCTATCTCTTGTTTTATGCCAACAAGGTGAACGTGGGTCGCATGATCTTCATCTCTTGCTGGGTACTCTCATTTCATTTGCTCGATCTCTATTTCAACATACTTCCATCCAAGCGATTGGACTACGATATGTATGTTCCTTATAACTTCTCAATATCCCCGTGGGACATTGCCGCCTTTCTCGGTATCGGTGGAATCTGTGCCTGGTCGTTTATGAGGAGTTGGAAAAAAGCTCAAGTTATACCGGTAAAGGATCCGCGAATTTCAGAATCCCTGCATCACAATGGCCGCTAATTCTACAAACTCGAACGACTCTTCTTTTCTCACACCGTTGCTGGCGGTCGTTGGGACGATCGCGATCTTTGCTGTTTTGATACTCTTAGCTTACGGATTGAGTGGCAGCGATGCTCCTATTGAAGCGGTTGTAGAAAACAAACCACCGTCTGCAGCTACTCTGCGGGCTAAGGAACAAGAAGTCCTCACTTCCTATGGATGGGTTGATCAGGATAAGGGCGTGGTTCGCATTCCGGTCGATGTCGCGCAGAACTTAGTCGTCCAGGAGCTGAATCAATAATTTATTAACATGAGTTCTATGGAATCATCGCTCACTCAATCAGGAACTTCGGCTATCGATAGTTCCGCCAAAGCGCCTGTATTGGTTTACTTGTTCTCAGCGCTTAAGTGGCTCTTTATTGCGTCCATCTTCGGTTACTTGGCTTCGTGGAAAACGCATAACCCTGATTTCTTAAACGGCTGGTCGTTTCTGACGGTCGGGAGAGTTCAGGCCGTCTATACGACCGCTTTTGTCTACGGCTTCGGTTGTAACATCGCATTTGGAATGGGCCTCTGGTTGATCTCCAGGCTTAGCGGAGAAAAGCTTCGTTACACGATCGCCCTGATCATCGCTGCCGCCGTTTGGAATATCACCCTTACCGTCGGTTTGGTCGGTATATTCATGGGGCATCTTAATGCTTTCGAGTTTCTCGAACTTCCTTCCTACGTGAAGCTTCCTCTGCTCCTATCTTCTATTGTAGTGAGTGTATGGGGTCTCTTGACTTTCAAGAATCGGAAGAATGCAGACGTGTTCGCATCTGAGTGGTATTTGCTAGCTGCCTTTCTCGTTTTCCCCTGGATACAGATTGTTGCTCAAGTCATGTTGTTCACTAAACCAGCTCCTGGAGTGATGCAGGCTCTAGTAGCGAGTTGGGTAGCGTCTAATCTGGTTTGGTTGTGGTTCGGTTCCATAGCGGTGGCTGGACTGTATTACCTGGTACCTAAGTTGCTTGGTAAGCAGATTGTTGCATATGGCTTAGCAAAGATCGGGTTTATCGTACTTGTTTTCGCCGGATCCTGGATGGGGGCAGCAAAGCTCGTGGGAGGACCGCTGCCTGCATGGATGATTACCTCCGGGATCGCTGCTTCGTTGTTGATGATTATTTTCTTTTCTATCACTGGCATTAATTTGTTTGGAACGGTGTGGAAGAACAGATCTGGAATTTGTGATAACGGAACTTTCTTGTTTGTTGGGTTTGCGTCATTGGCACTTATCCTATCTGGCGTTGGAGTATTACTGGCATCCCTGAGAGGGTTCGCTGAAGTTACACAGTTTACCATCTTTCTGGATGCCCATCGGTTTCTTATCTTATATGGCGTGTTCAGCATGACAATGTTTGCCTTGATCTACTATGCATTTCCTAAACTTCTGGGACGTGAGTGGGCTATGGATTTTATGATATCCACACATTTCTGGATCGCTTTTATCGGGATCATTCTATTGGTGGGGCCTCTGGCAATTGGTGGTTGGCAACAGGGAGCTGCCATGAACGACGCCTCTGTTCCGTTTGCCGATATCGTTCGCCACACCTCCTATTGGATGGTTTCCAGATCGATGGCGTGGATATTCCTGACGATTGGGCATCTTTGTTTGATCCTAAATGTATTAGCAACACTGAGACCTGAGTGTGAGGCGATTGTTGAAGAGCTTACCCGAACAGATGATACGTCTGCAGGAGGGGTTGAATCATGAAGAACTTTTACGTTTTAATCTTTATTGTTTTTGCTGGAATCTCGATTTCTTGGTTTGGGCTTTTGGTCAGGGGAGCAAAATCACTAAGTCCCTCCATGGAATTCAAGACCACTTTGCCAGTCGCTGGCGAAGAAGTCGTTATTACCGGACACGAAGGTTTGGCTGCGCGGGGCGAGCAAGTGTATCGGTCTCTTGCATGTGCGGTTTGTCACACACAGCAAGTTCGTCGTCCTGGCTATGGAGGAGACTTCGAGCGCGAATGGGGATCTCGTCAGTCGGTCGCTCGTGATTATGTGCTTCAGGATACCGTGGTTCTTGGAACGAAACGGTTGGGACCAGACCTTACAAATGTAGGGGCGAGGCGCGACGCCGAATGGTTTTTTAAGCACCTCTATAATCCTGGAAGTCTTTCTAAGGTGACAAATGTGCCATCATATTCATTTCTTTTTACTGAAAGAGAATTGAGTGATGGGAATTCTACTAACGCACTTGGCTTGGAAGGTAACGATATTCCTGAAGAAGGATTTGAAGTTGTGCCGTCAGATGATGCAGTGGCCTTGGTAGCCTACTTGCAGAGCCTAAATTTGGATTACGATTTACCTGAATCGAAACGGATAAAGTAATGAGCGAAGATCAATCCATTCCAAAACCTTCCGAGTCACTTGAAGATGCCAAATTGGCATCCTTGAACGACCAAAAGTCCTCGGGACTTCCACAAACGATCGGGTATATCGCGATTGTCATTTCTGTCATCCTGGGTGGGTTATATCTCGTCCGGTATTCAGGTGGTTTCGATAGAGACACTTACTTGGAATCCAATAGCATCATAGAAGAAATGGCAGCCTTGGGTGGAAGTTCTGGTGCGGGTGGTGAGGTCGTTGAAGTAGCCTTTGATCCGATCAAGGAAGGCCAAAAAATTTATCAAACGAACTGCATGGCCTGTCATCAAGTGACAGGACAGGGCCTTCCAGGAGCATTTCCTCCCCTAGCAGAGTCTGAATGGGTGGCCAAGGACCCGGCTTTGCTTGCTCGTATCGTTCTGGGAGGCCTTCAAGGTCCAATTACGGTTAAAGGAAACCAATATAATTCCATCATGGCTCCATTGGGTGCCGTACTTAGTGATGATCAAATTGCCCATGTCCTTACTTATATTCGCCAGGAGTGGGGGAATGCTTCAGGTCCTGTGGAACCAGCGGTCGTAGCCGAAGCACGTGCGGATATGGGAACCCGAGGCATGTGGACGGTTGAAGAACTCCAGCCTTGGATAACTGAGTAATTCTCCTGTTTACCAATTCAATTTTTAAGCCCGGTGTGTCCGCCGGGCTTTTTTTATCTACCCATCTCGATGGAGCGATCTTTAGCCGCTTTCACCGTATTCGAAATCACTTTTCTAAAGTGTCCGTTGGTCATCTCGCTCAATCCGGCTGCAGTCGTTCCACCCTTTGAGGTGACTTGGTTTCTGAGTTCGTCAGGGTGTTCTTTGTTTTTTTTTGCCAAAGCAGCTGCTCCAAAGACAGTTTGTTTCGCTATTGAAAGGGCCATTTCAGGAGGCAGACCTTCCTGTTCACCCGCTTCTGCCAAGGCAGCAATAAACTCGAAGACATAAGCGGGCCCGCTCCCAGCGACGGCCGTAAAAACGTCCATAAGTGCTTCGTTGATTTCAACCACTTCACCCAAGCTTGTCAGTATGGTTTCCAACTCCGTCCTCTCGCTATGCGGAAGGGGAGAGGCAGAGCAGTATGCTGTTATTCCTTCCCCAATTCTTCCAGGAGTATTGGGCATTGTCCTGATGACGGATCGGGCGTTTGGTAAGAATCGCACCAGTTTTTCGAGTTTTGTACCGGCGAGAATAGATAGCACGGTATTCCCACGGATGTCTCCTAACTCGATGGCTATTTCTTCAAGCTGGTAGGGCTTGAAAGCGAGTACGAGATAGTCGCACTCGTTGATGAGCAGTTCGTGGCTGCCCAAAGCTTTTACACCCGTCTCTTTGGCGAAGGCTGCGGCGGATTCACCTGACTTACTGATACAGGAGATTTGTTCTGGATGAAATACCTCTTTGGTGATGAGTCCCCGCATGATGGCTTTTGCCATGTTGCCGGTTCCCCAAAAACCAATTTTAGACGAGAGACTCATGAGGTGAATGAACTGGGTGATACAGGGTTGAGATAGTCCCTTGTCCCTCAGGATTACTCTTTATTTCGATTTCTCCTCTTAGAGATCGAGCCGAGTGTTGAGCTACTGTTAGTCCCATCCCGCACCCGATACCCGCTTTGATCGTTACGAAAGGTTCAAAAATGTTGTCTTTGATGTGGGCTGGAACTCCTTTGCCTCGATCGGTCACCTGAACACGGAGCATGTCAACACCGTCTCGAATAATGACATCTGTCTCTACCCGAATAATGGGGTCCTCACAGTTAAACCGGTGATAGCTTTCCAACGCATTTTCCATCAAACGGGATAGGATGTCTTCAAATGTTTCTCGGTTGGCCTGAAGCTTCATTTCCGGATCACTCATGTTAACTTCCAGAAATTCGATATCATGTTCATCCTTAAAGCGTTGAACTGCTGTTTCGAGTAGATCGTCGAGAACTAATTCCCCTACCGCGATATGAGACTCACTCGCCAGTCGACTCAACTGTTTAACAATCGCAGTCATTTTCGCTACTGTTTTGTCAATAACTCCGATTCCACGATGAACAAGCTCTTCGTTCGTCAAGTCGGTCTTAATGAGATCGAGATAACCTACCACAACTCCCAGAAGATTATTTACATTATGAGCTATCCCCTGAGTAATGGCGCCGATAGCAGCGTTTCGCCTGACTTCGCCCAGACGTTTGGTTAACTCCATATTCTTGCGATTCACCTCGAGGAATCGCAATTGAGTATTGATTCTTGCAATGGTCTCATCCAAGTCGATTGGCTTGGTGATGTAGTCTACAGCTCCTACATTCAATCCTTCGAGCTTCCCTTCTTTGGTAGAATTTGCGGTAATGAAGATAATCGGAATGGAACTTGTCGCTTCATCCTCCTTCAGTCTTTCACATACTTCGTGTCCGTCCATATTTGGCATCATTACATCCAGTAGAATGAGGTCGGGATAATGTTGGCGCACGAGTTCCAGACAGGTTTCGCCGTCGCTGGCTGTCCAAACATCCATACCTTCTCGAATAAGTTTTTTTTCAAGAAGCTTTACGTTAATAGGTTGGTCATCAACCACTAGTATTTTTGGATTAATCTTCACGGAGTTGTAGAGTTTTTATAAAGGATGCCTAAGGGTAAACCTTATGACTATTCTTTTGTCTAACAAAAACAGAAGTTTAAAAGTCTACTTACACTCTGGGGGGGATTACCTAGTCGATGACCCACGTACCTGTAATCAAATCATGTAATGTACGCTTTTCCTTTTGAAAAAATACCCAAAAGAAAGACACCCATAGGATGGGGGCGATCAGCAGGAGAAAAACGGTTTTCAGCCACGCTCTCATAAATATGGTTGTGAAAGGAAGGGCTTGACCGGGTATCCTTCTGACAACCGTGATCCTGAATATCATTTTTCCTAGAGAGCTCCCTTTAAGAAGCCATTCACTAAGAAGAAAGTATAAAAAGAAAACCGAGTAGAGGATCGTCTGACTTGCGACAACCATGTTCTTGAGAGATTCGTTTTCCATGAGAGTTCTAGCGAGGGCTGTATTCTCACTGAAATTATTGGACGAATTATCTACATATTCTTCGATAATAATCTGTGTCTCTGGATAGAAATAGGGGATAAGAACAACCCTGATAATGGCGAATGCAAGAAGTCCGGCTACGATAGCATCCGCGCTTCCAGCCAATAGCCTAACCCAGGGAGGGCTTGGGCTTACCCGCAAACGGATAGTTTGGCCCGTCTGGGGTAATGGGGGAGGTTGTTGCATTTGGCGTGTTACACGCGCGAAGCCTGGAAAGCTCGCAAAGTATTCTTCATAAGCATCGCGACCGTCATGGGACCCACTCCACCAGGAACGGGGGTTATCGCCGAGACAATGCTTTTAGCTGCTTCGAAATCGACATCCCCTACTAATCGATAGCCGCTTTTCCGGGTATCGTCTTCAATCCGATTTATTCCAACATCAATGACCACGGCTCCGGGTTTCAGCATATCTGCTGTCACAAAATGAGCGCGACCGATTGCAGCGACCACGATATCGGCCTGTTTGACGATGGAAGCGATATTTAGAGTTTTTGAATGGCAGACTGTTACAGTGGCGTTTCCGAAAGCGCCTTTTTGCAAAAATAAAAGGGATACTGGTTTTCCGACGATTAGACTTCTTCCAAGAACCACCACATGTTTGCCTTCCGTAGTAATATCACTGCGTTTGAGAAGCTCTATAACGCCAGCCGGGGTGCATGCTACCGATCCACTGGGATCTTCCTGACAGAGTTTCCCTATGTTGACGGTGTGAAACCCATCTACATCTTTTTCCGGAAGCACCGTGCGAAATATGACACCTTCGTCGATATGGGGTGGCAGAGGCGCTTGTACTAAAATTCCATGAACCGAGGGGTTTTCATTCAATGATCGGATTTCTTGAATAAGTTCATCCTGCGTGATCGTCTCAGGGAATACTTTCAAGTCGCTGATGATTCCAGTTGTGGCCGCTGCCCGTTCCTTGTTTCTTACATAGGATACGGATGCGGGATCTTCTCCCACTCTTACAAATGTGACTGCCGGTTTTTCATCTCCGAATGTTGATACCTCTTCGGTGATTTCTTCCAGAATGGTCGCGGCGATTCCTTTACCATCGATTAGCTTCATGTGGCTTATTGAATAATCAACTGGTTGGCTACGATCACTAAGTCTCTGTTGTTGTTGATGCGGTATATGCTACCTGAAAGGCTTACTTGTTTTCCTTCATAGGATTCAATGGGGCGGTCGATAATAAGGTTGGTTGGATCAATGAATGCGATCCGCTTTTTCCCGCGATTCAAAATCTGCCATTGGTAGGTTGGCTTTTTAAAAGGATTGGGAAATCCCCCTTTGTAGGCGACCAGCTTGCCTTCTAATATTCGGTCGATGGTCTCTCCGGGGTAGGAGTTGGTCGATACCAGGTCTGCTGGTTCTTTTTCAGTAAATGTATCCTGAACAACGGCAGATTCGATTTCCAGAGGCTCTTCTACGGGAGTTGCGACAGGTTCAGCAGGAGCTGATACAGCAGCGACGGGTGCCGAAGCAGGAGTGTCGGATTCAAAATAGACAGGTACCGAGGTAATTATGGATATGTTCAGGCAATCTCCCTGTGCTTGGATTTCTTGCGCGTCGGCAGCATCCTCTAAGATGGTTAGAAAAGCATCTTCGTCGCCAGGGATGAAATAAACCGGTGCGCCCACTTGGATAGTAAGTCCCTTTGTGACATAGCTCTTTCTTACGTGACCTTCAAATGTTTGGCTGAGTTCAACCCATTTCCAGAGATTCGTCTGATTGGCCCCGTACTGCATCTCGGCAGCGGCTGACAAACGAGGATCATTTGAGGGGAGGGTTGCTACCTTATAGGAGCTCGCGTCTGGTTTGAGAAAAAGAGAGACGGTGCTTTGTCCCAACGCTCCAACGATGCTCGAAAATAGGAAAACGGAAATGAGAAGGGCTTTCGTAGTGAATGATCTATTCATGATGTTTTTGGTTTCAATAATTGATTCTTAGGCCTCTTCAGGCCAACAACAACCTCTTTTCTGCTTCGGTGAGCCTTTTTACTGACCCTTTTCGGAAACCTTGGATCCTCAACTTACCGATCATATAACGTTCCAGCTCCAATACTTCGAAACCCAAGCGTTTGAGTAACCGTCGGATTTCTCGCTTTTTGCCATGATTCAGGGTGATTTCGAGTTCCCTCGGTTTTCCAGGATTGGGTAAAACAGCTTCGGCCTTTAGCAGTTCACCATCATCGTGGACGCCTTTGATCATTTGGCTTACCATTTCAAAAGGAAACTCCTTGTTGAGAAAGACACGGTAGTGCTTGAGGACCTTGTTCGAAGGATGGGTGAGTTGGTAGGTCAAATCACCGTCATTGGTAACAACCAGCAGTCCTTGGCTGTCTCGGTCAAGTCTTCCAGCACAGTGTAGAGACGGATCCGATTGAAAGTGTTTGGGGAGGAGTTCAAAGATGGTCTTTTTCGCGTATCGGTCAGACCGGGTGCAGGTGTAGCCAGTCGGTTTGTTAACCAGCAGGGTTACCTTGGGTATCTCCGGTTTTTTCATCCGTCTTCCATCAAGCGAAACATGGTCTTTCCCGGCTACGACTTTCATTCCGAGTGTCGCAACCTTACCGTTTACAATGACGCGTCCTTCTTCGATCAGCAGTTCGGCTTTTCTGCGGGAACCAACGCCAGACTGGGCTAAGAATTTTTGTAATCTCTCTGGAACGGGTGAATACATGGAGTCAGATGGTTTTAAAAACTGAAATTGATGGTTGTAATTGAAGTGCAGGATCTTGTGATTGTATCGAACCTTCGAATTCTATGGCTGCAGACGTTGATCCTCAATACAACAAAAACAACCCCTTTCTGGCGAAAATCACTGAAAATATTCCTCTCAATAAAGAGGGGACGATAAAAGACACCCGCCACTTTGTGGTCGATTTAAAAGGAAGTGATATTACCTACACCTGTGGCGATTCCTTGGGAGTCTATCCATCAAATCGTTCGGAAGATGTAGAAGCGATTCTAGAGGCTTTGGGAGCGAGTGGAGAGGAGGCGGTGGTACTACCGAAAGAGGAAACGCCCATTTCTTTTCGGGAGGCCATGACCAAGAGGCTGTCGATCGCTGCACCGACTCGAAAAACGCTGATGGCGTTTGAAGAAAAGGTGGATTCAGTCGAAGAAAAGGATGCATTGAAGATCCTGCTTGCCGAAGTTAATAAAGAATCGACGGCGGCCTATTTGGCAGAACGTGAGTTTATCGATTTATTAGAATCATTTCCATCTGCTCGGTTTTCTCCACAGGAATGGGTAGGGTGTTTGCGGAAGTTGATGCCGCGATTGTATTCGATCGCTTCTTCCCCGACAAGGTATCCTTCTGAGATTCACTTGACGGTCGCAGTAGTGAGATATGTGACCAACCAGCGGCAACGGTTCGGGGTTTGTAGTACTTACCTGTCCGATCGCGTTGCACTGGCAGATCCTTCGGTACCAGTGTTCGTTGCGAAATCTCACTTTGGATTACCGGCCGACGATTCTGTACCAATAATCATGGTCGGTCCCGGAACAGGTATCGCGCCATTTCGTGCGTTTTTGCAGGAACGAATCGCCAGAAATGCTACCGGTAAGAACTGGTTGTTTTTTGGAGATCAGCACCACGCGACTGATTACCTCTACGGTGACGAGTTTGATGCCATGAAAGCAGAGGGGTACCTCGAAAAGCTCGATCTTGCCTGGTCTCGAGATCAACAGGAAAAAGTGTATGTACAAAACAAGATGCTGGAATCGGGCAAGGCATTGTGGGAATGGATCAATGAGGGGGCGCACTTCTTTGTGTGTGGAGATGCGAAACGCATGGCCAAAGACGTGGATGCGGCACTCCACACAATAGCGCAGCAGTACGGTGGTCTTTCCGACGAAGATGCGATTAGCTACTTCAAGGAGATGAAACGGGAAAAACGTTACCTGCGAGACGTTTATTGATTACGAACTGAACATTGTTCAGGTGCCAATTTCTATGTCTTATTTTCACTTGAACGGCTCTTGGATTTCTGTCCCACTTCCGTCTCTATGAACCTGACATTTACTGATCGTGTAGCAGTCGTTACCGGAGCTGGTCGCGGAATCGGCCGGGCAATTGCAGAGACCCTGGCCTCGGAAGGCGTTCACGTGGTTTGTGTGAGTGTCAATCCGGCCAGTTGTGGGGCTGCGGCTGAAAGTATTCAGGCTCAGGGTGGAAAGGCGAGTTCACTAGCCGTTGACGTCGGAGATAAAGTCGCCGTGGCAGAGGCCTGTAAGCAACTGATTCAGGAATTTGGGGGTGTGGATATTCTTGTTAATAACGCAGGGATTACGAGAGATGGACTCTTGATCCGCATGACGGAGGATGATTGGCAAGCCGTAATCGATACCAATCTGAGTAGCTGTTTCTATTGGTGTAAGGGGTTGGTTCGTCCAATGACCAAGAAGCGCTGGGGCCGTATTATCAATGTGTCGTCCGTGAGTGGAATTTCAGGCAATGCGGGTCAGATCAATTACGCCAGTGCGAAGGCAGGTATGATAGCGATGGCTAAGAGTTTGGCGAAAGAGTTGGCTTCTCGCACGATCACGGCCAACGTGGTCGCGCCCGGGTTCATTGCAACGGATATGACGATGTCTTTTCAAGAAGGAGATGTTGCAGACCAAGTGCTTGCAAATATTCCGCTCAAGAAGTTCGGCAGTCCCCAAGACATAGCAAATATGGTCACTTATCTGGCCTCAGAAGAAGCGAATTATATAACCGGCCAAGTTTTTACTGTTGACGGCGGTATGACGATATAAACTCTGATCTATTCTAAAACATCTACTTCCTACCATGGCAGATAAAACCACTGAAGAACGCGTTACTGAAATCATCGTTAACCAGCTCAACGTAAACGAAGAGCAGGTTACTCCTGAAGCATCCTTTTTGGACGATCTTGGAGCTGACTCTCTCGACACGGTTGAGTTGATTATGGCATTTGAAGAAGAGTTCAAAGATGAGATCGATGGTGAAATTCCAGAATCTGACGCTGAAAAGCTCCAGACTGTTGGCGATGTAGTAACTTACATCAAAGAGAAGTCTCAATAAATCTTATGACTGGGTGATTGAGTAATCACCCCAATGCTTATGTCTAGCTCCCGATTCGACAATCGAGTTGTTGTAACCGGTATGGGTTTGATCACCTCCTTAGGGGATGATCCCGATACGTTCCACAACAATCTGTTGAACGGAGTCAGTGGTATTTCGAAGATTACGATGTTCGATTCTACTGAGTACCCCTGTAAGATAGGAGCAGAAATTCCAGATTGGGACCCCACGCGGGTAATGGATATCAAGGAAGCTCGTCGCAACGACCGTTACACGCAGTTTTCTGTCTTTGCCGCTGTTGAGGCTTTCAAAAATTCTGGTCTGGATATGAGTAAGGAAGATCCCTACAGAGTGGGCGTCTTCGTTGGGTCTGGCATTGGTGGTATGAATACCATCGAAAACCAGTCGTTTACTTTATTTGAAAGAGGTCCCCGGCGGGTTTCTCCGTTCATGATACCCATGTTGATTGCAAACATGGGATGTGGTCGGGTTGCGATCGAACTCGGTGCGAAGGGTCCAAATTTTGGGATTGTCAGTGCCTGCACCACGGGCACGAATTCGATAGGTGAAGCGCTAAGGCATATCCGCTACGGCGACGCAGATGTTATGATTGCCGGTGGAAGTGAAGCTAGCATCACGCCGCTTGCTTATGCGGGATTCTGCCAGATGAAGGCTATGAGTACTCGCAATGACGTGCCAGAGAAAGCCAGCCAGCCCTTTAACTCGGGACGGGACGGTTTCGTAATGGGCGAAGGTGCTGGTGTGATCGTATTGGAATCTTTGGAGCACGCATTGAATCGAGGAGCCAACATTCTGTGTGAAATCTCTGGATACGGTGCGACATGTGATGCCTACCATATTACGGCTCCTGAGTTGTCCGGTGAAGGACTGGCGCACGCGATCAAGTATGCTTTGAAAGATGGTGGTATACAGCCGGGGGAAGTTGACTATGTGAATGCGCATGGTACGTCGACTCCGTTTAACGACAAAATCGAAACTCAGTCCATTAAGCTTTCTTTAGGTGAAGAGCACGCGCGGAATGTAATTATAAGTTCCACGAAGTCTATGACTGGTCACCTGCTTGGAGCAGCGGGGGGGATTGAAGCGATTACATGTATCAACGCGATACGTACGGGAGAAGTTCCGCCGACTATTAACTTGGATGATCAGGATCCTGAGTGTGATCTAAATTATACGCCTCACACCAAAGTGAAAGCGGATGTGAGAGTAGCGATCAGCAATAACCTCGGGTTCGGTGGTCACAACGGTACCTTGGCGTTCAAGCGATACGAGGGCTAAGCTTTACGCTCAGGCGCCTTCTTAACCGTTGGTGTCGAGTTGTTGCTTGAGCAACAAGAAGCGCTCGTCAGAGATCAATTGATCAATTAGCACATCGTATTTTGGAAAACCGATTTCTGCTTCAGCAAACTCCTCGAGATGCTTAAACCTAATGATGATGAGTCCTTCCGGGTGTGCCTTCCAGAATTCGATTGGGTTCGGGAGGCCTAATAATTTCGGATCTACCTCGGTGGGTGCGAGGGTTGCCAGTTCTTCGATTTTTTGGCTTCCATAGAGTCTGAATGCTGACCTGAAATCAACCATCCCCAACACGACTTGGTGATGGGGGCTATTGATGATTTCAGTGACTTGTTCGCTAAATGCTCGTGAGCTCCTTCTTTCGTTGTGCCATGGAGAAAACACCACGTACATCAGTAACGATAAAGAGAAGATCGAAATCGCGAATCCGGCAGGAATGTGTCCGGATTTCCAGCGAAATGCGGTTCGGATTGCGAGGACTCCTCCTGCAATCATAAAGGCAACGCAGATGAGAATACCTGAGATAGGTAGCGGTTTATCAATTGTTTGGAGTTCCTTTAAATCGACGAATCCCAAGCTAACCGCAGCCAGTGCCAAAGCGATTATTACGAAGATGGCTCCTGAAAATCCGCAAACGATTCTTAGACTGGTTTTCGGCTGTTCGAGTCTGTTTAGGTAATCGGCTACCAAAAACGCGGCGAAAGGGTACAATGCGAGGATGTAGAGGTTTCGTTTTCCGGTACTTAAAGAGAAAAATACGAGTATAAAAAGATAAGCTGCCCAGGCGAATCGCTGCTTCGAATTTAGCGCAAGCCGTTGAGACTTTTTCCATGGCACAGCAAAGAGAAGAAAAAGTATCCAAGGAAAAAATGCCGAGAGTTGGGTCGTTAGAAAGTAGTAGAAGAGTTTGTGATGGTGCCATGGATTGGCGTATCGGACAACGGTTTGTTTGAATAGTAGATTATTCCAGTAATCCCACGCTCCTTGTTGCCATACTTGAATGGTGAGTCCGGTTATCCAAAGCAATGGTGGCAGGAGTCCCCAAAAAAGTGCCGCGACAGGGTAGTGTTTCCAGGAATTTTTCCCGCTGAAAAGACAATAGACAGCCCAAGTTCCGGCGGGAACGATGTAGCCCACCGGGCCCTTGGCCAAAATCGCCAGCCCTAAAAGTAGGCCGATGCCGAATTGAGATACCTTCTCTCCTTGTAGTCGTTTATAACCTAGTAAGCAGGCCCCAATCACAAGCACGCACAGCAGCATGTCAATTTGCGCATTGTGTGCCTGTTGGATGAACTGGAGACAGCTGGCAAGGATTACCATGATGCTGATTCCCAGGCGACTGGTCCACTTTGAGTCGCTTCCCCAGCGAGCTATCAGGAACAGGCAGCCGAGAGCAGCGATGGCAGAAGGAAGGCGGGCGCTCCAGGCATTTATTCCACCAGTGAATATCGAGGAAACAGCAATGGACCAAAAGAACAGCGGTGGTTTATCGGGGTATGCTCTTTCATTCCGGTGAGGAAACAAAAAGTTGCCGCTTTCGATCATCTCCCTTGCGACCAAGGCAAACCTGGGCTCATCGGGTGCAATCAGGTCATAACTCCCCAGACCGTAAATAAAGAGTATGAAGCCTCCAGCCAATATAAGCCACAGTCTGTAGCGCGATATTAGATCAAACATCGTTTATCCTCCTAGCTCGAACGGTCATTGGGTTTCGTGTATGGTTTGGCTGTTTTCCGGTTTACCTTGGGAAAAAAACTGGCCTTGGAATCCAGAGAATCTCCAACGGTTAGTGGCTGCGAGTTTCGGTAATGCCACCAGAGTCACCATTAGATTCACGTTCGAGTTTGGATTCTGATTTAAGTTGATAGGACAATCTTCGTTTTTGCATCCAACGGACTGCCAAAAGGTCAAAGAATGCTGTCCATCCTCGCTTGAAGGTGGAGTATTTCGAGACCCCAGCGAATCGAGGGTGATGGCCGACGGGAACTTCCACGGCCTTAAATCCTTCCATTTTGATGAGAGTGGGAAGGAAGCGGTGCATTCCATCGAACAATTTGATCTTTTCCAGCGCTTCTTTTCGGTAGATTTTCAATGAACAGCCCGTATCTGTTATCGATTCATGAGTCATAAGATTGCGAAACCAATTAGCGATCTTCGATGCAAATTTCTTACTCTTTGTATCGTGCCGATTTACTCGTATTCCACATACGACGCCGATTCCTTCTTTCATTTGATTAAGGAGGATCTCGAAATCGAATGGATCATTTTGCAAGTCCGCGTCCAGTGTTCCAACCAAAGGGTATTGAGCGTGTTTGAATCCGGCATCGATTGCCGATGATTGACCAGAGTTATGAGCAAAGTGCACCCCTTTGAATCTGGAATCTTCAATTTCCATCTGCCGTATTCTTTCTTCGCTACCATCGCTTGAACCGTCATTTACCAGTATCACTTCCCAGTTTTGAAACCCGATTTTATCCATCGCTGCAATCAACCGACTGGCCAATGTCGGTAGGTTTTCATGTTCGTTATAGACAGGAATTACAATGCTAAGCGAATTCGGTATAGGCATAAAGTAGGTATGAAAAGAAAAACCGCTATTTGTTTTTAAGCCTGAATGGCTAGATGGCGTGAATCCAGATTTATTGTCCGCATACGTCCCCTATTTAGAGATATTATTAAGACGATTTTGACCGACGATCGTTCAACACAACTTGTTGAGATCAGGAGCTTGGAGACGGACTGTAATCCCTAGATACTATGAATGACGCGTCCGTCAGCAGCGAGTGCCGCCTCTTTGATGGATTCTGATATTGTCGGATGCGCATGGATGGTCCGGGCCAGGTCTTCGGAGCTTCCTCCGTATTCCATATGGGTAACCGCAGCGGCGATTAGTTCAGAGGCTCCATGGGCTAAGATTTGGACTCCCAGAAGGCGGTCGGTTTTCGCGTCTGCAATGACTTTCACCATTCCTTCGGTCACGTCGGATGCGATGGCTCTTCCGTTAGCGGAGAGATTAAAGCTCCCGGTATTCACTTCTAAACCTTGTTCCTTGGCTTGCTGTTCGCTGATCCCTACAGACGCAATTTCTGGGGCGGTGTAAATGACACCTGGTATTACGTCGTAATTCACGTGGCCAGCCTTGCCCGCGATGATTTCGGCAACAGCAACCCCTTCTTCCTCGGCTTTGTGGGCGAGCATGGGGCCGGCGACCACATCACCTATGGCGTAAATGCCTGGAGTAGACGTTTTAAAATGTTCGTTGATGGGAATACGACCTCTTTCATCCAGTTTTATACCGACGAATTCGAGGCCCGTGCCTTCCGAGTTGGCTTTTCGGCCGACCGCTACGAGTACTTTGTCTGCTGCGATCGTAATCTCTTTGCCGTTTTTCTCAGCGTTTAGAACCACCTTGCTCCCAGTGGTATCCGCGCCAGTTACCTTGGTTGCAGTATGAAAGCTAAGTCCTTGGCGCTTGAAAATACGCTCAGCCAACTTGCTGATGTCGTCATCGTAAGTGGGAGCAATCTTGGGCAAGTATTCGATGATAGTAACTTTTGAGCCTAAACGCGCCCAAACGGATCCCAGTTCCAGTCCGATGGCACTTGCGCCAATAACGGCAAGTTCTTCAGGAACGGAATCGAAGGCGATCGCTTGGTCGCTGGAGACTACTTTCTCTCCATCGTAGGGCAGGAATGGGAGCTCAATCGGTGAAGATCCGGTAGCGATAATAATGTTTTTGGTGGTGAGCGTTGTGTCCCCTCCGTCCTGTTTTACAGTTACCGTATTCGCATTCTCAATTACGCCCAATCCATGGAATATGGTTCCACCTTTCTTGGTGACGAGCATTTGGACTCCGTTCTTTAACGTGTCTACGACGGTCGTTTTACGACTCATCATTGTCTGTAAGTCGAACGAAAGCCCTTCTATTTTGATTCCATGTTTCTTCGCTTTTTTCTCGGCGAAATGGAGCATCTCGGTAGAGTGGAGGAGGGCTTTGCTTGGGATACAACCCACGTTGAGGCAGGTCCCCCCGAGGTTTCCTTTTTCAACCAACGCGGTCTTGAGGCCCAACTGCGAAGCCCTGATCGCTGCTACATAACCTCCGGGTCCGGAGCCGATTACTACGACATCAAAAGAGTTTTCCCTCATAGCTAGATTTCGAAAAGAAGATGAGTGGGATCTTCAATGGCGTTCTTGACTTTCACGAGAAATGTTACGGCTTCTTTTCCGTCCACAATTCTATGATCATACGAGAGAGCGAGGTACATCATGGGTCTTATAACCACCTCTCCATTGACTGCCATTGGTCTTTCTTGAATAGAATGCATCCCCAAGATACCACTTTGCGGTGGGTTCAGTATGGGAGTCGATAGCATGGATCCATAGATGCCGCCGTTCGTGATCGTAAAGACGCCGCCTTGCAGGTCTTCAATCGAGAGACTGCCGTCTCGGGCTTTTCCGGCATAAGCCAGTATATCACCTTCTATGTTTGCGAATGACTTTGTGTCGCAATCCCTTACGACAGGAACGACAAGGCCCTTTTCAGTTCCTACTGCGATTCCGATATCGTAGAAGTGATTGGATACGATCTCGCTGCCATCGATTTGGGCATTGATGCCCGGAACATCTTTGAGGGCTTGAACGACGGCCTTAACGAAGAAGGACATGAAACCCAGTTTGTGACCATATTTCGCTACAAATTTCTCCTGATGTTGTTTCCGGAGATTCATGACCGCAGTCATATCGACTTCATTAAAAGTAGTCAGTATAGCGGCTTCTTGCTGTGCTTGAACCAATCGGTCTGCAATCTTCCGCCGTAAGCCACTCATTTTTTTTCGGCTTGTTCTGCCCTCGGTTTTTTTCGGTTTTTCAGGGGTGGCTGGAATTGGAGGCGGAACTGCGGGGGTTGAATTTTCCTGAGCCTTCAGCATGTCGCCCTTGGTTACGCGGCCAGCTTTGCCGGTTCCATCAACCTCGTCAGGATCAATCCCGGTTTCTGCTGCCACTCTTCTAACCGCCGGAGACTGTATCTTCGTCTCAGCGGGCTTTTCTTCCGAAGCTGGTTCTTCGTCTTTCGGTTCGTCGGTAGGGTTGGAGTCAGGTTCCCCTGAGGCTGACTCGTCAATAGTTGCTACGACTTGGCCGATATCAACATCGTCACCTTCTGCTACCTTTAGCGAAATTCTCCCGGCTACTTCTGCCAGGCCCTCGGACGTGATCTTATCGGTCTCCAACTCAAATAAGACCTGATCCTGTGTTACCTGATCGCCATCTTTAACGTGCCAGACAGCGAGAATTCCGCTGCTGATGGATTCACCTACGGGTGGAACTTTTACTTCAGTTGCCATAATAAATTGTTTCTTGATTAAAGGGTAAAAGCATTCTCCAAAAGCTCGCTTTGTTCAAAATTGTGAAGCGTGAGTGACCCGACTGCGGTACTGGCGCTATAACTTCGCCCAGCATATTCGAGTTTCTTACCGAAGATCGATTCGAGTCTCGGTGACATCACAGACCAGGCTCCCATGTTTTGTGGTTCCTCCTGACACCAGACAATATTGTCTGCGCTGCTGTATTTTTGTGCAAGTTCCACGACTCTGTCTTTGTAGAATGGATACAATTGTTCGACCCTCAGGATCACGGTGTCTTTGATGTCGTTATCCTTCCTGTAGTTATAGAGATCCCAGTAAACTTTTCCGGAACAGAGTATGATGCGGTTTGGCTTTTCAGGTGCATACGCATCATCGAGTATTTCTTCAAATACAGACTCCTGAAGATCGGCGAATTTGGATACGGCGTCTTTGTTTCTCAGCATGCTCTTGGGGGCCATTATCACCAGCGGTTTTCTAAAATCCCGACGCATTTGTCTTCGAAGGACGTGGAAGTACTGTGCCGGAGTCGATAGGTTGCAGACCTGGATATTGTTTTCAGCTCCGGCTTGAAGGAATCGTTCCAATCTCGCGGATGAGTGTTCCGGGCCCTGACCTTCATAACCGTGAGGGAGGAGCATTACGATACCCGAGACGCGTTGCCATTTGGTTTCACTGGCGGTGATGAATTGGTCGATAATTACTTGAGCGCCGTTTACGAAATCTCCGAACTGGGCTTCCCAAAGACAGAGCATCTGGGGATAGTCGAGTGAGTAGCCATAGTCGAAACCTAGAATGGCAGCTTCCGAAAGAGTCGAGTTGTAAACGCAGAACTGGGCCTGGTGTTCATCAACGTTTTTAAGGGGAATATATCGATCCCGATTCTCCATGTCATAGAAAACCGAGTGCCGCTGACTAAAGGTTCCGCGTCGTGAGTCCTGTCCGCTCAATCGGACCGGTGTATTTTCAACAAGTAGAGTCCCGAAGGCCAGCGATTCGGCGTAGGCCCAATCGATATCGAGATTGTCCGTCCACGCTTTTCTACGACCGTCAATCAGGCGCTTGATCTTCGGATTAACTTTGAAAGTATCAAGTACCGTTGTGAGGCCGTTTACGACTTTCTCAAGTAACTCCTTGCTGACGTTGGTGGGAGTGGGATCAAAAGAATAATAAGTCCCCAGTTCTTTTAGGCGCTTTCGCTCTGCTTTCAGTGCCGTTAGTTGTATCGCGGTATCGGGATTGTTATCTGACTGTTCCCGTCTCTGTTTAACGCTTTTGAATGCGGCTTCCAGGGTTTCCTGAAACTTATTCTCGATCTGTCCCGCAAGCTCTTTAGTCAAGCTTCCTTCTGCAATGAGCTCATTGCTCATTATTTGGGAAATGCTTTCATGTGTTCGGATTTCCTTGTAAAGCGTCGGTTGAGTAAATGCTGGCTCGTCAGTTTCGTTGTGACCGTGTTTGCGATAACAATACATATCGATCACTACGTCCCGTTGGAAAATTTGACGAAATTCAAGAGCGAGTTCTACGATCATTACCACCGAGGCTGGATCGTCGCCATTTACGTGAAAGATGGGAGCCTCGATCATCTTTGCTACGTCCGTAGCGTATTTGCTGGATCGTGCGTCGTGCGGAAGAGTCGTGAATCCGATTTGGTTGTTCACGATGATGTGAATCGTGCCGCCAGTCCGGTAACCCTGTAGTTGAGAGAAATTAAGAGTCTCAGCGACGACCCCTTGTCCGGCGAATGCTGCGTCCCCATGGATTAAGATGGGTAGCACTTTTTTCCGTTCGATGTCGCCCCGTATTCTTTGTCGGGCTCGGGCTTTGCCTTGAACGACGGGATTGACCGCTTCAAGATGACTGGGGTTTGCCGCGATCTGCATTTCTATTTGAGGACCAGCGTTGGTAGTGACCATCGAGTGAAAGCCCAAATGATACTTAACGTCTCCATCGCCGAAGGCTGTATTCGGGATATAGTTGTCTGCAAATTCCTGGAATATGAATTCGTAGGACTTACGTAATATATTTGCCAATACGTTGAGGCGGCCTCGGTGAGCCATGCCGATCAGGATTTCTTCCACTCCGACCGTGGGGGAGTGTTGAACGATCCCATCAAGACCTGCGATAAGGGTCTCTGCTCCTTCGAGCGAAAACCGTTTTTGGCCAAGATAGCGGGTGTGGAGAAAACGTTCAAAAGTCTCTGCTTCAAGAACTTTGGTCAGGATTCGTACTTTCTTATCGTCTGAAAAATCAGGTTTATTTTGGGATGGCTCGATACGGTTTTGAATCCAGCGTCGAACTTCTGTTTCTTGAATATGGACGTATTCAACGCCAACCGAGCCGCAATAGATCGTTTTGAGCAATTCGATGATATCCCTGAGCTTCATCGATTGTTGTTGCAGCAAGTGGCCGGTCTGAAAGGTGTCTTCCAGATCTTCTTCTGAAAGGTCGAAGTTCGATAGCTCCAAGCGTGGCTGTTCCAGATTCAATTGCCCTAAAGGGTCGATCTTGGCTAACGTGTGCCCGAGTGATCGGTAGGCATAAATCAGACTGTCGACCCGTGTTTGTTTTTTAGCCTTTTCGAGCCAGTTGAGGCCTCCATCGGAGGAAATGTGTGGGGTTTCTTTCGATTCGCCTAGTTCGAAACCTTCGAAGAAGGCTTGCCAGTGAGAATCTACTGAAGCTGGGTCGGATAACCAGGCTTCGTAATATTGGTCGATGAGCTCAGCATTCCACTGGGTAGCAAACGTGGGATTCTTCATTTAGGTAGTTTCAAAGATAAAAGGGTCGAAAGGTATGTAATCGAGTTTGACCCTGCAAGCTCGCCAGATCAGATTAATGTGATATAAGATTCAATTTATTAATACACACGCCAGATAATTAGAGATAATGATCGAAGAAGAAATTGCAGGGCATATTAGAGCTCTTTTAAGCGCGTCTGCTGACGGCGACTCAGAAGGAGTTCTTAACGCTACCTTGGCGCTCGACAGTTTGAAAAAGGAGCGGAATAGCGAGATTAAGGGGCATTTGAAGCATTATTTGGATAACCGGAGTTACCAGAAGGCCCTCGCTTTCATTGAAAGCTAGTGGCTGGAATTCTAAATCTGGTGTCATGAGTAAGAAAAAAGAACGCTTGTCCACTCACGGTGGCGACGAACTTGATAACAATCCTTTTGCAGCTCTAAACCTAGGGGGTCTAAGAGAAGCCCCATTGAAAGAAGCTGAAGTACCGGCTAGTCCTCCACCGAGGAAAAAGTCTCGTGGGCGTCTGGATATCAAGCGCGAAAAGTCAGGACGAGGTGGTAAAACAGTAACCGTCGTATATGGCATGCAAAACATCGAACTCAGAGAGCGGGAACAGCTTTTGAAGAAAATGAAAAGCTCCTGTGGTGTGGGAGGTACGCTCAAAGGGGGCACCTTGGAGGTGCAGGGTGACAATCGCGATGCAGTGAGGAGTATCCTCGAAGACGCAGGTTTTCAGGTGGTTTTGGCTGGAGGATGATTCTGAGACCTTAGTCCAGGAAGTGGCCCTTTGATTTGAGGCCTTGAAGAATCGCCAGAGCAGATTTGCTCATATTCATAATGTAGAGGTGTACGCCAGGGGCTCCGTTCTCGAGTAGCTCGGCGACCTGCTCTACGGCCCACTCAACGCCGACCTTTTGCTGGGCAGCCTTATCCTCACCAGCCTTTGCGAGTCTTTCACCCAAAAGGTTGGGGAGCTTTATCCCAAATCGCTGAACTTGCGCGACATTCAGAACGGGCAAAATTCCGGGAAGAACGGGTTTATCAATCCCCAGGACTCGTAGCTTTTCGACGTATTCAAAGTATAGGCGATTATCGTAAAACAGTTGAGTGGTAATAAAATCGCCACCTTGATCTACTTTGTGTCTCAAGTTCTTCAGATCCTCTTCGAGAGACGGTGCTTCCGGATGTTTTTCTGGATACCCAGCAATCCCCATGCAGATATCAGGAAAATGAGTGCGGATGAAACCGACAAGATCACTGGCATAGCGAAATCCATCTTTGGTAGCGATGAATGTATTCTGCCCTTTCGGAGGATCTCCGCGAAGTGTCATAATATTCCTAAAGCCCTCTTCATAAAACGATTGTACAATCTGCCCTAGCTCATCTTTGGTTGAACCTACGCAGGTTAGGTGGGGCATCATAAGCCATCCTAGTTCATTTTGGAGTCTGGCTGTGATCTCTTGGGTGAGCTGTCTGGTGGAACCGCCCGCACCATAGGTGACCGACACGAAGTCGGGCGCAAACTCCTGGAGCCTGGAGGCGGCCAGGAAAAGGCGCCGGGTGTCTTCCTCTGTTTTAGGAGGAAAAAATTCCAGAGACTTTATCGGTTTGCCGGTTTTTAAAAGCGAGGAGATAGACTGGCTCTTCATATAAAATATCAACATATCATGATATGATGATATGTAAAGTTCGTTTTCTGGGAGATTTAGAACTCGAGACGGACCCCATCCAGCTTATCTGGAACTTCTTCCTTAAGCCTTAACTGCCCGCATGCGGCATCAATATCGTGTCCTTTTTCGCGTCTGATGGTATGGGAGATCTCTGCCATTTTCAACACACTGGCAAAGGTGTCCTGTCTTCTGACATTGGGCCTTTTCCACGCTAATCCTTCGACTTTATTATAAGGGATGAGGTTTACATGGGCATGAAGCTGTTTGGCAATAGAAGTGAGGGCGTGGGCTTCTTCCAATGAATCGTTGATATCCTCTATGAGAATATACTCCAGTGTCAGCATGCGCCCATGCTTGAGGGCAAACGCTTTGGCTGCAGGAATTAGTTCTTCGAGTGGGTATTTACGATTGATGGGCATGATCTTGGCGCGAACCTTGTTAGTGGCTCCATGCAGACTGATCGCCAGACGAAACTGAATGTCTTCCTCTGAAAGCGCCTGAATCTGCGGTACGAGTCCGGAAGTCGAAACCGTAATTCTTCGTGCCCCGAATTTTAGTCCCCAGTCGGCATTCAGGATACGGATTGCCTTCATGAGGTTGTCATAATTTGCCAAGGGTTCGCCCATGCCCATGACGACGATGTTGTCGAAGGATGGAATCTCAGGCTTTGCGCGAGGAGTGCGGTCATCTTCCAAGTGGCAAACTTGCAATAGTTGGGCCACAATTTCTCCTACCAGTAGATCCCGTTTCCAGCCCATCAAGCCCGATGCACAGAACTTACAACCATAGGCACAACCCACTTGGGTTGAAATACATACGGTTATTCGCGAATCCTTCTGACCTACACCGCGCATCGGAGCGCGTATTAATACGGTTTCGATGTAGGCATTGTCGCCCAACTGCAGGAGTAATTTGTTCGTTATATCTTTCGATTCGGACTTGAAGAGCGGTTTTACGGCATCGAGGCTGTAGTTCTCAGCGAGTTGAGCCCGCCAGCTAGCGGGTAGGTTCGTCATTTCATCCCAGCTCTTCACTCGTTTCTTATAAAGCCATTCTGTGAGCTGTTTGGCGCGAAACTTGGGTTGACCCGATTCCTGGGCATAAGCTTCAAGCTCTTCCAGGGTTTCACCATGGATCAACTTTTTCTCTGGTAGGTATTTCATGCTGCTTGAAAAAGTGTGATTTGGAAATGACGGTTATTTGGCGTTGTCAAGTTGAAGCTCTCTGGTGTTTGGTTGACTCCTAACGCAATGATCGAAACACGACCGGGTGAAAACGCTTAATTTATATATTTTCCGTAAGGTGCTGGTGGCCTGTCTAATGTCGGTCTCGCTATTCACGCTGGTCCTGTTGACGGGGCGGGCAGTGAAGGATGTTGTTGTCCTCCTGGTACTGGGGTATCTCGATTGGTTTCAGTTCTTTGGAATGCTCCTTACGATGATTCCCCATGTAGTGTCTTACGCTTTGCCGCTGGGTATGCTGACTGGGGTTTTGTTGACACTCGGCAAATTGTCGTCTCAAAACGAGATAACGGCTATGCGTTGTGCGGGATTGAGTCTTTGGAGAATCTCCGCTCCCATACTGTCTATTGCGGTATTCGGAGTGTGTGGATCAATCATGATCAACAACTACTTTGCACCCAATTCAAAAGCTGCCTACCGATCTAAGATGGTCACGACGATCAGTGATGACCCCTTAAGATTGATCGTAGCCAATACTTTTATCCGGGATTTCCCGGGACGTGTGATTTATATTCGTGAAGAAACTGAGTCGGATCTTCGGGATTTCTGGATTTGGCAGCTTGATGAGAACCGCAACGTGCATCAATTTGTCAGGGCAAAGCGAGGTGAATTTAGCTTTGATAAGGAGCAGGATGCCTTAATTCTCACGATTTATGATGGCTACGCTGAGAACCGGGACCGTAAAGATCCTGACGGTCTGGATAAACCGCTTATGGCGGGCAATTTTGAGAAAGGCCGCATCAAACTTCCGCTTGACCGGTTTCTCGGGCGATCGACCTATAACCGAAAAATTTCCTCTCTCAATTTTAATGATCTCCTGGACGAGCGGGCGAAGACCCTGACAAATGCAGAATTGGAGTCCGAGGAAAAGCGGGAACAAGTCATTCGTATTCAGACTCAGGTACAAACGAATTTTGCCATGGCTTACTCGGTCTTGTCATTCACATTTCTGGCGATTCCGTTGGGGATCAAAGTAGGTAGGAGTGAAAGTTACGCCAATTTCATGTTAGCCTTGGGATTGGCGTTGGTTTATTATTTGGGGATTATTATCATTGGCTGGCTAGAGAAAAATCCGAGCTTGCGTCCGGATTTGTTGATTTGGATACCCAATCTGATATTCCAAGCTTTGGGGTTTTACTTCTTCAACAAGGTCTTGGGGAGGTAAATGCAAAGGTCCGTGATTTCCTGAAATTAAGGGTTGCTGAAACGCTGACCCCTTACAAATCTTCCCCTCTTTTTTATCCATGTACCTGAAGGAAGTCAGAATAAACGGCTTCAAGAGTTTCGCCGAT
Organism: uncultured Opitutaceae bacterium; assembly: GCA_964352065.1. Lineage (GTDB taxonomy): Bacteria > Verrucomicrobiota > Verrucomicrobiia > Opitutales > UBA2995 > UBA2995. The sequence continues at coordinate 39,668 of CAYGQM010000015.1, forward strand.
TTTACCCAATTATCGCTTGAACCTGGAGTAACCGCTATCGTTGGCCCGAATGGCTGCGGCAAGAGTAATATTGCCGACTGCATCCGGTGGGTTCTTGGTGAGCAAAGTGCTAAGGCGTTGCGCGGCGGTAAGATGCAGGACGTGATTTTCGAAGGTACGGACAAGCGCAAACCGCACTCTCTTTGCGAGGTGAGTTTAATTTTTTCCGAATGTGAGGCACAATTGGGGGAAGGTTTCCATGAGGTAGAGATCAAGCGTAGTGTCGTGCGGGATGGTGGCAGTAATTACTATATCAATGGAAAGTCTTGCCGACTGAAAGATATCGGCAAACTGTTCATGGATACTGGAGTCGGGCAGGTTTCATATTCATTTATGGTGCAGGGTCAGATCGATCAGATCCTTTCCTCCAACCCATCTGAGCGCCGTATCATTTTCGAAGAGGCTGCTGGTATAACCCGTTACAAGGCACAGCGGAAAGAAGCGCTGAACAAACTCTCACACGTCGATGCCAACCTTGCCCGCGTCACGGATGTGATTGAGGAGGTTTCCAGACAGATCGGCTCCCTTCGACGGCAAGCCAGTAAGGCACTGCGTTACAAACGCATTTCGCATCGTCTCAAGCACCTGGATCTCGCGTTTAGCAGTCATCAGTTTCTGGGGATCCGAAACAGTCTCAATTCAGCAAGTCAGCAGAGCAAAGACTTCACCGGTAAAGTAGAAGTTCTCAAGCAGTCGGTAAGTTCAAAGGAAAGTGCGCTTGATGCACAGCGTGAGTCACGCACGCAGCTGTACAGCGAATTGGAAGCGTCGCAGCAAGGAATTTTCGACCTTCGTTCGAGGAAAGATCAGGCTGAAAACCAATCCAAATTTGCGCAATCCCGCATCGAGGATGTGGCGAGTCGGCTAGAGCAGATCGACCATGAGATCGAAAATTTGGCCCGCCGACATGATGAGGTGATGAACCGCTCGCAGGAGGATGTGGAAGTTCGTCAACAGCAGATGGATCTGGTTGGTAATTCCGATGAGATTAATCAAACCCGAACTGAAGAGCTGAGTGAAGTTCAGACCCGTATCGCTTCTGCTGAAGCGAGTTTACAGAATGAACGGAGGCTTATCCATGAAAGTGAGATTGTTATAACCAGGCTCCGGACTGAAGTTTCCCACCTAGAGGTGGCGCTTAAGACAGACGAGGTCAAACAGTCTTCCTTGAATGAGGATATTGCGCGCCTTCAGGGTGAAGCGACTGTATCCGAGGAAATGTTACAGAACATTGGCACCCGCATGGTGAACTCCGAGTCTGAAAAAGTGGAAGTGGTTGGCCAGCTAGAGACTGAATCGAAGTCTGCTGACTCCTTACTCGGTCAGTTTAGAAATTTGCAGGTCGAAATTCAGGATATGGATCGTCAGTTGGCCAGAATGGCTGCGCACCTCAATGTGCTAAACGATCTGAATAAAAAATTTGAAGGATTCAGTGAAGGAGCAAAAGCGCTTCTTCAAGGGCGTATCGATGCCGTTGTGGACACTCGGGAGTTTAGCCTGCTGGCCAAAAGTATTGAAGTGTCTTCTGAGAATACAAGAGCCGTTGAATCATTGCTCGGAGCGTCCTTGGATGCCCTTTTGGTTGATTCCCCAGAGATTGCTCAAACGGTCGTGAAGCAGCTGGAGATACGAAAACTCGGCAAGGCCTGTCTGCAGTTTCCGGTCGAGCCGCTCCATGTGGGTGATGTCAAAGACGTACCGGAATTCCTCGTGCGAGCGGAGTCGGTTGTAAATTCTGAGGAGTTCCGCACTTCCCAGGCATTGGAGCGCATCCTGGCTGGGTGTTATATCTGCGACGATCTCAACGTTTTTTTAGAATTCTGGAAAGCAAACCCTTCATTCGCTTTTTCGAGAGTTTCTTCTCGGTCAGGAGATCTCGTAGATCGACGGGGTTGGTTTATTGGCGGTCATAGCAAGAATGAACCGGATAGTATTCTCGAACGGGGTAACCAGATTCGTGACTTGAAAACGAAAATCGGTGAGCATGAAACCTCTCTGGAAGCCAAACGCAAGGAAGCTCGTGAAATCGATGAACGATTGGATCAAGTCAAAGAGGTGGTTGAGTTACTGAAGTCACGACTGCAGGAGATTCACCGAGAAGAGTCCGTACTTCATTCTGAGAAACGGGCTGCAGAGTCTGCCCTTGGAAAAAGCCAAGAGCGGTTGGCCCTGCTCGATAAGCACATTCGTGAGTTGGAGGGTAATCGAATCCAATCTGCTGAGAAGTTGAGTGTCGCCAGAGAACGATTGGAAGATGCTCAAGAGTCGATAGAAGGTAAACGTTCGGGAGTGGATGGACTGGAAGAACAGCTTCGAGGATTGCGTGATGAGCGTGAGCAAAAGCGGGAAGCATTGTCTGAGGTTCGTGTCGAGTTGGCTGCAAAAAAACAACAGCTTGAAAGTCTTGAGCGGAGCCTCCTGGAAATGAAGGAGCAACTCGTAGAGATTGAGAGTATACGGCTTCAACGCAGCGAGGAAAAGGCCGCGCTCTCTCAACAAAAAGAGCAACTGGTTGCGCAAGTAGAATCGCAGAAAGTGTTAGCCAGTGAACTCTCGATAGAGTTGGAGTCTGCTCAGGCTGCTTCCAATGTCTTGCGTGAACAGTTGATGGCGCAGGAGAAGGAAATTTCACAAAAGGAGACCAGTTTGGCTGAGGATCGTAAAGAACTGCAGTCCTTTGAAGCCTCCCTTAATAAAGAAGCAATTTTCCTTGCTGAAAAGAGGTCTCAGATGCGCTATCTCTCAGAGGAGATCATGCGCGAATATGATGTCGAATTGGCTGAGATCGATTGGCGTCGTGAATATTTTGTAGCGAATCAAAAGTTGGTTGAAAAGCTTGCGTTGGACCTTGAAGACGAGGATGCGGAAGCGCCGAATCCCGAAGATGTGCCACAAGTCATGGAGCCCACGGAAGAGGATCTTGAAGCAGTTGAAGAACCGGAATGGGAACCAATCAAGAATGAGGTTCAGGCGCTCCGAAAAAAACTGCATTCTATGGGGCCGGTTAATTTGGTTGCCATTGAAGAGTATGCTGAGTTGCGCGAACGCCATGACTTCTTGAAGACTCAGAGTGAAGACCTTTGGAACTCGAAGGAGCAGTTGTTGGAGGCTATCAACGATATCAACCAGACGTCGCTGGCCCAGTTTAAGGAAACGTTCAGCCAGGTGCGTGATAACTTTATCTTCACCTTCGATAAGCTTTTCGGTGGAGGAAAGGCCGATCTTACGCTTCAGGATGCCGAGGATCCGTTGGAATCAGGAATTGAGATCGTAGCTCAACCTCCGGGGACACGGTTAAAGTCCATTACGCTGCTTTCTGGTGGTCAGAAGACGATGACGGCCGTAGCTCTGCTATTTGCTATCTATATGGTTAAACCCAGTCCGTTTTGTTTATTGGACGAGTTGGATGCGCCTTTGGACGAAGCGAATATTGGCAGGTTTGTGGATATCCTGAGGCAGTTTACGAAGCACTCACAATTCCTCATTATCACTCACAACAAACGAACGATTGCGAGTGCTGACACGATCTATGGAGTCACGATGCAGGAACGGGGCGTAAGTAAGGTACTATCGATGCGTTTCAATCGCGATGAAGGGCGGACGGAAGAGGTCGAGTTTACAGCGTCGAATTGAGTTAATTATTGAACGGTAGGTCCGGATCTAGCTAGTGCGAGACTCCGGATTCAGAGTTTGCACAGGGGGCCTGTTGGCACTAAAGTGTGAGATCAGTTTAAATGAAGTCCCATACCGAAATATACACCGATCAAGGTTTTAGTGAGTTGGCCCTTGAAGGAGTCCGGCGATGGACGTTGCCTCCTGTTTTAAAAAATGGAAAGTCTGTGAGAATAATGATTCGGGTGCCGCATTCGTTTATACTTTGTTGAAGATAATGAACACATTGCTTAACATACTATGGTTTGTCTTCCTGGGTTTCGTCACTGCCCTGGGCTGGTTCATAGCCGGGTTATTGATGTTTATTTCGATTATCGGAATTCCATGGGGAAGGGCTTGTTTTACTATTGGAAAGTTCGTGCTCTGGCCTTTTGGGCGGGAAGCCGTTGATCGGCGTATCACACGAGGGGAGAAGGATATCGGTACCGGGGTATTGGGTACGGTGGGCAATGTGATTTGGTTCCTGTTTGGAGGGATCTGGTTGGCGCTTGGCCATCTGACGACCGCGCTATTGTTATTCATTACGATCATCGGAATCCCTTTCGGAGTTCAGCACTTGAAGATCGCAGGCTTAGCCCTCTTTCCGATAGGTAAGGAAATCGTGCATATAAATCGGAAAAACTCCTGAAACTAGAAAACGCAGTATGCTCAAAGGGTTGAAGAGACTGCTTGCGAGCCGAATGAAACCGACAGGGGAAGCGGGAGAACGGGTTGCCGAACGATTTTTGCGAAGAGAGAAACGTTTTAAAGTAGTGAGCCGAAACTGGCGGCATGGAAGGGATGAGATCGACCTGATTGCTTATGATGCTGACATTTTGGTGTTTGTTGAAGTCAAGACACGGCGTGCCGGTGGATTGGTGCCTGGATATTATGCTGTCGATGATCGCAAGAAACGGGCACTCAGGAGGGCAGCCAATGCTTATATTCAAACTCTCAAAAAACCACCGCTGACTTATCGTCTGGATGTTGTGGAGGTGAATTATAAGCCCGACCTGGAATGGGATGTTCTTCACTTCTACAACATAGACTGGTGAATGGCTCGATCGTAGCATGAATGACCCGGGTTCGACTATTAGTGAAAGAATTTCATAGTCTGTTTTACTAAAGGTGTTGCCATGACAGGGCCTATCGCCGTTTTAATCGGAACCGAACAATCGCTTTATGGCATCAGAAAACAGACATCCCTTCCTGAAAGGTCTCAGTAAACACCGTGGCGCGCCGCCCACCGTTGTGGTGATATTTGGAGCTTCTGGAGATCTCACCGCTCGTAAGCTCGTCCCAGCGATCTACAACCTCGCGCTTGATAACTTACTTCCATCTGATTTTTTCTTGATAGGATTTGGAAGAAAACCGATCCCGAATGATGAGTTTCGGCAATTGGCTGAAGATTCGCTCAACGAGTTCTCGAGAAGGGAAGTCGATGAGCAAATATGGGGTAAGTTAAAATCAAACACCTGTTATGTGGATGGTCCTTATGACGATTCGGTTGGCTATATAAATCTGAAACAGCAGATCGAGGCCTTCGAAAAAGATGTAGGCCGCGATTTACAGGTACTTTTCTATATCTCTACTCCACCTTCGGTTTTTGGAGATGTGGTTTCTCATCTGGGTGCCTGTGGATTGGCTGCCAGGAATGTGAACACGCCCTTGGCTTCAAAAGTGGTGATTGAGAAACCGTTTGGAAAAGACCTCGATTCAGCCAGAGTATTGAATACGACGATTAACCAGCATTTCGGGGAATCACAGATTTACCGAATTGATCATTACTTGGGGAAAGAGACAGTGCAGGATCTGTTGGTTCAGCGGTTCGCAAACTCCATTTTTGAACCGCTCTGGAATCGTAATTTTGTTGAATGTGTTCAGATTACGGTGGCGGAAGACCTTGGAGTCGGCACTCGAGGAGGCTACTACGATACGAGCGGCGCCTTGAGGGATATGATTCAGAATCATACGATGCAACTGCTCAGTTTGACTGCGATGGAACCGCCGGTTTCGTTGGATCCGGAATCGATACGAGACGAAAAAGTAAAGCTGCTAAAAGCTATCCAGCCACTTGAACTTGGGTCAAAAAATACCGATGTAGTAAGGGCCCGGTATGGCGAAGGTCTCGTCGGAGGAAATAAGGTGCCTCCCTACCTCGATGAAGCCGGAATCCCCGATGATTCGTCTACCGAGACCTATGCGGCCCTCAGGCTTTCGATTAATAATTGGCGTTGGGAAGGCGTCCCATTTTATCTCCGGTCAGGTAAACGTATGGCTCGCCGAGTCAGTGAGATCGCAATTCAATTTAAGACGCCTCCAGGTATATTGTTCAGCAGTAGCAATGTATTTGATTTATCTTCGAATACGATGGTGATCCAAATTCAGCCGGATGAAGGCGTTTCCTTGGTCATGAACTCAAAGATTCCAGGGCTTGAGACTCGAACACAACCGGTTCGTATGAATTTCCGTTATAAAACGACCTACGGTTCTAACACGCCGGAAGCGTACGAACGCCTTATTCTGGATGCAATGATCGGAGATAGTACCTTGTTTATCCGAGGTGACGAGACGGAAGCATCCTGGAAAATCATCACGCCGATTCTAGAATTCTGGAAAACCTGTGGAAACCAAGGAATGGCTGAGTATCAGTCGGGCTCCTGGGGTCCCTTGGAGTCTGATCAATTAGTGTGGGAAAATAATCATAAATGGCGTAAGCCTGGACCGTAATGGCTTCTGTATTTGATGTGATTCCGGGAATCGAACTGCCAGTGTCTGAAGTGGTATCGACGATGGCTAAAATGTGGGAGTCCGAGCCAACCAAGGGGCATGCGCCTCCCTCTGAGTTTCGTGCGTCGCAGATGAATCTCATTTTGCACCTCGGTTACGGGACAACGCCCGAGGAAGCGAAGGGGCTTTTTAAAACGCTCAATGAGTTTGCTCATGGATATCCGAGCAGAATCATCATCTTGTGTCCCACTCCTTCGGAAAATCCCGATACGCTCCTAACCGGTAAGTTGTATTCGGAGTGTTATATCGGCCGCACAATGCGGGACATGCGGTGTTGTGAGATTTTGACATTAGGGTATGACATCAATGCTCCCAAGTATTTGGAAAATCAGGTTTCCATATGGTTGGAGAACGACTTGCCCACTTACTACTGGACACATCGATTGCCGACCGACCGCCTGAATGGGATCTACAAGAACTTTATCCGCCTCTGTAAGCGGAAGGTGTACGACTCATCCGTCGAAGGGCGAGGATTTCGTAGTAAGATTGATGATTCAGAAGGGTTTAGAAACCTTTGTTATGCACGCTTACTGCCGATACGTCAGACGATCGGGCAAGTCCTGAGCGGTTTCACTCCCGAAACTTTGATTGATGGTCTAGCTTCCGTATCGTTAAATTGCTCAGCAAAGTATTATCCCGAAGGAGGGGCTCTGTCGAATTGGATCTACGAGTGTTTGATTGGTTGTTCCCAGGTGACCGGAACAGATTTGAATTTTGATCAAATCCTGGTCGAAAGCATCGACGGAGATCTTTCCTATGATTTCGATCTGAACTTCATTTATGAAGACACTAAAAGCCTTCGTTTCGAATCCTTGATCGCCAGTAGATCAGCGACTCTGACCGGTGCGATGGAAAGAGGTGATTTTTCCTACGTCTTGAGATCGGGGTTATTGTCACCCGAAGCCACCCTAGCGGAAGCTATCTTTTTCAATAACTGAGATGGGCGTCTATTCGGTGCCCTAAAAACGCTCCGTCTGTACAGAAGCAGAGGGCATGAATCCTTCTTCATACCCTCTACAATCCCAACTTATCCTTTTAACCTGCTACCAAAGTGTGAAAGTGAGACGCGCTCAGCCCTGCGCGAAATGGTTTGTAAGGAGTTTTTGGAATATAGAGCTGACTTGTTAATAACTAGTAATAGGAGTCCTCGAGAGGAAGTAAATGAAAAATACTGAGATTTTTTATTCTTACGGCTTTTCTGTAGGGCTCCATCAAATACAGGAGAGCAAATGGTTCTCTGTCGTAAATTTAAGTATTTCTAGGCCAGGAGTTTGAAAAATAATCGCTTGCCGGCTTGGACGATCATTTCGCCTTCCGGTTTTTCAATTAATTGCCCTATATTCGCTTTCTCACCGTCAATCTTGACCGCTCCCTGCTGGAGTAAACGCTTCGCTTCTTTGCGACTCGGGAATTTTCCGGAATTACCGAGCAGATCAATAATTCCCAAAGATTCGGCGCCTTCTGCTACCTCCGCCCAGAAAATTTCCTCCATATCTGTTGGTACTTCTCCCTTCGAGAACACCTGTTCGAATTGCTTAAGCTCGTGCTCACCAGCCTCCTGATTATGTATTTTGGCGGTAATGGCGACGGCTAATGACTTCTTGATCGTCATCGGATGTTCTTGTTTCATCGCGCCAATTTCGGCATCTGTCTTGTAGAAGAGAACTGACCAGTAATTCCACATAAGATCGTCACTGATCGACATGACTTTTCCAAAAACCTCTTTTGGCGAATCATTCAGTCCTATGTAGTTACCCAGACTTTTGGACATTTTATTGACTCCATCGAGTCCGACCAGCAGCGGCAGGGTGATGACGACTTGTTCCTCTTGTCCATCTTCCTTTTGTAACTGCCTGCCTACAAGTAGATTGAATAATTGGTCGGTGCCTCCTAGCTCGATGTCCGCCTTCAACACGACTGAATCGTAGCCTTGCGACAGGGGGTAAACGAATTCCACAACGGAAATCGGTGTTTGTGACTTGTAGCGTTTGGAAAAATCGTCTCTTTCCAGCATCCGGGCGACGGTCATCTTACGCAGCAAATTGAGAGTATCTTCGAATGTGAGAGGTGCCAACCATGTGCTATTGTAGTGGATCTCAGTTTTCTCAGGATCCAGAATTCTATAGACTTGGTCGATGTAGGTCTTCGCGTTTTCAGCGACTTCTTCTTTGGTGAGTTCAGGTCGGGTAACGGATTTTCCAGAAGGATCGCCGATGCGGGCTGTGAAATCTCCAATGATCAGAACGGCTGTGTGACCCAGGTCTTGAAATTGGCGAAGCTTCTGCAGGACGACCGTATGGCCCAGGGTTAGATCGGGCTTGGTCGGATCAGCACCAAGTTTGATACGCAAAGGTCGCCCCTTCGTCAGTTTTTTCTCAAGCTCTTCTTCGCTGAGTATGGTATCGGTTCCGAGGCGGATTTGTTCAATGTCGTTCATCACAAAATCCCCAAACTTTCGGTTTCCGCCAGCAGTTTCAATAGAAAAGCTCTTCAGGTATATTGGAACGAAAAATCAGGATAAGGGTTGGAAAGCATTGCCAACCCAAAATTTACCTCCATGGTACTTTTTCCATTTAATATCACAGCAATAATTTAACCTACCTTATATCCATGGCCCTAGAAGTTGGAACCAAAGCACCTGATTTTACTTTAAAAACGAAGAACGCAGATGGTCTTCAGGAGATCACCTTAAGCTCTAATTACGGAACGGGGAAAACCGTCCTTTTATTTTTCCCATTCGCTTTCACTGGCGTTTGTGAAACGGAGCTTTGCTCAATGCGAGACAGTTTGGCTGATTTCAATGAGCTTGGATCGACAGTTTATGCGATCAGTGTTGATAGTCCGTTTTCGCAAGAAGCATTCGCTCAGAAGAACGGATTTAATTTTCCACTGTTAAGCGACCTTAATGGTGATGTGACCAAAGCATATGATGTGGCCTACGAAGACTTTATCGGCTTCCGGGGAGTATCGAAACGGTCAGCCTTCGTGATCGATTCCGACGGGATCATCCAGTATAGCACAAGTAGTGACGATCCTAAGGTGATTCCGGACTTTGACGAAATCAAAGCTGCACTTGCTTAGTCTGTTTCTTTTTCGGAGCATCCCAGTCATTATATACCGAATTTATGAGTCAATTGAACAATCCACTTAACACCCTTCGGACCCTGAATGAATCGGGAGGCAAATGTTATTATTCCCTTCCGGCGCTTGAGGCCGATGGTATCGGTCCGATTTCTAAGCTCCCTGTGAGCATTCGAATCGTGCTGGAGTCAGTGCTTCGTAATTGCGATGGCAAGAATATTACAGAAGATGAAGTAAGAAATTTGGCTAACTGGAATGCCAAAGCACCTTCGAAGAATGAGATTCCCTTTGTGGTCTCTCGAATCGTTTTGCAGGACTTTACCGGTGTCCCGCTATTAGTCGACTTGGCGGCTATGCGGTCAGCGGTTGATCGTCTGGGAAAAGATGCTGCTTGTATTGAGCCGTTAGTGCCAGTGGATCTCGTTGTTGATCATTCGGTTCAGGTAGACCGGAGTGGTACGGTGGATGCATTTAAGCAAAATCTTTCAATTGAATTTGAGAGAAACCGTGAACGGTACGAGTTCCTAAAATGGGGGCAACAAGCCTTTGAAACCTTCCAGGTTGTACCCCCGAGTATCGGTATCGTTCACCAGGTAAATCTGGAATACTTGGCCCGGGTCGTTTTCGAAAAAACAGAAGGCGAATCCAGTATTCTCTATCCCGATACATTGGTCGGTACGGATTCGCATACGACGATGATAAATGGTCTTGGTGTTGTCGGATGGGGTGTCGGGGGTATTGAAGCGGAAGCGGGTATGCTCGGGCAGCCTGTTTATTTTCAGACGCCTGAAGTCATCGGAGTGAATATGTCCGGGGCTCTTCGCGAAGGTGTGACAGCCACAGACTTGGCGCTTCATGTGACCGAATTGCTGAGAAACGAAAAAGTGGTTGGTAAGTTTGTGGAGTTTTATGGCGAGGGAGCCGAAAACCTTACTTTGGCCGACCGGGCTACGGTTGCAAATATGGCACCGGAATACGGCGCGACCATGGGCTTTTTCCCGATCGATGAAAAAACATTGGATTACTTACGCCTAACCGGTCGTGACGAGTCCTCCATCAAACAAGTCAAAGACTATTTCGAAGCGCAAGGCATGTTCGGCATTCCCAAGGCAGGTGAAGTTGAATACACCAAGTCTCTTGACCTTGATCTTGCTAGCGTTGTCCCAGGAGTTGCTGGTCCTAAACGTCCACAGGATCGTATCAATGTTCCTGAATTAAAGAAACGTTTCCGCTCGCTTTTTGAAATGCCGGTTGCAGAAGGTGGTTTTGGAAAATCTATGGATGATTTCGAGCAGCAAGTCGCAGTTAAATCATCCGACGGTGGAGTCGCTGTCGCTGCACCGAAGATTGGGCATGGAAGTGTGTTGATCGCTGCAATCACAAGTTGCACCAATACTTCCAATCCGAATGTGATGATCGCCGCAGGATTGCTTGCCAAAAAGGCAGTTGAAAAGGGACTTGTGGTTGATTCGACAGTAAAGACGAGTTTGGCGCCAGGATCACGAGTCGTTACTGAGTATCTGGAGGCAACCGGTCTTCAGGAATACCTCGATAAAATAGGGTTCAATCTGGTCGGTTACGGCTGTACTACCTGTATCGGCAATAGTGGTCCGCTTGACGAGTCGATCGAAAACGCGATCAGGGAAGGAGATCTCGTAGCTGCGAGTGTACTTTCAGGTAACAGGAATTTCGAAGCCCGGGTCCATAGTTCTATCCGTGCAAACTTTCTCATGTCGCCGCCGTTGGTAGTCGCATATGCCTTGGCTGGAACAGTAGATATCAACTTGGATACGGATCCTATTGCGAATGATGCTGATGGCAATCCGGTGTATCTGAAAGATATTTGGCCCACTCAAGAAGAAGTCCAGTATCAGGTTACGACTGGAATAACGTCCGCTATGTTTACGGGGCAGTATTCCAAAATTATGGACGCCTCGGCTGAGTGGCAATCTGTGGAGTCTTCGGAAGGAGAGATCTACGACTGGAAAGACGAGAGCACTTATATTCAAGAGCCTCCGTTTTTCGACAATTTCGGAATGGAGCCGAATCAGATCGGGGATCTTGCCGATTTGAGGCCTCTTGCGATCCTGGGAGACTCTGTGACTACTGACCACATTTCGCCTGCCGGCGCTTTCAAGCCAGAAACCCCCGCAGGTAAGTTTTTGATCTCCAAGGGAGTAGAGCCCAGCAACTTCAACTCTTATGGTTCACGACGAGGCAATGATCGAATCATGACTCGTGGAACATTTGCAAACGTCCGTATCAAGAATCGTATGGCTGATGGCAAAGAGGGAGGATACACGAAGTTGATGCCCGAAGGAGAATTGATGGCTATTTACGATGCGTGCCAGGAATACAAAAGCCGGGGCACAGGAACTATAGTATTCGGTGGTGTCGATTACGGTATGGGTAGTTCACGGGATTGGGCTGCGAAGGGAACGAACCTTCTGGGAGTGAAAGTGGTGGTCGCGAAGAGCTTTGAGCGTATCCACCGGAGCAATCTTATCGGAATGGGAGTATTGCCGCTTGAATTCGTCGAAGGAGACGATGTTGATGTGCTCCAATTAGATGGCTCTGAGGTGATTTCGATCACAGGTCTTTCAAATGAGCTTAAGCCAGGTGTTTTACTGGATATGGAAATAAAACGCTTGGATGGAAGTAGGCAGACAACGCAGGTAGTGTTGCGTATAGATACTGCCATAGAAGTAGAGTATTACCGTCATGGTGGTATCCTACAGTATGTCCTTAGAAACATTATTTCCTCTCAATAATTACAGAGTATTATGGCTGATGAGACCAATCCGACCTTCATGGTCGATGTGTCGGGCCGCCCAATAACGGTCATTCTTCACGGACGGGCAAATTTTCTCAATTGCAGTCCCTTGAGGACATTTTTAAGAAAGATGTTTGATCAGGGAGAGCGGGTGTTTCTTCTGGATTTCTCGGATTGCACTGGTATGGACAGTACGTTTTTAGGAATTTTGGCAGGTGCAGCTTTGGAAGTACAACGGACTGAACCCAAGGGAGAGCTTCAGCTTACTGGCCTGGATGATCGTAATCTCGAGCTAGTGAAGAATCTAGGTCTACAAAGGATTGTTACCGTTTTGGATAAGCCGGTTTCTACAGATGATTCCGCCGCCAAAGGTCTTTCAGGAGAGGTGCAAACTGAGGAGCAGAAAAAGGAAATGCTCATCGGTGCTCATGAGAATCTTGTGAAGGTTGATGACGCGAATCTCAATAAATTCCAGGATCTGCTCACATTTTTGAGGAACGAAGACTGATGCCGTTGGTAGTGCGAGCTTCTGCACAATCCTTCAGTAAGATAGGTGCATTTTTCTGGTGCAAATCTTGAAGTGAAGCCTTTTATAGCTGAAATGAGTACTGAAACATCTGTTAGACAGCCAACCCTGCCAGACGCAACCGGGCATTTCGGTCCGTATGGTGGAGTCTATGTGCCGGAAACACTCATGACCGCCTTACAGGAACTCGGAGAAGTATATGCCGAAGCCCGTAAGGATCCTAGCTATGAATCTAAGCTCGCCAGGCATCTGAAAGAATTTGCTGGTCGTCCTACTGAATTATATTTCGCGGAACGAATGACCGGGATACTCGGGGGCGCGAAAGTGTACTTTAAGCGGGAGGATCTCCTGCACACGGGGGCGCACAAGATCAATAACGTAATTGGTCAGGCTCTCCTCGCGCAACGGATGGGGAAAAAGCGAATTATTGCTGAGACAGGAGCCGGGCAACACGGGATCGCGACAGCAGCCGCTTGTGCGAAATTTGGCCTGGAGTGTGTAATTTATATGGGACGGGTGGATATGGAACGCCAAGCGTTGAATGTTTACCGTATGCGTCTTTGTGGTGCAGAGGTTCGCCCGGTTGATGCGGGCCAAAAAACGCTCAAAGAAGCTGTAAGTGAAGCGATGCGGGATTGGGTAACCAATGTCCGTGATACTCATTATATTCTTGGATCGGCATTGGGTTCCCATCCTTACCCCATGATGGTGCGCGACTTTCATCGCATCATTGGTAAAGAAGCGAGGGCCCAGATATTGGAAAGAGAAGGGCGGTTGCCGGACGAGTTGTGTGCGTGTGTGGGGGGCGGTAGCAATGCGATTGGACTGTTTTACGACTTTCTTGGTGACGAATCCGTGCGGATGGTTGGTGTCGAAGCTGGCGGAAGAGGCATTCAGCAAGGTGAACATGCCGCTCGTTTCCAAGGTGGTAAGTTAGGCGTTTTACAAGGTACTAAAACGTATGTGCTTCAGGACATGGATGGTCAGATTGAGCTTACACACTCCGTTTCTGCAGGATTGGACTATGCCGCGATTGGACCTGAGCATGCGTATTACCGAGATCAGGGACGAATCGAATACACGTATGCAACGGATGACGAAGTTATGGACGCATTTCAAAAATGTAGCCAGATAGAAGGTATTATTCCCGCTTTGGAATCTGCCCATGCGGTTGCTTACGCTTTGAAACGGGCTCCTGAAATGGATAAGGATTCCATCCTGCTTATTAATTTGAGTGGGCGGGGTGACAAAGATGTTCAGCAAGTAGCCAAGCTTCTGGGTGAGGGGACTCTTTAATGAATTCAATGACCGGATATGGCCGAGCATCGGCCTTGTATGAGAATCTTGAGATTTCCATCGAAGTTCATTCAGTAAATCGCAAAACACTCGATGCGAATATCACGATGCCTAGAGAGTGGCAACTGCTCGAGGGGAGTCTTTTACCCATTCTAAAGGAGCGGGTTAATCGTGGAAGAGTAATGGTAACCATACAGGCTCAGTTCGTCAGCGATGCCGGAAGTGGAGAATTTGATACGCAGACAATCAAGAGTCTGGTTGGTCAGTTCCGCACCGTTTCGGACGATATGGGTATCAGTTTTGAAGCGACACCGGATTTGTTGTTTCAGTTAGCTCTGTATTCAAAGAAAAACCAGGTGCTTCCAGATGCCGAAGACATAAAGGATGCGCTCTGTTCGGCCTTTGCTGAAGCGGTAGATGCTCTAGTTGCGATGAGAGAGCGAGAGGGTGTTCAGCTTAAAGCGGACCTGCAGGAGCGTTTGAGTCTGCTCGACGCCTGCGTTGTCGAAGTCACCAAATATGCGGGCGATAGTGTTGCGCATTACCGTGAATTGCTTTTCCAGAGACTTCGTCAGGCAGACCTGAATCTCGATCTCAGTGATGAACGGGTTTTAAAAGAAATCGCGTTGTTCGCTGACCGAAGCGATATAGCTGAGGAAATTACACGCCTACGCAGCCATATGGAGCAGTTGGGCGAATTCTTGGTAGCGGAAGGCCCGGTTGGCAGAAAAATCGATTTTCTACTTCAGGAAATGAATCGTGAAATCAATACGATTGGCAGTAAATCGAACGACATTCGTATTTCGCGGCATGTGATTGATTTTAAAAATGAGCTGGAGCGGTTGCGTGAGCAAATCGCGAACATCGAATAAAAAGGGCTCAGGACTCCTTGCTCTTGCGGGCAGCCTCTTCCTGAAAGCTGAACCATGAAAATAGTAAGACACCGATCAGGATACACGCATCAGCGATATTGAATGCTGGCCAGCGATAGAAACCTAAGTGCACGTCCAGAAAGTCAACTACGTGGCCGTGTACCAATCGATCATAGAGATTTCCGAGAATTCCCCCGGTTACGAGTCCCAACGTGATTTGGACATTTAAACTTCTCAGGCCAAGTGACCTGCGAAAGACGTACAAAAGAACCAGCGCCAACATTGAAAAGAGTGCCAGTAGAAAACTCTTACCGTGAAACATGCCCCAGGCCGCGCCAGTGTTTCCGATGTGGCAGATATAAAAAAAGTTTGGAATCACTTGAATCATCGATTCCTCACTGTAGGTGCCGTAAGGCAACGTCTGTTGTACGATCCACTTTGTCAGTCGGTCAGCGACGATCACAACCGCTGCAACAGCGAAAAACAAACGGTAGTAAAGGGTACGATCGAATCTCGAAACTTTATCCCGTGAGGACAAAGTTCTAGTCGCCATCGTCGTTAGCCAAAAACTGTGTCGAGTCCTCTATGCCTGCACTGTAGATGCCACCCCTTTGGACGGTGAGTCGTTTATTTTTCTCAAGCTGCTTTTGGCCCTCGAGTGAGTGCTTGGTGAAAGGAACCGCTAACAGTCTTTCCTCATTGATCGGTTCGCCAGTGATTTCACAAACGCCATAGGTTCCGTTGAAGATCCGGGTGATCGCTCCTTCGATTTCTGCGAGGGCTTCTTGTTCAGTCGATACAAGACTTAGGGCAAAATCACGGTCAAATGTGTCTGTTCCTTCGTCTGCCATGTGCTGACTGTAGCTTGCCACGTCTCCGCTATCCTCTTTGCTGGATTTCTTCAATGTTTCCCGCGTATGAAGGTCCAACTCGTCGTTAACGTGATTACGAAGTTCTATAAGCAAGTCGTAGTAGACTTTAAATTTTTTCGGTACTTTGGAATCGTCGTTGAAGTTTGGTTTGTTTCCGGGAACATAGCCCAGAATATCGGCCAGCGATGCCGCACCGTAGCTCTGCGGGGCAGCCTGAGGGATCTCATCGATCTCTGCTTGCGCCACCTTTTTAGCGACCTTCTTCGTTGCTTTAACTTCGGTTGGGCCTGCCTCAGATTTCTTTTTCTTGAGTAAGCTTTGAACATCATCGAAAGTAAAGGCTGCTACTTTGCTCGTGCTAACCTTCGGCTTCTCTTCTGCGGGAGTAGCGCTAACCTTTGTGACTACTTTCGCTTTCGTGTTTTTCTTAACGGCGGTTTTTTTGGCAGGCATTTTGTTGGAATCAGTTAATGGGTTTAAAGTTTGAGCGCTTCTGCGCAGCGCGGGCATAAATGTTCGTCAATATTCGAAGGTACGAGCGCTTCCACGGTCCTCCAGCATCGAGGGCATTTTTCCCCGGTTGCAGGTTTGATCGAAACTGAAACAGCTTCTGCGCCGATTGGTTCCAAAGAGACTTGGGAAGTAATAAATATTTCCGGAAGTTTGGATTCGAAGATTTTAAGGTTTTGGTAAAGAGCATCATCTGCAGGGCCGACGATGCTTACGACGGCGTCGAGAGATTTTCCAATTTCCTTGGCTTGTCGAGCCTTTTCAAGCAGCTCATTGACCGTATTTCGGAATTTTAATACATTTTCAAACTTCGTGATTCCTTCAGCCCATTTCCAGCCGTTTTCCGCTACGGGCCATGCTTCCAGGTGGATCGATTCGCTGCTGTATTCTTGTCCGGATCGAAAGTAAGACCAGGCTTCGTCAGTTGTGAATGTAACGATCGGAGCAAGGAGGCGCGAAACCGTCCGGAATATGTGATAGATGGCAGTTTGTGATGACCGGCGTAGCTTGGAATCGGGCGCGAGTGTGTATAGACGATCCTTCAGCATGTCATGATACATCGCGGAAAGAGTTACCGAGAAGAACTGATTGATCAGTTGGTAGACTCGGTGAAATTCGTATTCATCGTAGGCCTTTGTTACGGGATCGATCAATTCAGCGGTCTTGTGGAGGGCCCAACGATCAATTGGATCCAAGTCCTCGATTGCGATAGCATCTTTTTTTGCGTCAAAGTCGAAGAGGTTGGAGAGCTGAAAACGCATGGTATTTCTGACCAACCGGTAGGAGTCGACGATACGTTTGATGATGTCATCTGATACCGGTATGTCATTACGATAATCCTGCGAAGCTATCCAAAGGCGGATCACATCCGCTCCGTAGCGACTGATATAGGCGTCCGAAGTCTGCGGCTTCCCATGGGTATCACTCTTACTGATTTTGGTGCCGTCTCCGCGTACGATAAATCCATGAGTGACGATTTCCTTGTAGGGTGCACAGCCTTCTTTGGCAATACTCGTCCAGAGAGAAGATTGAAACCAGCCGCGGTGTTGGTCGCTGCCTTCCAGATACAGGTCTGCTGGAAACCCGAGGCTTTTTTGTCGCCGAAGTACTGCTTGGTGACTGGAACCAGAATCGATCCACACATCCAGAGTGTCCTTGCCACAAGTCAGTTTCTTTCCCTCCCATTCCGCTGGAAGTTCGATGCCTTGGAGGATCGTGTCCGCGTCGTTCTCAAACCAATAGTTAGATCCTTCAGTCTCGATTTTATCAGCGATGGCTTTGACCACGGCGGCATTCATGAATGGAGTGCCATCTTCGTCGTAGAATGCCGGAATCGGCACTCCCCAACTTCTTTGTCGGCTGATACACCAGTCGGGGCGCCCTTCAACGGCTCCTCGGATTCGGTTCTCGCCCCACGTGGGAACCCATTTTACTTTTCCGATGGCTTCCATGGCTTGTTCACGGAAGCCGTTTTTGTCCATCGCTACAAACCACTGGTCCATCGCTCTGAATATGACGGGTGTCTTCGAGCGCCAACAATGGGGATAGCTATGGTTGTATTTTTTAAATTTCAGTAGGTTGCCGGAATCTTCGAGCATCTTCAGCACAGCCACGTTGGCCGGACTGCGTCCCTTTGTTTCCAATACACTGACCCCGACCAGTTCGGCCGGCATTTGTCCGTCGTCGACATACTTGCCGTGGTCATCAAGGGGGCAATAAATGTCGAGGCCGTATTTGAGGCCCGATTGATAGTCATCAAGGCCATGTCCAGGGGCTGTGTGAACGGCTCCTGTTCCAGACTCGGTCGTCACATACTCGGCGAGGATGATTGGGCTGGCACGGTCTATAAAGGGGTGTCGGCTTTCGATACCATCCAGCGCTTCACCGCGGAATTCTTTTTCTAGGGTGTAGGGAGCTAGTTCAGTGTCTCTAGCAAAGGTTTCCACCAAATCTGTTGCCACAATATACTTCTCGTCTCCTGCCGCGACGACTGAGTAGTTAATACGGGGGTGAACCGCAACGGCCATGTTTGCCGGTATTGTCCATGGAGTAGTGGTCCAGATCACGATAGAGACCTTGCCTGTGATTCCCAGAGTCGAGCTCTTTGGAATCGTGAATTTTACCCAAATAGAGGGACTTATGTGGTCCTTATATTCTATTTCGGCTTCGGCAAGGGCTGTTTCACAGGGGATTGACCAGTAAACTGGCTTCTTGCTGCGGTAAACCAGGTCCTTTTCAATAAAGGCAGAAAATGTCCGGAGTATATCGGCTTCATACTCGGGGTCGAGTGTGCGGTATTCGTGTTCCCAATCAGCGAGAATTCCCAGTCTTTTGAACTGCGTGCGCTGAATTTCGATGAACTTTTTGGAGAAATCAGCACAGGCACTTCTGATCTCTGACGCTGGCAGGTCATTCCCTTTCTCGCGCATATCCTTCATGACGCGATGCTCGATGGGAAGACCATGGCAGTCCCAGCCGGGAACGTAGGGGGCGCGGAATCCCTGCATGGATTTGTAGCGCAGAATCATTTCTTTGAGACTCTTATTCAGTGCGGTCCCGATATGGACGTCACCGCTTGTGAACGGAGGTCCATCGTGGAGGATAAAGCTGGGTCCGTTGGCGTTTTTCTTTTGGATTTTTCCGTAAAGATCTTCTTTTTCCCAATGCTCAATTCGCTGAGGCTCACGTTGAACCAGGCTTGCCCGCATGGGAAACTCAGTGGTTGGCAGTGTGAGGGTGTCTTTCAGGTTATTGGCCATGTTGGTAGAACAGTTCTTGGCGGGGATAGGGACGCCGTTAAGCGCCGGAACAATGCGATTTAAGCCATCCAAGTCAAGCGCTCAGCCATGAAATTATTATCCCATCTGAGCGGACCTTCCGAATGGTCGAAATACCAGTGATAGCGCGGGCTGCAGGTTAAACCCTAGCTGGTGTCATGGTTTCCCACATTTTTTGTTATATATTCTAGACTTGGCGCGTCTATTTATCGATTCTTTCGGCTCTCTTATCCCGGAACGGGGTGGGCAATCTGGTAAAGAATTTTATTTATGAAAGAGGAAAAGCGCCCTGTGTTACTTGTGATTCGCGATGGTTGGGGCTCAAACCACAACCACGATCACGATGCCTTTAATAGTATCAAGCTGGCTAAGGCGCCGGTTTCAAAAGGACTGACAGCTAACTGGCCTCGAACAGAGCTGGCAGCGTGCGGTCTCGATGTCGGGGTACCTCCCGGAGTGATGGGTAATAGTGAAGTGGGTCATCAAAATATAGGCGCAGGCCGTATCGTGGATCAGGAAGTGGTTCGTATTACCAAGGCTTTTGAAACGGGAAGTATTCGAGGGAATGAGACGCTTCAATCGGCTTTTGAAAGAGTTAATCGGGGTGGGAAACTACACCTTCTTGGCATTGTATCTGATGCAGGAGTTCATGGATTGCTCGAGCATTTATATGGGTTGTTGGTTGAGGCAAAGGCTGCGGGTATCGGCGAAGTATTTATTCATGCGTTTACAGATGGGCGTGATACTTCACCTCACAGCGGGCTTGGGTATATCCAACAGGTCGAAGCGAAGTGTGCGGAGTTGGGTATTGGTAAAATCGCATCTGTCTGCGGGCGATTCTGGAGCATGGATCGCGACAACCGTTGGGATCGAGTTTCCAAAGCTTATTATATGTTGACCGGAAAGGAGTCCGGAAGCACGGCTCTGACAGCGTCAGCGGCCGTACAGCAGTATTACGACAATCCTTTGGATAGCTCCCGCAGTGGCGACGAATTTGTACCACCTACCTGGGTCTTAGGAGAGAACGAACAGCCGTTGGCAACCATCGGCGATGGCGATACCGTTATATTTTACAACTACCGCGGCGACAGGCCACGTGAGATAACCCGTGCGTTTATCGAGGACGGTTTTACAGACTTTGACCGGGGGAAAAAACTGGATCTGTTTTATGCGGGCATGACGGACTACAAGAAAGGCATGCTCGATCACATCATTTTTCCACGCGTGGAAAAAATGCCTAACATTTTGGGGAGTTATCTGGCGGATAACGGAAAGACTCAGTTCCGGTGTGCAGAAACTGAAAAGTATCCACATGTGACTTTTTTCTTTAACGATTATCGCGAAGAACCCTTTCCGGGAGAAGATCGTGGAATGGCTCCTAGTCCTCAGGTGACGACCTATGATCTGACCCCCGAGATGTCAGCGGAAAAGGTCAAAGAGATTACAAAGGAAGCGATTCTTTCGAGGAAGTATGACTTCATACTGGTTAATTTCGCTAACCCGGATATGGTTGGTCATACTGGGTCTCTGGAGGCTGTCATTAAAGCTTGTGAAAAAGTCGACAGTTGCCTGGGCCAATTATTGGATGCTCTCGACACGGTAGGAGGTGTTGCCTTGGTGACGGCTGATCATGGAAATTGTGATCAGATGTGGGACCCATCGGTTGACGGCCCGCACACGGCCCATACCCTGAATCCTGTCGAGCTGGTTGTGTATGGAAAAGGGTGTGAAAATTTGAAACTTATTCCCGACGATAGACGTCTAGCGGATATAGCACCCACCGTTCTACAGTTTCTTGGATTACCCAAGCCAGCTGAGATGACGGGGCAAAACCTGGTTATTGAATAGACGTTCTTAATGTTTCCAAAACTTCCAGTCTTCCTGATCGCGCTTTCATTCAGTGTCACAAATGGGGTATTGGCGCAAGTCGAGCCAGCCTATGAGTTGATGCGTATTGAGGATGTGAAGCCCGGGATGGAGGGAGAATGGCGGACCGTTATTTCGGGCACGGAGATACAGTCGTTTCCGCTACGGGTTATTGGCATTGCCGAACACTTTGTAGGCCCGAATCAACCGGTCATCATCTGTGAGGCTTTGGATGAAGTGAACATTCTTTCCGGACCGGTAGCAGGCATGAGCGGGAGTCCTGTATTCATCGGCGGTAAGTTAATCGGGGCCTACGCGTACGGCTACACCTGGCCCAAGGAACAGGCGATTATTGGTGTCACTCCGATTCACAACATGCTTCCAGTTTTGGAGGACAGGGGTAGGGCAGTGGCTTCGTCCGGATCCGTGAACTCTTATTGGAAATCTGTGGAGCCTGCAAGCCGGGAACGATTGAGTGAATACAAGACGGTTTTGCAACCTCTCCCGGCACCGCTGATAGCTGCTGGTATTTCGGATGCGACTCTGGAAGCTTTCAGTGGAGAGCTCGATGCTCTGGGCATCAAAATGATGAATGGTCCGGGCGGTGGGACGTCGGCGGAACTATTGGATGATATCAAAGCCGGGTCAGCTGTATCAGCTATTCTTATGCAGGGTGACTTCAATTTTGGAGCGACCGGTACTGTTACCCACGTGGCAGGGGATCAACTGCTTGCTTTCGGGCATCCGTTTTTTCAATGGGGATCGGTGGAAATGCCATTGGCCAAGGCCGAGATTCTTACCGTTATTCGTTCTCTATCTTCATCGTTCAAACTATCCAATATGGGGGCTCAGGTGGGGCGAGTTTATCAGGATCGTCTTACCGGGATTGCGGCTGAGCTTGGTCCGATGTCGCCTATGACGGATTTCTCAGTATCGGTTTCGTATCCAGACTTCGAAGACAAAACCTTTTCGGCGAGAATGTTTCGTCACCCTCGGTTGAGCCCGATTGTCGGTGCTATGGCCACGATGGAAGCTCTGCGTGGCGGGTTGGAGTATTCTGAAGAACTAACGCTTCGCGTTAAAACGACCATCAATGTTGAAGGTTATGATCCGATAGAAGTAACGGATATCTTTGCTGGTACGGGTGTAGATAACGCAGCCGCTTTTCAGCAATTGGCTATTCATCAGTTGATCACCGATAATTCTTTTGATCCGCCCGATGTAAAATCCATTGCGGTTGAAATTGAATCTCGCCCAGTTACAGAGGTCACGTATCTGGAGGCGGTTTACCTGCACGAAGCCGTTGTACAGGCCGGAGACAAGGTTCATTTGACGTTGAGGATAAAAAATCATCAGGGTGAGCGTTTTTCAAAACAAGTTTCATTTACGTTGCCTGAGGAAATTCGTAAGGAACGGGTGGAAGTTCTTGTCGCCGATGCCATATCCGTGGATCAGGTCGAGTTTGAAGGCTTTTACACCGCGACTCGCTTCGAGCATGTGCTCGAAAGGATCGAAAATCTGAAAAGCCGCGACCATATCTACATCAAGCTGATGCGGCGCTCTCCAGGGATCAGTCTGGAGGGTCAACACCTGGCGGGATTGCCTCCCTCTACACTCACGCTTCTGAAAAATGCAAAGGGCCTAAAAATCGATAAGGATACGGTTCGCGAAAGTGGTTTCGAGATGAAGATTCCCATGGATTCGGAGTTTCGCGGAAGTGCCTTATTACCATTAACTGTCGAATGATATGAAACTTTACTCGATTGCCACAACACTCCTGATTACTGGCTCCGCTTTACTCGGTCGAACCCACGAAACGATTCATCAGTCCTTTGACCAATTTAGTAAAGGTAAGTTGAATCAGGTTTCCCTTCACACGGATGGTTATTTGTTGCCGGCGCCATCGCTGGAATTGCTGACCGAGATCGATGCACCTATCCTGTGGGATGCACAGTTGGACTCCAAAGGAAATCTCTACCTGGGAACGGGAAATGAGGGTGTTATTTACAAGGTGGATTCGGATGGCGAAGTGACGGCTGTTTTCGAGCCCAATCGATTGATGTCCCGCGCAATCGCTATAGACGATAAAGATCAGGTATACGTTTCGGTGTCACCTGATGGAACGCTCTACCGGATTTCGAAAGCTGGAGATGTGGAGGTATTCCTGAAACTCCCGGGTGATTACGTTTGGGACATGGTGTTCAGCGAAGATGGAGACCTGTATGTCGCAACCGGTTCCAAGGGTATTATTTACCGAATCGATGTCGGAGCGAGAAAGCCGGAAGTGGAAGAGTTTTTCGATTCAGAGGAAACGCACATAACCGCATTGGCTTTCGAGGCCAACGGCAACCTGCTAGCGGGAAGTGCAACCCATGGTCTACTGTACCGGATCGATTCTGAAGGGAACGGAGATGTGATCTTCTCCACGGGTGAACGCGAAATCCGGACGATTCTTCCTCAAAAAGACGGTTCCGTGTTCTTCAGCTCTTTTAATCAACCTGGTCGTACTTCTTCGATAAAGAAAGCGTCAACTTCCAGCGCCTCCAGTAGTCAGTCGAGCCAGTCTTCTGGTAGCTCATTCTTTGCAGATACTGATAGCCCGTCCAATAATAATAACAAGGAAACACCGTTTTATGGGCTGACGATTTCAGGGCGAGACGATGATTCAGGCGTTCTTTATTGGATGGACGCAGAGGGTTTCGTAACCAACTGGTGGTTGGAAAACAAGGTTTCCATTTATTCTGCAGCGAGTTTGCCAAGCGGCGGTTTGATTCTAGGCACAGGCAGTGAAGGTAAACTTTATGAAGTAACCAAACCTGGGGATTGGTCATTACTCCATACGCTTGAGTCCGGCGGGGAGATCACGGGGATTGTTCCGATGAAGGCCAAAGGGACTTTCCTTTTGCTGGGTAGCAATCCCGGGCGGATCATGAAGCTCGACACAAATACCTCCTCGATTGGGTTTTACGAATCAGAAGTCGTTGATTTTGATCAAGTATCCCAATTCGGCAGCTTTCAGGTGTTTAGCGAGCCATTGAATGAAAACGAAGTTGGAGTGGAGGTCAGGGGTGGCAATCTTGAGAGTCCCGATCGCACTTGGTCGGAGTGGGTATCGCTTGCAGGTGAAAGGGGTGTCTTTAGAAATCCATTGCCTCCTTCCCGCTTCATGCAATACCGGATTCTTTTTGAAGATGAAGAAGCTCCGCCGGTGCATCAGGTTCGCTTTTTCTCTCGCACCCAGAATCTGGCACCCTTGGTAACCAGTATCAGAGTGCTCGATTCTGGATATGAGGCTCGTAAGTTTACGTCTCAAGCCACGACTCCCAATGTGGATCTGGCCAGAAGTCTGAATAGTGACGTGGAGGCTGAATTCGAAAAGCTTGAAAACAAACCAGACCAAGTGAAGTTATTTCCCAGACCGGGGGCTCGAACTGCAGTTTGGCGATCCATTGACGGAAATGCCGATGAACTGTCATTCACGGTTAAATTATCTGCTTTAGGTGAAGACACCTGGGTGACGCTCTCTGAGGACCAGGAAGAAAACTATCTGTCTTTTACCACACAGGGTTTCTCGGACGGCTACTATCGTTTGAAAGTGACCGTTACAGATGACCCATCCAATCCTTCTTCGGAAGCGAAGTCTGGAGAGCTGATCAGCGAGGTGTTTCTCATCGATAACACGCCTCCCATTATCCTCTTGAATGATTATGATCGGAACGGCGATGAGGTCACGTTGAAGCTGACGGCTTCAGACAGTACAAGCCTTATTCGAGGGGCGACTTTCCGGATTAACGGAAACGATATGGATTCCATGCATCCGGAAGACGGTATTCTGGACGAATCCTTGGAAACTTTCGAGCTAACTTTAGCTTCGAAGAAGGATGCGAATCGGAGTTTGCTGGTAGAGATTGAGGACGAGGTGGGCAACGTAACCGCCTTGACCCGCAGACTGGACTAACAGAAGTGTGGTTTTCGGGCCTCGTCGTCCAAAATTAAGTTTGATTTCTCCCCCCGAGTATCGGTTTATAGCCAGCTTTTCTTTTCCCGCGGGGGAAATCACACCGAAACGAAGGATAATCACATGAAACGGACGCATCATTGCGGAGAATTAAGAGCCACCGATATTGAAACATCGGCAGTTCTGGCAGGATGGATTGACTCGGTTCGCGACCATGGAGGCGTTTTGTTCGTCGACCTGCGCGATCGGGAGGGCATTACCCAAGTTGTTTTCAATCCCAATACCAATGACTCTCTATCCAGCGAGCTTCATCACTTGAAGCCTGAAAGTGTGATATCCGTTACGGGTGTTATCGCTGCGCGTGAAAACGACGCTGTGAACCAACGTCTTGCGACGGGAGAGATTGAGTTGCAAGCAAAGAGTTTTGAGATGCTAAATGCATCTGAGACGCCTCCATTCCCGATTGACGATGAAAAAGGGGATAAGGTGAACGAGGATCTGCGCCTTACCTACCGTTATTTGGACCTACGTCGCCCAAAGAATCTCGAGACACTCAAAAAGCGTCATAGGACATCGAAGATAATACGCGATTACCTCGATGGAGAAGGGTTTCTTGAGGTCGAGACGCCAATGCTCTTCAAGAGTACACCGGAAGGGGCCCGTGAATATTTGGTGCCAAGCCGTGTAAACCCTGGCGAATTCTACGCACTGGCCCAGTCACCTCAGCAGTACAAGCAGATGCTTATGGTGGCAGGAGTTGAGCGCTACTTCCAGTTGGCGCGTTGTTTTAGAGACGAAGATGGCCGGGCAGATCGCCAGCCTGAGTTCACGCAGGTGGACTTGGAAATGTCATTTATTGACCGTGAAGACATGTATGCCTTGCTCGAAGGTATGATGAAACGCCTATGGAAAGAAGTGCTTGATGTCGACATTCCGACTCCTTTTGAGCGCATGCAATACCATGATGCCATGAATCGGTTTGGCAGTGACCGTCCGGATCGCCGGATTGGTATGGAGTTATTGGACCTGAACGATTTGTTCGAAAACTCAAACTTTAAGGTCTTCAACTCGGTGATCAAGGGCGGTGGTAGTGTCAAAGCTATCAACGCAAAGGGGCTGTCGGACATTACTGAGGGCGAGCTGAAATACCTCACGGATATGGCTGTGAATATGGGGGCCAAGGGCTTGGCCTTTATCCGGGCCCGCGATGGTGGCGATTGGAAATCGCCGATTCTCAAATTCTTTAGCGATGAAGAGAAAGCAGCCATCAAAGACCGTTTGGACGTTGAAGATGGAGATTTGGTATTTTTTATGGCTGCTGATTGGGAGCGCAGTTGCTCGATCCTTGGAAAAGTTCGCCTTGAGAGTGGCGAGTTATTGAAGAAACGGGGCCGGTTGGAGCTGGATCCGAGCGTATGGGACTTTTTCTGGGTAATCGAGTTTCCCCTTATGGTCTATGACGATGAAGAGGGTCGGTTCGTTTCCGCTCATCACCCTTTTACGGCGCCCGTGGCCGAAGACCTTCATTTACTCGACGAGGATCCTAAGCAGGTTCGCGGACAACATTACGATCTCGTACTCAATGGTATGGAACTCGGAGGTGGCAGTATTCGTATCCACCAACCTGAGCTTCAACAGAAAGTTTTTGAAGAAGTCCTCCAACTACCGAAAGATGTCATTGAGGATCGCTTCGGATACATGGTGAACGCCTTTCGTTATGGTGCGCCGCCTCATGGTGGTATTGCTCTGGGGCTAGACCGAATCGTAGGACTGCTGACCGGTTCATCCAGTATTCGAGATGTGATCGCATTTCCGAAGAATCAGAAAGGTCAGTGCCTGATGTCGAAGAGTCCTGGACCTGCCACCGAACGTCAGTTGCGTGATCTTCATATTCAAACCCTTGTGGTAGACAAAAAGTAAGATTATTTCAGTTTCTCAAAACCCCATTCGCATACCGAATGGGGTTTTTTGTGCGAATGAAATCTTTTCGACTGTTCATTTTAACACAGTTGAGAATTTGTTCCCTCCAGTCCTTTAGATTCGGTTCATTGTTTCGGTTAATATTATTCATAGCTGTAGGGATTCGCGAAATCGATTGGGAATTGGCACCCTGGTGCTAAAATGGGGTTCCATAATTATGAAATCTATAATTATTTGGTATTCAGGTGTTAAAAGCTATTTCGGAACTAATATTCAAAACCAATTCAGACGTTGGCATATCAGTTGCTTAATCTGGCAGAGATTATCGGCTCATAACCATTTAATATCTCGATAGCTAACCGATCACAATATGAAGATAAAAAAACCACTATTACTCACTGCCTTTTTGCTGGCTGCGTTTGGCTTTGCAATAAATGGCTTCGCACAGGATGAGGTCGCTGATGCTGCAGCGGCAATTGCTGATGCAGTCGAATCTGCAGGTCCTGCACCGGATGAAGATTACCTCGCCATGAAAGCACAATATGGAGAAACGTTTGATTTCTTCACGATTAGTGTGCTTTGGACCCTTATCGCCGCAGGCCTTGTGTTCATTATGCACTTGGGATTCGCGACTCTTGAAAGTGGGCTGACCCAATCGAAGAATACGGTCAACATTCTCTACAAGAATGTTTTCGTTATCTGTATGGGCCTGCTGACTTACGCCGTGTGGGGCTTTAATGCGATGTATCCTGGTTGGGATGGATCCGGATTCTTTGCCGTGGGCTCCCCCATCACCATGGAAGCTTACGGGAATACTGATTTCTCGTATGGCGGGACCGCATTGGCGATGACCGGTTGGGCAGACTTTATTTTCCAAGCCATGTTCGCTGCAACGGCTGCGACCATCGTGTCTGGTGCGGTTGCTGAGCGGATCAAGCTTGGTAGCTTTATGGTTATCGGAACTCTATTGGTCTTATTTGCATATCCTATTTCTGGATCATGGAAGTGGGGAGCAGGTTGGTTAGACGGCATGGGTTTCTATGATTTTGCTGGATCTACACTCGTTCACGCTTTCGGAGGATTCGCTGCACTTGCTGCAGTGATCGTTCTGGGACCGCGCCGTGGCAAGTATCTGGAAGGTGGAAAAATCCGCCCGATCCTTGGTCACAGCATGCCGCTGGCGACAATCGGTGTGTTCTTGCTCTTCCTTGGATGGTTCGGATTTAACGGTGGCTCTGTTTTGAGTGCCAACCCTGAGGGTGTGTCTTTCGTATTCGTAACGACCGCGCTGGCGGCGGCCGCTGGTGGATTTTCTTCCATCTTCTTTTCCTGGATGATGCTCAAGAAACCGGATCTTTCTATGGCTCTTAACGGAATACTTGCAGGTCTTGTGGGTATCACAGCAGGGGCTGACTCTGTAACGCTCTGGTCATCGGTAGTCATCGGTCTTATTGCCGGAATCCTGGTAGTCGTTTCTATCCTGTTCTTCGACAAGATTAAAATCGATGATCCAGTGGGTGCTGTATCCGTTCACGGTATTTGTGGAATTTGGGGAACACTTGCAGTTGGACTTCCTTTCTTCAATGGCGGCAACGAAGAGTTGAGCTTCTTCACACAGCTTGTTGGAACGCTCTCAGTTGCTATCTTCGCATTCGTGTTCACATTTGTTGTCTGTCTCATTGTTAAGGCAGTCATGGGAATTCGGGTCTCTGCTGAAGAGGAAGATGAAGGACTCGACATCGGCGAGCATGGTCAGGAAGCCTACCCAGACTTCGCTCCCTCCAGCCGTTAATGCTTGAAAACTAAATAGTTACTAAATACACAATCCAAAAAATTTAAATAAAGGTACAAGAATGAAGCTAATATCAGCCATCATTAAACCCTTCAAGCTGGAGGAAGTAAAAGAAGCACTCGCTGAAATAGGAATCGAAGGTATGACCGTCACTGAAGTTAAAGGCTTCGGTCGGCAAAAAGGTCACACCGAGATTTACCGTGGAAGCGAATACACTGTGGATTTCCTCCCGAAGGTAAAAATCGAAGTCGCTGTTTCCAGTGACATCGCCGAAAAGGCCGTTGAGACGATCGTCGCGGCTGCCAAGACCGGTAAAATCGGAGATGGAAAAATCTTCGTCATTCCCGTTGAAGAAGCCGTGCGTATCCGCACCGACGAACGCGGCGAAGGCGCCATCTAATTTCGGTTCTTACTGAGGTTTATTTCAAAAGACCCTGCCGTAAGGCAGGGTCTTTTTGTTTTAAGAGGGCTGCGTCTAAAAAATATGGAATTACTCCCTTAAACTTCCGGCAGAGTCTTATTGGCGATCTCACTGAGAATTAGATCGAGGTATTCGGCTACCGGGTAAGTGCCTTCTTTGCTCTTGGCTACTCGGGAACGGATCGTAACATTTTCTTCCTCGGCTTCCTTGCCACCGATTACCCCCACGAAAGGCACTTTATCCAATTCTGCACGGCGTATTTTGGCGCCCAGTTTTTCAGAGGCTGCATCGATCTTTACCCGAACTTTGGCGGCTTTCAGTTTAGCTGCTACTTTCTCAACGAATGGTAGGACGGCGTCATTAATTGGCAGGAGGCGGACCTGTTCGGGAGCTAACCACATAGGAAAGTTTCCGGCGAAGTGTTCGATAAGGACCCCGCAGAATCGCTCCATAGATCCAAAGGGTGCACGGTGCACCATGACCGGTCTGTGCGGCTTGTTGTCTGAGCCAATATAACTGAGGTTAAATCGCTCTGGCAGATTGTAGTCTACCTGGACAGTACCCAGTTGCCATTCCCGACCGATGACGTCACGCACCACGAAGTCTATCTTGGGGCCGTAGAAGGCCGCCTCACCCGGTTCTTCCGAGAAAGGGACACCGAGGGTGCCGGCGACTTCACGCAGGGCAGTTTCAGCCTTATCCCAATTTTCGGGAGAACCAACATACTTCGAAGAGTCCGGATCGCGAAGACTGACGCGTACGCGATAGTCTTTCATGCCGAGTACGTTGAATACCGTCTTTACCAAATCCAGACATCCCTGGATCTCGTCTTTCACTTGTTCGTCAGTGCAAAAAATGTGGGCGTCGTCCTGGGTAAATCCGCGAACCCGCGTCATCCCGTTAAGCTCACCAGATTGCTCCCAGCGGTAGACGGTGCCGAATTCTGCAAAACGCTGAGGGAGGTCCCGGTAGGAGTGGTGCTGAGAGTCGAAGAGCTTGATATGCATCGGGCAATTCATTGGCTTCAACAAATACCCCTCAATCTCACCACTTTCCAAAAGATTGGTCAGGTCAGAACAGGTCTTGTCGTCGGTGGCGAGATCAGCCAGAGATTGGCGATCGATGACTGGAGGATATTGAGAGTCTTGATAGTAGGGGAAGTGTCCGGAAGTTTTGTAGAGTTCCAGCTTTCCGATGTGCGGAGTGTATACCTGATCGTATCCCTGTTTCCTGAGTTCTTCCGATATGAAATTTTGCAGCTCGTTGCGAATGATAGAACCCTTGGGAGTCCAAAGGACCAATCCCTGACCGACCGCTTCGTCAATGTGGAATAGCTGCATGTCCTTGCCAATCTTGCGGTGATCGCGTTTGCGAGCCTCTTCCTGTTGGTCGAGGTATTGCTGAAGCTCGTCTTTGGTTCCAAAGGCGGTTCCATAAATTCGTTGGAGTTGTTTGTTTTTTTCATCTCCGCGGTGATAGGCACCTGCTATACTCAGTAACTTGAACGCCTTAATCTTCTTGGAGTAATTGACGTGAGTTCCCGCACAAAGATCTACGAATTCCCCGTTGCGGTAAAAGCTGATCGCCTCGCCCTCCGGGATGTCGTCCAGTCGTCCCAACTTATACGCTTCCTGACCGATTTCTTTGATGAGTGCTACGGCTTCCTCGCGCGTTTTCTCGAAACGTTCAAAACGCTGGTTTTCTTTAATCACCTTCCTCATCTCCTCTTCGATCGCCTCGAGATCCTCTGCCGTAAACTTGTGATCGATGTCGAAGTCGTAATAGAATCCGCTGTCAGTCGGGGGGCCGATATCGAGTTTCGCCTCCGGAAATAGACGGAGAACGGCCGTAGCCAGAATGTGCGCCGATGAATGGCGGATTTCTTCAAGTGGAGACATTTCTTTCATCGTTTGAAAAAGTGAGCGATTGGGGAGGGCTTGGAAAGCTGTTTTTGGGAAATAAAAAATGACCGTAGAGTCAACCCGGCCTGATGAGGATAATCGTTAAGTTTCTAGCCTAATGCTTACAGGACCGATGGGGGTTAGGAATGATTATAAGCTGAATCACGTAACCGACCGACTCAATGCGCTTAACGGTTCTCGAGTCAAGGGATCAATCAGCGTTGATGCCACTCCACGCTACGACTTCGTCTAGCCACTCTTTGCGAGGTTGGAAAATCAGGCTATGACCCCAGCCTTTTTCCGTAATAACGATCCGTTGTTCACTAACCCCCTTGGACTCTTTCAAAAAGTATTTCGGATTGATACCGCTTTGGTCGGAGGAGTCGTGGATCGATAAAACTCTACCGTAGACATTCATCTTGGGATCTTTTCTTAAGCGATCAAAAAATCCTGCCATGATCACAACGTTCAGATCCGGGTCTTGCAATTTGTTGGAAGCATAGCAGGCGATGACTCCTCCCTTGCTTCCACCTACAATGGTTATTCTGGAAGATGGCACTCCGGCCTTTTTCAACTCATTTATAGCCCATACGAGATAATCGGCGTAAGCGGATGGATCTGTGTTTTTCTCTCTGATTTCGCTAATCACCCAGAATCCCTCTTTTTCCAAACTCTCCACGATCTTTGGGTATTGATAAACGCCATGTTGCGGGTGTTTGGGGAGGCCGTCTGATCCCTCGACAATTTGTCCATGCAAGTAAAACAGGTAGTGTTGCTCTGGGTCTATCGTGTCCGGAAGGCGTGCGCTGGTTCCAGCATAGATGGGGGATGCCAGCGCGCCCATGAAGATAACAAATCCATACAGGCAGAGTATTCTAAAATAGTGCATATCGAATCAGTGTGTTGAACGATTGAACTACTACCCGCCTCAGTTGGCGATCTATTTTAGGGGTATGACTTCGTAGCTGTCTTTTTTGTCCAGAATGTTCCACCCCTTGTCGTTGAGCTCTTTTCTGATATTATCGGAATTGTTCCAGTCTTTATTGAGCTTTGCCTGCCAACGCGCCTCTGCGAGTTGTATGACTTCGTCGGGAATCTCCAGAATTGGGGCCTCCAGCTTTTGAAACAACTGGATGCCGAGTGCATATAGTATCCCTGAGAGGGCCTTGAGCTGTTGGATTATCTGATCGGGTTCGAGACTGTCTTTTTCTAAGGCAGCGAAGCCGGCGAAGATGCCGCCGGTTGCCTGGGAAACGTTCAGGTCATTCGCCAAACCGTCCCAAGCTCTTTGGAAGTGTCCCCATTCGGTGGGAAAGGGCGCAGCACACATCCCAACAAATGCCTCTTCGGTGAGTCCTGTTTTTTCAAGATAGGGGAGGAGATTCTTCTCCATTTTCTTCATAGCACTTCTTCCAGATTTGAGAGAGGCGAATGTGAAGTTGAGAGGCTGTCGATAGGACCCTGAAATAAGCGTGTAGCGAACCTCCATCGGCGTGTAGCCCTTTTCTTTCAGTTGATCGAGGGTGAACAAATTCCCGAGGCTCTTACTCATCTTTTCGCCTTCGACTTGTAAATGAGCGTTGTGGAACCAGTGACGGGCGAACGGTTTCCCCGTGGCGCCTTCGCTTTGAGCGATCTCGTTTTCATGATGAGGAAAACACAGGTCGATGCCACCTCCGTGAAGGTCGAAACTTTCTCCGAGGTATTGCTGGCTCATGGCCGAGCATTCAAGATGCCAGCCAGGCCGGCCTTCTCCCCAGGGGCTTTCCCAGTAGTTTTCGCCATCTTCAGGTTTCCGAGCTTTCCAAAGAGCAAAATCGTTGACGGATTCGCGATCATACTCGTCCGCATCATTAAGTTCCCCGGAACTCGTGGTCGCTTGGGTAGCGATGACGCGGTCTTGCAGGCGCGACAGTTTTCCGTAAGCGGGATAGGCAGCAACTTTGAAATATACGGAGCCATCGCTTGCCGCGTAGGCCAGGTCTTTCTCCATAAGCGAATCGATCAAAGCTATTTGCTGGGGGATATGGTCGGTCGCCTTGGGCTCTTGATCAGGATGGATGATATTGAGAGCGTCCGAATCCTCGTGAAACTTATCTGTCCAGTATTGGGTAAACTCGGTCAGGCTCTTCCCTTCAGCCTGAGAGGTTCTAATCGTTTTGTCATCCACATCGGTGACGTTGCGAACGAGGTAGGGGTTCAACCCTGCAACTTCGAGAGTCCTCCTGAGAACATCTTGAGCAAGAAATGCTCGAAAGTTTCCAATGTGAGCAGGCCCGTACACCGTGGGGCCGCAGCAATAAAATCGAAACTGTTTACCATCTTCTGCGATCAGCGGCTGTATCTGCCGGGTCATGGTATCGTAGAGTTTCAAGACTGAATCCATCGGGTCAGGTGGGTGAGAACGGCGTTAAAATTGTGGGATTTTTGGAAACGGTGCACTATCGGGATTTGCATTCTTCGAATCAATCCCATTGTTTACGAATCGAATGAACACCGAATTTGAACTTAATCTTCCCCGTCGACCACGTCGTTTGAGACGCTCGGCTGGGATACGTGCCCTTGTTGAAGAAACCGTTGTCAGGAAGGATGACTTGATCGCCCCACTATTTGTTAAAGAAGGAAAGGGTGAGCCTGAACCTGTTGCATCCATGCCAGGCGTGTTCAGACTATCGATGGCTGATCTGGTAAGGGAATGTCAGGAATTGTATTCCCTGGGTATTCGGGGTGTGGCGCTATTTCCTCAGGTCGATGCCTCACTGAAAAACCTCGAGGCTACGGAAGCGGTTAACGAAGATAACCTTATATTGCGCACCGTACGTCGATTGAAGAAAGAAGTTCCGGATTTGGTTCTTATTACGGATGTGGCATTGGATCCCTACACGTCACACGGTCACGATGGTATTTTGGATAAGCAGGGGACGACTATTTTGAATGACGTCACGGTCGGTATATTATGCCTCATGGCCCAGCAGCAAGCGGCTGCAGGCGTTGATTTTGTAGCGCCTTCTGATATGATGGATGGTCGAGTAGGAGCGATGCGGGAAGCGCTTGATGAATCCGGATATTCAGAAACGGGAATTCTTGCTTACTCAGCTAAATTTGCTTCTGCGTATTATGGCCCGTTTCGTGAAGCGGTGGGAAGCGCTCAGGCTGCAGGTACAACCGGCTTGGATAAGAAGACTTACCAGCTGAATCCTGCAAATCGCAATGAAGCGTCTCTCGAAGGCCAGATGGATACGGCTGAAGGGGCGGATATCCTTATGGTAAAGCCAGCGGGTCCCTATCTCGATATCATCCGGGATTTGCGGAATACCTCCGATCTTCCGATAGCGGCCTATCAGGTTTCCGGTGAATATGCCCAGATTCACGCTGCTGCTCAGCTGGGGTGGTTGGATCTTGAAAAGACCAGAGACGAATCACTCCTCGCAATCAAACGGGCGGGTGCGGATATGATTTTGACTTACTTCGCTAAAGTAGTCGCCCGGTCTCTTACCTGATTAAATAGACTTTATCTATTTGGAGTCGTCGTCCTCTTCGTCCTCTGGAAGGTCGGGGGGGCCGGAAACTTCTTCAAGATCGTCATCTTCCTCTTCGTCTTCCTCGTCCCATTTCATGGTATCGTCTTCAGGGATGACTTCATCGGTCTCGTCAAGATCTGGAATATCTTCGACGATCTCTTCGTCCTCGTCGTTGGACTTTTCATCTCCATCATCATCGTCATCATCCAGCGAGTAGCCCGCAGGTGTGTAGTCAAGTATGGCTGTGATCTCAGAAAAATAGTGGAGGTTTTTTCCTTCAAAGAATTGATTGCTTAGTTCATCCCTCAGGTCCTCTTCCAGCTCACTGATCGACATCTTCTTTTCGAAATCAATGAGATCATTGAGCAGCTTTACGCGGAGTGTCGTGATATGATCGAGGAAATCCGCGTAAGGTCCGGTTTCATCATCGTCCATAACATCAGGTAGGATGAAAAGGATCTCGTCGGATTCCAATACAGACTCTGCTGACTTAACTAACCGTATTTTTTGATCTCCCAAGTCCTTGTCTATCGAGTAGGGAATGAAAGCTTCTTCAACGATATCCACGTCCAGACCGTATTCACGAAGCGGGTCGAGCAGGTCTACTAGAAATGACCATTGGCGTGGGTCAATAATACCGAGACTATCGAGATCCCAAGGTATACTCTCACTCACTTCAATCACCCACCAGTTCATGTCTTCTCGAAGCGAGGTGATTATCCACTGAAGCTTGCTAGATTTTTTTGGCATACGGTTTCGAGGAGTGGGATGAGATTGACGAAAGTGTGTTGGATTTTTCCTTTGAAAACTATTTCACCTTTCACTTTGCTCCTCACCCAGTAAAGACAAGTTTTTTTTGAAATTTTCTTTCATCTTTTACTTTTTCGCATGCATCTTAGCTTAGATCTCCATGGGTAGATTTTATGAATCGGTAGTTCGTCCGATTATGTTTCGGCAAGATGCGGAAATGGCACACGAACAAGGAGTGTCCATTATGAGAGGCCTTAGCGGTCTACCATGGTTCTGCAGATTTTTAGAGAATCGTCACTTACGCCCGCCTCATACGAAGCCTATCCAGTTGTTTGGTTTGGAATTTCCCAATCGGGTAGGTCTGGCAGCAGGCATGGATAAGAATGCGGCTTGTTGGCCTGCGGCTGCGGCTTTCGGTTTCGGTCATGTGGAGGTGGGTACTGTGACTTTTCACAGGCAACCTGGCAACCCGCGTCCGCGTGTATTCCGTTACCCTCAGGAAGAGGCGGTCATAAACCGTCTGGGATTTAATAATGAAGGCGCGGAGTTTGTCGCGCAAAGGCTGGCTAAGCAACTCAAGCGGTTGAAACGTCGAATCCCGTTGGGTATAAATATTGGAAAATCAAAGATTGTTGATATCGAAGAAGCGACTGAAGATTACCTGAAGTCATTCCATTTACTGGCCGACTATGCAGATTATTTTACGATCAACGTCAGTAGTCCCAATACGCCGGATCTTCGCAAGCTACAGGGTGCGGATCATTTGCCGACCCTGCTTGGCGAGATCATGGCCGCCAATATTGCGCGAAGCGAAAAATTGGGAATCAACCGACTTCCCATATTACTTAAAATTGCCCCGGATCTTAGCTTTCCTGAGATTGATTTCATTCTAGAGACAATAATGGGGCTGGGCTATGCCGGTATCATTGCTACGAATACAACTTTGGCGCGTCCGGGTTCATTCAAGGAAGTGGATCAGGCGGGTGGGCTAAGTGGCAGACCGTTGAACCGCCAATCGACTGATATTATCCGCTACATTAGCAAGTCGACGAATCGCAAACTTCCGATTATCGGAGTAGGGGGAATCATGGATACCGAATCTGCCGGAGAAAAGATAGCCGCAGGAGCATCTTTGATACAAATCTACACGGGATTTATCTACCGGGGACCACTGTTCCCTCACCGGTTGGCATGGGCATTAGCTCATGGGCACCGCGACTGGATCTAGGTTTTCAGTTTCAGTTAGTGCAACTATTGATGATAGGCTAGATATTGATGGTGCCTGAGTAGACCGATTTTGCGGGTCCTGTCAGGGTCACATTTTCAATAGTGTCTCCGTTGATGTTGAAATCTACGGTCAGGATGTCTCCGCCTGCTACTTTCAGGTTTATAGGCTTTTCTACACCATGAACCAAGTGGGCCAATATGGCTACTGCTGTGACTCCCGTTCCGCAGGCAAGTGTCTCGTCTTCCACGCCCCGTTCATAAGTGCGCACCAGAATCTCGTCTTCTAAGATTTGCGCAAAATTAACGTTAGCTCCTCTCGGCTGGAATGCTGCATGGAAACGCAGTTCCGATCCCTCGGGCTTAATCTCCACCTGGGATACATCTTTTACGAACTTTACCACATGGGGAACGCCTGTATCTGTGTAGTGCACAATGGCGGGGCCTCTCTGAAGCTCAACCGTTTTGTTTAACGTGGTATCCAGTGCGGGTGTCATCTGAACGGTGAAAGATCCATTTTCTGCGATACCCACCATGTCTCCGGCGTCGGTGCGAAACTTCAGCCTGCCGTTTAAACCGAGCTGGTGGGCCAGTGCAAATGAGATAAAGCAGCGGGCTCCGTTCCCGCACATCTCTGCGCGGGATCCGTCTGCATTGAAATAAACCATGACCGCATCCAAATCTTCGGTGGCTCCTTTCTCTAGCAATAGGAGTCCGTCAGCTCCGACTCCAAAGCGCCGATCACAGAGATAAGCGATCTGCTCGGTCGTTAGGGTTACTGAACCGTCCAGATTGTCTATGACGACGAAGTCGTTTCCGGCTCCATGCATTTTTGTAAATTCGATCTTCATTTGGTGGTGATAAAAAGGTGTTTTAGCACGATTTCAAGGAAAGGACTTTTTTATCTTAGTGCAATCAACAGCGTTTAGCTTACAGTCAGTTTGATCTTGCTGATGTCATAATTCGGAAATGAGTCCCAAAAATTGGGGATAATTGAATTTTTGGCTCGGCGCGCCTGATAAAAGTAAAATACAAATGGAATTTCTGAATCGTTCAATCGGCTCGATTCATTCAGTTTAACCCTTTTCAGTTACAATTATGAGTAGTTCTTACCCTAAACTTCATAACGCAACCTGGCCAGGTGTGGTCGGAAAAGGTTCCGACGAGGAGCCATTTATCTCACTCGATGACATGATCGATTTTACCGCGAAAGCGGAGGTCAATGGTCGCAGGTTTGACGGTGTCGATTTGTTCATTTCCGAGCCCCACGTCTCCATCGATTCTACGGACGATGACCTGAAGGCGCTGGCGGAAAACCTTCAGAGTAAGAATCTGGTGGCTGGGTCGATCGTGGCTCCTGTCTGGGATGTCACGGGGGGCGGGTCTGCCATGGGCAGTGATGAAGATAAAGAAAAGTTTCTAACCCAAGTGCGGAAGGCTACGGTCATCGGCGGAAAACTTCGCGAACTGGGTGTGCGTCCCTATGGGGTCATTCGCATTGATTCTGCGACGGATGTGGAGTCTTGGAGCAAGGATCCAGAGGGAAACACGGCGATTATCGCCAAGACATTTAAAGAAGCTGCCAAGATAGCTTCCGACGGCGGTGAGAAGTTGGCGGCTGAGGGAGAAATCTGTTGGGGAGGCATGCACAGCTGGAAGTGGATGCTTAGAACCTTTGAGCTTGCGGATGCCGGGGACACACTTGGATTTCAGGCAGATCTCGCGCACTCCATGCTTTATTTGTTGGGCTATAATGCGGAGGAGCATCGTATCCTGCCTGCTGATTTTTCTTGGGATGACAAAGATGCTTTTGCTGCCGCTTATAAAGAGATGACAGATGCGCTTCGTCCGTACACCATCGATTTCCACGTGGCGCAAAATGATGGCACGGTACACGGATCAGGTTCTCACGACAAGACGGGCAAACACTGCCTGGCGGATGACCCGGATGGTAAACTGGATATTCCGTGGGCTGCTGGTTACTGGTTGAATGAACCGGACGGAAGTCCTCGGAAGCACATTGAGCATATTTGTTGGGATGGGTGTATGTTTCCAAACGCCACACTTCACCAACAAGAGACCTGGAATACGATCTTGGCCGCAATGATCTCGGTGCAGGATGCACACGGGTGGACCGCTTGACCATTTCAATCACTTAAAACTCTAAAAGTTACTACCATGGGAAAAATATCATTAGGAGCAGAAGTATACACCTGGTTTATGCGTGAATCAGGTAAGGCATATGAGAATCAATTGGGGCATATGATCGAGATGGTCAACAAGTCAGGTTTTACGGGTATTGAACCCATGCATTTCTGGATGGGCGACTTGGTAGATCCTGTTTTGCTTAAAGAAAAACTAGACGAGCAAAATGTTAAGCTTTCCGGTATCGCGTTGGTGCACGATTGGAATAACCCTGAGGAGACCGAGGAAGAAAAGCAAAAGGCTGACGAGTGTATCGCCCTTTTGAAGCAGTTCCCCGGAGCGTTATTGTGCACGGTTCAGATGCCAACTGGTCGCCACGATCTAGAGCAGCGTCGTCTCAACTTGGCTGCAAACGTTAATGCAGTTTCGAAACGCGCTGTCGATGCGGGGGTCGAATGTTCGTTTCACCCGAATTCTCCAGAAACATCGATCAACCGCACTGCCGAAGACTACGATGTGATTCTCAACGCTCTTGACCCGACGGTTACGGGTTGGACTCCCGATGTGGGGCACATTCGGAACGGTGGAATGGATATTATTTCCAAAATGGCAGAATTTCGGCCATTGATTAATCATATTCACTACAAGGACTGGGACGGAAACCCTGAATGGGCTCTGATGGGCGAAGGTAAAATTGACTTCGAAGCGATCACTCAATGGCTGGTTGATGAAGGCTACGAAGGCTGGATCATGTGCGAAGATGAAGCCGACGCAGCGATCGAAGATCCTGATGGTGTAACCCTGCACGACGGTGTTTACTGTAAGGAAAAACTGCTACCTATTATCTCTTAATCCAGGAGTTGGATTCCCGGTCTACGACCGACACATACTATGAAGAAAATTATCAATGATCCCAATACCGTAGCTGCAGAGCTATTGGATGGTCTGGTCGATTACTACAATGGCGAAGTTGAGAAGCTTGGCCCCGGTGTGATCGCCATGAAGGATATTCCAAAAGATAAAGTAGCGCTTCTGGTTGCAGGTGGTGCCGGGCATGAACCCATCTATCACGGTCTTGTTGGTAAGAATTTTGCCGATGGCGCTGCCTGTGGAGATATCTTTGCCGCTCCACCCCCGAATGTGATGCTCGATGCGACCCGTGCTGTGAATCAAGGGAACGGTGTTTTGTATCTGTACGGCAACTACGCAGGTGATGTTATGAACTTCGATATCGCTGCACAGTTGGCAACGATGGAAGGTATTCAAGTTGAGACGGTCCTTATTTGGGACGATGTGGCATCGGCTCCACCCGATCAGAAGGAAAAACGTCGGGGTATTGCAGGGCTTATTCCAATCGTAAAGCTCGCGGGTGCAGCAGCCACCCGAGCTCCAAGCTTGGACGAGTTGGTTAGGGTGGTTACAAAGGCACGCGACAACACCCGATCCATTGGTGTTGCGCTTGCTCCGGGATCTATTCCGGCGAGTGGCCTGCCTACATTCGAACTCGGTGAAGAAGATATCGGAATCGGTATGGGAATTCACGGAGAGCAAGGGGTTGGGGTTGAGAAGATGATGTCTGCCGATGATCTAACCGTTAAGATGATGGATTTGATCTTCGGCGATGACTTGCCCTTTGAATCCGGCGACGAGGTGGTGGTTCTGGTTAATAGCTTGGGTTCAACGACGCTGATGGAATGCCTGATCGTTCTGAAAAAGGTAAAGCAAATCCTTAACGAGCGTGGTATCAAAATCTACGACATCATAACGGGTCAAAAAGTAACCTGCCAGGAAATGGCCGGTCTTTCTATCAGCTTAACCAAACTGGACGACGAATTAAAACCCCTTTGGGACATGCCTTGTTCCTCTTTGGGATACACCAAACTTTAGATTATGCTTAACGCAGAGACTGTAAAGGCGATGATGATCGCCGTATCGGACGAGATTATTCGCAGCAAAGATGCCCTTTGTGATGCCGATCGCCAACTGGGTGATGGTGACCACGGCATTGGAATGGAACGTGGATTTACGGAAGCCAAGAAACAACTAGAAGCTTTGGCGCCTACTTCAGTGAGCCAAGTGTTTATGACGACGGGGATGGCATTGATGAGTTCCATGGGTGGAGCCTCTGGCGCAGTATTCGGTATGCTGTTTCAAAGTGGTGGAATGGCCATTGCTTCTGCTCAAGGTCTCGATGCCGGTGCGTTATCATCTTTCCTCGATGCTGGAACCCAGGGCGTTATGAAAATCGGTAAAGCGAGTGCTGGCGACAAAACGATGGTCGATGCGCTAATCCCAGCAAAGGAGGCCGCCGCTGCTAACGCGGACAAGTCGATCACGGAAGCGCTTGCAGCAGTTGCTGAGGGTGCCCGTGAGGGACGTGAGAAGTCTAAGGATATGATCGCTCAACATGGTCGTGCCAGAACGCTTGGTGAAAAATGTCTGGGGTACCCGGATGCGGGGGCTCTTTCAGTTTCCATTATATTCAAAGCTGCAAGCGACTTTGCTGCGGCATTGTAATTGAGGCTGCTGCTGTTTCGGCGGTCATAGGGCCTCAAAGTTAAGTATGCCCAGTCTCCGGAATCTTGGTTATTTGACAGACTCGATTGTCCACGCGTTTTGCGGTGTGATCGAAGAGAAGGCCTCGTGCCACGTTATTCGTACGCCATCGAATCCAACCTATTATTGGGGTAATCTGCTGGTGTTGAACACGCACCCCTTGGCAGGTGATTTCGACCTGTGGATGGCTATGAGCGAACGGGAGTTTGATTCTGCTCCCGGCCACACTACGTTCGGTTGGGATACGAATCAACCTGGGGAAACCTCCCAGTTCACAGACCGTGGTTTTGAATTGGAAAGCAACGTGGTTCTTGAACTTGACGAGTTGAAGAACCCTCGCTGCTTTCACGACAATCTCGAGATGCGGTCGATTCAATCGGATGAGGACTGGAAGGTTGTGACCGAGCTTCAGATTGAATGTGGCTACTCCACTGAGCATGGAGACTTGAGCGGTTTTCGTAGATTCAAAGAGCTTTGTATGAAGAACTATCGTCGTATGCACGATGCCGGAAGAGGCGATTGGTGGGGGGCGTTTCTCGATGGAGAGCTCGTAGGAGATTTGGGTTTGTATTTCACAGAAGACAAAAAGATAGGCCGATTTCAGAGTGTTGAGACGGCGGCTCCTTATCGCTGTCAAGGTGTATGCTCTACTTTGCTATTTAGAGTGTGTGAGCATGCATTAGTCGATTCGGTCAGACTGATCATTGTAACAGAAAGCGATAGCAAGCCGGAGTCGCTCTATCGTTCCTTAGGATTCGAGTTCCATTCTCGTCAGTATGGAGTCTGCCGGAGGCCTCAGGAATAGTCATAGCTATTTCAACTGAATCCGATGGATCTCCCGGGCGAGTTCTTTACCAAGGCTTCGGTGTCCTGCTTCATTTAGGTGAATACCGTCTTTGCCAACGCCGACTGGAAAGAGGGTTGTTCCATCGAAAAGATGGAATTTGAAAATCACAGATCGCTTCTGAAACGCGTTCCATAATCTGCTTGATTCTTGGCTTCCCACTTCGAACAACTCCTTGAGGGGGCTGTCAGCGAGTGAGCCGAACGGCGGAGGGACGACAATCAGCACTTCGGGAGCTGCGTGAGTAGAATATAATAGGTTTTCTGCATTGGCCGTCATTTCAGCCAGCGAAATCAATGCGCTGACGACTTCCTCTGCCGTTCTTTCAGCGCCGATTTGAAGGTCGTTTGTACCCAGGAAAACAATCACTAGGTCTAGGGGCGCATTTCTGGCGATGGCTGCCGGCAAGGTTTTGGCTCCGTTGAGGAAAGTTCCATCGATCAAACCAACGGTTAGGCCATCGATATTGGTTCTCCGGGCGACCAACCCGTCGCACACAACGGTGTAGTCATCTCCGAGTTCAGTCTGGAGTATGCCGGCCCACCTTTCAGTATCCGAATAACGACTACCTGGCTTGTCTGGATTCCAGCCCCAGGTA
Organism: uncultured Opitutaceae bacterium; assembly: GCA_964352065.1. Lineage (GTDB taxonomy): Bacteria > Verrucomicrobiota > Verrucomicrobiia > Opitutales > UBA2995 > UBA2995. The sequence continues at coordinate 82,351 of CAYGQM010000015.1, forward strand.
TTCGAATCTCCAAAAGCCAGTATGCGATATTCTGCAGACAGGTTGATTTCGATAAAGAACGATAGGAATAAGAGTATTAAAAATGGTTTCATGTATGGGCTGAATGAGAGCAAGTTATCCGCCAATTGCATTTGTCTTTCAAACCGCTTGATCCGATGGCTGGGATTTGGGTAATTTCAGGAAATGATGTTATGCCAAGTACGCCAGCGAATGGGAGCTCTTTTTGCCTACCTTGTTCTTATCTCTTCTCTATTGAGTGCCGAGGACGTGAAACGTCCAAATATTTTCTTTGCGATCGCCGACGACTGGGGTTGGCCTCATGCCAGCGTTTATGGGGATGCCGTCGTGAAAACTCCGACATTCGATAGCATCGCATCCAGTGGAGTCTTGTTTACCAATGCCTTTATCTCGTCCCCTTCCTGCACGCCTTCCAGAAATGCCATACTCACAGGCCAATACCATTGGAGGCTCAAATCCGGTGGTAATTTGTGGAGTATTTATCCCGAAGGTTTCCCCACTTATGTGCAGGCGTTGAAGGAAGCGGGCTATTTTGTGGGCTCTTACAGGAAGGCGTTTGGTCCGGGTTCCGATGAGGGTAAAGAAGTGGCAGGAAAAAAGTTTTCTAGCTTGGAAGAGTTTATTAAAGAACGTCCAGAAGACCAGCCGTTTTGTTTCTGGTTTGGTGCCTCAGATCCTCACCGTGGCTATATCTGGGAGTCGGGGTTACGATCAGGGATGAGGCTGGAAGATGTCGAGGTACCTCCGTTTTTCCCGGACTCAGAGATTATCCGGAAAGACATCTTGGACTATTATTGGGAGGTTCAGCGCTTTGATCGACAGGTGGGTGAGGCGCTCGCTTTGTTGGAAACAGCGGGTGAGCTTGAAAATACCATCGTCGTTATGACGGGAGATCACGGTTGGCCCTTTCCACGAGGAAAATCTAATCTCTACGATTATGGGTCCCATGTTCCACTAGCTATTAAGTGGCATGCGGCAGTACCTGAAAACCGTGTGGTCACTGACTTTGTGAGCACGACTGACTTGGCACCGACGTTCCTCGAAGCGGCGGGAGTTGCACGTTTGCCGGGCGCGACAGGGCGATCGTTACTTCCCATTTTGAAATCAAACTTAGAAGGCCGAGTTTCACAAAATAGAGAGTTCGTTTTGACAGGAAAGGAACGCCATACGCTCGCTCAGTTGGATCACCCGGGAGGCACTCCGATGCGCGCTATTCGAACCGACAATTTCCTTTATATTCACAACTTTAAGCCGGAGCGTTGGCCGGCTGGGCATCCGGAAGGCAGCTATCACGGAAAATTTTTTATGGATATAGATGCGAGTCCGACCAAAGACTACATTGTAGATCATAAAGATCATCCGGATATGGAGATCTACTGGCAGCTTTCGTGCGGGCTTAGACCGGCGGATGAATTGTACGACCTTCGGCTTGACCCGTTTCAAATAAGCAATGTAGCTGATCGTAAGGAATATTCAGATACGTTGGATCGATTGAAGACCCAGTTGTTCAAGGAATTGAAGGCTACGGAAGATCCCCGGGTTATCGGGGGAGGAGATGCATTCGACAATTATGAGTACGTCGGTCGACTGGTCAGGAAGCCGTGATGGCCTCTTGCTGATCCCGTTAAACGTGATCCTTGATGTGCACCCAAGTATGCACGTGGGGGTCTCCGCGGAATAGCCAGATCATATGGGGCCCCTCTATTTGGAAGACATCCCACACTCCGTCCTGCCCTACATCTTCGTCTTTATAGAATGAAAGGTGAAGGTTATCGAATCCACTTTTATCAATGAGCTTTAACGATTCTTTTCGGTCGGTTTCACGGAATGGAAGTAAAAGGTCATCCAGGACCTTTCGGACCTCATCTTTCTGATCGAACGTAAGCTCGGTCATTGGAATACCTGCCAGACCTTCCGTATTCCCGCTGAGCTCAACCGTTTTCTTTCCCCGCTCGTTTCTGGAGAATCCAAGTAGGGCTTGTTTTCGTTGTTTACCGTCCATCATTTGGAAAACTTCATTGGCGCGCTTTGCCTGAAACCAATAGACGTTGCCTGGGTGATGGGGCTCTTCGTCAAATGATTGTGCAGCGTGGCCGTAGAATATCGGTCCGCCAAAAGCGGTGCCTTCGGCTGAATCTCCATCGCAACGACGGGTGGTATGGCGACCCGTAAGAACAAACTCGAAGTTTCCGGAATCCGGCTCGCCGAACAGAGCCACTGAGCAATCCCCGAAACCGCCACGACCGTTGTCATGTTCTACTTGTTTCATGACCTGCTTAGCGTATTCCTCGCTGTGGAGGTTCATAAAGATCTCCTTGATCATGGCCTGTTGATCTCTGGAGAAAGATTTGGCGATGCGGTGGTCTTTGACAATGAACCAGTTGTTTTCGATCTCCTGCCGGAGTGAATGATTATAGTCGAAACAGATGTTCGTTCGCTGTTTCTCATTCAGACTTTGGTAAAGTGTTTTAACGAGTGTATCGGACTTTGGTATTACCCTGCTATTGCTGGTATTGGGTGAGGGATAAGCAGCGGGGGCTAATAGGGTTCCGGCTGCCAGTGCGGTCGATTGCTTAAGGAAGCTTCTTCTGGACAGGGGATTAGAAAGGTTGTGAATGGAATTTTTCATGGGCGAGACCTTTTTAGAATAATTGAGTGAGAGCTTAGAGCTCTCCAAAAGCCCAAACGCTGAGAATTGTCTGCAGGTTTCGGATTGTTATTTGCTATTTCGAGACAGTCTTCCCAGTTCGGGACCGTTGTCCTGGGGCATTGAGTTGTGCCATGCGACGACCGCTCTGGACAAGCGTTCGACTATCTTCTGGTTACCACCGGCTACATCGTGGGTTTCAGCGGGATCTTTTTCGAGATCGTAGAGCTCTGGGTTATTGCCATCGTAGTCGCACAAGAGCTTCCATTTACCATCTCTCATGGCCAGGTCTGGTAGTCCTGTATAGTGGCGGAAGTTCTCTCGATCCGGTGGCCTGCGAAAATACAGGGGTTTAGAGCGCGAGTCGTTCGACTTACCCAAGAGCGTGTCTTTCAAGTTCTCGCCATCGAAATCGACGTCGCTGGAAACGTTCGCAATCGAAAGCAGAGACGGGACCAGATCGATCGCAGAGAAAATAGATTTCCCATTGCGGGTTCCCATCGCCTTGTCGTTCATAAGGGAAGGAGACCAGACTATCAACGAAGACCTGATACCACCTTCAAAGAGAGTCGCCTTGTGTCCTTTTAGATGACCGGCCGAACCGAAACCTACCTCGGGACCATTGTCTGAGCAAATAACGATGACCGTGTTATTGCGGACCGCTTCGTTTTCCTCAACCCAATCAAAAAGCACTCCAATCTGATCATCCATCGTTTCTAAAACCTTCAGGTATAAGTGCCGATTGCTTCCATCACCCCATTTATCGAGTGGTGGATGCATGGGAGTGTGAACGTCGTCCGGCCAGAGATTTAGATAGAATGGTTTATTATTGGCCACGGCGACCTTCGCAAACGCCATGGCTGCTTGCGTGAACTTTTCGGTTACATAGGCCCGGTCATGCCAGATAACGGGGCCGTGTCCCAGAGTATCTGAACCGAGATTGTGTTGAACGGGTTCGACCTTGCCGGGGGAGTATTTTAGAGGAAGCACCCGAGCGCCCAGTCCTTCGAAATTCGTGATAGATTCGTCGAAGCCGTATTCCGTGATCAACGGAGCCTCGTCGATATCCCGTTGTCCACCCATGTGCCATTTGCCGAAATGTCCGGTTGCATAGCCTGCGTCCTGCAAAATACCAGCCAGCATCGGTGCCTCAAGATCAAGCCAATCGCGAATGCCACGTTCGGCATTTGACTTGCGGTTGTTGAGGAAGGAGGTGATGCCCCAGCGGTGTGGATATTGACCGGTCGATATTGCGACTCTCGATGGGGAACAAATGGGTGAGTTAACATAGAATTGCTCGAACGCGATTCCCTCGCTCGCAAGCCGGTCAATGTGCGGCGTTTCTGCCTCTGTATTGCCAAAACACGAGAAATCACCCCAACCCATATCATCTATAAATACCAAAATGATATTCGGTTTACTGCCTGAGTCTTTGTGATGAGCAGCGGAAAGCCAATGACTCCCAAAACTGAAAGAAATTAACGCAAAAGCGAAAGAAAGGCAGGAACTGAGTTTCATGGGGACGGGGCTAAAATTCTGAGTTATTTATCCCTATTAAACCGAGGGACGGGAGATAACTCAAGACCTTCTAATCGGATCGTTTCGTAGCCAAAAGTCCCATGCCGTTAAGGCTCATAGTAGTGATTAAGGTAAGTAGGTGTGGGAACGGGCTTTCCGTCGGCTTTTAGCTGACCGAGCATCCGTTCGACGCGTTTGTAGGCGCGATCGCGTATGGCATTAAAGTCGTGATTTGTGAATGTGTCATTCGAGTAGACCTCTTTCCCTCCGACGAAAACCGAACTAAGGTTCCTTGAGTTCATGACCATCACCACGGTCGCATACGCATCAAAAATGGGCCCACAGTCTGGATTGCGTGGGTCCATGATTAGAAAGTCTGCAAATTTCCCCGGCTCTAAGCTGCCTATGCGGTCCGCTACGTTAAGCATCTCCGCGCTTTCGATTGTGTGCATGGCCAACGTGCGATAGGGCGTTTGAACCTGAGCGGATTCGTATTTCATGCGAATGGCATACAGGCCCATTCTCATGTTTTCGAAAGGATCCGAAATGTCGCCGCTTGCCTGCCCATCTAGCCCCATTCCAATACGAAGGCCTGCCCGCCTGTATTTTGGGATATCGGCCAGGCCTGAAGCGAGCCGACCATTGGATAGTGGATTCCAAACCATACGTACGCCCGCATCGATGCTCTCCTCCAAGATCTTGTCGGTGGTGTGAATGAAGTGGGCAAAATGGAGCTGCTCGCAGAGCATACCGGATGCTTTCAGTATTTCGAATTCGTTGTGCTGCTGGTGCTTTACATTGGGCGCCTCGAGATAATGAACCTGGGCATCGAGATTATAGTCCCGCATGAGTGAGCCTTCTCTAAAGGGAATGTCGGTATCGCCGCGCAAGAGCCCGATTGCGCTCAAGGAAATACCGAGCATATTCGGATGGCTCTCTTTAAGTGAGTCCGCTTTTTCCATGAAAGCTTCCAGTCGCTCCCGGTTGACCGCATCCGTTTCGTCAGAGTCCATGGCCCAGCCGAGAATAAAACGTTGTTCCATATCCAGTTGGGCATCGAAGTGCTCCATCCAGTGCTCATATTTGTAACCATTGTTCGACACCCAATTGTAACAGGCAGTGATCCCATGGCTCAAGAAATCGAGTCCCCCGTAGAGTGTGTAGTCGTAAAAATCACCTTCTTGATAATAGGGGTAGAACGGGAAATGACATGCGGCTATCCAGTCATACAAATTGCTCTCCGATGCGATACCGCGGAAAGGGGCTGACCATAGGTGACTGTGAGCAGATATAAATCCAGGTATTATTATTTTTCCTGAAGCGTCGATTCGAGTGACTTGACTATTCAATGTCGGTAGTTCGCCGGACCCGACTTCGAGAATATGACCCGTATCTGAGATGGTCATCCATCCCGATTCGATCGGGGCGGGAGAGCCTGGTTCCATGGTGATGATCGTTGCGCCGCTAATAATCGATTCGATGGTGTCAGCGGAAAGCGAAGATCCGAGAATCCAAGAACCTATAGCCAATATGTTGATCGTATAATGCATGGGTTTAGCTAAGCAGATCTTAGGCCTTCTTGGGGTCGGTTACGAATTGCTGGACGAAGTTCTGAGATTGGCAAAATCGGAATCCACCTCTTCAATAGACTTATGGTAAACAATTCCTGCATTTCCTGGTCTTTCAAATTGGGTATAATCGTAATCGCCTGCTGCATTCATCCCTTCGCAATTAAAGCGGAGTCTCACTTCGAATATCTTAAATCGATCAAAAAGTTTGATGTGCATGCGCACGTCAGGGCTGATGAAGTTTTTATTCGAGAGGTTTTGGAAAAAGATAATTGGAAGTATATCACGGTATGTGTCGCTTCCGGAGGGGCTGAGAGCACGTTGTCTCAGCGAAAAATTTCACGGCAGCTGTATGAAAAGTATCCAAGGTTTTATGCTTGGGTGACTACTTTCGATGTAGAGGGTATGTTCGAACCAGGGTGGACGGAGCGAGTATTGAAGGACCTCAAGACGGACTTCGCGAATGGGGCGATCGGAGTGAAGGTCTGGAAGAATATCGGTATGGAAATACAAAAACCGAATGGCGAGTATATCCAATTGGACGATCCGTTGTTCAAACCGATCTGGAATCTGATCACCCAGGAGAACAAAACCTTGCTCGCTCACATGGGGGAACCTCTGCATGCATGGATGCCAACCTTCATCACAGAAGACGGTATCCCGAGAAACTATTGGGCCACTCACCCTGAATACAGCTTCTATGATAAACCGGATAAACCGTCCTATAGTGATATCATATCAGCGGCTGATACCGTAGTTCGAGAAAATCCGAATATGAGGTATGTGGGTGCGCATCTGGCTAGTTTGGAATTTGATGTAGCGGAATTAGCGCTGCGTATGGACACGTATCCAAATTTCGCTGTCGAGATCGGGGGCCGTATGCGCTACCTTATGTGGCAGGCTAGGGGAAAAGTAAGGGCCTTCTTTATTAAATACCAGGATCGTATTATGTATGGTACGGATCTTGGCGCTTCGGCTGGGATGACCGATGCTCAGAGGGTTGAAAGGAAGCTGCGTATTGAGCAACGCAATGACCATTTTTCTCGGTATTTGGCAACGGATGATGAGTTTCCATTCGGTGATCTTTTAAGCGGTGAAGTGCCCGTTCCGGAACCGACTTATTCCGTGACAGGTCTCGCTTTGCCAGAGACCGTGCTGAAGAAAATCATGTATGATAATGTCCTCAAATGGTTTCCCGGAGCCGAAGTGTCTTACTGAGA
>CAYGQM010000016.1:0-14308 GCA_964352065.1 uncultured Opitutaceae bacterium
CCGCTTCTTTTTTGAACTCGGCTGTGTAACGTCGTCTTGTCATGTTTCGATCCTCGCTTTAAGAGAATCTCGTGTCCACTTTTCTCAGGCCGGATCAACCTTAACAGTGGAAAATAAATGAACACTTCTCACTAACATCAGAATAAAGGAGTCGCTCTACGCGCATCAACAGACTTTAGGTAATCGAGAAGCGATTTTTTGAGCAACCGCGTCGCTTCCGGTTCCAGCCGACTCAGATCCTTTTGCTCAGATACATCCTGCCCCAAGTCGTATAGTTCGACCCGCTGATCTTCCTCAAAATAAATCAATTTTCGGTCGCCGACTCGGATGGCAGATTGCGGACGCGTTTTACTAACACTGAAGTCGTCGATGCCAATAACACCCTGAGCTGCCCCAAACTTATTCCCTTCGGGATGATAGTAAGGAAAATGCCAATACAGCGGACGATCACTCGACATTGACTCCTTTTTTAGAAGCGGAACAAGGCTTACTCCATCGGATTCATGGGAAACATTATTCATTCCACCCACCTCTATAAATGTCGGGTATAAATCATAGCCAATAACAGGTGTATGACAAACGGATCCTGCCCCCACTACTCCTGGCCATTTTGCCAACATCGGCACACGAATTCCTCCTTCATAGAGGTTCCACTTGGACCCTCGGAGTGGTTTATTGGAAACGAATTCGGGATGTCCACCGTTGTCGGATAAGAAAACTATCAACGTATTCTGATCGAGCTCTTTAGATTTCAGGGTATCTAGAAGCTGACCGACGTAGTGATCGAGCGTCTCCAAAAAGGCGGCATATTCTATACGTTGCACCCTTCTCACTACTCCTTGAGGAATCTTCTTGTCGTATTTATCACGCAACCAAGCGTAGGGTGTTCGAATCGGCGTATGCACATAAAGATGCGAGACCATGAGAAAAAACGGGTGTTCGTGTTTCCTTTCCAGAAAGCCAATCGCTTTTTCCGTTAGCCCATCTGAATGGTAGCGACCGCGCTCTTCGATAATCGCCAGCTCTTTTCTGCTGTATGGGTGACTGCCAAAATCTTCCTCCGCTACAAAAAATCCTTGCTGTCCAGGGCCCTCAGTTGGACTCCAGCCATTGTAGACGCCTTTGTAATGTTGATTTAGATGCCATTTGCCGAAATAAGCCGTTTCGTAGCCTCCAGGGCCAAGGATTTCGGCAATGGTTGTTTCATTCAAATCTAGCGCTAACGTAAATGGTGGAGCTTTCAACGACTGAGGCGGCGATATCACCTGTTCCCCTGGTTCAGACTTCACAACGAATTCGAAACCGAGACGCGCCGTTGTTTTACCGGTTAAGATGCTTGCTCTGGAAGCTGAGCAAATAGGTGCAGGTGCATACGCCTGAGTAAATCGCATTCCCTCAGCAGCCAAATTGTCGATATGGGGCGTCTCATGCCACGGATGATTGTAACTACCAAGATCTGACCAAGCCAGGTCATCCACCAGAATGAACAAGATGTTCGGAGTAACGGCCTTGCAAATTGCCGGAGGGGTTATGATGGTATACAGCAAAACCAAGAGGACCCAGCATCTATATCTCTTAAGCCTCCGTATGGGCGTAACCCACTGAGGGAGTGTTTGCAGAGCTACCATAAGGCAGGTTCTGTTTTTCGGAGTTCTCTCAACTGCTGATGCAAATAATCTCTGGCATGATCTGCCTCTTCACTTAGGCCGATTTCGATGGGCTCTTGCTCCAATGGATCGACGACTACGTCGAATAATCGTCCGTCGGAATAGAGTTTGAATTGTGGACCTCGAATGACATCGAGGAGCTTGTCGGTATTGTTCGCCGGGTCTTTATATTTGGACGAGTTGTTTTCATAATTTCCCCAAGTAAACGTATAAACTTTATGGCCACTGGTATGCCCCTGCAGCAGAGGGAGTAGACTGTACCCATCTAATGGATAGTGAGTCGGCAGCTTAATTCCGGCGAGGTCACACAGCGTAGGAAAGATATCCGCAAAATCTACAATCGCATCCGTTACCGTTCCAGGTTTCACAACTCCGGGCCATTTCACCAACAGAGGCACATTGATGCCCAGCTCGGTAGGAAAGTATTTCCCTCCCCTGACTTCTTGGTTCATGAATAGCGAGCGAATGGTTTTCGCTTCGTGGACATTGTCGGTGCCATTGTCGGCGGTAAAGATCAGGATGGTATTTTCCGCCAAACCGAGTTCATCAAGGGTTCGAATAATTTTCCCGACCATTCTGTCCGCGTATTCGAGCATGGGCACAAAGTTTTCCGGATTGCCCAGGGCACCCATCCATTCCTTGGGGGCCGGTTGTCCCGCAATGGGAGCGTCAGGGTGGTCCGGGGTTGGTTGAAAAGGACGGTGCATGGTCGTCATCGCATAGTAAGCCAAAAAGGGACCGGCCTGATTCTCCTTGATGAAATCGACAAGGAAGTCGCTGTACACATCTTGACCATACCGGTTTAACGTTTCCGCTTTGCCACTACGCATAATGGTTCCACCCCAGAAACGATTGCCCTCACCGCGCTTCGCCTGCTCCAGCATATGCACACTGTCATAACTGCAGTATTCATCAAACCCTGCATGCACCGGTGGTACCGGATTTTCGTGCCATTGCCCATGCGGATGCCATTTGCCAGCCATAGCCGTTTTGTAGCCAGCAGCTTTTAATAACTGCGGATAGGTTAACTGATTCCGGTCAATTTTCTCCCACGCAGTATAATTTCGAAAACTGTAGCGGCCCGTCAATAGCTCAACCCTACTGGGAACGCACATCGGTGTCGAGTAACAGGTGTTAAACTGCATGCCATCTCTGGCGAGCTGATCCAGGTTCGGAGTCTCATAGCCGCTTTGCCCTCCATAGCTCGTCAGGAGTTCACGCCCGAAGTCATCGGCTAATATCACTACAATATTCGGCTGCTTGGATTTTCCCCAGACGCCTGACATTAGGCATCCAAAGAGAATAAAAGCTACACAGGTTCTGGTAATATTCTTCAATCGATTCATAGCGCAGATTCTGCACGTTGTATGGAAAGGATGCGTGCCAAACGCATTCGAAGGTCTAATTTGATGCCTACCATCTCAGGATGTAAGGCCACGTTGTTAATCTCTTCGGGATCCTCCTCCAGATCATACAGTTCTTCATTCAAAATATCGCTACGAGATGGCCTTTCCATGCCTTCGATCCATTTCGCCCATTGCGTAAAACGGAATCGATCGGTGCGTATGGTATATCCCATCGCTTCACGGTCCGGTAATATTGAATACGCTGGGCGCATAATCTGAGAGAAAGCCTCATCGCGTAGTTTAACATACGGATTCTTCAAAACCGGCACCAAACTTTTCCCTTGAAGCGGCTGTTGAGGGATGGGATCCGAAACAGGTAATCCGCAGAGCTCCAACAGAGTCGGGTAAAGATCGATAAGTTCTACGAGGCTATCTGATCTCCGGCCTTGCCTCTGTCCGGGCAACCGAATCATCAACGGCACCCGCGTATCCAAATCGTAACAACTATTCTTACACCAGAGCCCTTTTTCACCAAGATGAAATCCATGATCCGACCAAAAGACAACCAGAGTATCCTCTCTCAGTTTCAATTGATCCAATGCATCGAGGACTTTTCCAACTTGCGCATCGACATAACTCACTGCCGCATAATATCCCTGCCGTAAAAGTTCAGACTGTCCTTGATTCAAGCCATTTTGGAAACTGCGCATAAGCTCTTGCCCCGAATGACTTGCCACTTGCGGCATCCCGAATGGACGAACCGCGGATTCAGAATCCAGAAGAAACTCAGTAGCAGGATTAGCTCGATAAAGATCCCAATACTTCTTTGGAGCATTGAATGGCAAATGCGGTTTCCAGAAACCTACGGCGAGAAAGAACGGCTGCTCTTGTCCCTTATAAGAACGGAGCGCGGCGATTGCCTTGTCCGCGATCTTGCCATCCCAGTAAGCACTGTCTGGAACATCGTAATCCTCAGCGCGCTTTCTCAATAAGTCGGACACTGCATTACTAGGTTGATCTTCAATCAATGAGGCTGGAGTCGGAACATCACTACTATGAGTATTGTAATGAAGCTCAGCCGGCACCGACCATGACTGTGGGTCACCATCCATATCGCCATGGTGCCAATTATGGAAGACCTTCCCTATATTTTGGGTAAAGTACCCGTGGTATTTGAAGAATTCCGGGAGGGTTACAACATTCGGCATCGTGTGGCGAAAGTGCGTCGGCAGATCGATCACTCCGAGCGTGTCTGGATAGAGCCCCGTCATCACCGAAGCCCTGGATGGGTTACACAGAGAAACCTGACAGTAGGCTCTGTCGAATACGGTCGACTGAGCCGCTAATTCATCCAAATGGGGCGAATGAATCCAGTCCTGACCATAGCAGCCCAATTCTACCCGCAGATCGTCAGTTACTATGAAAAGAACGTTCGGGTTCGCCCCGACAAACGAGACACAGGATACCATGCAAAAAGCAATCCACCCAATCAAGTACGCCTTAAAGTCCTGCCGCTGTTTAAACATTCCTAATTTGCTCTTGGGTTTGTCTTATAGTAAAGACGCCCATCCTCGGCCCCAACCAAAAGGTCTGGTATCCCGTTCTCATCCCAGTCGACCAAGGTGGGACTCGACGTGTGTCCGGAAATCTTTCGCGCATCAAGAGGTCCTTCATTCTTCAAAAACACCTTTCCATTTTTCGTTCCCAGATTACGGTAAAAATCGGCATTTACTCCATTAAACAACATATCGAGTAAGCCATCCCCATCCCAATCGACTATCTCCAGTTTGCGGCGTCCACTTTTTCCAGCCGGACCCCAGACAAGATTCAAATCAGCACCCCTCTCATCCACAAAGATGCGACTGCCTGGCAGCAGCACCAATTGGCCACGTTTCTTTTCACGCTTAAACAGAGCCAGTTCTCCTTCATGATCAATCATTACAAGGTCCATTAAACCGTCGGCATTCCAATCGACAGCTACCGGCGTTGTCCTCCACTGACTTATCAATTCATCTCCCACCGGCTCCCACCAATTCCAGGAAGGCTTTGGAGTTTTACCAGGCCACTCCACGGTGATCGGTCGGGCTCCATCCAGTAAGGGCTTACCGGGGACGCCGATATTGCGATACCAAATAATTTTGCCCCAGATCGAATTCACTACGATATCCAATAAACCATCGTGATCCCAATCAGCGACGGTCTGGGTCGTATAACCCCATTTTGCCTCGGCTGGACCTTGTATCGACCCGTTGGGTCCTGCTTGTATACGAATCGTCCGTCCTTCGGCCTTCAGCAGTTTAACGCGATCCCACTTGGGCGTTTCGCCGCCTCCAAGATTTTCAAAAAACCCGATATATCCCGCGGTATTTCCGCAAATTATATCCTCATCGCCATCGCCATCCCAATCGACGCCAAAGGGGGTAACCAATGCACCAAACTTCACGTCCTTGGCCTTCTGCTGAAAATACCTGGGCCGGTCGAATACAGGCAAACTATCTTCAACGACACCCGTGTGTTCAATGAACGCCACTCGACCATCTTCATCACCGCAAATCAGGTCCACATCACCATCCTTATCCCAATCGATCGCAACCGGGATTATCATCTGCAGGTCCATCGTCAGCACCTCATGTCCATGAATCAGCTTTCGGCCAGCAGCGTAAACAGGATTCGTTCGGTCACCTACATTTTCGAAATAGGTAAATGAATCCAAGAACTCTCCACATATAAGATCGAGGTCGCCGTCTCCGTCAAAGTCCGCAAAATTGGGCGAGGGCCATCCAAAGACCTCCACACGCTCACCTTCAGCTTCAATAAATTGCGGCTCCTTATAAGTTGGGTCCTCATTACTTCCTTCGTTACGCGCCCAAAGAACATATCCCCGAAGCGGTCCGTTCGTCCATACACCGTTTTCGTTAAATGCATCATCCCACCCATAATGCTCCCACTCGTCGTATCCAGCTACGATATCGATCACACCATCGCCGTCATAATCCAGATACTTCCATTGTTTTGCCCGACTCCGTTGGATGGGCTGAAACATTTCTTCATCTGTGATTCGCAACTCGACGCCCCGATCAATGCCGTGGGTAAAAAACTTCGTGTGTTCAACACCCGGCGAAAGAACCTTTGGTTGACCATCTACATACGACACCTGCACATGATGGTCTCCCTTACTAATCCGAACCGGAGGCTCGAAAACGGGAAACGTTTTATCCCCTTCCTTATTCTCAAAGAAGTAGGTCCCATTAAACGGCTTATCCGGACACACGACCACGAGGTCATAATCACCGTCCTGATCAAAATCCATCGGCAGCGGCCAGGCCCAAAGCCCCACTCCCAAGTCAACGACAAGTCCAGGATTGTTATACTGGAGGCGGTGGAGTGACACTTCGGCAGCGCAGAGTCCGGACATCATCGAGAGGAGCAATACGGAAGTTAGCTGTAGGAATGGCTTTACACCGCGCTTCGATTGAACCGTCTCAAAACATTCGGGAGATAAACCCGTTTCTTCCAATGGGATCTGTCCTTTTTTTGTAGGAGGTAGCTTGCTGCCGAATTGGAAGTCTTTTGATTTTCGAATCGGCAGCGAGCTACCTCCTACTTTTTGTAGATTTGAATTCATAGTTTCTTAGGATCCAGCACCACGTGTTTAACCCCCTCACGATTATAGGTGTAGGTGATATGAATCTTCTCATCCGCAGCTTGAATAACTGCCGGATAAGAATATTCGCCCCAATGTCGGCCATCTGCCGGACGAGGGTTTGACTCAAGCTCCAAGGTCAACACGGGGGCCCATATTTCGCCATCACCTGATAACGCCACATTCAGCATCCGTCGTCCCGGTATATCTGTCGTTCGAGTGGTGTGATTATAAACGATCAACTGGCGACCATCCTTCAGCGTAACCGCATCCGTACCCGAATTCGGATTGGGCAACTGAGTTGCCGTCATGGTGCTCCAACTACGCCCTCCATCCTTGGACCAGCTTTGCCCCACGACCTGTTGCTTCGTGCGACAGAGAATCTGCATGCGACCGTCTCCATAAGTCAGCAGACTTGGCTGAATCGCATCGAATTCGATACCATCATTAATCGGACCGATGACATCCCAGGTTTTACCCAGGTCCCTGGATATCTCGAAATGCACCATCCAATAACCATCGCCACCTTCTACATCCACTTCCGTACTGGAGGGGCAAAGAATCGAGCCATCCTCCAATTGAATGGGCTTGTTCTTAACGGGTCCAAGCAAGTGCCCCAGCGTCGCATGTTCCCCGAGCTTCGTTGGCCAGGACCAGGTCTTTCCACCGTCGTCAGAGGTCGTTAACATACCCCACCATTCACGAGGGTGCGGACCTACTTTATAGAATAGCATAAGGGGGCCATCCTCCGGCTGAAACAATACTGGATTCCAGCAAGGGTAACGCAGGTTCATTGACTGTACCCCATTCACAACCTCCACCGGAGCGGTCCATTTCCCGTTTTCGTGGCGCGACACCCAGATACCGACATCCGGATCACGTTCGCGAGTCCCGGCGAACCAGGCGGCCACCAACCCGGTCGGTGTCTCTTCGATTGTGGAGGCATGACACTCTTTGGTGGGCTTGCTTTCTATGGAAAAGATCTGCTCCGCTTGAAGCATCCCTTTTTCACCAACCGTGGTGAGGGGAGGAATCTGGAGCTCAGCTGCAAAGGTTGCGTTTACCATACCATTGATAACCAAAGCGATAAAAACGATAAGACGAGTTAAGGCATTCATAGGCTTGTTAGATTTAGAGATTCGAGAATCGATTCCACTTGTTTCCGATCCTCTGGATTGAATGATTGAAAGGGTTCAGCCATAGTGTCGCCACACAGGCCTTGAATAGCGGCTGCGCATTTCGTTGCTTTTACGTGACGGGAATCATATTGACCAATCTGATAGATCCGCCCAAACCCTTCGATGAGTTTCTGAAGTTTCTCACTTCGTAATGAATCTCCAGATACGGCTGATTCATAGGCCGCTACGAACAATTCTGGAAACACATTAGCACCCCCGTTAACCCCTCCAGAGCCACCCAGCGAAATAGAGGCGATCATCTTGTCTTCCGGACCGATAAAAAACGACCAATCCGGGCGCTGTGAGGCGAGTCCACACAGTTTAGCAAAGTAGTTCATATCTCCGCAGCTATCTTTAATGCCGAGTATACGTTCGATGGAAGACAGTCTTCGAAGGGTCTCAATCTCAAACCAGGTCTTCATGAAAGATGGGATGTTATAAAGCATTGCAGGAAGCGCCAATTGAGGAACCAGTTTCTCAATATGCTGAATCAATTCTGCCTGTCCAATCGTGAAGTAATAAGGCGTTCCGATCACCACAGCATCCGCACCCGCATCCGCTGCGATTCCTGAAAGTTTAATCGATTCTGTAGATGCGGTATCCGTTACTGAAACCAAAACAGGAATCCTTCCATTCACGAACTTACATACCTGCTTGATTACGTCTGCTCTCAATCGATAACTCAGGCACGGGCCCTCGCCTGTCGTTCCCAGGGCAAAGATGCCGTGGATACCTCCACGAATCATATGTTCAATCAGTCGCTCCAAACCAGATATATCCAAGGTATCTGCATCCTGCAGGGGCGTGATCATGGGAGGAATAATTCCTTTAAGCTTCATGAGTAGAGTTTGTGTTTGCTTGGGATCCGATAAAACGGGAAACGAGAATACCCACAACTAAGATCGTTAACGTGCCTATAACCGGAATCAACAGCGCGTTAAAGGGACTCGATAATCCACCGCTACTTAGATTGCTCAGCGTGGATCCGATCCCATGAAGCATTGAGCCCACGGGAGCATTGAGAAGCATATCCGCTACTTTGGGTAGCGACATCCATAGTATGACGAGGACCCCTGCAATAACAGCGGATATCGCGGCAGGGTTTTTGGCCTTTCGACTGATAAGGCCCAGTATGAAGAGCCCCACCATACCACCACTAAAGATACCCGAGAGCGTCCACCACATATCGAGTGCGCTTTGCGTAACTTGCACCAGACCAATGGCCAACAAAGTCCCAAGCGTTCCCCAGAAAACGGTACCAAAATAGAGTGCTCCCATCTGTTGTTTTTCCGACGCGTCTTTATTAATCAGACGCTTGTAATAATCGGTCATCGTTAAAGTTGCCGATGAGTTTAGACTCGTAGAAATCGTGCTCATGCCCGCTGCAAACACAGCCGCAATCAATAGGCCCGTGACCCCAGCAGGTAATCGAGTCGCTATAAAATAGGGAAATACCCGGTCACCAAGATCAGCCAACCCCTTATCACTCGCTATTTCATCCTGCTTCGTCGTAAAGCCCGGATCTTCCTCGCTCATCCCTCGTTGCAGGAGTTCCTGCCGGGCTACGACGCCGCGAATCGCGTTGAGGTCTTCCAATTCAGAGGACTGCCACACTGCGCTCGTAGTTTCGACACCTACGACCTTATCCGCCTGATAGAATGCAAACAGTGTCGTTCCGATGAAAAAGAATAGCGCGCTCATGGGTACGTAGAGTAACCCCGCCAACCACAACCCTTGTTTTGCTTCTCTATCCGATTTTGAAGCTATGTAACGCTGGATGTAACTTTGATCGATCCCGAAGTTTCTCAAGTTCTCGGCAATGCCAAATAGGATCAGTGTCCAAAAGGTTTTCTCAGCCATTTCAAAACTGAAGCTACCCAGCGAGAACTTATCATGATTCGACGCCACTTCGAAGATTTGCCCCACGCCGCCCGGCATTTGTAGCAGCATGACCACTAACACAATCACTGCTCCTCCAATCAAAACAACGGCTTGAATAGCATCGGTCCATATGACCGCAACCACTCCACCCACAAAGGAATAGAGGGTCACACTCACACCAATCACGATGAGGCAAATGTAGATATTCCAGCCAAAGATTACTTGCATAGGCAGAGCTACCAGATACATGACCACCGCCATGCGCGCCAACTGTGTGAGCATGTAGAAGAAACTCGCATACATCCGTGCCCAGAGACCAAAACGATCCTCCAGCGCCGCATAAGCTGATACGTGTTTGCTCTGACGGTAATAAGGCAGAAAATACTTTACCGCAACCCAGGTTGCCAGCGGCACCGAAAGCGAAAAAACGAAAGCATTCCAGTCAGACACAAACGTCTTACCCGCATTCGCCAGGTAACTGATACTACTTAGAAATGTCGCAAAGATCGATAATCCGCACACCCAACCCGGGATCGAACGGTTGCCCGCCGTAAAACCTTCTGTGTTACGAGTTTTACGATAAAAGAAAAACCCGATTCCCAGCGTAGCTACAAAGTAGGTGATCAGGACGATCCAGTCGAGAAGCTGAAACGATGCATTCAAAGCGGTATAATTAAAGTCATGGGTTTGCCTAAACGTTCTCCCACCAACGGGTAGATTTCTCATGCGCTTGCGCCAAGGACCTGTTCAGTCCATTCCTGATATGGGAAGCCATCGCTTCGCGGGAATTGTCCTTATCCCCTGATTTAAGAGCTTTCACGATATTACTATGGTCAACACAAGTTTCTGATAGAACCGATGCGTCATAAGCATGCCGTTGCATGGCAAATATTCCCGTTAGTAATTGCTTGTTACCAACGGTTCTGACCATCAGTTGGTTACCCGTCGCCTCAATCACCAACATGTGAAACGCCAGGTCTGCTTTCTCAAACTGCTGCACCACGCGCTTCGATGGCACTCGGGTTTTAGACGTCCGAACTTTCGCGGCCAGTTCAATCATCAAGTCTAGTTGATCACTGAGTTCTTGGAGCGACTTCGCAGTGATTCTCTCGGCAGCCGTTGCTGCAGCGTAGGACTCCAATGCTTCGCGCATCTCATATATCTCCGTCAACTCGTCTGCGCCGACTCTACGAACCACCGCTCCCAACTGGGGCACCAGTTCCACAAAACCTTCGTTCGCTAATTGACCAATCGCTTCCCGAACTGGCGTTGCACTGATCCCCAACTCTTTCCCAATCGGACCGTAGCGTATACGGCTCCCCGGCGAAAAATCACCGGAGATAAGCTTATTTCTTAAGTGATCATAGGCGCGACGAGAATTACTTTCAGACATAAATACAAAAATCAATAGAAGTCTATAGACTTTAGGGGAACAGCGGTCAAGGATTCACACACAAAAACTACATGACTGATTTTGAAATTGAGTAGTTCACAGCAGCCTTCACCTGCTTCAGGCGATAAAACTTAAAACTAATCGTTAGCAACAACCCGAGGAAGTCGAACAGCAACTCCCATCCTCAGCATCTGGAATTCCGCAAGCTTCTTGCGCCAGACACGCCGTATGCTTGTTCTCAAAAACCAACACCACAGCCTCAGACTCATTCATCACTTTCGACAATGCAAATTGGCTCACGTGAGGATGCTCATATTCGATTTCGACGAGCAAGTCTCGGGAAGGCAACACAGCGTCTCCGTGTTTAAATATATCGAGTAACGTTTTGACACTGACGCGGTGATCGAGGTCACCCGCAACCCAAATTTGAAGAAGGCATTTTTCATCGGTCCGCCGTTGCCCGCCGCAGTCAACAAATTCCTTTTTAACGTATCCCACTTCAGTAAAATGAAAGTGAGCCGGTACAGAGGTTTCGTCAGGCAGGACGAGCGCAATCAATTTACCCTCTGATCCAATGAGTGAACTTTTGAGTTCTTGGATAGTCATAGAGTTCAGAAAATCAAGGGATACGTTATTACTTGGGTACTGGTATTTCGCCTTAACGTTTATACGAATAAATGAATCCAAAAGCGCCCATCCTTGCAGATTTTTTTATGACTCAATAAGCACGACTACAGACTCAGGCACGACACCATCATGGGCCATCGCTTCCGCGCTCGCCTGAGACTTGAGCGCATCCGTAAGCGCATCCATATCGGGAACGTCCATCATCAACGCCACATGCGTGGGATTTCGTGGGTCAACGAACGTTCTAATATTGGTAACGCCTAATGGGCCAAAGAACTCCTGGCGTTTGCTCGATGAGAGCCAGTGATTGGTATCGTTAACGGTATGATGTGCTACTACAGTTGGCATGAATATATTGGGTATAGGTTTTTATGGATAATCCGGTGACGAAATGAAGGGGTATTGATATCTCGGTCAGACTTCTAAATCAAACCGAAAAATCCTGCATCGCCCTACTCCACAATCATCTCTCCCTTCATCATAAACCAGTGTCCTGGAAAAGTGCAGATGTACGGATAGACGCCCGGCTTTTCGGGCGCATTTAAACGCAGAACTTCCGCTCCGTCGGGTCCGATCAGTTTTGTGTGATGGAGAATGGCAGGATGCTTAGGGATAAAGTCGAGGCGCTCACCGCTAGGATCTTTGGCCATCTCATTGGCAGCGACTCCGACCGATTCATTAGTACCTGGCTGAATGATAACCAGATTGTGTTGGGTCGCATCAGGATTGGTGAATAGCAACCGCACAGGTTGACCAGCCTTCACCGTGAACTTATCGATGGTGAACAGCATACGCTCCGGGATGGTAGAGATTTCGATAGTAAATAGGTCTTTCTGCGCATCAAAACCAGACCCAGCAGCACTCCCGGCAAAAATGGCATCCTTCTTTACATTACCCTGATCCCAATTCTCATAAAAATCTTTGAGTTTCGATAATTGTCCGTCGTTTAAATCAGATTCACTGCCCTGCCAATAATGAGCGAGGGCCTCTGAACCAATAGCACAGCGAATAGCGAAACTCAGGTGTTCCTGTCGTGGGTATTTCAGAATATCAAAAATAGCCAACAAGGATTCGAAATTTCCCAGATAGCTAGCCGCATTGGCCGCTTCCATACGGACGATACCACTAGGATCATTAGCGGCCTTTTTTAACAAGCGTGTGGCGCGCTCTAACGTCAGTCCGTTATCTGCCAAACCGGGAATATGAGGAACTCCCAGAGCACCGGCCGTGTAGCGTAACTGCCTCGTAGCAGCGGCGCGCGCATGATGATTCTCAGAATTCAGCAACTCCTCGAGAAGAGCTGGACGACTAACACCGATACTCCGATACACCCAGAGTGCCTCCAATTGATGATGGCGAAAACGTTCAGCGCTCTTGTCCAATCCTCTCACCCATTGATCCAACGCCTTTTCGACTGTGGCAGCCGTAAACGAATCCCGCAACTCGCGTTTGGTCCAGTAACGGTAGCGGTATTCTTTTCGTTTCAAATTCTCGAGTAAGGATTCAACCGAGACGTCGACCATCTTGGGAGGCTCCTGCAACTCAACACCCTTCGGAACTATTCTCCAAATGCGACCGCTATCACGATCACGTCGAGGATCACGCAAGGAGTACTGCGCATGCCCCTTAACCGGATTGTACCAGTCGCACACATACATGGCTCCCCGAGGACCGTATTTTATATCGACAGGAATAAAACTCAGGTTTTCCGAGAAGATCAGATCAGACACATACTGTTCTTCAAAATGATCATCCTTCTCCACCCATTTGTGAATCTCGACCCGATTAGTCGGTTTGTAGCGTACCTTGATAAACCCGCCCTGCAATTCATCTGGCCACATAGGGAAGTCCACAAACTCGTGTCCACACACGCCGGAATAAGCAGGAATCCCTGAAGCTTTAGGATGCTGCTCCGGATACTCTGGATTGGTAGCATGAAACGCCGAAGCAAAGATTGGGTGACTGGCTACGTGATGCCCCCAATCGGAATAGGTCACGCCCCAAGGGTTTGTGTTTGGATAACTACCGAACGTAACCAATCCTTTATTACGAGGTGAGTATTTAAACCAGGCTGAATTTTTGGCGCGGATGGGGCCATAAGGCGTTTCCACCTGCGAGTTGTGAAAGATGGATTCCCGGAATAGCAGGTCTCCATCGGGCGACCAGACAAAGTCGTGCAGTGCATGATGAGAGTCTTCGCATCCGAAACCGGTTAAAATTCTTTCGCGGGAATCTGCTTTCCCATCACCATCGCTATCATAGATGTAACTGAGATGCGGCTCCTCGGATACAATGATACCATCTTTGTAGAGCTCGTAGGACAAAGGGATATGAATGTCATCCGCCCAGACGGTCGACTTATCCGCCTTTCCGTCGCCGTCAGTGTCTTCGAGAATCACGATCTTGTCGTTGGGCTCCTGGCCAGGGTAAACATGCGGATAGGTTGTCGAGCAGCTTACCCAGAGGCGACCCCGCGCATCCCAGCGCATGGTGATCGGACAGGCAATCTCGGGAAATTCTTCCTCACTGGCAAAAAGGTTAACCTCGAAGCGAGGATCGATGCGGAACGAAGC
>CAYGQM010000016.1:14318-88390 GCA_964352065.1 uncultured Opitutaceae bacterium
TTCGTCGGCTGGCGTCATCCATTCGTTGGCACCCCGAGACTCACGCACTTCATCCATCGGAGGAACATTCGAATCATCGATGGGTGCATCTCCAAAGGACTTGCCTTGCGCGATGGCCCAGATTCGGCGATCCCGGTTGGCCGTCATGATTTCCAGATTCCGCATGGCAGGCAGGAAATCAAGATAGCCGTAACTCTTATTACGATCGCCCGTGTAGTAAAAGGTATTGAGCGGGCGGTAGCGGCGGAAATACTGGCGGTTTTTATCGACGATAACTTCCAGGAGCTCGTCGTTGTCCTGCGGTGCCGGTTTATCAAACGTCACTCTAAATAAGACATCGGCAAATAACCGGTAACCAGCATCGGTTAGATGGACCCCATTGATAGTATAGTCTGAGTCTGCGTCTTTGAACACAGACTGCGTGCCATCAAAAACATTGGCAAAACCCACCTTCATACGCGCAGCCACTTCTGCCATCGCCTCGGTGTAAGCCTTAAGGCGTTTGTTGTTCAAATCTGCAGCTGGAACTTCTGCAGTATTCTCATTGGCGATGGGAGAAACGAGAACTACGTGGGGCCCACTGACACCGTTGAATGCCTTCGCTTTCAATTCCAGTAAGGCCTTAGCCAGTCGTTCTTTGAACGAATCGATTGCCTCCAAGCCGTCGAACGACTCGTTGAAACCAAACGCGGCAAACACCACATCGATCTGTTCGCGCTTCAGGTGCTGATGAACCGAAGCAAAATTGGCAGGACGGGGCTGCAAATCCACTTCGTCAGCCGACCAGGCAAAATTTCTGATGACCAACTCGTGTTCGGGATGGGCCAATTGCAAATTCGCTTCAAAATGCCCAAAATCCTGCGCCCGATCAAAGAGCGTGTTTCCTATGAAAGCAATCCGCTCCCTTTTATTGAGTTTAAGTGGCAACTCAGTCGCTACCGGATGCGTCAAAAAAGCGTCGGGCGCCTCATTCGCGTAAATACCGTATTTAGCCAGCTCCGGATCATGATATGGCTCAGGCTTGCCCGTATCCTGGTCCCTCGCATCTCGAACTTTTTCCTTAATCACGGGCTGAATACCCGCTTCCACCTTTATTTCCTCAACAACAACCGCATCGAGGAGAGAATTTAAAGAAAAGCTTATGCCAATGCCAGCGATCAGGATGCCGGCCAGAGTCATTCGCTTCCAACAGGGATAGAGCGATATAAATTTCATAAGAGAAAAATGGGGAACAAGAACGTAGGTTTGAGATTCAGCCATCGATTGGCAAACACGGAAGCATCCACAAATTTTAGGAGGCCCAAGCTTGCTCCGGACACTTCGTATCCGTTATGGATTAATCACCAATTTAAAATTATCTCATGAAATTTGCTATCTGCAACGAGACATTCGGCGACGTAACCCTTTCTGAATCCGCCCGACTGGCCTCAAACCACGGCTATACCGGCCTTGAAGTAGCCCCCTTTACCTTGGGAAAATCCGTTCAGGATTTCAGTTCCGAAGAAGGTCGGATACTAGGAGACCAAATCCGGGACGCAGGCCTCGAAGTCATTGGACTCCACTGGTTGTTAGCCAAGACCGAGGGGTTTCATCTTACGACACCCGATACTACCATCCTTCAGGCAACAGCAGACTATGCTCGGAGTCTGGCAGATCTTTGCCATGCCATGGGTGGAACCTTCCTGGTTTGGGGCAGTCCTCAACAACGCAGTTTAGAAAGCGATTGGGACTATGAAGCTGCCTTTGATCGAGCGACGTCTGTGCTTAAGCAGGCAGCCACGCATTGTGAAACATTGGGTATCACGATCGCCATGGAACCACTGGGGCCGGGTGAAACTAATTTCCTGAATACAGCGGCGGAAACGATTCGCCTCTGCAAAGCCGTCGACAGTCCGTCCTGCAAACTCCATCTGGATGTAAAAGCCATGAGCTCTGAGGCGATCGAGATTGGAGAGGTAATTCGAGATTCAAAAGACTGGACCGCCCACTTTCACGCCAATGACCCGAATCTTTATGGCCCTGGAATGGGCAACGTTGAATATGGCCCCATCGTTGAAGCGTTGCGAGAAACTGATTATCAAGGCTGGATCTCGGTCGAAGTTTTCAAATATGATCCTTCCCCTGCTTACATTGCCGAGCAAAGCATGCGAAACCTTCAACAATTTTTTGGTTCTTAACTATTATCTACCCTATGAAAATAAAACTCCTTCTCTTGGCTTCCTTCACTCTGCTTGCATTCTCTAGCGCCCGTGCCCAGCAATTCGAATTGGAAACCACCAACAGCGGTGTCACCGTAAAACTTAATGGAGAGCTCTTCACCAAATACGTTACGGATCAGGCCAATAAACCCTACTTCTACCCTATCATCGGCCCGACCGGAGCTCATATGACCCGACACTATCCCATGCAGGATATTGAGGGGGAACGTCAGGACCATCCACATCATCGCGGTATTAATTTTGGTCATCACAAAGTGAACGGCTACAACACCTGGCTGGAACGCCTAAGCTTGATCGGCAAAGTCAAAGACAAGAGCCCAGAAGAGGCTCACGAGATCTTGTCTGTTATGGGCTACACCCGACACAGCGGTTACAAGTCTCTCAAGGTAGCCAGTGACCATGCGGTCATGGTGGTAACGAACGACTACACGGACTATGACGGAAACTGGATTATGAAAGATGAGCGGACCTACACGTTCCGTGCGCCGGATGCCGATACCCGTATCATAGACGTCGACATCACCTTGAAAGCGCCTCCGCATGTGATCACCCATCTGGCCGACCAAAAAGATGCCGGACTTTCCATTCGCGTGCCCCACGCCATTTCTGTAGACGCAAAACAGGGAGGCTTGCTTATCAATTCCCACGGAGACACCAATGGCGACTCATGGGGCAAACAAGCCGACTGGTGCGACTACAACGGCACCATCAATGGACAGAAAGTAGGTATCGCGTTCATGAACCACCCTAACAGCTTCCGGTATCCGACATTCTGGCACGCACGGACCTACGGCCTACTAACCGCCAATCCATTCGGTACCAAAGAAGTGGGTGGAGAAGGTGACGGAACCATTACGTTGAAGGGCGATGAAACCATCAAATTGAAACACCGCTTTCTTTTCCACAAAGGCGACCACAAGCAGGCCAACATCCAAGCCGCCTGGGAGGACTATGCCGGAAATTACAAACTTGAACCTATCTTTAATGGGAAGGACCTCGCGGGATGGAATAAAGGGAATGATTGCTGGAGCGTAAAAGACGGCATTTTACATGCCTACAATGACCCGGAGCAAAAAGGAGATATCCTGCAGACCAAGAAGTCCTACAAGGACTTTATCTTCCAGGCGGATTTTAAGTTCGGAGAAGGTCTGGTCGATACGGGGATATTTCTACGAGACACCAAGGAGCAGATTCAAATCGGTGAATCTGGCAGCCTTAAACGCGATATGACGGCCCTCGCCTACATCCCGGGAAAAGGGTATCCGATTCAGGTCGAAAACGCCGCGGAAGTTTTTAACAAGGACAACTGGAACCGGATCAAAGTGAAAGTAAAAGGGAACACCTACACGACTTGGTTGAATGGCAAGAAGATCATGACCTACACATCCGATACGATTGCTGACAAAGGTCCCATTGGTATTCAGGTGCATCCGAAACGTGAAATGAAAGTCGACTACCGCAATATTATGGTGCGGGAGTTATAGAGGCCTCAGCGAATCCGATTGGATCCACGTTGTCTTCGACGGTCAAAACGCCCGCCGACGCGATGTAGGTATTCAAACCCGAGGTTAAAGAACACGACCCCCAACAAAGCCACCACCAAACCCGTGACACCGAGGTTCGCCCACTCGTTTTGCATGGTCCAAACGAATTGACCGACACAGAGGATAGAAACAACCAGTAAAGTCGAAGAGCGGCCGATTCGACTCACGATAAATGCTCCTAATGGAGCACCCAGAACAACGACGGGTGCAGCCGCCAGCCAGTTCTCAAATACACCAGGCTGTAGTGATCCAAACAACGTTTTCGTAGCAAGACCAATCAGAGAAGTGGCCGCCATAATAATGACTGAGCTGGGTATGGCGATTTTCAGATCCGCCTGACATAGTAACACTAGTACGGCGTATAACACCATATCCACTCCGACACCGGTGATCGATGAAACGGTAGCGCCCGCTAGAAAGCCGACAAGGAAGCCCGCATTTCGATCGAACCGATGAGCACCTGGTGCCAAACCCTCATGACGCGCAATTTCTTTCAGACGATACAAGTGAAGCACTCCGAAACTACACCATACGACGGCGAATAATACCTTAATTACAAGCCCCGAGATATAAGGCGCAATTAGAAGAACCCCCAAAGGCGTACCCACCAAAGATCCCCAAATGGCCCAACGCACCATGGGCCATTCTATGGGCTGCCGTCTGCAAAGCACGAAAACACTCGCACTTGTCATCCCCACACTCTGAATCGCGAAGCTAAAATCACGTCCCAAGGTCGGTGCTTCACCGAATAATAAGACAAGCACCGGGAACCCAACGGTTCCACCACCCATGGGAGTTGAACCAGCTGCATAGGATCCAAGGGCCATAGCCAGCGCTATTCCCCAGTTTTCAATAATAAGCGGCACAAAACCGCCCAGAATCACAATCCCGAGCCACGCACTGTAAAAAACGAACACCAAGCAGAACCAGGGAACGAGTTTCTTCATAAAGACGCCCTTCCTGTATTCGAAAAGCTGGACTTTACATTTCGTCTAGACGGATTCTTCCCTGAAAAACTACTCATAAATAAGGTTTGAGGAATTGCGCCCTTGGCCACGCCAGACAATACAAAAACCAGTTTGAATCGGTTTATCGATCGACTAAAGCATCTAAAACCGATCCTAAAGAATTTCGAGGATTCAACGAGCACTCTCACCGTTCACTTTTTCAGCTTGGCAATTGCAATATTTGCCGAAACGCGAAACCCTCATACCTCACTCCCACTTCGCTATACCCCACCATGAGCTCTGATTCCAAGCCAACCAATATTCGATGGATCGTTCTGACCTTATCGTCCATCACATCGTTAGTCTTATACTTACACCGTTACACATGGGCGATTATTCGACCACAATTGGAACAAGAGTATGGATTTTCGAATACGCAACTGGAGCTCATATTTACACTATTTAACTTTAGCTACATGATTGGCCAGGTGCCGGGTGGCATCGTTTCGGACTTTTTCGGAGCCCATATTTTCCTGGGATCCATCATTCTTGTCTGGTCGGTCTGCCTAATACTTTTTGCACTCGTCGGTTCTTTCTGGGCCTTTGGTGGTATCCGTCTTCTGTTTGGTGCCGCACAGGCGGGAGCCTATCCAAGTCTCAGTAGCATTTCTACCAAATGGTTTGCGCCTTCCAGCCGTACTACGTTTCAAGGATTTATCTCGAGTTTCTCGGGCAGAATCGGAGGTGCGTTAGCCCCATTGATCATGGCTACGGTATTGATGGGGCACTATGGATTTTCGTGGAGGACAGCCGTCATAATCCTGGCGTCCTGCGGCTTATTCTTTGCCGCGGCATTTTTGATTCTATTTCGGAGTTCTCCCGAGATCGATAAGCGAGTCAATGCGCAGGAGCGGGAACTAATCCGCAGTGGCGCCGAGCCCAAAGGCAAAATCGCCTGGACCCTGACTCCAATTGTCCTAGCGACCTTCTGCTTATGCCTTTGGTTATTTGAACTAAACTGGATAACAAAATCTCTCCTCGTAGTGGGTCTGGTGCTTTTTTTCCGCCCGTCGGTGACAGCTATCTTTCAGTCCCTTTTTTCAAAGAATTCCCGAGAAGAACCTTCAACTGAAACCGTTGAAACAAGCTCTGCTCCCCAGCCTAAAAAGAAAGTCCTAGGATTTGCCCAGGCCGCCAAACACCGAAGCTACCAACTTCTGGTGTTTCAGCAATACGCCAATGCGGGTGGAGATATCGTTTATACCTCAGTTCTGGGAAGTGTATTTGCCGCCAAGGGAGTCACAATCGCAGAAATGGGAGTCTACGCGAGTTTACCACTTTTCGGTGGCGCAATAGGCGGCTACGTTGGCGGCTACTTAAACGACATATCCATAAAGGTTCTTCGAAGCCGACGCTGGGCCCGAAGTTTCATGGGCTTTCTTGGTAAGGCGATCGCAACGGTCTGCCTCTTTTTGGCTATCTCGCAAGAGAGTGCCGAATCCCTCGCCTGGGGGCTCTTTATCGTAAAATTTTTCAGTGATTGGTCACAGCCTACCGTCTGGGGCACCTGTTCCGACTTGGGAGGGAAAAACGCAGGGACTGTTTTTAGTATCGTGAATACTACCGGACAAGTGGGAGCGCTCACCATCCCTTTGGTAGTCGGTCCCCTTCTCGACCACTATTCGACGATGCAAATCATCAACGGCGTCTCTGTTAGAATCACTGACTACGGACCGATGTTTATTCTAGTCGCCTGCCTCTATATGGTAAGCGCATTTACCTGGCTGCTGATTGATTGCACCAAACCGATCGAACCAGAGTCCAACGCCTAGAGATTTACACAGTTGGTAAGTTCACCCGCCTGAAACTGCCGGAGGTTTTCAGCAGCCATGCTCATCAAACGACCTCGTGAAGCTCTCGTAGCCCAAGCAATGTGGGGTGTGATTACGCAGTTTTTTGCACTCAGCAAAGGATTGTCAGGACTGGGCGGCTCAACTGACAAGACATCCAAACCGGCTCCCGCAATCCTACCGCTATTCAGAGCATCTGCCAGAGCTTGCTCGTCAACCAATTGCCCTCGCCCGGTATTTATAAGGATCGCGGATTCCTTCATCTCATTCAAACGATCAGGATTAATCAGATTTTCTGTTTCCGATGTCAGCGGACAATGAAGAGAGATGAAGTCACTTTCTTCAATCAACTCTTCCAGACTCCTCCAGGATATTCCGTCCGGCAAAATCCTGGACGCATCACGAGTATAAGCCGTCACATTCATCCCGAAAGCTAGAGCGATTCTGGCAACGGCCTCTCCGATCTGTCCCAGTCCTACTATTCCCAAGGTCATATCTTTAAGTTCTACCAACGGATAATTCCAATAGCAGAAATCGGGACTCTTCACCCAACCGCCTGCTTGCGCATCGGCAGCTTGCTCAGCCAGTCGATGAGTAAAATTCAGAATGTGCGCAAACACCATTTGCGCGACCGATTCCGATCCGTAACCCGCAACATTACAAACCGGGATGTCCTCATCGGTCGCTGCATCGAGATCGACGATATTCACGCCCGTTGCGGTCACACCAATGTATTTCAAACTCTCAGAGCCACGTATCGTTTCAGCTGATACGATTGATTTATTCGTAATTATGGCATCACAATCCCTGCATCTTTCAATTACCTCTTCAGCGGAGGACCGATCGTAGACGACCACCTCTCCCAGTTCCTCAAACTCCTCCCAGCTAAGGTCGCCGGGGTTGAGAGTGTGACCATCTAAAACTACAATATTCATAACGTATACGCTAATCACTCATCGCACCCGGTTTCAACTTCTATTCTTTTCGGCTATTCAAATAAGTAATAAAACTGATAAAGAATTTAGACCGGGCCCTGCGATTCCTGGACCAATACCGGTTTTAACACCTCACGCAGGACTCACTAAGAACCGGAATCAAAAATGTAGAAAACCCGGTTGATTAATTCTGCAGGAATAGCTTCATTCACTCACGACTAAGCGGGGGCCAGTAAATCTGCCCCCATTGCGAATGATGAATATCAAAAAACACCCAACCATATGGGGAGCACTTATATCGATAACGATCATGTTGAGTGGTTGCTCTACCCTGCGACCACTTCAAAAACAGGAGGAAGTCGCTCTTCCACCCGCCGAATCTCCGCTCTGGAGTACCATTGCAAAAATCCAGGAAAACGACTGGATACACATACTCAATGCTGGCCATGAAGCCATTGAATGGAGACTGCGAGTCATCGACAGTGCGACCCAGTCGATAGATCTCCAGACATTTTTGTGGGAAGACGACGAGATAGGCTTAGCCGTATTGAAGCATTTGGTGGAGGCTGCAGATAGAGGCGTTCGTGTCCGTTTGCTCTTGGATGATACTTTCACAACAACTCACGCCGAAGAAATTAAGAGTATCGATCAGCATCCGAATATCGACTTTAGAATCTACAATCCGTTCAGACGTCGAAATGACCATATGGTTATGCGGCAACTCATGAACCTAGGAGAGTTTGGTCGACTCGATCATCGCATGCACAACAAGTCTTTGATTGTGGATAATCGTACGGCAATAATCGGAGGAAGGAATCTGGCCAATGAATATTTCGGCACTCATGAAGTGCGAAACTTTCGCGACATGGAACTGCTTTGTGCAGGCGACGGTGTTCAAGCGTTAAGCAGCCTTTTCGATGAATTCTGGAATAATAATTGGACGTTTCCAGAAAGCCTTATTCTTGAAAAATCGTCTAATTTCGCATCTACCGAGAGTTACAATAGCTGGATAAAACCTTCAGAGATCCATTGGTTAAACGAAACCAGTGAGCAAAGAAAACAGGCCTGGGTTTCACTCGTTCACGAAACTCAGCCTGCTAATTGGAAGCTTTTTGCGGACGAGCCAGCACCGGTTTCACCCAACGCAAAAGATGAACTTCCCAATCAGTTGGCCGAAGAACTTATCCATATCATCGATGAAAGTAAATCAAGCGTAACCCTGGTATCCGCTTACCTTATACCTACCCCAGAATTGGAGATGGCAGTGGAAAGGGCCGAGAATCGGGGCGTCGTTGTCAAGATCCTGACCAATTCTCTTCAATCGAACAATCACCTCGCAGCCCACAGCGCCTACCGACGTCACATCCATCAACTGGTCAAACACGGCGCAGACGTTCACGAGGTTCGGGTCAATGCGAAGGATCGACACGTCTACATGAACCGACCTATCGAAACCAAAGAATTGGGTCTACACGCAAAGCTCATACTGTTTGATGACGACCGCACCTTCATCGGAAGCGCTAACCTTGATCCGCGTTCCTTACGCCTCAATACAGAGATGGGGCTTTTGATCCAAAGCAGAGATATAAACCAACAGGTTCGCAGACTGCTAGAGGTTGATTTTGATAAACGAAACGCGTGGCATCTGGAACCTCAACCCGACGGAAGCATCCAGTGGGTCTCAGATGAGGAAAGGCTCACGAAACAACCAGCAGCAAGTGCTTTCCAAAGACTGGAAGACTGGTTTCTTAGCATACTTCCAGTCGAGGGAGAATTGTAATTGGTGAAAGACACTGCTAGTTGCTGATCAAATAAAAAAAGGACGACCACAAAGCCGTCCTTTTTCAAAATTCAATATTCCTCGTTCGACTATTTTGCTGTGATCGGAACTGAAACAACCGTGGCGCCCCAACTGAGATTCAAGTGCGCTTGGGTATCGGAGAGCGTATCAAAACTTATAGTGAACCACTCGACATGAGGATTATCGCTAGAAACAGGAACCTGTATACGCGCTACATCCATAGATTCATCGTATTGAGTGCCCCACGACAATTTTGAATTAATTATCAGATAGGCCGTGTCTTCATTCCCCATGCTATAAAGCGAATAAGTACCAGCACCAATCGTCTTGTCACCCATCATAACATCGCCCGAAAACGTGATTGCCGTGGATTCATTAGCTCCGGTGCGCCAGACTTTATTCGCCGGAACCAGGTCTTCTAGCTTTCGTCCCTTCAGGCCTGGACGACCATAGGTTATGGACACAACCGTCGTTCCGATTGTTTGGCTAATCGAAGCATTCGGACTAGGCCGGGCCTTTTTGTTTCCACGGTCCTGAGCAAAAGAGAAAGAGCTGGTTGCAACCAGTAGGGCCAGAGCAACGGCACTGAGTTTTATTAGTGATTTCATAGAGTATTAGGTTTGGTATAGATTAATGGTTCTTGGGCGGCGTGATCATGATGTGTGCCCGGTGAGTACCTGGATTCATAATCCAGGGACCACCCGGTGAGGCAGGTGCCAAAGGAAGACCGGTTGTCTCAGAAGTCTCAAACGGAATATAGAATACATAGCGCAGGTGCTGTTTTTCAATTTCCTGAGTGTCAGGATTGATTTCTCCGTTAAGAACAGCCAGCAATGCTTTGTCGGGCATTTCTAGTTTCCCTGATTTCGCTTCCTCTTCACGAATATCGAAAATCTCTGCATCGGTCTTACCTTCTTTCTTCAAAGCACGACCTCGGGCCATAAACGGTTCCAGGCTTTTGTGATAGCAGGCTGCGCTGAAATTTTTCTTGTTAGGATCGTCCGCCAGGCAGATGTAGTCATTTGAACCTTCCCGGAGAACAGCCAGGGTCCCATCTGGCTTAAACCCAAGCACCGTTGCATGGTCACGATGCATTTGAGGAGCCGCGAGCAACGCTGTGGTAATCTGCCAATAAACCGAAGGCACGGCGGTCTCGGCCCGACTTACGAGAGGTGCCATGACTAGAGAGAAAATTAGCGGTAATAAACGTTTCATAGTGCTTGATTATGGGTAGTTAGATTTCTGAAGCAAGTGCGCTTCGGTATGATGAATAAAAATTAGTGACCAATTACATCAAAGTAAGCATCCAGATAGGACTGAACGACGGGTTTTGCGGAAAACGATTGAATGGCACGATCTTTAGCATTTTGACCCATCGTAGAACGTCGGACCTCATCCAATGCGAATACGGATATCCTCTTACTGAGTTCCTCCACATCACCGAATGGAACCAGAAATCCGGTTTCATGATCGACCACCACTTCAGTAATCCCTCCCACATCAAAGGAAACACTAGGGAGTCCATAACGCATTCCCTCAAGTATTCCCAGGCAGAAACTCTCGTATTCTGAGGAGTAGACCGTGAAGTCGGCAGCAGCATAGTAGTTATCTACGTCGTAAACATCATCTACAACTATCACGCGACCGTCCAAATGGCGCTCTGCTATCTGCGCTTCCAGCTTGGAGGAATCGGCACCGGCTAGTATCAATAATTTAGCAGTGTGGTCTGCCAGTCCCAGTCTAAATGCGTCGAGTAACAGGTCCGTTCTTTTGATCGATCGTAGATTGGAAGCATGCAGTGCGAGCGGTTCATTGCCGATGCCAAGCGATTTACGGACGTCTGAGCGACTTGCTGTCACCGGCCTCGGTTCATAGAAGTTAGGAACGACAAGAATCTCTTTGTTGAGTTCGAATAACTCAAGCGTCCGGGCTTTGAGATTTTGGGAAACGCAGGTCACTCGGTCGGAAGCCTCCAGCACATGTTGCAGCAGCGGACGGTACTCCGGCATAGCCCCCAAATAAATAATATCAGTTCCGTGTAGAGTTGTAATTATCGGAGGTGCCGATTCACCAATCAGCTCCTTGGCAATCCAGGCTGCCGCCGCATGCGGAATCGCATAGTGCGCATGCACCACATCGATTTTGTGGTTTCGACATACCTCCGCGATTCGCGTTGCCAAAGGCAGGGTGTGATCCGGACTCTTGAAGAGCGGAAATTCCACCGGAGTGGATTCACAAAAATGAACCCGAGGATGATTATTCTTTAAGCGATGCGGCGGGCGCTCAGAAATCACATACACTTCATGCCCCAACTCTGCCAATTCGTGCCCTAGCTCTGTAGCGAGTATTCCACTACCACCGACCGTAGGATGGCAAAGCAGCGCTATATTCAACAAACGGTCCATCAGTCAGGATACTAGAACCGCTGTCCCCTCAAACTACATATCTCTGCTGAAGAAGCAGCAAGCAAAGGACTTTCTGAATACAGCCGCTGAGCTGAATGCACCCCCATTTGAATACCATAGACCCGTGCGCGTGAGAGCTGAAGAT
Source organism: uncultured Opitutaceae bacterium (assembly GCA_964352065.1). Taxonomy (GTDB): domain Bacteria; phylum Verrucomicrobiota; class Verrucomicrobiia; order Opitutales; family UBA2995; genus UBA2995. The sequence goes on from CAYGQM010000016.1 coordinate 26,165, forward strand.
CGACATAATCCATGTTCGATACTTGAGACTCATGGCAGCGCATCAACTGGGTCCACTGTTCAACGTGCCTGGATATATCCACATAGACCGAATCAAGGTGCGTACTCGCAGATCGGGCACTGGAAATATCGTAAAACAATACCAACGACGCAGTGTGAGCAATTGAGTCTTCCAATCCTGGTGTTTTCCCGTAACGAGCCAAGCGGCTTGCATCCCGAACAATCTGATAAACCTCTCGATGATCAGGGTGCTGATTCAGATGTCCAGATGGTGCCAAAACGATATCCGGCTTATGCCTTCGAATACGAATGGCCATGCGTCGAGTGATATCCAGGGTCGCCCGGATACTTGTGTCGCCTTCTGTCGGCAAGAACTCAAGCTTAGCACCGAGCATATCGGCGGCAGCTTGGGCTTCCGACTGCCTGACTTTGGCGCTCCCATGAGTACCGGCCTCGCCCTGCGATAACACAATCCATATGATGTCTGCCCCCTGTTCCGCAGCATCCAAAAGAAAGCCGCCACAACCAAACTCTATATCATCCGGATGAGCGCCTACGGCTAAAATTCGTTTACCATTCATGATTGATTTCAGCATAAGCATCCCCTGATCTCTCGATAAAGTCACGCTTAACGAATTCTATTTCTGGAGCCTCCTCGAGGTTCAGATACTGAATCTCCCCTTCCCCGGCAATGTAGTGTGTGCATTGAATTACGGATTGCATCCAGCGGAGACGCGTATCGCGCGTTGGACTTACTTGTTTCTTGTCAATGTTGGTTACAGGAATCTCCAAAAAGTTGTTTCCGCCCTTGTGAAGAAAATACCTGCCATCCCGAATGCGGGCCCGGACGATTTCACCCTCGTAAGGCACATCAACAAAATAGTCATCCACATCTATCGCCTGCTCCCGAAAAGCCGGATCACTGGAACGAACCAGTTCTATGCCATCCAGTAAGCCCATACGACGATACATTGCTATGCAAAACTCCGTCACGTTATCGGACTCAACCATGTCGAAGACTTCCACTAGTTCAGGAATCACCAAATTGGGTAAACAGCGGCGGGTCTTTTCCTTCCATCCAGGCTTGATACCTTTACGGTATAAGGGTGAATATAGTTTTTGAACCTTATTCTTGACCTCAAAGTTCACCCGCTCTGGTTGTCCCGTGTGCTTATTGGTTAATACACTACAAGTCTCCCGATAGTCATGGTCGCTGTCGTGCAGGAAAAAGACGATTCTCCCACCCATGTCAGCCTGCATGCGCCGCACGGTCTTCAGTTTTGCAAACACGAACCGATTCGGAAAAATGCCGCAGGGTTGCTGGCCCAAGCAAAAGACAGGATCACTCATAATATAGGAACATACCTTTTTCAGGGTTCTGCGCAGAGACGCTGAGGCGGCGAGTTGTTAGAAAGATAACCAACCTCTCATCTCCATGGAAAGTCCCCCCCCCTGAGATTATTGAACACCTCTGCAATTTTTTGACCAATAAATACGATTTTCACAGGTTCTAATCAACTAGGCCGTCTTCCTTCCACGGATGGTTTGAATGATCAAACTGAGTAAGATCACGGACACACAGGAAATCAGGTTGTACCAAAGATAGCCGATCTGAACCAATTTCGAGAGGTACAGAGCGACGACCGATATTTGCACTACCAATCCTGATATAAAGGCCGCGTTAGCGCCGATTCGTTTTATGAAAAATGCGGCCAGAAAGAGACCCAGCACGGTACCGTAAAAAAGTGAACCCACAATATTTACGGCTTCAATTAAGCTCTCAACCATACTGGCAAACAAGGCAAACAGAATTGCGAGCCCTCCCCAAATAGCGGTGAAGACTCTCGAGACCTTCATGTAGTGACGGTCACCCCGTCCTTTCTCGAAATACCGTTGGTAAAAATCGACCGTAGAAATCGTAGCGAGGGCACTCAACTCCGATGCAGTCGAAGACATCGCAGCACTCAAAATTACCGCAACCAACAAACCGATTAGCCCAATAGGTAGTTCATTCAAGACGAAGTGGATAAACACATAGTCCGTTTCTTTCATACTCACTTCGCCGGACACTTCGGCGATGTGATCTTTCAGATTCAATCGCGCATTCTTGATCAATTGACCCGCTGCTTGTACTTCAGCTTTGAAAATCTGCTCTTGAGCAGCATTGCCGGAACGCATCGCCTCTACATATCCCGCCAGAGCATTCTGTTGAGTTTCGAACGTGCTGGAAAACGCATCCTCCAACTCCTTGTAAGCATCCGCCTCAAGGTCCGCTATCTTCTCAACTGTTGCATCAGGCAAAAACGTGGCAGGCGGCTTTTCCCATTGATAAAAAACGAATACCAACACCCCGAGCAGCAAAATCATAAACTGCATCGGAACCTTGAGCAGGGCATTAAACATCAGGCCCAACCGACTGTCGCGAACTGAGTAGCCGGACATATACCGCTGCGCCTGAGATTGATCGGTACCAAAATAAGCCAACGAAAGGAAAAACCCTCCGAGCAAGCCAGACCACAGAGTATAACGCTTATCCAGATCGAAAGATAAATCGACAACGTTGAGATGACCCAGCGCACCAGCAATACTCAGATTTTCCGTAAAGCTAGCGTGTCCGGATATCTTATGCACGACGATGCCAAACGCCACCGCCATACCAGTGAGAATCACGGTCATCTGATACTTATGCGTCAGGCTTACCGCATGCGAACCTCCGGTGACGGTGTAAATGATGACCGCTAGACCGACCCCAATCACCGTGGTATTCATGTCCCACCCGAGAATACTGGTCAGGATAATCGACGGTGCATAGATGGTAATTCCAGCTGAAAATCCACGTTGAATAAGAAAGATAACACTCCCCAACGTCCGTGTCTTCGAATCAAACCGATGCTCCAGGAACTCATATACCGAACAGAGCTCGAGTTTATAATACATAGGCACAAACACCGCGGCGATGAGTATTAGCGCGAGGGGCATGCCAAAGTAGTTCTGTACAAACGCCATACCGCTGTCGTAGGCCAAACCGGGAGTGGAAAGAAAGGTTATAGCACTGGCTTGAGTAGCCATGACCGATAAGCCGATGGTCCCCCAATGATTGGAACTCCCTTTCAGGAAATCATCCAGCTTCCGATCATTCCGCGTCTTCCAGACACCAAAGAATACGATGGCACAAAGCGTTGAACCCAGGACTACGATATCAAATGTGTTCATATCCAATTCGAAACGTTTAGGCGAACGCTTGGGTTAACCAGCTGTAAAATGCGATTTGCGCAACCAGGGCAACCATCACCATTATATAGAGGCCTTTCCAGCCTGCAGTATTTTCGCCTTCACTTGACGTATCCGTTGCTTGTTTCGAATCAATTTCCATGTCCTAAAGATATCAGATTCACAAAGAACCTTATCGCGCCGGGGTTTCCTTCCGGAAGTTGCCTAAAAAAGGACAGCCCTGTGTAGGCGTACCACCCTCTTCCATACGGGGCCACCAGCAAGCCGCCGTTCCTCGGAGGTTCTCCACGATCGTTGGCAGAGATCAATGCCTCATAGTGCTCATCCCACGAGTCTGCAAAATAGAGCCCCCGCTCTTGTATCCAGTTTTCAAAATCACGGGCCGTAATCTTATTCGGTATGTTGAAGACCGGGTGTTCTGGATTCAGCATTCGCATTTCCACTTTTTCTTCAGAAACACGGTCGCGGGAAAGACTGATTGGATAGGGAGCGGTAAACTGCGACTTGGTACGGGAACTCGTCGTATTGAACTGGGAGATCAGGGTGCCTCCCGCTTCCACATAGGCAGACAATTCAGCAAAGCGCTTATCCAACCCTTCCAGCGCGTCAAACGCCCGTGGCCCCAAGATGACGGTATCGTATTTTGCCAGTAGGTCCCTGTCGATATCTTCCACTTGAATACGATCCACCTCGTACCCGATCCGAATCAGTGTTTCCGGAACAGGATCCCCGACGCCTTCGATACAGGCGATTCGGTTCCCTCCCCGTTTCAAATCGAGTCGGGTCAGCTTGGTAGCCGCTTTCTTCAACAACGGTTGTCTCCCAATATGCTCATACTCGATTTGGTTCGAGCGCATGGCGTAAGATTTTCCATCGTCTCCAACTACGTAGAAAAGGACAGTACCTTCCGATGCATTCGCAGGCGGAGTAATCGATGCGATTAAGGCCTGCTCGGGTTTCTGATTTGTTAAATAAACTTTCGGCTCAGGAATACCGACTGTCCAACCCTTTGGAGCCTGGGCTTCCAAGCGCCCGGAAAACGTTCCTGAATTGCCACTGACCCTGACCTCAATTTCTTTTGAGGAATCGCTTTCAAAAAGCATCACCGATGCATCAGGCTCCAGTACCACTTTCGGGCGGATAGATACGATGCGTTGCACCTCACCTTTGACCGGATCACTGACCCGTTGGATAACCGGCGTGGCTAGTTCAAACTGGTAACCACTGATCTCGAAAGTCGCGTTTACGACAATCGAAGGCGGCATGCTCATCTGTTCCAAAAGTCGGGTGTTTTTAAAATCGTACATTCCCGTATGCGGTTCCGTTTCAAGCCAAAAGGGTTGGGTAAGTGGCGCATTTTCGGAGAGGGTGAATTTCAGCGATACGGTTTCAGAAACATTCTCGCCTACCGAGATACCCAAGCCATCCTTTCTAGCTAGCTCGATCGATTTCGGCCAGTTATCCGCATCAAACTGACTGGCTTCCATCCCTCGTAAGATCAGGTTTAATGGAGAACGATTAGTCACCTCGATTTCAAGTTCGACGGAATCGCCAGGGGTCAGATAATCAGATCCTGATCGCGCTTCGAAATGCAATCCCAAAGCGGCAGCAATCAGCGCCTGCAACTGGGTTCGTTTTGCGGTTACCTGACGACTTTGAGGGACTGTCGCAAGCAGGCGATCCACTTCAACAAGATCATCCACGACCTGCCAGGGGGCTCCGGGATCGAACTCGCGAATCCCTTTGTCCAGCAAATCCCCTACTTCCCGGGCACCCGGTATTCTAGCCCAGGACGTATCAACACCATTTAGAAAATAGCCTTGAGCCGGTGATCCTGCCAACAACACCAAATTTTCCATTTGGGACCCTCGACGTCCGGCCTGACCGAACCCTTGGCTCTTGTGCATGCTTCGACTTTGAGCAGCAATCTCCGTATAGGACTCACCTAGATATGGATTGTATTTGCCGATTTCAATCGAAGTAACTTCGCGCATTTCATCCCGCAGACTTCCTCCACCGCGACGCCCATAGCCATTCCAAAAAATGCGTTTTGCCTGATGAACGTCCACCAACGCCAATTGCTCAGGGAATTGCGTGGGATCCGCAGCCAATGAAAACGCTTTAACCGCCAACTGTGCCGAAACGGTATGGTGCCCATGCGTCGGGCCTTCATCGGGATTGAATCGGGTTATAATAATATCGGGTTTGAAATAACGAACTGCATACACGACATCCCCAAGCACTTGCTCTTCCTGCCAGTTTTCCAGCGTATCCTCGGGATTCTTAGAATAGCCAAAATCCCGGGCCCTGGTAAACAATTGATGAGCCCCATCCAACTTACGCGCCTGAAGCAGTTCGTTGGCTCGAATCAGTCCCAATTCTTCTTTCAATTCAGGACCAATCAAATTCTGACCGCCTCCCCCGCGAGTGAGCGAAAGATAAGCCGTTTCCAGTTTTTCCTCCTGCGCCAGGTAAGTGAGCATCGCCGTATTTTCGTCATCCGGATGGGCAGCCACATACAAAACCGATCCAACGGTCTTGAGTTTATGCAGCTCATTGAGAAGCTTGGAGGAGTTCATGGACTGGCCAAATGCCACACTTGAAAGGCTCAAGGCTACGTAAAGGATTACCGATCTTACAATGGGCATATGAAGTTTCTAGTTAGGGTAGGAAAAACAGTCTTTGGATTTATTCCATTGGCTACCAGTCAAAATCTATAAATTATGCGCCTTTTCATTTTTTGAACCGACCGCTTGCCAGCGCTGACTCCGCCGATACGCTCCTCCCAACCAATTCATGAAGTTTTCCTGCGCCCATATTCTCCGTCTCTCAATCTTGAGCCTCGTACTCGTTTCTAACGGTATACTCCGCGCGGATTTCGCGATTACCGGTTTCATTCCTGATCTTACACCCGGTTCCAAGATCTTGCTTCAGCGGGTTGATTTGGATACCAGAATCGAAACCACAGAAGGAGAACTCATCGTGGGCAACAACCACCGCTTTGAAAACAACTTCAAGCTCGAACCCGGATTATTTAACTTGGTAATACCTCGTCTCGGAACGATTCCTCTCGCAATCGATGACGGCCAAAACATTTCGATAAACTCAGCAGCAGGTATTCAAATCACAGGTTCTCCTGACACAGACATCCTCAACGCATACGAAGCTTTCCGCAAAGATTCACTCGCTCGGTTGGTCTACCCTCCCCGAGCTCGGCTCAATCAGGCCAAGGATACCGGAATGTCTGCCGAACAAATGGCACCTCTCGCCCAAGCTGAGGTGGACGGCTACAACGCTCACAAACGGGAACTCAACGATTTTACAATCGAACAGGCCGGAAGCTCGGTCGCGCTCTACGCTACTTCGCTCCGCTGGGATGGAGACTATCGGTTGGACGAGTTACAGAGCCTCGTCGACGATTTTGCAACGACTCACCCGGACCTCGCCATCACAAGGAGTATGCAGGAGCGTCTAAGACTTTTCAGTGTGACTGCGATTGGCGCCGAGGCTGCCCCGCTTGCCGGTAAAGATCTTGACGGACAAAATTACTCACTTGACGACTTCAGCGGCAAAACCGTGTTGGTCGATTTTTGGGCCTCCTGGTGCGTACCCTGTCGCGTTGAAAACCGCCACTATCCCAAACTCCTGGAAAAATACGCCGATCAAGGTTTCGTGGTTCTGGCAGTCAACATGGACGACAGTCGCTCTGCCTGGGGTCGCGCATCGCAGCAAGACAACATCACCTGGCCGCAGATCTCTGACGGCCTCGCGCTCAAGTCCCCCATGGCCACAGCCTACAACGTCACCGCCCTACCCATGAGCTTTCTGATAGGCCCGGACGGCAAAATACTTGGCCGCAATCTCAGGGGTGATGCGTTGGATGAGAAATTGGAAACTGTGTTCAAAAAGGAGTGATAAACCATCTCAGGCCGTCATCTCGCCTTCAAGACCGAGTCTAATCATCCAATGGCGGAGAGCCAAAGAAGCTTTATCAGCCTTGGCGTGTACTTCTTCGGCAATATCCATGGGGATCTCCTCAGGTTTCTGCAGTTCGACGATCGCGCGATCTTCGTAAATGATCTTTTTCTCCCAAGCCAGTAAGTCTTCCACGGGAACGTCGTGATCGAAGTTACGGTGAAAGACGGCAATGATCTGCGCTTTTCGTGCTGAGACGGGTGCAATGTTAAAATGAATGACATGCTCTCGTTCGCCGGGATAGCTAATAACCGTTCGGGTGCAAAACGGAAGAAACAGGGTGCGGTGCATATGCCTGTCTAATTCAGCCGTATTAGCGATTGGAGAATCATCCGGATTCGTTGCCTGGTAATCAAACTCCATGGTCATGGTGAATTGATCCTGCGTAAATTCGTATTCCGCGCCCATCGTGGCGCTGTCCTCTTTGCCAAAGCTACTTTGGTGGACGAATGAGAAATGAGCATTGTCGATGAAGTTTTCTATCAACCGACCGGCTGAACAATTCCAAACCTCAGGACCCAAAGAAAAACGTCGGTAATTGCCATCACTCTCCTCGGGTTCCCAAACTGGAATTTGATTCGTCGGCTGTCCACTGAGGCACACCCAGATCAGTCCGTAACGAACTTCGAAGAGCACGGTTTGAAGTTTCAATTTCGAAGGAATCTTCCAATCTGGATGACTCGGAACCAACACACACTTTCCGGATTCCTCAAACCGGAAGCCATGATAGGGACATACCAAGCACCCATCTTTCACCCAGCCCTTGGACAGTGGAGCACCGCGGTGAATACACAGATCTTTCGAAACCACATAGCCATCATTCAAGCGCGCGATGACGAGGTCGGTGTCCAGTAGCCTGACCTGCTTTGGGCCATCCCCGATATCACTCTCCAGCGCTACCGGATACCACATGCTCGCAAGGATATGCCAATCATTGACCGTGAATGAGCATTCACGGGGATAATCGAGGGCGGTCCAACTGGTTTCGGTCGTGGTTTTCATAGCCGTTCCAGAGCAAAACACGTTCCAGTTACAGGTCAACTATCAAGCCTGTAGAGAGTGTTGCCAGCTTGGTACGAATCAGGCTCACTGAAAAGCTATGACCGCATTTCAACTTTGGGCCGCCCTGCTCCTCGGACTCTACCTAGGCTGGTTATTGTTTCTGACTATCCGGTCCTACAAGCAACCTTCCAAAGAACCGGGCGAATTTTTTCTGGCGAATAAATCTGTCGGATTCTTTCCTTCGCTACTCACGTTTTGGGCCACTTACTTCAGCGCGGCTGCACTGATTGGCGGCGCGGGTTATTATTATATTCACGGAGTCGGCAACTTTCTCTTCGCGTCTTTGGGGTATGTGATCCTGGCAGTAATCGCCGGGACCATCGGCAGACGGATGTGGCGGCTCTCAAGGGAGTTTCCCGATACCCGGTCTCCCATCCAACTTTATCTGAAGCACTTTCGATCTCCGCTCTTGGAGCTGCTTTTCGTCGTGGTCTCGCTGGCTTGCATGGTCCCTTACATGGCCGCGCAGATCACAGGTTTTGCCCGAATGCTTGAAAGTTCACTGGGACTTCCTTACGTCCCGACGGCGGCTATCGCTTTGATCGTTATCTACATTTACTCCGAGTCAGGAGGCTTGGCTAATATTATCAAAACGGATGTCATCCAAGCCAGCTTGACCATAGGCGGCTGCCTTGCGGTTACGATTGTGTTCCTGGGCATTTTCTGGGCCTTTGATCTTTCCCAATTCATTGCCGATGTGGATGCAGTTTCGATCCCTTCCCTCTGGAGCCTCCCCGGACCGAAGGAACTTTATTCCCCCGTCAATATTATAGGCTTGGCGCTATTGATTTCGCTGGGAGCCACGCCTATGGCGCACAACGCCCAACGGTTCATGATCGTTAAAAACGAACGCTACCTGACCATCATGATGTTCATTTTTCCGTTTATGGGCATCTTGCTGACGGTGATCGCGGGCACTCTGGGATTGGGTGGCGCTGCGATTTTTCCAGGCCTTTCGAGCGGCGATCAAATAATCGGCGAGATCATGACCAACGTTCCACCGCTGCTCGGCGCACTCGCTTTGGTGGGTGTCATCTGTGCAACGATGTCGACGGCCGACTCCATCCTTCTCAGCATTGGCTTCATCGTCAGTGAGCATTGGTACCGAAAAAAGGCGGTATCCAAGATCGGGATTCTTCGGCTCAATCGATGGTTTACCCTATCCATCGCCATATTCGCCTTCATTGCCAGCATCAAACCAGAGTTGGTATCAGAGCTGGCGTTTAACGCATTCGGTGGAATGCTCCAACTGGCGCCTGCCATGATCGCGGGACTTTATTTTCCAAAGATAGGCGCTAAAGTTGCGGGAATCAGCGCACTCGTGGGTCTGGTAATTCTAATCGCCTCCAAGTTTGGATGGTTGGAAACGATACTACCCCCTGGATACCCTGGTTATTTGGCCGGATTTATAGCCGGAGGAATCGTGGTTGGGATAGCGGGAATGATTATGAAGCCCGAGAAAAACCGGGAAGATCCTAATTACGATACGGTTTAAGATCACGAACAAGACTGCTTCAAACATCTACGTCTCACCGTAAGCCTTGATTTCAATCATCGATCGCCTGAAAGACCAACTGCTTGAATTGCCACCCCGTGTCATCCGTTTTTTGATAGCGCGTCTGTTTCATGATCACACCCAATATTTGTTCGTTCGGATCTGCGAAATATTGGGAATTAAAATACCCTCCCCAGGAAAAGGTGCCTATACTTCCCTGTCCTCCTTTTGACACAGCGTTTTCATTGGTGACACCGAACACCAGTCCGTAGTGCGAGTCTTCGTTCATCTTCACTTGAAAAGCATTGATCGTATCAATGGTGGTTCGACTCAGAATGCGCACCCCATTCAGCTCTCCCCCATTGAGATACATCTGCAGAAACGTGGCGTAATCATAGGCCGTACTGGATAAGCCTGCCCCACCACTGAAAAACGACTTCGCACCCTTGATCGGATAATCGGCATCGTAGTAATCCGGTTGGCCGGTGTATTTTACCCATTTACCATTTTCTGGTTTTTGTACCGTTACCAGGCGCTTTGATTTACTTTCAGGCAGATAGAAGTAGGTATCTTTCATTCCCAAGGGATCGAATAGACGTGTCTTCAAAAACTGATCGAAAGGCATTCCGGAAACGATTTCGATAAAGAAACCCAGAACATCCAGGCCTTCCGAATAACGATACTCGTCTCCGGGATGAAAGTGTAATGGCAGTTTGGCAAGTTTCTTAATATTATCGCCAATCCGAACCGCCTCAGCGGAGAACCCATCGGTAATGCCCGCGTTTTTGTAAATAAGCTTCATCCGCTCGTCTCCATCAATAAAACCGTAGCCCAAACCGGAGGAATGGGTTAGCAGGTGTCGAATGGTGATTTCTCGAGCTGCTGGAATCGTCGTGTAGGTGCCAGCGGTGTAATTATATTTATCAAGTACCTGCGGATCCTTGAACTCAGGAATCCATTTGGAGATTGGGTCGTCCAAACGAAAATGACCCTCCTCCCAAAGCATCATCACTGCCGTTGAAGTGATCGCTTTGGTCTGGGAAGCGATACGGAAAATATCGTCTTTTTTGAGTGCTCTCCCGGTCGCGTTATCTGCTGAACCAAAGGCTTTGTGATAAACGATCTTACCATTGCGTGCCACGAGCGCCACCACACCGGGAACATCGCCATCATTGATCGCTGATTCAGCCATGGCATCAATTCGTGCGAGACGATCGGGGGAGATGCCCACGGTTTGAGAAGGGGCTGGAACCAACGGATCGGATTTCTGGGATGAGGGCGTCTGAGCCCCCAAGGATAAGGTTAGAGCGAGAAGCAGGGATAACCGAAACATAATATCATGCATGACAATGATTCTTAATACCCAATGAATTATGGGATCAAGAACCTTATCCGACTTCCCTCTACGTTGCATATTCCCGCAACCCCAACAAACAACGTACCCCACTTCTTGACAGGAAACCTCTGATTAAGTTAACCCTAATTCCCCTTCTTACCCAATTATTCTTCAGACTCAATGATCGTTCCCCGTTTCCTCGGTGGTCTACTCTTATCCGCGTTTATCTTATCAGCCATCCCCTCAATGGGCGAAACCGGCGAAGTAGGCGTCGTTACTGTAAGCCAAGCCAACGGAAGTCAGTGGCACTCCGTAACCACTAATCACAGCTACAACCATCCGGTGGTTATCATGGGTCCCCCATCATACAGAGATTCGTCTCCTGTAACAGTGCGGGTGCGCAACGTAAATGCTAACGGATTTCAGTTTCAATTGGATGGATGGGACTATCTTTCAGGAACGCACGGAGAAGAGACCCTCTCCTATTTAGTAATGGAAGCCGGGAGTTACACGTTCGCGAACGGCACCCGCGTAGAAGCCGGAATCTTGAAACAGGTAGATACCGGATCTTTCAAACAGCAAAACTTCGAGTCCACATTCTCAGAACCACCCGCTCTATTTGCTCAAGTAGTATCCCGTTTCGACTCCAATGCGGTTACTCATCAAGTGAGCGGCATTACCACCACCCGGTTTTCGACTCGCTTGTTAGTCGAAGAAGAAAAAAGAGGCGGAGGTCACGGCGCCGAAAATGTCGCTTGGCTGGCGATAGAACCGAGCAGACTTGAGGGCGTCCGCCAGTACGTCGCTGGAATCAGCGAACGAAGAATCGGGTCTGACCCTTCGACCATTATTTTTGGCCAAGGCGGATTTTCTTCCAACTCACCTTTCTTTAGCAACCAACGGAGGTATAACGATGACGATCTAGCAACCCTGCGGTATTTCTCAATCGAATCGAGTTCCGTGACTGTTTTTCAGCAGGAAGAAAAATCGAGAGATAATGAAACCATTCACGTCCCTGACTTTTTAAGCTTTGCGATTTTTAACAGCCCTGGGGATCTATCATTTCAGCCAACTCCCCCCATAGCCGGTGACGATACCTATAGGATCGCCCCATTGGGAATGATCAACTTTGACCCTCTTGGAAATGATGTAGACGCTGACAACGACCTCGACGTAACAACGTTGCTTATCGAATCACCTCCAGAAACAGGGATCGCCATGGTGGACGCTGAAAATGGTAGAATAACCTATACCAGCAACCGTTCTTCAGTATCAACCGATACGCTCACCTACACGATCAAAGATTCCCGAGGTGAAAAGTCGAACCCTGCGACGATCACGATCAACGTCGATACCTCTACCCGCCTGCCTAATAATACCTTCAATCTGCCAGAATCGATTCCCGCAGGTGCCTTCAAACTCGAAAATGCGGTTCCTGATATTGGATTCTCTCAACCCGTGAACATGGCCTTTCCACCCGGAGAAACCGATCGATTATTTGTTGTGGAAAAAACGGGGAGAATTCAGGTCATTAACGATTTTTCAAGCGAAGCGCCAACCAGCAGCGTATTCTTGGATATCAGATCACGGTTATCCTTTACCGCTGAGAGAGGCCTTCTTGGCCTGGCTTTCCATCCGGAGTTTGAAAGCAATGGAACTTTTTTCGTAGTCTACACCGACAATGTTACCCCAAGCCCAAATCCGTTTCCAGGATATGAAACCCGTCACACGATCCTTTCGCGCTTTAAAGTCTCAGATACGAATCGCAACCAAGCAGACCTGAATTCAGAAACCATATTGATCAGGCAGGTTGACCGAGACCCCGGACACCAGGCCGGTGATCTCGAATTTGGTCCAGATGGGTATCTGTATTATTCGACCGGCGACGAAGGCTCCCAGACGGATTCTTACAATAATACTCAAACCATCACCAAAAACTTTTTCTCAGGCATCCTTCGCCTCGACGTCGATAAGCGTCCGGGAAACCCAGAACCCAGTCCCCATCCGTCGGTCAAATTAGACGGAAACGGCAAAGCCTACTACAGCATCCCTCAAGACAATCCATGGGTAAACGCTACTTCATTTGAAGGCAGACCCTTAGGAGAAAATGATGCCATCAGGACTGAGTTTTACGCGGTGGGTTTGCGCAATCCCTGGCAAATGAGTTTTGATCCCCTCAATGGAGATCTTTATGTAGGTGATGTAGGATCCGGTGGTCGCGAGGAAATAAACAAAATCGTCAAAGCGGGAAACTACCAATGGGCTTACATGGAAGGCTCCATTAATGGGCCTAAATTAGATAGAATGCCCGACGGATTTGTCGGGAATCCCCCCCTTTATGATTACCCGAGAAAGGGCACTGCAGCCTCTGTCATCGGCGGGATCGTTTACCGGGGCGACAAAATCCCTGACCTCTACGGCAAGTATATCTTTGCAGATCACCATATCAGTAAGATTTGGTCCCTTACAGAAGCCTCTGGCGGACAGGTAACCGTGGACATACTTACATACGAAGGCGGAATTACCTCCTTTATAGCTGATCCCAATAACGGAGACATTTTGATGTCCGACTTTCAGGGAACTATCTGGCGGTTGGTCGAGGATAAAGGTGCCGTGCCCGATATTCCAGCAACCCTTACTGAAACAGGGGCCTATGCTGAACTAACCAACCTTGTTCCTAATCCTGGAATTTACCCGTACGACGTAAACCTCAGGTTTTGGTCAGATCACGCATCTAAACAAAGACTGTTTTCGATTCCCAATCCGGAAGACCAGATGATTTGGGATGCCGACAATCCGTGGGAATTCCCGGTAGGTATGTTTTGGGTCAAACACTTTGAACTGGAAATGGAACGGGGAAATCCAGAGACAAAAAAACGGGTGGAAACCCGGTTTCTCGTCAAAACCAAGGACGGAGTTTATGGCCTTAGTTATCGCTGGAATGAAACCCAGGATGAAGCCTTCCTCGTCGATGCGGATGGAATTACGATCGATTATATCATCGACGATCAAGGCGAGCAAAAGCTCCAGACCTGGCAGATTCCCAGCCGGGCAGATTGCCTGCAATGCCATACGGATCTCACTGGAGGCGCTTTGAGCTTCAACACCAGACAGCTCAACAGGTTGGATCGTTCAGAAAGCGTGCCTCTTAATCAACTTAGCAAACTGGAAAATGCAGGCTACTTTCAAAACCCGGTCACAGCGCTTCAAGCACTTCCACGATTCGTAAAGCCATCGGAGATTGATCAAAGCCTCGATGCGCGAGTCCGATCGTATCTGGCGGTCAATTGCGTCTCCTGCCATCAACCTGGCGGCAGTGGAGGAAGCACTTGGGATGCTCGCCCTCAAACAGCTCTTGAAAAAACAGGACTCATCCATGGAATCCCAAGCAACGATGGCGGGAATCCGCAAAACCGACTTATCGTTCCTGGTGACCTCAATAAGTCAATTCTCTACAGTCGACTCACCGGATGTTGCGGATTTACCCGTATGCCGCCCCTTGCAACCAATGAGTTGGACGAGACTGCCATCGAACTGGTTGAGCACTGGATAGATCAACTTTCCTCCTACCAAACTTTTCAGGAATGGCGTATTGATAACTTTGGCAATGATACCAGTCCTGAAGGCACCCAGGACTTTGACGCAGACTTCGACGGCTACTCGAATTATACAGAATTTCTTACACAGACTGATCCCCGTCAATTCTCAGATCACTGGTCACACGAAGTGGAGTTTAGAGCTGATAATGCCATCTTCACATTTGACCAAATGGCCAATCGCTCTTTTCAACTCGAATCGAGCACTGACCTGGAAAACTGGATACCTTGGGACCTTCCTGCCAATGCACCTACCTTTCCAAGCGACGATCTGGGAGAAAAACGACTTGAGGGTCCGCTAACCACAGATGAACGGCAACGCTTCTTCTACCGCTGGCGAATTCGAGAACCTTGAGTCTCCTCTCCTAAAACTCGACCGAGTGGCTATTCCATCGCTTCCAGAAAATGTTTCCGGCAAAGCGCTATATAACGTTCGTTACCTCCGATCTCGACCTGAGCTCCTTCTTTGATTGCCTTACCCTCTGAATCCATTCGCAGATTCATCGTAGCCTTCTTACCGCAATGGCAAATCGTCTTGAGTTCGTGTATACGATCCGCCCACGCTAGCAAGGCAGAGCTACCCTCAAACAGATTACCTTTAAAATCAGTCCGCAGTCCGTAGCACAGGACGGGAATCCCAAGATCGTCCGCAACCTGGCAAAGCTGCTGAACCTGTATCCGAGTCAGGAACTGGCACTCATCGATCAAAACACAGGCTAAATTAGCTGAATCGTGCTGATTGGAAATCAACACGAACAGATTATCCGTCCCGAGAAACTCATAGGCGTCTCCACTCAACCCGATCCTTGAAACTATTATACCGCTCCCCTCACGTTGATCAATCTGCGGCTTCAATAGTAAAGTCTTCATTCCACGCTCCCGGTAATTGTAACTCGACTGAAGCAAAGACGTGCTCTTCCCCGCATTCATCGCAGAATAATAGAAATATACCTGAGCCATTTCCGTAGATGATGTTTTCCTGCGACGTCCTCTGCCAAGTAGAATCAAAAAAGGCGCTGAATTCCTCCAGCGCCTTGATTTAACAAACATAACGGTTCGCTTAGTTGCTCCAGGGTGGAACAACATCCGAAGAACGAGCATAAGCAATGAGCTGACCGAGGTGCTCATAAGCATGGCCTCCGACCAACAGCACGACACCCATTTTCGTGTAATCTTGGCCGAACATTTTTAGCTCTTCGTTGAGAGCCTCTTCGCTAACCCCTTTTACGGCTGACTTGGCAAAAGCGATCGAATCTTCAAGAGCCTTAATGGTCCCTGCCTTGGTGGTAATCGTCTTATCGAATTCACGTGGGTTTATGCCGTCTGGCATCGCCTTACCGAGCTTGCTGCCAATGAAGTAGTTGGCACCAGCGACGTGCAGAATCGATTCACGGACCGAACGAATCCCTTCGGCTGGTCGCCATGCGTAGCCGTCCTCTGAGAATGCTTTTGCAAGGTCTACCAGTTTTCCGGTTTCACCTTCATACTGTTGAAGAAAGGATTTATGGAAGGGAGACAATTTTTCGCTGGCTTTGTGAGCACCTCCGAATGCGGAGACGGTAAGCCCTAAGAGAACCAGGGCCGAGATGATGAATTTTGATTTAATCATGATGAGTATTGTTGATAATATATTAAGGATTGAGCACCTGGCGTCAGGGTAAAATCCCGAAACGTTGTCCATCCATAGGAAGTGTGAGGACCTTACAATATTCCGGAAGTTTCCTTTTGCAGTGTTATTGTTACCGGGCAGTCCAGCCGCCATCGACTGTAAACGAGCCACCGGTACAGAAAGAGGATGCATCTGAGGAGAGAAACAGCGCCAATCCACCGATTTCGGAAAGTTCACCCCAGCGCGCCATAGGGATATTCGAAACAAAGGTCTTATATTTCTCAGGGTCATCGAGCAACGGTAGGTTCATCTCAGTCGCAAACGGCCCGGGAAGCATTGCGTTGACAGTAATTTTCCACGGAGCCAATTCAATCGCAAGCGCTTTGGTCATGTTTAAAACGGCCCCTTTACTGGCTGTATAGGGAGTGCGGTCACCAAATCCGACCGCCCCGAAAATCGAAGATATATTCACAATGCGTCCATACTCCTGCTTTTTCATAAAAGGAGTTACGGCCTTACAACCCAACCAGGTACCCGTGACATTGACTTCCATAACCTTCTGAAAGTCCGCAATTCCGATCTCATCGATCGGTCCTCTGAAATTTATTCCGGCGCTATTGATTAGGATATCAACCGAACCAAACTCCTCATTAACAGTATTCACTGTCTCATTGACTTGGGATTCGTCGAGAACATCGCAGGTTAAACCCAACACTTTCCCCGGACCCAAGGGTTCTATTAAAGATACCGCCTCTGCATTTTTGTCAGCATCGCGTGCCGCAACTGCTACGGAAGCCCCTGCCTCGGCGAGTGCTTTTCCTATTTCGATACCCAGCCCTCGGTTTCCACCGATAATAAGGGCTGAACGGTTTGTAAGTTTGAACTGATCAAGAATCATAGAACCGTTTATAAACCGAACTTAAACGAAAGGTTGAGAAAAATCGTCTCGTTGAAGCCAAATTACTTACCCAAACACTCCAGCGCCTTCGTGATCCGGGGCAGAGCATTGAGATCGTCAGTCCAGTTGGTGGGTAGTTTTGCATAATCACCGCTGGCAGCAATGAACATCCCCAATACCATACCCCGCGCCGACGTATCCCCGCCAGCCAAGGCATTTAGTTCTAACATTTTGACTGGGTCTTTCGCAAACCGCAGGGCCATCCAAACCGTCAGCGGAATCGCGCTGCCCGTTCCACAGGACTGACCAAGGCTCGAAACGGATTCATCCTCACTCAGCTTGAGCGCACGGACTCCCTTGCGGTAGGCTACCGACAAATCGGACGCAAATTCGCCCTGCTCCATCGCTGCTTCGAATGCATCCGCAAGCCCGACTCCTTTCCTCAGGAGGAAAATGACTCGAACGACCCATTCGGCTGAGTCACTCACCACAGGATCCCCATGGGTAGCCCCCACATAGGACCGGGCACAGGCAATTTGTTCGTCGAGAGCGCCATCGCTTAAAAAGGCCAGCAAAGGACCCAGCCGGGACACTGCCGAAAAGTCATCACTTCCCGAAGGCCGGGCAACCCCGTTTTCGTAGTTTTCCAGCGTAGCCGATGTAGCGCCGTCCCGGTAAGAATCCGGTCCAGTCGCCCAGAAGGCCCTCCAATCATCCACCCACGTTTCCTGAGACCACGATCTGCGACTTGCTAAAGATTCCAGCAATACCAACCCCTGATCCCCATGATGGGTCAGGTCACCGGCACCCTTATTTCCGTGATAACCCGACCGCGGGGCTTCCAAACCAGACAAACCGTTTGGAAATAGTTCAGCGATTTTTTCCCGATCATAGATCCAATGACTGCCAAGACTAAAGCTGTCGCCGACAAATGAAGCCAGAACGATATCTCGATCGACATTAGCAGAGATTCCTTCTCCGCAATTTTCATCGAAATTCGACTCTGTTGATAATGCGTTGCTCATAATACATGTTGTCCCTAACCAAAGGAAAACCCATACAGAAAAACTTTTTTCGTGTTACGCAAACTCAGATGACAGTTCAGATTTTACTGGCCCTTCCATTTTTACCAACTTGTATCGCTTAACAATGACTTGGTCTATTGGTATCGATATCGGCGGCACGGCCATTAAGGCGATTGCAACTCGGGCAGATGGCACCGTCATCCAACGAATCACCCACCCAACCAACGACCACACAGACAGCCTGGAGAATTGGGTAGCTCATGCGAAAACCGTAATCCAGGAATTTGAATCACAAGTCGGGGGCACAGTCCCGCAGGTTGGCCTCTGCGCACCCGGTCTTGCCGACACACAACACCGTTGGATCTCTTACCTGCCCAAACGCCTCGACGGAATCGAAGGCTTCGATTGGACGAAAGCACTTGAAAGGGATAGCCGAGTACCCGTTCTAAATGATGCGCACGCCGCCCTGCTGGGCGAAAGCTGGATCGGCGCGGCGAGAGATCGAAAACACATCGTTCTACTTACCCTCGGGACAGGAGTTGGCGGCGCCATTTTATCTAACGGAAAGCTACTCAAAGGTAACATCGGTCGCGCTGGCCATTTAGGACACATGAGCCAGAACATCTACGGCCCCAAGAGTATCGCTAATATGCCGGGTGCCATCGAAACGATGATTGGCAACGCTACCGTCGGAGAACGCTCCCAGGGGCGCTTTACTTCGACCCGAAAATTGGTGAACGCTTACGAAGCAGGCGACAAATCCGCTACAAAAATCTGGCTTAAATCGATCCGAGCCCTAGGCTGTGCTATCGCCTCCTATATCAATATCTTGGATCCAGAAGTGGTGGTCCTCACGGGCGGTATCACTACTGCGGGTGAGGCGTTGATGAAGCCGCTTCTTACAGTGATGAATGAAGTCGAGTGGCGCCCTGGCGGACATCAGGTCCCCATAGTCTTCGGAAAACTGGATATGTGGGCCGGGGCGATGGGCGCTGCCTATGCCGGATTCGATCCCGAATCACTGTAGTTCATGAATATCAGAGAACTTTTTGACGCATGCGCAACAAACTATGAGGTCAATCGCCCGAAACTCGTTCCTGACTTTGACTTGTTTTACGGCGCCCTCGTTGAAGCCATTCCGTTTTCCAAGAATGCCCGGTTGAAGGTATTGGACCTCGGAACGGGAACCGGTCTATTAACAGCGATGCTTTATAAACGTTTTCCAAACGCAAAGTTTCTCATCACGGATGTCTCAGAAAAGATGCTCGAAATGGCAAAAGCACGTTTCGCAGATAATCCGCAGGTTACGATACTCAATAGAGACCACCGTGATCTCCCTGAAAGGGACACCTTCGACCTCATCATATCTGCACTCTCCCTACACCACCTTTCCGATCCAGAAAAATCGAAACTCTATAGACTTTGTTTTCAGGCACTAAAACCCGGCGGATCGTTCATTAATGCAGATCAGGTGCTTGGAAGAACCGAAAAGGAAGAATCTTTTTACGAAAGTGCCTGGCAAGCCGATGTAAGATCAACTGACCTTCCCGAACATTTTCTGAAAGAAGCTCAGATACGAATGCTCGAAGATAAAAATGCACGCCTCAGCGATCAATTAGCCTGGCTGGAAGCGGCTGGATTCGGGGAAGCTTCATCCTACTACCAAAGAAACCGTTTTTGCGTGTTTGGAGGCCGTAAATCTGATAAAACTATTTGATAATCGTGTTCACTTTGCGATAATCACAACCGTTTTCTAAAACCTAAATTCAGTTCGTATGACAAAAGATACCCTACCACCTTCTCGCCGGCAATTCATCAAAACAGGTGCCGCCCTATCCACCTTGGCCGCCCTCGGCACCCAGCCTTATGCATTTGGCGCTCACCACAAATCATCCGATAAGCTCAAGATCGGCTTGATCGGTTGTGGTGGACGCGGAACCGGTGCCGCCCAGCAATGCGTAAGCGCGGCACCCAATGTGGAGCTCTACGCGATGGCCGACTTCTTTCCAGACAAGATCGAGGCTGCTGAAAAGAAGTTTAAAAACGGCTGGGGGAGCTTCGCACCGATTGCCGATAAGATGAACGTTACCGGAGACCGTAAGTTTACCGGATTCGATGCTTACAAAGACCTGTTGGCGACGGATATCGATGTAGTAGTGATCGCCACTCAACCAGGATTTCGGCCGATTCACTTTGAAGCTGCCATCAAGGCCGGCAAACACGTCTTCATGGAAAAGCCCGTTGCGGTAGATCCCGTCGGCGTCCGCAAGGTCATCGAGATTTCCGAATTAGCCAAACAAAAGAGCCTCACCGTAGTCGCTGGAACCCAACGTCGTCACACTCCCAGCTACATCGAAACACTGAAACGGATTCACGATGGCGAAATTGGTGAACTGCGCGGTGGTGATTGTTACTGGAACTGGGGCCAGAAAATTGGCCAGAATGCGCAGAATCCCGACTGGTCAGAAATGGAATTTCAAATCCGCAATTGGTATTTCCATTGCTGGGGCTCCGGTGACTGCCTCGTGGAACAAGCGATTCACCAGATCGACGTCATGAACTGGGCATTTGGAGGTCCTCCCGTCTCTGCCCTCGGAATGGGCGGCTTGGAGATCGAGCACGACTTCGGAAACATTTACGACCACTTCGCCATCATTTACGAATACCCGAATGGTGCCCGTGTTTCCGCGATGGCCAGTCAGATCCCCGGATCCACCTCACGTATTGGCCAAAACATCGTCGGAGCCACTGGAACGTCCAACGGTGAGAGTATTTCCGGTAAGAAAAACTGGAAATACGATGGCCCCGCCGTCAATGGTCAGGAGCAGGAGCACATTGATTTCATCGACAGCGTTCGTGGCAAGGGTCCTTACCTGAACCATGGCAAACGTATCGCAGAATCGACATTAACGGCTATCATCGGCCGTATGTCAGCCTACACCGGTAGACTGATTCGCTTCGATTGGGCACTCAATCGCTCACAATTGGACCTGACTCCAGCCAAATGGAAAATCGGTCCGAACCCTATCACTCCTCGTCCCGTTCCTGGCCAGGATCAGTTGGTGTAACGCATTCAGCTGAGTTATTTTCAAAGGTCCCATCCGAAAGGTTGGGACCTTTTTTTAACCAATTACCCTAGCTTCGTCACCTCACCATTCCGCGACCGAGCCATCTTCGTGCAACCAGTCCCGGGGACTCCAGGTGAACCCTGCTTTGTCACTTTCGATTACCGCCTCTTCATCAATCTCGATTCCCAGTCCTGGTAGATTTGGTAGACTCAAATAGCCGTCCGTAATATCGAAGACGTCTTTGTTCCTTATACAATCCAGTAGATCACCGGAAGTGTTGTATTGCATTTTCAAGGACATTTCCTGGATGACAAAGTTCGGCGTGCATGCATCCAACTGCATGGAGCTCGCCAACGCCAATGGTCCCAAAGGACAATGCGGAGCTACTCCGATATCATACGCTTCCGCCATGGCTGCGATTTTTCGCCCTTCGAAAATACCTCCGCAATGGGACAGATCGGGCTGAATAAGATCCACCGCCCCCTGAGCAATAAGCTCCTTGAATCCCCAACGACCATAGAGTCGTTCGCCGGTCGCAAGAGGAATCGATGTGTGTCGGGCGAGTTCGGGTAAGAAATCCAGATGCTCAGGAAGAAGCGGTTCCTCGTAAAACAGCGGACGATACGGCTCCATTTCTTTTACCAACGTCTTCGCCATCGACTTGTGGACACGGCCATGGAAATCGATTCCGATTCCAACATCGGGTCCTACCAATCTACGAACGATCGCCAGACGCTCCACAGCCGCGTCGATTTCTCCATAGCTACCGATACGTTCACAGGCACCGACCGCGTTCATCTTAATATTGCGAAAGCCTTGTTTCAATCGCTCTTTGGCGTCGTCTGGTGCGTTGTCAGGATCGTCTCCACCTACCCACGCGTAAGCTTTAACCTTGTCCCGGACAGCGCCTCCCAACAATTGATATACCGGGACTCCCAAAGACTTTCCCCGAATATCCCAAAGGGCTTGCTCCACCCCAGAAATGGCACTCATCAGAATCGGACCACCTCGATAAAAAGTACCACGATACATCCCCTGAAACAAATGTTCGATGCGACAGGGATCCTGCCCGATCAAAAAACCTTCAAGCTCTCTCACCGCCGCGATTGAGGTCTCCGTTCGACTTTCAACAATGGGCTCTCCCCAACCGGAGATACCTTCATCGGTTTCTATCTTCAAGAAGACCCAACGCGGCTTTACTTTAAAAAGAGAAAGTGAGGTGATTTTCATAGACAGGAGAACAACAACAGGAGATTCGAACAGCCAAACCTAAAAAGTCGCGCACGGAAAGCGGAAATAAAGATCAGGGCGTCGGCCAATTTTCAGACTCTGTTCGCGCTGCAGAAATATAGGCTTCGATTTTTCGAACGATGTCAGGATTTGAGTCGGCGACGTTTTCTGTCTCCGCTTCATCCTTGGAAAGATCGTAAAGTTCCAACTGAAGGCCCGGCGCTTGCCGAACCGCCTTCCAGTTTTTCCAGCGAACAGCTTGTTGGAATCCGGCTTCGAAGAACTCCCAATAGAGGTAGCGGTCATCTGACTGAGATTCTCCCAGAATCGAAGGAACTACACTGACACCATCCAAGCCATCCGGAATTTCTGCTCCACCCAAATCAGCTAGCGTTGGCAGCACGTCCGCGAAGTACCATGGGTAGTCGTTGGTGGCACCGGCTGATACTTTGCCCGGCCAGCGAACGATCATAGGCGTGCGAATTCCACCTTCGTACATGTCCCGTTTTCTGCCACGCAGAGCTCCGGAACTATTGAAGCGCCCCTCCCATCGCTCAGCTGCACCATTATCGGAACAGAAGAAAACAATCGTATTTTCATCGATCCCCAGATCTTTGAGTGTTTGAAACAAGGTGCCTATATCGCGATCCAAACGAGTAATCATAGCCGCGTGAACTTTCTCGTCATCCGTCCAGGGCATCTCAGAATACGGAGCTGTATCCGGAATTTCATAACGGCTGTGGGGCACGGTATAGGGAAGATAAAGAAAGAAACTTTGATCCTGATAACGCTCGATAAACCCAAGCGCTCTTTCGGTAAACAAATCGTGGGCATAAGTAGCTTGTTTGCCGTCCTTATTCCCCGGTAAATCAAAACGGGTTTTGTTTTCCCATAGGAATTCTGGATAGTAACTATGAGCACGCCGCTGGTTTAGATATCCGAACCATTCATCCCACCCTTGGTCATTCGGCTCACCGCTGGTACCTGGCTCACCCAAGCCCCATTTACCAAACATAGCCGTAACGTAACCGGCTTCTTTCATCACTTCAGCCACCGTGATATCATTATCGTAAAGTGGGACACGACCTTCATTCCCAGCCAGGCCCTTGACGCCAAATTTCCCAAAATTACCTCTCACGGTAGTGTGCCCCGTATGCAATCCGGTCATAAGCACAGAGCGGGACGGCGCACACACTGGAGATCCGGCATAGACCTGAGTGAAGCGCGTGCCTTCTAACGCCATCTTATCCAGAAAAGGAGTCTGAATCACCTGCTGCCCATACGAACCCAGGTCACCATAACCCAGATCATCTGCCATGATGAAAATAATATTGGGCCTGTTCGGCACCTCTTGCGTCGCAGTATCAGAGCAACCTACAAAGACAAACGCGAAAAGGGTTACTAGAAACAAAGGGGACAGCTTAATTGAACTCATTGCTCATGACAGTGCTTATCTGCAAACGATTTGCAATAGCTCCCTCATTCAAGCCCTCTGATTTCGGAAATCTATCACACTGACATCGAGTCGACTATCTTTAATCGCCTCTCCCATTCCTCATAGTATCCAAATCTCCCCAATTTAGAGTCGCACGATCTGTTTTGGCCTCCTAACCTTCTTTTTTTCTGTAACTGCAAAAACGCCTCTATGAACCCCATCAAGATTCTTAGTTTCCTTCTTCTAACGACATTGGCTTGGTCTCAGACCGAGTATACCGACTTCAAAATTACCCATGGGCCTTTATTAGGCCGTCCGGGAACCACGACGATGAGCGTCTGGGTCAGGACCAACTTTCCAGGAGGTGTTTCTGTGACATACGGAAAAGACCGTCACATCCTTGATCAACAATCTGCACCCGTTCAAACCGTTTTAGAGAACGATAACACCGCCGTCATCACCCTCACCGATTTGGAGCCGGATACCTTGTACTACTACCGCACAGACACGGGCAGAGGTGGCACATTCAGGACCTTTCCGGATGCCAAAGACTATCAAAACGATGAATACAATCCGGAGGGACTGTTTAACTTTCAGTTCCAAGCCACCTCCTGCATCAATCAAAGCTTTAAAGGAGGACCTGGACCCGACCTCCCCGCCTATGATGTGTTGACCCGTGACTGGATGGACAAAGTCCTTTTCGGCATCGCCAATGGAGATTTCATTTACGAGGAAGATCGGGATTACTCATTGGATGCCTGGCGCAGCCAAGTCCGCATCGCCCCTGAAGACACGCCTGAAGTCCTTGAAATAGCTCCTTCAATCGTGGGGGTTTGGGAAAATTATAAAACCTACCTCTCACGCGGTCTTAATCTGATAAAATGGCACCAGAATGTTCCCAATTTTTACACCATGGATGATCATGAGTTGCTCAATGATATCTATGGAACCGCCGAAATCGGTCTGGTAAATCGTAGAGCAGTTTTCCGCGATCAAGGGGTTAAAGCCTGGCAAGATTATGTGGGATGGGCCAATCCCATGGCTCACAGCTCCAAAACTCATTTCGGCCGGGGGCAGTTCAAAAAAGGCAGTGACATTCTCTATGATCCCAAAGCTGACTTCACGGCGATGGATTTCAAAGACTACGGAACACTACACGTTCACTGGGGCAAGGCCAATGATGGCGTTCTGAATATGGCTCTCGACCTAAAACCGGGGGACCCTAACTCCGCCGTTTATGGTGTCGTTGAGGTGATCGATAAACACCACCTAAAGATCACGCCCGCCGCCAAAGCCACCAATGAAGCGGCCTACTCAATCGGACGCCGCAGCTACGGTTCTTTCAAGGTAGGAAACTGCGAATATTTCATGCTTCAAACGAGAACCCATCGCTCTTTACATGATGTAAGCAACCCATGGAAAGAAGATGCCAAGATTCTGGGAGACGAGCAGTTCGAATGGCTTAAGAACGGTATCGAGAATTCAACCGCAGACTTTATTTTCCTGGTATCCTCCGTAGACTTCACAATTCCCCATGTGGGCAGTGGAGGCGGAACCGATAAGAACCTTTACCCAAAAGATGAAGCCTGGACCGTATTTCTTAAAGAACGCGAAGCACTCATTGAGTTCTGCACGGCTCGAGCCCCTCAGCAGTTTTTTGTTATCACAGGAGACCTGCACAACAGCTTCGCCATTCAGATTACCGACAATATGTGGGAATTTGCGGCTGGCCCTGGCAATTCAGTAAACCATGTTCCCTTGGATGACGAGGGCGGACGCCCCATCAACGGTAAGTTCAAATACGGTCCCCGCGAAGTCGACATCAAATGGTCTACTTACGCGTTTAGTGATGCCCCTCGTCTGGAACGTTTTTACCCGACCAACTGCATTATTCAGGTAAACAACGTATTCAATAATCCAGTGCAGCGTGGGGGAACCCGCTGGGTCGCCTATCCACGCCCTCACGTAATCTTCAAATACTACGACGGTTATACCGGAGACCTTCTCTACAGCGAAACGGTGCATGCACGATAGCTTTCTAGTTGAAGCTCTGGATTCAAAAAGGCGTTTTTGATGACGATCAAGAAGTAGGATCACCATCATGAGCGCGAAAACTGCCTAGTCTAAATTTTCCACACTCCTACCCCGTATATGTCCGAACAACTGATCCGTAACGCCCCCACCACAGTGATAGGAACCCTAAAAGAGCTCGGTCCCGGGCTGATCATTGCAGGGGGCATCGTCGGTTCAGGAGAATTGATTGCGACTACGGCCACGGGTGCTGAAGCCGGATTCTGGCTGATGTGGATCATTATCGTCGGCTGCGTAATCAAGGTCTTTGTGCAACTGGAAATCGGTCGCTATGTAATCCTGACCGGTAAAACAACGCTTGAAGGTATAAATAGCCTTCCTGGCCTAAAGATTAAGGGCGCCCATTGGATTGCCTGGTTCTGGCTTGCGATGTTCGTTACCAGTACAGCCCAACAAGGTGGCATCGTAGGCGGCGTCGGTCAGGCGCTGAGTATTAGTGCTCCACTGACTGAAACGGGCGATGCGTTTAATCAAGCTGCTGAGAACCAGGTGTTGGCAAAACTGGCGCATGCGAGGGGTGAACTTTCGGATGAAAAACTAGCAACCACCGTCGCGGCATTACCGGATTCCGGTTACGACATTTATATCTGGGCTATCATCGTAACCCTCCTCACATCCGCCATTCTATTTTTCGGACGATATGGGGCGATCGAAAACATGGTGACGGTTTTCGTTGCCGGATTTACCTTCATCACACTTTTGAATCTGGTCCTGCTACAGATGAATCCGGAATGGGCTGTGAGTTGGGCGAGTATCAAAGAAGGCTTGTCGTTTAGGCTGCCGCCTCCAACGGAAGGCTTGAATCCGATTATAACAGCGTTAGCAACCTTTGGCATCATTGGTGTAGGGGCTGGCGAACTCGTGTATTACCCCTACTGGTGCCTCGAAAAAGGTTACGCCGCCTATATCGGTAAACGGGAAGACTCAGACGCTTGGAACCAACGAGCCAAAGGCTGGCTGAGAGTCATGAAGTGGGACGCCTGGCTGTCGTTAATCGTCTACACCTCTTCGACAGTCGTGTTTTACATATTAGGGGCTGCGGTACTTCATCGGGCCAACTTACATCCGCAAGGCATGGAAATGATTCGTACACTGGCCGCCATGTATGAACCCGTATTCGGGAAATGGGCAGTGGAACTCTTCCTGGTGGGTGCGATCGCAGTGCTCTACTCCACGTTCTTTGTCGTGAATGCCAGCAAAGGCCGCGTGTTTGCCGACGCACTGGTCATTTTCGGTTGGCGCAAGCACGATCCGAAGGGCGATAGAACCTGGATCAAGTGGCTCTGTTTGGGTTTCCCCATCGTAAGTTTTTTGTTTTTCTGGCTCTATCCGAAACCCAAAGAACTGGTCCTCCTCGCAGGAACTATGCAGGCATTCCTGCTTCCCATGTTGGCATTCGCAGCGATCTATTTTCGCTATAAGTACGCGATAGCCGCCCTTCGACCTACCCGCATCTACGATGTATTCCTTTGGATTTCTGCCGTGGGCATGCTCATTGCCGGCGTCTGGTTGGCGTGGTCGAAACTCGCCTCTGCATTTGCGTGATTCACGGGTTTTGAATCAATAAAAACGCTAACGCTTCAATCAAGTCGTATCCTCGAGTTGCAATCAAGCGGTGGCTCGGTATTCGATTACCCATGCTAACCGTAGAAGCAGTTTCCAAAGCCTATCAGAATTGTCGTGTATTAAACGGAGTATCGTTCACGATGAAACCAGGCGAACGGGTCGCACTGATGGGACCCTCCGGATCGGGTAAGTCCACCCTTCTCAACTGCATATCTGGTCTCGATGCTCCCGACGAAGGAATCATAACCTTCGATGGGACGGTGCTTACCCAGCTTTCACCCGAAGAACGCACGCTGATCCGTCGGAGTCGCCTGGGCTCGATCTTTCAGTTCTTTCATTTACTCCCTACGCTGACGGCAATTGAGAATGTGGCACTGACACTACAGCTTAACAACTACTCCAGATCCGAACGAACTCGTCTTGCAATGGATATGTTGGAGGAAGTCGATGTCGCACACCGCGCCCATGCCTTCCCACGAGAAATGAGCGGTGGCGAAATGCAACGGGTGGCTATTGCCCGGGCCCTGGTCATTAAACCAAAGCTGCTGCTTGCGGATGAACCCACGGGTAATCTCGATACCAAGAATGGAGAGCGTGTCCTGAGCCTAATAGAGACTTTATCAAAAGAACACGAGGTCGGCCTCATACTCGTGACTCATCAGGAGGAAACTACTCGAATCTGCCATAGAACTCTCCATATACACGACGGTCTTTTGTCTGAAGACACCTTGAAATCAACCGTTTAAGACGATAAGGTGCAAATCGAACGTCCAGTGGCAAAGAAAGCCCTACTCGAAGTCTGGCTCAAAACCAGTCTCAGACAATGGCTCAGGCACAAGCTTCAGTCCGCAACTCTGATTGCCATTCTGGCTCTGGGAGTCGCCTCCTTCCTATCCATTCGCATGGCGAATCGGGCGGCCATCAAGGGCTTTAGCGGATTCACTGAAACTGTCACTGGACAGGTCGATTTTACATTGGAAGCCCAAGGCGATCGATTTTCGGTTTCCTGGTTAAGCGAACTCCGGGATAGCCTGGAGCAACACCCCGTTGAACTGGCTCCGATTCTGGAGGTCCCGGCGTTAGTAGTATATCCAGCCTTCGAGCAAAGTAACCCCAGCGATTTGCTTCGAATACCCGGCGAACCACTGCGTATTCTGGGCATCGACTTAATTGGCATTCAAAACCTAAATAATCAAAATATCAGTGCTTCGTTGTTATTCACCGAAGAAATAGACGAGGAGCAGGATATATTTTCGATTGTACGAGACCCCCTCGCACTCTTCGTTTCACCCAGGTTGGCCAGTAAATTGGGTCTCACGATCGAAGAAACAATTGAGGTCCTCATCGACGATCAAAAATTCTCCTTGTCCGTGAAAGGAATACTCCCAACCAGTCGATCGGGCGTGGATGTGCCAAAGGACCTCGCCATCATGGATTTGCCCGCAGCCATGGCGTTGGCAGGCAAACCGAATATCGTTTCCCGGGTCGAAGTCATGGTTGAAGCAGATGATCGATCGGAAGTTGTCCTCGATAGGATTCGTAACGCTTTGACAGAACCATCGGCAGGTCGATGGCGGGTGCTTCAGACAGAACAACAGGAAGAAACCGGTGCAGCTATGACATCCGCATTCCGGCTAAACCTCACGATCCTGTCCTTAATTTCGTTACTTGTTGGGCTTTACCTTATTAGCCAATCGATCGATGCAGCCGTGATTCAAAGACGCAAGGAAATCGGAATCCTCAGGGCCCTGGGACTCATACCCCAAGAGATTAAAAGACTCTGGCTGATTGACCTGACCGTGTTTGGTTTCCTCGGGGGTATTTTTGGAATACTCATGGGATGGGCGTCCTCTCAAATTGTCGTCGTTGCCATAGCCAGAACAGTCAACGCTCTTTATACTGAAACCACCGCCCGAAGCGCCCAACTCAATACCACGGACTGCCTTATTGGCATGGGGCTGGGGATAGCCGGAAGCCTTATCGCTGGAAGCCTTCCATTGCGGGTTGCGACTCAGACGAATCCCGCCAAAATCATTGCCAGTGGTCGTCAAGAGATAGGTGGATCCCGATTTCATTATCAATGGCTCGGGTGGCTGCTCCTCGGATTGGGTTACGTCAGTTCGTTGGCAAGTCCCGTAATATTTT
This sequence comes from uncultured Opitutaceae bacterium, assembly GCA_964352065.1. Taxonomy (GTDB): domain Bacteria; phylum Verrucomicrobiota; class Verrucomicrobiia; order Opitutales; family UBA2995; genus UBA2995. The sequence goes on from CAYGQM010000016.1 coordinate 55,926, forward strand.
CAAACGGACAGGCCTTTCCCGTATTTGGCTACCTAACCGCACTTTGCTGGCTCCTGGGTGGAGCACTCACGGTGGCTGGTCTCATCGCTCCGCTGGGGAAATGGTTACACCGGAGTGTATCTCAGCATCTCACGGCCGGACTCGGGATTGGAAAATTACGTTTGCCGGGCAACCGGCATCGCCTCGCGGTATCGGGACTGTTCGTGGCGATTGGCATGGCAGCGAGCATGAGTATCCTGATCGGCAGCTTTGAAACTACGATTACGCATTGGTTGAAAACCCGTTTTCAAGCAGATATCTACATCGCCAGTCGGGCCTTCAGTGGAGCGTCCTCCCAACACTTTATTCGAGCAGCGACCATCGAACAGCTGGCCAAAGAGCCCGGTATAGATGCGGTATCCACCCAACGTTACCTTCCCATTCAATTTCAAGGTAAACAAATCTATCTGGTTGGTATTCGCACTGAGCTGGTCGGGGAATACGAAAAGTTTTTGTGGATCGATACTTTGCTCGATTTAGGCGACATGCCGGATGAGGCCAAGACCTGGGCCATTATCAACGAAACCTACTTCTACCGTTTCGGATACGAAACCGGCGATATCGTGTATCTCGAAAGCAGCAAGGGAAGTCACCCTGTCTGGATTCGCGGCATGAAGGCCGACTATGGAAACGATCAAGGTGCCCTCCTGATCGATCAGAAGTATTTGGAATCCTGGTACGACGTTTACGACTTCTCAAACACGACCCTATACCTTTCTGCAGAGACCGATACCGATGTATTTTCGGCTAGGCTGAAAGAGCGGTTTCCGGAGTTGGCGATTCGAGAACAAGAGGCCCTGCTTAAGAATGCGCTCCAGGTATTCAAAGAAACCTTCGCGGTGACTTATGCACTCAAGGTGCTCGGTTTGTTTGTCGCAGTCATCGGATTAGCCCTCGCACTTTTGAATATACTTCGAGAAGATGTAACCAGTTTACACACACTTCGCGCACTCGGCGTCACCCGGGCGGAACGAGCGAGCATCACGGCCTTTGAAGGGACCGGCATGACTGTAATCGCATCGCTTGGAGGAATACTCCTCAGCTTTGCGCTCGGATGGTTGCTCGTCTTCGTGATCAACCGGCAGAGTTTCGGGTGGACACTACAATACGCCATTCCCTGGGGAGACATCTTGAGTCTCGGCGCTCTACTCATCATTCTAGGGGCCGTTGTTAGCTGGCTCGTAGGATGGCTGGCAGGAAACCAAAAACCGATGCAGGAGGAGTGATGAAGATTAAGCAATTCTATATACTACTTTTTGCCCTCAGTGCACTATTCCTGAAGCAGGTTTCCGCTGAAGTCCCAGAGTTTACCCAGGAAGGATTTCGGGTACCGCAACCCTATCAGACGCTGGTTTTCCCGCGAGATCACGGAAGCCATCCTGATTTCAAAATTGAGTGGTGGTATCTGACCGGTCATCTCCAAACAGACTCGGAAAGAGCCTTCGGCTTTCAAGTAACGTTCTTCCGTTTTGCCGGTCCTATCGATAAAGTCTATCCTGATTCCCCCTACTTTGGCCAATCCCACATTCACTCTACACAGGTTGCGCTCACGGATATTGAAACCGGGGAGTTCTACTTTGATGAGCGACTCGATCGCAACGGCTGGGACGCATTCGCAAGCGAAGAGGGCTTAGACCTCAAGCACGGTCCCTGGACAATGAAGATGATCGATGAGTCGACAGAAACGATCGATGTACGTTTCCATATTCGTGACAAAGCTGCTCTAAATCTTCAAATGAGCCCCACCAAGCCGAAAGTGATATTCGGGCCTGATGGCACTTCCCGCAAAGGTTCCGATCCAGCTGCCCGCAGCTACTATATTACCTTCACCCGAATGGCAGTTTCCGGGGATCTTAAAATTGATGGTGAAACGCTCGATATCAGCGGCGAGGCCTGGATCGACCATGAAATCTCCAGCCAGCAGTTGAGTGAAAACCTCGAGGGCTGGGATTGGACAGCGATTCAACTGAATGACGGCCGCGAAATAAAGGCCTACCTTCTAAGACAGACCGACGGGACACCTTCAGAGTTTTCCCAACTTATCTGGATTGATGAATCCGGAAATACGGTATATCAAAACTACGGGAATTCAGGTTTTACCTGGACCAAGCAGGCTTATTGGGAAAGCCCCGTTACCGGAGCTGCCTATCCGACGACAGTTACTCTGAACACACCGGATCCGAAAACGGGATTGATGAGACAATTAACCCTCAATCCAACGGTTCCTGACCAAGAGCTAACAGGAGATCTCAATGGGACTAACTATTGGGAAGGTGCATGTAGGGTCACCAACGATGCGGGTGAAACGGTTGGTCGCGCCTACTTGGAGTTAGCCGGTTACGACGAATCGCTGAGCGGTGCGTTACGATAGTAGTTGATAGAGCGCTATGGCCATTGACCCAAGGGGTGGAACTCTTTGAATAGGCGTCCATGGAACCTCTCGTAGCATTACTGCGCGGTATCAACGTTGGCGGTAAAAACAAGATTCGAATGGTAGAGTTAACGTCGCTTTTCGAAGACCTTGGCTACACAGGCATCGAAACCTATCTTCAAAGCGGAAACGTCATTTTTGAGCCCTCTCAAACAAAAGAACCTGCTGAGCACGCAGAGGATATAAAATCAAAAATAGAAAACATTTTTGGCTATAAAGTGTCGATACTGGTTCTCACGTCAAAGACCCTTCATACTACATTCACAAACAACCCATTTCTCAAATCGAGAGAAGTAGCTAATTCAGCACTTTATGTAACGTTTTTGTTCTCTACCCCAGAGCCAGCTCTCACGAAACCTGTGGAATTACCCAAGAATGAAACTGCCACCTTTCATATTCTTGAGGATAGAGTGTATGTGTGTTGTCCGGGGGGTTACGGCAAAACGAAAATCAACAATCAGTTTTTCGAAAAGAAATTGAACCTCGAAGCGACAACCAGAAATTGGAAAACAGTGGGGGCGCTCCATGAACGGGTAACCTGACCGGACTAACCATGTCGATTGATCACAAGAAACCGCCTGTCATCGAAAACCCTATTGTTCGTATGAATGAATCGGGTACAGCAGAAACCGTTCGCGATCATATCGCCGTTGAAGATCCACTCGAAATTCGTTTGGGGAATGATCCATTTGTGGTGACCATGCGAACCCCCGGACATGACGATGAATTGGCGGCCGGATTTCTATTCACCGAAGGTATTATTCAGTGGCGTACCGACATTAAAGAGATCAGCCGTTGCATCAGCTCGCCTACTCCTGAAAATACGATTCGGATAGACTTCAAGAGTCCCTCAGTGAAGGCTGGTTTAAAATCGAACCGACTGGGCGCCATCGCCGCCAGTTGCGGTGTTTGCGGAAAAACCTCAATCGAGTCTGTCCAGGGACGCTTCCCGCCTCTAGAAAACTACAGTAAAATCGATCGAAAGCTACTCATGGGACTACCGGGGCGTTTACGGGAGTCACAGTCCATTTTTGACAAGACCGGCGGTCTTCATTCCGCTGGCATTTTTGATCTCGAAGGAAACCTGGTTGTCCTTCGCGAGGACGTAGGGCGACACAATGCTCTCGATAAAGTGATAGGCTACGCCCTCCTCAATGATCTGCTACCGCTCGACAAACATATTCTCGTCGTGAGCGGTCGTGTCGCTTTCGAAATCATGCAGAAAGCACTGGCGGCTCAACTGTCTATTGTCGCTGCCGTGTCGGCTCCTTCATCGCTTGCCGTATCCTTTGCGCTTTCCAGCGGACAGACACTGATTGGTTTTCTTAGGCGACCGAACCTGAACATCTACTCACACCCACAACGGATTCGTTGATCAGAGATCAACCAGGGATTGGCATATACCTTGTGATAAATCGACGGCCATTCTTCGGATCGATTTATTATCTTCCAGCAAGTCGGAACAGACTTCTATTTCGATACCAGCATACGATGCATCGGGAAACTTTTCCCTAAGTAGTCGCGTTAAACCATCCTCCGTTCCTGCATACGGTACGTTTTCCAATATATTCAAAGAATCTTTCCTGAGCAGGTTCAGGTTTGAAACCAATCGACTGGAAAACTCAGACTCCATGGATCTGGCCGGGTCGAAAAGAACTCCCACATCCACGACGCGCTGCTTATGGTTAAGTATCCTGACAAAGGAGTGAACCGATAAATGAATGACCCGTTCAGATTCTAGAATCAATGATTCTACAGTGCCGAACAGCTTTTCCCAGAAGGGAGTAAAAATACTCAAGTGCAACGCCTCCCGCTCCTCTTCAACCAAGGATCGAGAAAACTCGCTCCATCTATCGGGATTATCGGGCGACCGATTAAGATCCAAAAGCAGACGCGTCCACTCTCCTTTGATCACCGGCACATCCAAGAGAACAGACAATTCTCTGGCCAAAGCCAATGCCCCAGGATCCCAACCACGATGCGACCACAATACTTCTCGATTCCTATCCTCGAACATACCCTGATAGGGATCAGGAACTGCAGCACTCGCATGCTCGCATGAAATAATCAATTTCATACTCCAAAAACCTGATTTTTTATGAGAGAGCTTTGGACGCTTCGATACACAGTCTGAAGGTTTTCCGAAGTGATTCGTTGTCCAACCGCTCGGCTCAAACGTTGAGCAAGATTGCCCTCACTGAGGATCACTTCTATCCCCCCTTTCCAATCTGCGGATATCGGAAGTCGTTGCTGGATCCAGACTCCAACGGACATACTGGATCGAACTCCAAAGGCACGCAGAACATCCTCCCCTTCCAACCGGGCATCCACACCCTGCGAGATTGCTGCATCAAAAAGTTGACGCAGTTGCTTCGTCGGGACTGATTCCTGATCGATCAATGAAACCTCACTCTGCTCAAACCACCACTTTACCAAGTATACTACTAGCTGAATGATCGCCAGGTCCTGCGCTGGACATTCCTGGACATCCCCGACCCGGATTTCGATCGAACCACGATCAAATCGTGCGATTGCACCCCGGGCATTTGTCCACTCCGGTTCAAGAATTCCCTCTTGATCCAGACTCTTTAGATCATTCGCAATCACATCGAATACCTTGGCTCCGTATTCAGCTTGCGAGTTATAAACTTCAGGAATCACTCCGCCAGAAATACTTGGAATGCGTATACAATTATTCCGATACGTTTCCAATCGCGTATCGAGTAACCCTGTCGAGCGACCTTCCAGGAAGGGAGAGCTCGCAGCAATCGCCGGAATGAGCGGCAGGACGAGACGAATAGCACTGTGCAATCGACGAAAGCTGTCATCATCTCCAACTTCAAAAGGCAGGTTTAAATGAAAAGACTGAATATTCGACCAACCATGCCCTCGACTATCGAAGATCCGGTCGAAGGTATCATAAATTTCCCGGTCATCATAATGCCAGAGTTTGACACCATCAAATGGTTCAAACCAAGGATGCATCGCCGTGCCCAATAAACAAGCACCTGACTTCCTCAGTCGTTTTTCAGCATCCAGGATGGATTGATGAAAAAGTTCAACCAGACCATCCAAAGACTTGGCAGGGTTGCTCGTTTTCAACTCAAGCACATGCATTACCAGTTCATTCGACCAGGTAATCGGTCCGTGCCGGACACTATTTGCAATGGTGCCCGAGGCATCACGCAGGATTTTGTCCGAAACCGGCAATAGATCCAGACTTTTGACGTCCACGATCATGTATTCTATTTCAATACCAAATTGACTAAAAGTGCTGGCCATAGAGAATATATAAATTAGCTCCGACTTAGCGTAGTACGCTCTTCGATTCGTTTTATGAAGGATTGTATGATCAAGTCGTAAAGTTCATCTTTGAGAAACGCATCTTCAACTCCTCCATCGATCGAAGGGTTGTCATTGACCTCTATTACAAGTGCCCGCCCGTCGATCTCTTTTAGGTCGACACCATATAGTCCGCAGCCGATGAGATTTGCAGCCCGTAAAGCCGTTTCTACAACGAAAGATGGAACCTCACTCATCGGAAGCGTATCAGAATTCCCCCCCACCACGTAACTTTTGGAATCTTCCCCTCTATTGTAAATCTGCCAATGGCCACGTGCCATATAATAACGACATGCATAGATGGCTTTCTGATCTAAAATGCCGATACGCCAATCATAGTCGGTTGGCAAAAATTCTTGGGCTATCAAAAGATCTGTTTTGTTGAATAGCTCCAGACAGGCATTTCGAAAACTCTCTTTGTCCTTCACTTTTACCACGCCCTGCGAAAACGATGAATCCGGCTGTTTGAGAACCAAAGGAAAGGATATTCCCGCTGGCACCTCTGGATTACTGCTCGTGTATAGAATCTCAGTCTTGGGTGCAGGAATCTCATAACGCTCAAAGAGCTCAGCCAAAAACACCTTGTTGGTACATCTGAGAATAGAATCCGGATCGTCAATCGTCGGAATGCCAGCTTCTGCTGCTCTACGGGCGAATCTAAAAGTGTAATTTTCGACGGAGGTTGTCGCCCGGATAAACAGTGCATCCAGTTCTTCGACATCACCGATATCTTCAGGTTCAAGCATCTCTACCGCGATATGCTGCCTCTCTGCTGCCCGAATCAGCTTCTTCAAAGCCATAGCATCGGACGGTGGGGTCGGCTCATTCGGATCCACCAGAATGCCCAAAGTATATCTGGCTGGGATCTGCGCCTTGACGCGCTTCGGATTGGAGAACCATTTTTCCGCCGACTCACGAAGAAAATCCTGGTGATTCTCCGGAATATCTTTGGCCGAAATCAAGTTAACGGACCGCATACGCCAGTGCCCTTCATCGTCACGCAGAAATAGGGCCCGCAACAAGGGAGCCGGAAACAGATTGAATACAGCCAATGCCAGTCGATCGTGCCGTTTGGCCAAATTATGAGAAAAGTACACAGACAAGGTAAATGCATCCGTCTGCAAGTCTTGCAGAGAGCGCTGGGCGATGGCCTGGAATTCCCGTTGGGGATTTATCAATCGCCCGTGTATCTTTCTGAATGTGGACACGGAAGGTAAGGGACGGTGCCCGCGTGCTTCTGCCAGTAATGATACGTAGTAGCCCGCACTTTGATAGGAATAATCCCGGCATAGATTATAGACCCTCGCTCTTCGGATTTTCTGAATCGCAGGATTGGTGATATATTCCTTGGGGGTAAGAATCTCTACGCTAGCCGGCAGTTTAACCACCCAGGTAGAAGGTCGTTCAACAACAACAACGAATGATTTCATTTCGCTTACTTATGGATAACTAAAATGTTGGCGTCGTGTGTTAGCACGCCGAGGAGGATTGCATTGATTAGGCGATCGATATGAACCGCGTAACGGTGATCCCCCGGAAAAGGTGCTTGGTGGTAAGGATCGTGAACGGTAACCATTTTCGTGGAAGGTTCGTAGCCATGAAGCACCACAAAATGGCCTTCAGACTTGCCTCCGATATCATCCGGTTTTCCGGTTTCCGGCACTTCCCGGGCTTCCCGGTATAAGAAAGTCGCTGACAAACCGGCCAAAATAGGTCGGTCCAACAACAAGTGCTTACGCAAAAGTGATCGCGTGAGCGCTTCCATATAAAGGTTTCCCCCGTTCCGAACATAGAGCTCCAATGCTTCCAGTTCGAATCTCTCTTTCCGCTTTCTGCGCACCTTTTTGGACAAACTGAGCTTTTCAATCAGTAGAGCCTGAGTGCCGGGAAACCACGAAGGATCTAATACCCGCAGATTACAGCTGTAGAAATCGGTGCGGTATCCGCGAGCCAGTGCATCAATACCCATGTGGATAGCCAGGGTTCCACCTTCATCCAAAGACGGCACTGACTCTATCAACTCTTCGATTGAGACATCCTGACCGAACCAACGATAAATCGCATGCAGACAAGTCGGGCCACAGGAGGTTGGTGTCGGTTGTCGCTCAACCCAAAATCGGTCGGAGCCAGAGCCTTTTGGCTTTGCGTTTTTTTTCATCGAACCGCTTTCAAAGCGATTTGAAAAACAAGGGAGGTCACGGAGACTGACCCAGAAGTAAACTTCATAAGAAGGATTGAATGAATAAGGGGACAAGCACTATCTGCTTTTCCAACAAAATCAATACACTTTAATAAGCGTTTTGGAGGATAATTAAGACAACATAACAAACCGGAAGTCTTTGCGGGTATTTGGACCGACCGAAACGAAGGTGTTTCAAGAGATACTGTCATTCGAACCACCTTCGATTCCTCAATACGACCAGTGATAAACCACCGATAGACATAACAGGTACCTGGCCCGGTCACACTCGCTACTGCAGTAATTGAGTGGACTGCCTTGATTACTTGAAAGTAACCGTAACCTGAATCTCAACGGTCGCTTTCATCGGGAGTCCGGCCACAGCCACGGCAGCACGGGCGTGCTTTCCGGCTTCACCGAAAACCGCTACAAAAAGATCACTCGCACCATTGATGACCTGAGGACTGTTCCCGAAATTAGCCACCGCATTCACATAACCGCCCATATAGACGAATTGGTCGACCCGATCCAGATTCCCCAAAGCACCCTTGATAGCAGCCATCGCATTGAGCGCACAGACCTTGGCGGCTTCATAGCCGGTTTCGATAGACTGCTCGTCACCCACCTGGCCTTCATGGGTTACCACGCCATCCTTCACACAAACCACACCGGCAAGTGTGAGCGTATTTCCGTTGATGCGATGAGGAAGGTAGTTACCTCCCGATTTTGGCTGAACCGGCAATTCCAGTCCTAACTCCTTTAACTTAGATTCGATCTGTGACATAATTTTTATAACAAGCAATTCGAGGATACGCTGATGGCAAGCCCCTTCCCTTAGTCATCGAAAATAGCTTCAGGAAGATACCCACTGATCGTGGTCATGGGCGTGTTCACCAGTTGACTGATCTTTAAATCCATTACGACCGAGCAAGTAATGTATGCTTGCTCTGGCGAAAGTCCGATTCGTTTTGATAAATAATCGATAGCCCGATTGACTACTCGCTTACTTGCCGCCCGAGCATCGTCATCGGACTCAACGAATACGTGATACGGTTTATCCGAGTAACGCTTGGGTGAGAGTTGTCCTGGTGTTATCAAATACGGACCCGAAAGAGGATCGTTTTTCACCAAAGTGACCTTTATCGTAACTGACATAGGTGCCTCCATGCCATTCACACAGACTTCTCCGTCCCCTTGCGCCGCGTGACAATCACCGGTGCATAGACCCGCCCCTGATACTAAAACCGGCAGGTGGAGTACAGACCCGGCAACCAGGTGCTTCACATCCATATTGCCGCCAAACGGCCCGGGAGGACGGGTTCGAAACTCACCATCCTCTGCGCTTTGAACCCCGATAATACCGCAAAACGGCGATAGATCAATGGTGAGCCCAGGCATACTGCGGGTCTGTCCGTTTTCCAGTTTCCAGATGTGGAGATAATGTTCCTTAAAACGATCACTCAAAAGCCCCAAACCAGGGATGACACTCGTCCAAGCCCAGCCCTCGTCTTTGTACGACATGATTTCGATCTTTAAATGATCACCAGGTTCGGAGCCCACAACTTCAATGGGGCCTGTCAGGGCATGTATCTTGGATGAGTCTATGTTTGAGAACCCGACGGCTGACATTTCAGGATGAACCTGGCCGTCACTCGCATCCTCCATCTCCAAAGTGACCGTATCGCCAGACTCTACGCTTAGGCGGTTTGGGTAGGAATTATCCCAACGGTTGTAGGTGAGTGATTTGTCTAAGTAATGATGCGCCATAATTAAGCCGAAGGATGAACCCTCCTCCAATTCTTAGGGGTAATGCTTCTTCGTCCAGCGGTCGAGATTTTCCATGGCATCCGCGAGTGCCCGACTAGCTCCGGCCATCCAAAGCTTCCCTTTCTCTGCTGTGCCAGCAGTTGCATCGCCCATCACGCCTGACTCCGAGAGATCACTCGAAACCCAAGAGTATATGGCTGGCGCTCCTTCAGGTCTCAGCACTCCAGGATCTTCGATCCTGGCGGGGAACTCGCGACTGGCTTCGGTCATATCAACCTTCTCCGGCCATATATCCAGCATCCAGGCGGTTTCCGCTTCACCAGCATGAAAGCCATAAGTCGCCTCTTGGTCAGACAAACCCATGTCAAATTCATACGTTAACAATCCAACCGACATGTTTAGCGCTTTACCGATTTCACGTAGGGTATAATTCAATACCGCTATATTTCCCCCATGGGTATTAACAACTGCCAATACTCTAAATCCCCAGGTGTGTAGTTGTGTGGCTATACAGAGCAATTGTCTGCGCAGTGTCTTTTTCGAGACGTAAACTGTCCCTGGAAACCCCGTATGTTCGTTACTTTTTCCGTAAGTAATCGGAGGACCGACCAATATGGAATTCGAAGACTCAATAAGCGCCAAGGCGCGCTCAAGGCGAGTCTCAGCGATCAACGAATCAACAGCGACCGGCAAATGGCGACCATGCTGCTCGATAGCACCGGTTCCGATTACGACTGGAATTCGGCGTTTATCCGGCAGGGCATGGATCTCCTCCAACGTTAAGGCAGGCAGATACCGTTTTCTGTAGCCAGATGGATGAGTCATTCTGATTTCCATTCTTTCGTAGGGATGGCTCCGTTATTGGGAAGCGAAGCACGACCTGCGACTTCGACTAAAAGGCTCGCCATTTTTGAAGCTGCCTCATCCAGGATTACCTCGGGCAGCCTCTCCACCGCATCGTCGCAAGGTTCCCTGTTTTCAATTGGGGTTTCATTGAAATTCGGTGCCGTAGCATGCGGGTCCGAAATCACGCCGGGCTCTTTATTGAGAAGATAAGCACCCAGCAACTGAAAGGCCTTTCTGGAGCAACTGCGTCCAGGGAGAAGATCCAGGTTCAGTCCGGACAGGTTGATACCGAACATCTGCATACCCAGGGCTATACGTAAATCACGACCAGCAGCATCGATCAGGTCTTCGTTCCACGGACTTGAATTATACAGCACAACTTTGCGAAATCCGCTCGCTTGAATGCTTTGAACGATTTCTTGGAGAGACCTGTGAGCCTCATCTGGAGAAACTCCGAAAAAGGAATGTCCTACCGGAGCCAGCGCAAATCTTAATGGTGGTAACACCAGGTGCCGACAATCGACTCCAGCCCGTTCGCTCGCGCGAGCGAGGACCTCCATTGCGACTACCTCTTCGATATCCAACGGAAGGCCGATCCCCCAATCCGAAAAGCCGACGACAGGTAACACGACAACCACTGAGTCCTTGTCAGGCATGTCGACGAACTCTGGCCACCGCAAGCCGGGCCAGAACGTATCATCAAATGCGTTACACAATTCGGCCAAAATATATGTTAGTTAAAATGAGCCGCCTTATAGAGCGCTTTCCCTCTAAGCACCGTTGCCAAGACGTCCTCCGGTCCTAGTCGGGTAACCACACTCGCTAGCAAGTGGTGCGTATGCCGGAGACGTGCAGTTGAAAAATCCATGACCACGAAATTTGCAGGCAGTCCTTTTTCCAGATAGCCATAGCGCTCAGGAAACACTTTGCCGATATTGGCTGTTGCCAGTTTCAGTATCTCCTGAGGTGGCGGATTCACCGCATCCCCATATTGGCTCTTCGCTACCTTGTAGGTAAAATCCAATTCAGCCAGCATATTGGAATTATTGAGCATGGCATTGTCTGTACCGAGGAGCATGTTGGCTCCTGCCTCAATCAATCCTTTTATTGGCGGAAGCGGAAGTCCCAAGTTGGCGTTAGCCCTTGGATTAAACACGCCCGTTATTCCCGATTCAGCCAGTAGCCTTTGCTCTTCCTCATTGGATACGGTCATATGAACGACGATGTTCGGTTCATAGATTTCGATCGCTCGTATCAGGTCTCCGCGACAAGCCATCTCGAGGCTCAGGTTTCGGTACCCCAAATTTTCCAAACAATGAATCGCGCGAAACTTTCCGAGTTCTTTTGTACGCTTTTTGATGTATGCCCACGCAGGGTCTGTCATGTCATTCATCGTGCTCTCACTAAAACCATCTGCGACCGCCAGCATCGCATCCAGTTCGGCCTTGTAAGCCTCGGTCAGCTCAGCCGTATTCTCCATTAAGGTGGCTGCGTCAAACGGCGATGTCATCCATTGAGACAAAATGATCGAGTCTATACCCACCTCTTCTGAAGCGGCCTTTAGAATCTCAGCTCCTTTAACGCCTTCTTCCCGAAAGTCCAGATGACCGATCGTACCACAGCGAACCATGTGCGAAAGTTGAGCCACAATATGGGGCACTTGCTGCTCTGGAGTGAGCTTAGCCAACTCCTTATACTTATATCCGTCGGGCCTGAAGAATCCCTGTTCTAAAGTAAGCCCGGTAGTACCATCCAGCATACAGGAGTCGCCCATATGAGTATGGGAGTTGTAGAGGCCTGGTATAATCACCAAGCCATCCCCTTTTACCGTGTTAATCTTCTCAGTTCGGTCCAACTGCGATATCGTATCACCGTCAGTTTCGAATCGACTACAATAATAAGGCTCCAATTCCGGTCCCCAAAGAACCATGCAATTTTTGAACTCCATATTCGAACGCCCTAATCAGAGATTTCGTCGTCTTTCATCATGAGAAAGATCAAAGAAATTCCCATGACCACAAACATACGCATGGCAGCATCTTGTCCATTGAAAGACTTGGATTGCCACATTAGAAACCACTCGGCACCCACCGTCAAAAAAGCGATGTACCATTGCAGCATACTCAGAGTAAGTCCGGTAGCTGCAATTGCCTTTGCCTTATTGAATGCTGCAGCACCAGCAGACTTATTTTTAAAGAGCGCTAATGCTCCCCATCCGATCAGCACCATGGAGATTGCTTCCCACAATATAATCGACCAGTAAAACAGATGATGTATGATAGGCGATTCGATCGCCCGCCACATACCGGCATTTCCCTCGAATGTCGTATTCATACTCAACACCGCTTCGACAAAAGCGTAGTTGGAACCGTAGTCGAAAAGGTTGTTAAAAACGACCAGGAAAAGAAATAGGAACGATGAGGCAACGAGAGCGATTTTGCAGTAACGTATGAGCATAAGGCTTGGATTTAGCAGGAACTTGGCCAATATTTGAGTGGTATTGTAATTGCTGGACAGAAGAATGAGAGAAGTACAAAACGACAGTTTGTTATGGTCTAGATGCCCGGTCGAGGGAAAACCCTATCAAGCTATCTGGACTCCCCATTCAGCTGGCCGGGCACTACCAGCAATACCCGCATCTCCGGGAGCATTGGAAATTCTCTATTTTTGTGACGCTCATGGAAAGCTTTTCAGTGACGATAATAAACAGGCGTCCTACCCTTCCCGACTCGGAGAACTGAAGAATTCCATAGCATCCGACGCACTGATACTCGCGGGCGGCGATGACCACGGAAGCGGCAACCCCTGGGATACCTTTCTGGCCGATGGAGCTGACCACAGTCCTTGCTACTTTCTCTACGAAGCTGCGGGATTGGATGCATTCACCATCGGAAATCACGATCTTGATTGGGGTGCCGATGCATTGGCACGAGTTCTTGAAGCTACGAGTATACCCGTCGTCGTGAGTAATTTGAAAGCCGACTCCCCTCTCCAACACGTCACTTACCCGGCCATCGTATTCGAATTCCAAGACAAGCTCGTTGGATTATTGGGCCTGGCTAATTACTCGGATGTTCTGGAGGCGAAGTCTCTTTTTCGGGATCCTTCAAATGCCCTAAAACCTTACCTTGCCGATTTGGAAGATCGTGTTAACTGTTTGATCGTCATTTCTCATTTGGGTTTTGAATACCAAAAGCCGGTAGATGATCACGAAATACTCAAACAGGTATCTGAGAACACTTTGGTTTGTGGATCGCATTCGCACCTTACCATCCCCGATCTTGAAGGAAAGGACAACGAGCAAAGCTACCTCCAATCCTCATCTCAATTTCAAGTATTCGGCCATGCTCAATGGACATCGGATTCGTTCTGGAAAATCAAGAACGTGCCGATCGCTCACCTTCTTCTGCTAACTCCCACGAAGGAGGACATGCTAGCTAAGTCGTCGCTTAAGTCCGAGTTGAAGCGAAGAGGACAGGTCTCGTTTTCTCACAGATCTTTCAAAGCAGAGAACGACCCCGGCGACCGATACCGAAAAGAAAATCCGAGACTCAATTGGTCGTGCGATGCACTTCGATCTACCGCGCAAACCCTCCACCGTGAAGCATCCCCATTCATCGTTGGACTATGTGCACGTTTTTTAGGAAATGCACAATTAAACGGAGAACTGGATATCTCTGATTGGTATTTGAATTTTCCTTACGGTGACAGGCTTTCGAGTTTTTTAGTTCCTTGGGACATCCTGCCTGCGTTGCTTCAAGGGAACGCTCAACGACTACTTAAGCCTGCTTACTACCTGGAGTCTACTGGTTGGCTTCAATTTGACCACTCGCTCCGCCAGTCCATAAACTTTGATGAGAATAGTGCTACGATTGAGGACTTCAGTCTGTATGGAGAGCCTTTTGAGCCTGGCAAGCACGATAAGCTTCGTTTATTTACTCAAGCTTATGTTGCCTGCGGAAGCGGAGGCTACCGACACTGCTTTAACTCCTTGGGCATCGAGCCGGAAGATATTCAAATATACCCGTTTTCATTGAGGGAAACGTTGTGGACTCACGCCGGAGCTAACGGCCCAACAACCGAAGATCCCCTGGATGGGCGTTTGACAATCAACCTAGAATTCTAGGCGCCTTCCAAAGGCCCTATCTCCGCATAGTCAGGCAGGTCAAACGCTTCCAGTCGACTGCCGCGAAACAATGCCCGGGAAATCAAAGGCCTACTCAATAACTCGCTCATACTGGATGCTTCAAGAACCGTAAATCGGGCAGGCGCGTCGTTGGCTAAAGTTCCAAATCCCGCTTCCGACAAATCCATCAAATCAGCGGGCGCCGACGTTGCCACCGTAATCGACTCCTGAAGCTTACGATCTAGATGGGCGATCCGAACCGATTCCCGATACACTTCCAACATATCGAAGTCTCCGTAGGCATAGAATGCGTCTCGTACATTATCACTGGCACAGGCGAAAGGAACTCCTCGCTCCATAAATTCATGTGCCAGAGTTACACCCCGCCAGTACGGTGTTTGAATAGCATCCTCTGCTACCCGACGATCCTGCAGATACAAATTGCACATCGGCAGCGAAACCACTTTCAGCTTTGATTCTTCAACCAATCGCAAGGTCTCCAATTGCAGCTCCAAAGGTTTGACTGCGAGATTACAGCAATGTCCGCAAACAACGGTATGCGGGAATCCATTCCGAATGATAGCCTCAGCAATCGACTTCAGGCAATTGACAGATTCCAGGTTGTTTTCATCCACATGAAAATCCAACCCGACGCCCCGCTCTAAGGCCAACTGCATCATGCAATCCAGTTGCTTATCCAGCTCTGGGTTCATGATCGTCATACCTCCAATGGCATGCGCGCCATAATTAACCGGTAGATCTGCCAGAGCGGCTCCTGTCTCAGTGGAATATTCCGCTACGGATGCCAGACTAACCATCTGGAGCTCGACACGTCCCGCCCACTCATTTTTCAAACGACTTAAAGCTTTATAGCTTCTCTCCGCCCACGGAAGACCGGTATCTACGTGCGTGCGGAGCGCTACCGTTCCATAGGCATAGGCGCACGCTAGTGAATAATTAGCCCGTTGATAGACGTCTTCTTCTGTCCAGTATTCCTTATCTTGACTTAAATTCTCGAGCGCTTCAGCGAAGGTTCCCGATCGGTTGGGGGCGCGGTTCCAGCTGTGGGCTTTATCCAAATGGGTGTGAGAGTCTAAAAATCCGGGCAGCAAAATTGAATTATTAAAATCGAAATCAAGTAAGTGGGTTGATTCATTTGCTGGATGAACGGAGACGACTTTTTCTTCTGCAACCTCAATGACACAAGAAGAGAGACCTTCCCAGTCAGAGGCTCCCTTATAAGAATCCGGAAGGAGCACCCTTGGCACCTTGGCTGAGATCAGCTGTTTAGAAATTTCCATATAATCCGGTCTGCGTGTTCAAAATTTTCCATGCAACAATATCCTTCGCGCATAGCTGGTTCATATAAGTCAGGCATTGTTCACAAGCGTAATAGTGAAAGTCTCTTTAGGAGCCTTATGATAGAGATCTCTAAACATTTTCAAATTCTCATACCGTTCACCTTCCACTTGTTTGCAGTGCACTTCGAATGTGGCTGAGCTCCCTTCGAATGGAAATGGCGAAAGGTGGTAGGTATCGTTTCCCAGAGGCTGACAATGAAACTCGTGCAGTTCGCCTGAGGTATCAGGATGTCTGTGCCGCAAAGGAATTTTCTCTTCGAAGCGAACGCAGGTGATCAGAGAAAGGCTGTCACACGCCTGCAGAAACTCAAAGGCCCGCTTCAGCACCGGCTCGGCAATCGCACTATGGTCGCCCGTTGACTCGGCATACATGGCAGCCAGTTCCTTTTGTCGTTTGAGTTGCCCGTCAATAAACTCACTGTGCAAAGCCGTTTCCGCCGCATTCAATGTAGAAAGATCCGCCTGCTCAGTCAATAGGTTGACTGTATGCATGGAAATAAGAATGGCGGCGTAAGGATCCTTCATCGCCATCTTTTCCGTGGCACCGGCTCTAACATTCAAGTAGTCTTCCAATTCGATTTCTTCAAATGCATCGTAGGTTCCAACCAGCTCTTTGGTAAACGCGCTGGGCAAACCTTCGCTGGTGAGGTAGCCTTCGTCATCCCGCTCCTCCCAGGAATCGTCATGGTGAAAAACAGCCTTCAGTACGGAGTCTAAGGGTCTCGGACGTGGAAATTTTTCATCATCCCATTTTTCGGCGAAGGCTCCGGCAAGGTGAGCGTGGTCCTTGTGG
Organism: uncultured Opitutaceae bacterium; assembly: GCA_964352065.1. Classification (GTDB taxonomy): domain Bacteria; phylum Verrucomicrobiota; class Verrucomicrobiia; order Opitutales; family UBA2995; genus UBA2995. The sequence continues at coordinate 72,810 of CAYGQM010000016.1, forward strand.
CCCAACAGGATCCAACCCTCTATGGTCTTAATTCGAATCATAATTGAAGTTAGCAAGAGGGGTACCATATTCAGTCTTTGGCAAGCACTCTTGAAAATTGGCAGCGAAAATGCTCCCCTACACTTATGGAGGTTACCCTGGAATCTGAACTCATTGATGAATTAACTGCAGCTTGCGGCGAAGAGAACATGATTCTCGCAGCGGACAAAGTCGGCAAGCTCTCTAAAGACTTTTACTGGTACTCACCGGTCTTGAAACCCATGCTCGACGACAAGACGGCGGGCTGCGTCGCGCAACCGGAAGGCCTCGAGCAACTGAAGGCCGTCGTTTCGGCCTGCTGTAAATACAATGTCCCCATCACGGTTCGCGGAGGCGGCACGGGGAACTATGGGCAACAGGTGCCTCTTTACGGCGGAGTCATTATCGATATGGCCAAGTTCAACAAAATCATCTCCCTCGAAGATGGCGTTGCGCGGGTTGAACCCGGAGCCCGTTTAGGAACCATTGAAGTCCAGGCCCGCGAAATTGGCTACGAGCTGCGTTGCCTACCTTCGACTTGGGTAAAAAGTAGCATGGCCGGATTTTTCTGTGGAGGCTCAGGAGGAATCGGATCCATCACCTGGGGTGGAATCATCATGGGGGACAATGTAAAATCGGTCACCCTATTGAGCGCAGAGCCAGAACCAAGACTGGTTAAACTTGAGGAACGGGACGCTCTAAAGGCCCTCCACACCTATGGAACCAACGGGATAATGGTCGAGGTCGAGATGCGTCTGGCCCCAAAGGTTGATTATCAGCAACTGATATTCTGCGACACTGATTGGGATAAACTCTTCGATTGGTCAGATGCGTTCGCGCGGAGAGAAGATGTCAAAAAACGACTCGTTACTCAGTTCGAAAATCCGACGCCGACCTATTTTAAGCCGCTGAGAAAGTATTTCCAGGAAAACGAACACGCTACATTTATCATGGTCGAGCAAGCCAGAGCCGATGAGATAAAGTCATCGGCTGAGGCGGCAGGTCTCCGTTTGGCGTTCGATGTTGAATTTCCCGATCCACCGAAACCACCCTACATCACAGACTACACCTGGAATCATACGACCCTGTGGGCCATGAAAACCGATCCGACCATTACCTACATTCAAGCTGGGTTCGGGGAGAATTTCAAAGAGAAGATGGAAAAACTCTGGGCTAAGTTCCCAGGGGAGATTCTCATGCATATCGAATGGGTTGCCGGAAACAGCAAAATGGATTCCGGCGTTCACCGCCCCGCTGTCGGTCCGGACGCACAGGTGGGAGGCATCCCTCTTATCCTTCATAAGAGCAATGAGCGCCTGCAAGAGATCATGGACTACTGTGCGGAGATAGGAGTCTTTATCGCCAATCCCCATACCTATGTTCTCGAAGAAGGAGGCAATCATCCGGACATAGCTGAAAAACGGGCTTTCAAAGCTGAGATGGATCCGCAAGGGTTGCTCAATCCCGGAAAGATGAAGACCTACGAATTCAATCCGTTCGCAACCGCTTCTACGAATTAATAATACCAACCAGAATACACACCGTTCATCAGGTCGTTTTAGAGTTAGCCAATTCTAGGACTCCTTCCCATTCGCCACAATGAGCCAAACGCCAGCCACAGCTCCTCCCATCGTTCGATTCGAAAACCTGTGCAAGCGATATGGCAACGGGCCATTGGTTCTAAAAGACTTAAATCTGGATGTTGAAAAGGGTGAGTTTATTAGCCTGATCGGCCCGAGCGGCTGTGGAAAATCAACCATCCTTAAAACGCTTTGTGGACTCACCCCGCATACATCAGGCATAGTCACTGTTGATGGCATGTTTCCGGTAGATGCCCGGGAAGCATCCTTTTTCGTTTTTCAGGACGCGAACTTACTTCCTTGGTTGAGAGTCCAGGCCAACGTCGAATTGCCTTTAAAGATCAAAGGGCAATCCAAAGAAAAGCGCGGTAAAACAGCCTCCAAAATGATTGAGCTGGTTGGATTAGCCGACGCCGCCGATAAGTTTCCCTGGCAGCTATCGGGGGGAATGCGCATGCGGGTATCGATTGCGCGAGCACTTTCAGTGGGTCCAAGCATCTTACTATTAGACGAACCTTTCGGTGCCCTTGATGAGATGACCCGTGACCGTCTCAATGAAGACTTATTGAAGATTAAGGAGGAAGACCCATTCACCGCATTTTTCGTTACTCATTCCGTTGCCGAAGCCGTTTTCCTATCGACTCGGATCGTCGTCTTATCAGCGAATCCTGGGGAAATAGCTGAGATCATCGAAATTCCATTCGATTTTCCACGCACAGCAGAACTTCGAGAGAACCCCGAATACCTCAAATTGCTGGCAAAAGCCACCCATGCACTGCGATCCGTAGAATAATCATGTATTTTAAAAAATATAGTCCCATCTACATGCCACTTATTTCAACGGTGGTGATTCTAATCGTCTGGTATAGCCTAGGTTCCCTCATCGTTCAGAACAAAATCGATACGGACGGGTATGGTCAGGAAGACGCCGAGGCCATACGCCGTATACAGCTACCCTATCCTGGTGAAATCTGGGATGCAATGATAGCTGAACGAGAAGACCTTATTTCCGCTACCAGAAATACTTTTACGGCAGCGATTATCGGATTCGTTTCATCGGTAACCGCGGGATACCTAATAGCCATGATCTTTGCCGCTTCGCTTCCATTCAAGCAAGGCGTTTACCCTTGGGTGCTTATTTTGCAGATGACACCTGTCGTCATTCTCGCACCGATCATTGTGATCTGGATTGGTGCCGGACTCACGGCCATCACGGTCGTCACGTTTCTCATAGGATTTTTTCCTGTCGTTGCCAATAGTACTCAGGGTCTCGTTTCGACCGACCGAAACCTCCTCGACCTGTTTTCGGTGTGTAATGCCACCAAATCGCAGGAGGTATTTCTGCTACGTGTCCCTTACTCCATGCCGTACTTTCTAACCGGTATGAAAATAGCGGGTACACTGGCTCCGATCGGAGCGATTACCGGGGATATTTTTGTAGGATCATCGGCAAGCGGCGGTGCAGGCCTTGGCTTCATGACGATTGTTTATAATTCCAATGTAAAGATCCCAGCTCTCTTCGCGACGGCAACGATCGCCTGTACTATCGGCTTTGTCTTCGTAGGCTCCGTGAATCTTATCCACTGGCTTGCGCTTAGAAAGTGGCACGACTCAATGATCAGTAAAAACCAATGACATCCAAATTCCTTCGCCTCCTTTTCCTGTCCCTCACTTCAGTGCTCCCGCTTTTATTTATCTCCTGCGGAGGTTCGTCTGAGTCCGAAAACGGCTTGAGAAAAATCATTCTACAGACCGATTGGTATGCACAACCTGAACATGGAGGTTTCTATCAGGCCCTCGTTAAAGGTTATTATGAAGAAGCCGGTCTCGATGTAGAAATTGTTCCAGGCGGACCCAACGCTTTAACAATACAAAAAGTGGCTCAAGGCGTCGCTCATTTTGCGATTGGCCGAAGTGACGATATCATAATAGCAGCCTCTCGCCAGGTGCCCCTTATGATCCAGGGTGCATTAATGCAACACGATCCCCAAGCGATTCTGTTCCACAAGGAGTCGGGCATCAAAGACTTCAAGGACTTGGACGGCAAAACCATCATGGCGACTCCTGGAACGGCTTTTATCCGTATCATGGAGAATACCTACGATATAAAGATAAACGTCACACCTCTGGACTTCGGCGTAAATAGGTTTCTGGCAGACAAAGACTTTATTCAGCAGTGTTTCATCACCAACGAACCTTATTACGTGGCTAAAGAAGGGGCAAATCCTGGAACGCTGTTACTCTCTGAATCCGGTTTTTCACCTTACCGCGTCTGGTTCTCATCTAGAGGATTTGCGAACGCCAACCCGGAAGTTGTGGAGGCTTTTAATGAAGCTAGTATTCGTGGCTGGAATGACTATCTCACCGGAGATAGAACTGAAGCGAATGCTATCATAGAGGCCACTAATCCACAACAGAACGAAGAATTTATGGCTTACGTGGTCAAGGCGATGATCGATAACAAGCTCGTTACAGGTGATCCGGAAAAAGGAGAAGCAACGGGTCGGATTACCAAGGAAAGAATTCAAAAACAAATCGATCAACTGGCCTCCATCGACATGCTGGAATCAGAAGTTAAGATCGAACAGGTTTTGCCGGCTCGCATACTTGAAACCAGTGCCGTTTTACCCACCAAGACACCGGGCCTTCATGTTAAGCTGGATACGCCAAATGGATTTGATGCGATGACTGTTTCCATGGAGCAGCTGGAGGAAATCGCGATTCGTTCCACAATGAAGTTTTTCGAAACAGAGGACTCTGAACACGACATGACGATCGTTTACCTATCTGATTTTGTGGATACGTTTATCGACGACGAAAATTTGGATTTCTGGATCATGAATTGTGGGGATAATTACCAGTCAAATTATTATCCAGAAATCTTAGGAACCACAAAACCCTTTTTCATACTAACGGTGGACGAAAAACCGTTAGCCGAGTGGTTGAGTAGCGAAGGTCATCCTAAAGAATGGGGACCCCATATAGTCAATATTGAGTCCCATGAAGGCCTCTTGGATCCCCCGCACAAAAACCCTTGGGGAGTGACTGAGATGATCGTAACCTCAAAGCAAAGGGCCTATAGTGGTTGGGGGGAAAACCTACCGAATCAAGAAGCTATTGCAGGGAAACAAATTTTCAAAAATAGCTGCGCGAGTTGTCATGACACGGGCAACGGCTTGATGGGCGGACAAGTATCAACAAGAAACATACAGATGCTGGCCGTTTTTGCACAAAACTCAGAAGAATACTTCCGAAAAATGCTGATCGCGCCGAAGGAAACGAACCCTTTGGCGGAAAAAATGCCAAGCTACAAACATTACACCGAAAAACAGGTTTCTGAGCTGCTGGCCTTCATGAAATCCATCCCTCTAAGTTAATTCGAATTATTTCTGGGATACTTTAAAAGTCCATTCCTCCAGCAGCATTTTTCAGCGCATGAATTAAATTCATAGCACCCATGAATTCCTCGTGTGGAAAGCCAGTGCTTCCAGTTTTTGTACAGGGGAAAATCCCTATTGGCATCCTAAATGCTTAAATTTGCGACAAACTGTTTACCAAATATATTAAACATGCTGAACCTAACTATGAAAAAGAAATCGATATTGAAAACCGGTATCATTGGCTGCTCGTTATTAGCCTACAACTGGGTTTCCGCCCAAGGTGACGTCGAGGGGCCCATCCTGGATCTTGAAGAATTTAAGACCGTGGAAATCTCTCAAGAACTTTCAGACTCTTTAATTCCTACGGACCGCACGGTTGGATCTGCCTTCTTTGCCGATATGGAGCTTATGGATATTCCAAGATCTATTCTGGTACTTTCCCCAGAGATCATGGAGCAATTCCAGATCGAAGACTTCGACGACCTCCAGAAAATCGGAGCCGGCACCGAGCGCTACAATTTCTACGGACTAGCCGGAGCTCCAGTGCTTCGTGGCTGGCAAGGTGGCATATACTTCAATGGTATGCTCCGTGCGTTCCAAAGAAACGAAATGCCTACGTCATTCGGCGCTCTCGAAGCGATGGAAGTCGTGAAGGGCGCTGCACCCGCACAATTTATCCCCAGTCACGTAGGTGGTTATGTAAACATGCTCCCGAAGTCCCCCTTCTATGATGATTCGCGCGGTGAACTGAAGTTCGAGTTCGGGTCCAACGACCACTACAACTTGCAGGTCGATCAGGGCGGTCCATTCCTCGCCGGCGACAAACCAGCTGCCTACCGGCTCTCCATCACAGCTCAACAAGCAGACACTTGGTATGACGACATCGGAAATGATTTCATTTCCGTATACGGTTCCATCAAGTCTCAGCTTTCTGAAAAAACCTTTCTCTTCGCCGGGGCTGAGTATTACCAGTTCAAGTCCAATGAGAATGCAGGCTGGAACCGACCCACTCAAAACTTGGTGGACACGGGACAATACGTTATCGGTGAGCCATTGAGTCTGGTTCGCGATGGAAACGGCGGTTTCGCAGACCGGAACCTGCTCAGTTTCACCGCAGACTTTCGCGCTCTCGTAGTCCCTGCGAGCATCATCGAAGCCGCAAACTTGCCAGCTGCTCAACTAAGCGCTTTGAAAAATATGGCTGATCCTGATGTCAGGGCAGCGACCTATGCCGGCATCCCGGCTGATGTTGCACAAACAACTTCCGGATATCTATACACACCGGAATACTTCCTGGCCGGTGGCCCTGTGTTCACGGAAGAAATCGGTGGTAATGAAGTGTTATCGGACCCAGGAGACTTTGCAGATTCGGAGGACTTGATGGCCTTCTTTGATATAGAGCATTACCTTGGCGACAATACCGTTCTTACCAACAAACTGTTCGTAGAAGATATTTCGACCGACAAGCTTTCGTCCTATCAGTATGCATTCCGTATGGACCAAACCGTAATTGACGACCGTCTATCACTCACGACTAAAATCGATCGAGGCGACATTCAATTTACCGTCGATTACGGAGGACAGCTCCGCTACACTGAGGCAACTCAGCTTCAGGATTTCTGGTCAGAGCCGTTTTCCAGAAGAGACATTTCCCGTGAAGGCGTTAGCGCTAACAGCTCGTTCCTTTCCGGCGCCCAATTCGATCCCACTATAGGTAACAACTACTGGGGTGGTGGTTTTGGTGCGGGAGGTCCTGGTGGACATGCGGTCGAGTCGACCCTCACCCAAGTGGGTGCCTTTGGCTCGGTATTGATGAGCATCGGAGACATGTTCTCTGTTATCGCCAGTACGCGTTTGGATAGCGTAGACATAAAAGCTAAGGTTCCTAGTGGCCCCACAGATATCGCGGCCAACTCCCAAGAAGATAGCGATAATTTCTTCAACTACAGTATCAACCCAACACTCAGGATTAGTGAAAACGTAAGCGTCTATGCCGCTTATCAAGAAGCTACCACCTACTCTCCTCTACAGGGGGGCGCAGTATTGGGAACAAACAACTTCGGAGACTCCGAGCTGGTTGAAGCAGGCTTTAAAGTATCTGCTGCTGATGGAAAACTATTTTTCACCGCCGCTTACTATGAGTGGGAACAGGCCAACTTTAACGACAGAACCAACACGTCCGACCCTTACGAATCTGAAGGTTTGGAACTCGAAGTCACCTACGCAATCAATGAAGCAGTAACAATCATTGGTGCTTTTGGCGACCGCGAAACCCGTCGCACAACGGGTCTTGGCTTCCGCTCAATGCCATTCAACTTGGCGGATCCTACCGGAGCCCTCAACGACGAGATCGGTGTCGCGCTGGAAGGTGGTTCCCTCCTTCACCAGTTCACACCAGCATTCGGAGGATTCACACCCGAAGGCGGATCTCCTTCCAACAACCCGGACCTGATCATGCCGGGAGCCCCTGAGATGACTGCCAAGCTGTTCGTGTCCACCAGCTTCGAAAACGGATTCGGATTTTCAGTGGGCGGTGTCTACAGCGATTCCTACTGGAACAGCTTCGACCGCTTCATCGAAATCGACTCCTCCCTCGTTATAAATTCCAACATCTGGTATGATGCCGGATCCTGGAAGGCGATGCTGAGCTTGGAAAACTTGACCGGAGAAGACTACTTTATCGGTGCAGACCCGGTCTTCGCAGCAAACACTGCGATCACCAAGGCACCTGACGAAATACAGGCACGCGTAACGGTTACAGTTCCTTTCTGATAGAAGAAAACTAGATATTTAATCAAAGGCGTGCTAGGTTATCCCTTACCTAGCACGCCTTTTGCTTTACAAAAGTTATGATGCAAAAACTTGATTCAGTTAGAACTCAGACATTGTCGTTTTTAAGTGCCTGCGCAGTATTTTTAACGGCCTGTTCAGCTCCCAAGGAACCTTCATCTAACTCTGACCTTTTTCCAATTTCTGTTCAGCTAGACTGGGTCGCAGAACCGGAACATGGCGCTTTTTATACAGCGGAAGCCATGGGTTATTTCGTCGAAGCCGGTCTGGATGTGACACTCGTCCAAGGTGGTCCCAATTCTTTTTCATTAAATAAAGTTGCTACCGGACAGGCCCAACTGGGACAGGCAGATAGCACCAATGTTTTGCTAGCCATTGAAGGAGGTGCACCACTCATCAATGTCGCCTCGGTTTTCCAACATGATCCAAGCGTGCTCATGATGCAAAAAGACAATAGTGCGAACGACTGGAAGGACCTTCAGGGTAAAACGATCATGGTTCGTCCGGAATGGGCCTTTATTCCGTATTTAAAAAGAAAATACGATATTGAGTTTGATATCGTACCACAGAATTTCGAGCTCGGTCGCCTGATCTCAGACAAGGAATTCGTACAACAAGGCTTCTACATTGCAGAGCCCTTCTTTGCCATGGAACAGGGCGTTGAACTCAAATTCCTTTATGCTTGGGACACAGGATTCGATGCCTACACGACCCTATTTGCCAACAAGGCGTTCGTAAACCGAAACCCTGAAGAACTGAAGGCATTTATAGCAGCCTTAAAAAAGGGATACCAATACTACATCGAGGTGGATCCTGAACCCGCTCATGCTATTATGCTTGAGATCAATGCCAAAGCGACTCCCGAGTATTTGAAGTTTTCCCGAGATATGATCATCGACGCTGAGCTCCACAAGAAACCAGGCGGTGACTATTTGGATATTTCCAGGGCCCGTTACCAGACACAACTGGACCAGTTACGGTCTCTCGAAATCATCCCAGCCGATTCGATCACCGTAGATCAGGTCATGTCTGACGCATATATTCCCAATTAGAGCCCGTCTTCGATTTCCGGTTTGGCGTATTCGTAAGCGACCATTTCTTTAATAAAACGAACGGTTCCTGCTACCGCAAGTTCCAGATATTCAGCAGCAATCTCATCTGTCACGTGGGTCGGGTCTCCGAAAACACCCGTAGAGGACCAGTCTTCTGTTTTCCATTGGGCATACCCTTTACCTACCAGGCCGATTCCCGTATCCGGATAGTCAGGAAAACAAGGTTTGGCCTTATCCTCCTGCACCAACTCCGGAGTCAGCGCTTTTATAAGAGCGGTCTCAGTAAAGTTTGCGTGGATTCCCAATGTTTTATCACGCGGGTCGACACCTTCGGGCAGCGGAGGCAGCTCCATGAAGGTTCCAGCAGACCCTGCAAACATCATCATGCCAAATTCATCGTGCAGGTCACGTGTCACGGCATGCATGATACCGATGTTTCCGCCATGTCCGTTAAAAATACACAGCTTCCGAAAGCCTGATTCATGCACACTTCTTCCGATTTCAAAAAGGACATCATACAAAGTCTTGGCCCCAATCCAGAGCGTACCGGGAAATCCGCGGTGTTCGTTACTCTTACTAATCGTAATCGGTGAGAGCTGGTAAGCAGGCACATCATCTTCCAGTCGTTTCATAGCCTGCTCAAGAACGCCGGAGCTGATGATGGTATCCGTATAAAGCGGCAGGTGATGCCCGTGTTGCTCTGTGGCGCCTAAAGGTAACACCGCAAGGGCATTGGTTTTATCGATCGCCTTGACGTCGGGCCAAGTCATGTAAGGTAGAAAGCGTTGAATTGCCATGCAACGATTCAAGCTATTTCTGTGCCGCTATTCGAGCACCAAAAACACTAGCCTGATAAAAGGATGAACTATTATTACGGTAGACCGTATTATCAATTACATAGGAGTTTGTCAGGATCCAAGTGAATCAATCGGTAGAGGCAATAGCGTCCCCGTTTTCCGGTCTGCTTTGCATCCAATCTTGTCGTCGATTAACTCCTCGGAACTACCACTGAATGCCGTGGACACATTCGGCACTGCGAGGACGCAGTTGCCCTACCCACTTCAGATACAACTAATGATCCAGTTAGCTGTGCATTCATTTAGGAACTGGTTACTCGGCGTTTCTATAAATTACACTTCTTGAAGAACGAGAACGCCTACGGGTTCTCCAATTTCACACCCAAAACCCAAGCTGGACTCGCTCCCGAGTCATAGGTCTTCAATGGAGTAAGTATACCGGTTTCTATGTTCCGACGATAAACAACCAATTTGCTAGACCCCTGCCCAGCCGCTACCAAAAATCGTTCGTCGCCAGGTATGAGGTTAAACGAGCGCGGCGTCGTTTCAGTTTTGGTTTGGCCCATGGTAGTCAAGCCACCGGATGTTTGATCAACCGAAAACACGGCTATACTGTCATGCCCGCGATTCGATGCGTATACGAAACGGCCGTCGGCACTTATTTCGATGTCGGCACAGCTTCCTTTACTCATGTCCCAATCCACTGGATGGGTAGACCAGGTCTCGCCAATACTCAAGGTGCCTGCCTTCGAATCGTAGTCATATTGAGTTACGCTTTTGCCCTGTTCATTAACGACATAAACCCATTTTCCATTCGGATGAAACTGAAGATGTCTTGGTCCCTGCCTTTCTCCGGCTAGGACGGCTGGTGGCGTATTCAGGGACAGCTGTCCCGTTTCGTTATCGAAGTGAAACTGATCAATCCGATTCAGATCAACTGGATGAGGGCTGAACGCAAATTGGTTCGCGGGATCCACTTGAATACAATGTGCCTTCAAACCCACGTCCAACACGCATACTGGCTCCCCTGTTACAATGCCATCCTTCACCCGGCTTACACTGACCAATCCCTCCCGATAGTAGGCGGACAAAAGCCATTGTTCAGTCTTGTCCAAATAAACATACGATGAACCACCGGAGGCCGGTGCCGTTTTAATGAGGCTCAGCAGCCCTGTATCCTGATCAATTTTGAGGGTTGCGAATTGGCCGGCGGTGCGAACCGAAGCATAAAGCAGAGAATTATCGGAATTTGTAGTTAATGACCCGGGTGCACCAGCTAACGCTATCTGACCCATTCTGGAAAGATCACCATTCGATTCATCCAGGCTAAATACGCCGATCCGATTGTCTTTACTTTCTGACACATAAACAACCGTCCTCGCCGAAGTTACAGAAACGAAAAACAGTGTACTTATACAGGATAGGAGTAGTTGAGCGTAGGACCTTTTCATATCAGGAAGTATGCTCTCAGGAACAATCGGGTCGAGCGGGAAACAGATTATACCCTAACTGATTCCACAGACCTTGCATCTTACCTATCCATTGGCATCCTGAATGCTTAATCCAATTTCGATTTTACTTATGTTCAAGCACATCACCCCGGTAGACATCCCTCCTCCATTCGCAAACTACAGTCACGGCCTGGAAGTATCTGCCAGCATGCGCCTACTGTTCTGCTCCGGTCAGCTGAGCGTGTCTCTAACAGAAACGATTCCTGACAACACCGAAGCGCAAGCCCGAATGATCTTTAAGAACATTGAATCCATTCTTAGAGACGGTCGCATGACATTGAAACACATCGTCCGTATCAATGCTTACGTAACTGGCCGCAAACACTTAAAGCCATATATAAAAGTGCGCGATGAACTGTTTTCACAGCCCGCACCCGCTTCGACCTTGATGATCGTATCAGGATTTGCCCGAGAGGAATTTACCGTTGAGATCGAGGTCATTGCCGCAGGACCATAATTTCGTTAGTTCGACGGTTTCATTACCTGATCCGGCAGTATCGTATAATCAATGACACGGTCCAGAGGTATGTCATTTTCGATCAGTCCCAACTCCAGTAAAGTGGATAAGGTCTGAGCTAGTTTATTCCGATCGATTAGCCCGAGTGCCTCCCCTTTTTCGGAATCGCCTTCCACCACCGCATATTCCATCATCGCTGCATGACTATAGTCGTTAAGCGCTGGAACATTCGCTGCATTTAGTTCACGAAGTACAGTATGAGTCTCTTCTGGATCGCCATGCAAATAATCCTCCCACCCCCGCAATGAGGCCCGAACAAACGCAGCTACTAACTCCGGGTTTCGCTTAGCGAATGACCTATTTGTTAAGACAACTCGTTCTGGACTGTAGCCGCTATCCGATAGTAGCAACGTTTTCACATCCGCTCCCTGTTCTTTGGCGAAATAAGGTTGGCTGGTGATAAAACACTGTTGGATAAACTGCTCGTCGCTCAAAAAACGCTGAATCCCATAATCCACTGGAATAATATCAAATTCGATACCGTGAAATTTCTTCAACCAGGCCACAAACACGCTACCCGGTTCTACCATGATAGACTTGCCGTTTAGATCCTCCCAGGAGCTTATTGGATTACTGGCATGATACATGATCGCCTGAGGATCCTTCTGCATATACGCCACGACGACCTGTAGAGGAAGACCTCGAGCAATTCCAAGAATGGCATCATCAATGCGACGCAGTGTGAAGTCAGCTTGCCCTGCTGTTATCGACTGCAGTGGAAACGCACCGGGGCCGCCTTGCACAATCTCCAGCGCTATACCCTCTTCCGCATAGTAGCCTTTTAGCGATGCCTGATAAAACCCACCATGTGCCGGTTCCGCATACCAGTCCAACTGCAAGGTGACTGTTTGAAGTTCATTGGGGCCAGTCGATTCTTTCTTTCCGCAACCGAAGACCATAAATATAGAGCTCAGAACAAAGAGCGTCACAAATAGTACTGAATTAACTTTCATGACTTTGCTAGGAGCGGGTTCAGAATCTTGGTTCATGCGACGCCGTAAGTAAGCCCTAGCTCCTTCAACCAACGGCGGTAGGCAATCGCCAATCGATCACAGGCGAGGTGCAATTCTTCTTGAAGGTCCAAAGGCAATAACTCAGGGCGCTGAGACTCGACAATAGCAGCGTCTTGGCCGATGATCAACGCCGACCACCGTTCTGCTTCTTCCTCATCCCTCTCATCGCGAAACTCTGACATGCCTAACAGATACCCCACCGTGTTTTCCTCGTCAACCGGTGTGGCCGCCAGAACTGATTTCACTTTCTGTTTTGTGAACGCAGCCTGCAACGGACGAAAGCAATAATAATCATAAGTGCTGTAGTTAGGAATACCCGATCCGTCTGGATTCGGTTGCCAGATTCTTAACCCCAACGCCGTTAAACCGCCCTCCGATTTATCCACGGTATAATCATCGACTTCTGGTTTTTCCGGGTCTCCCAAATACCCCTCGTGGATGTATGGTTGGTGCGCAAAATCCAGATAGTTTTCGATCACCCGTGTCGCCTTCGCCACCAACGGATGACCGGATACGAAGATGCTTTTATCCGAGCCATCAAAAATCGGAAGCACAGGCTCCTCGGTAACAGGTTCTCCCATACAGACCCAGATCGCACTGTATTTCTCAATGGCATGCACAGGGAAGGTCTTGGCTTTTCCGGGAATCGCACGCTCCGGTGGTTGCGCCGGAATTCTGACACAGGCGCCGCTCTTATCATACTCCCAGCCATGATACGGACACTGCAGACACCCATCAATCACCTTGCCCAATGACAGTTTAGCGCCGCGGTGAATACACAGATCCTTCCACGCAATCACCATGCCTTCGGATCGCCAAAGCACCAGGTCCTCTCCCATCACCTTGGAAGCGAGTATACCGTCCTCCTCTAAATCTTTCGAACGTGCAGCAATGTGCCATTCGTTTTGCAGTACGGGGTCATCAATCATAATTCAATTTTCAAAAAAGGTATTAATCACAAGAGTCACAACATCCGCAAAGAAGAAAAATCGTTGGTTACAGGAATAGATATTCTGTAAACACTATTGATAGGTTTTGTGCCCTTTACGCATTTTGTGGTTTCAAAACAGTAAACCAACATAGGAGCCTAAAACGTGCCAAGAGCCAGTTCATCACCGGCCTCTAGCTGGAACTTTAAATAGCCGTCGTAGCGAGGACGCGTCCACGCCGTGTCCATCGACTTTCGTACTGACGAAAAATAGTCATTAAAGCGTTGATCCACCCGAGGGTCCTCCCACGCCTCAATGCGCGCCGGTTGCCCATGGTATTGTGTAAAAATATCCCGTTGAGTTTCTACACGATTCAAGAACCGCAAAAACTGATACGCTTCATCGGGATGTTTACAGCTTCCCGACAAACCAATCCCCGCGCCGCCTAAGATCGAACCGGAACAATCGTCCGTATTCAGTCCAGGCATATTGGCAAACGACAAACGCCGCCGCTGATCCGCTTCCCCGTAGGTTCCATAGCCATACACGATCGGGCAATAGACGATGTCGTCCCGCGCAACCATCTGTTCATGTAAGTCTATACTCGTCCACTCAGCGGATTCCGACGGACAATAATTCATGAGCTTCTTCAACGCCTTCTCACACGCATCCCATGCGCCCTTCCTATTTAAGAAATCATGCTCCCACTCGTCCCTCGTGCCATGCCTCTCGTCCCGTTCAAATTCATTCGCCATCAACGCAGCCAACGCCAGCAAGCCATGGTGACTCTTCGCCCCCATACCTAACCACAGGCCAACTGCTCGTGCACGTTCTCCAAGTTCCAAAACCTTGGACCAGTTTCGCGGAATTCCCATTCCGAGCTTCTCCATAAGATCTTTCCGATACACGGCATGATTCGTCGCCCCATCAATCGGCAACCCCCAGAGTTTTCCCTGATAACGATAACTCGCTAACGACGGTCCTATATAGTCTTCATCCCTCAACGGTCCACCCTCCCAACTAATCCGACCTTCATCCAATGCCGCAAATGCCCCCGACGCCTCGATAGCCCCACAAAACGGATGATCAAACACCAGGAAATCCACCCCCTCCATGGCCTTGTCAATCGGCTGATGCTCAAAGTCTTCTAAGCTTTGTTTCTGCCAGACTACTCGAATATCTGGATGAAGTTTGGAGAAGCTATCGCTTGCCGCCACCAGGGGATCCAGTGCTCGACGATGACCCCAGGTAAGGCCGATCAATACTATTGGGAACAAGTTCATTATTTCGGATTATTTCAAGAGTCCGATAAACACAAAATTCTATTCAATATATCGAAAAATATAAAATCGGATATTCAACCTCACCACAATTTAAAGATCAGTTCGACTAGCGATAAGAATTTCCAAGTGATAGTAATAGTCTATAGATGTAGAAGAAAAATGGAATTGAAATTTGGAACCGCAGATGGACGCCGATTCACGCAGATGATTAAGAGAAAATTGAATCCAATCTGCGTCCATGCGCGTTAATCTGCGGTTGAAAAATATCAGGGACGACATGGCAGAAGGCACTCGACCAATCCACACCCATCGGCCAGTCTGGAAGCTACATCCAGACGAGCTAGTCAATGCGAGTTCACGCACCCGTGTTGAGCTAACCCTCTAGGCCTCGCATCGACTACTCTCCACGATATTATTGAGTTTTCAAAACAACGAAATCCCTTCATGCTGAACGTTCCTTCCTTGATATCGTAACTGTTATTACAATGCAGCGCATGCAAAGTTATCCCTCAATCAATACATCGATTAATACTCTGATAAAGTCAGTCTGGCTTTTTATATTCACGTTTTCGCAATTACCAGTTCTAAGCGCCCAATACGGGATTAAACCCGTTCCTAACCCGTATCTGACTTCGGCATCCATAAACAACAAGGGATGATGTGTCCTGAGAAAACTGGACATGAGATTCTCTTAGAAAGAGGATCTATACA
>CAYGQM010000017.1:0-88380 GCA_964352065.1 uncultured Opitutaceae bacterium
GAGCGGGGGTTGGTTCGGCGCGAGCAAAAGCCGATTCTCAAAATCGGCATCGATGAGAAGGCTTTCCGTCGAGGACATGGTTACTCTTCGCTCATGACCGACTTGCAGCAATCTCGAGTGATCGAAGTGGTAGAGAACCGCGATGGACAGGCAGCGAATACTCTTTTCAGGTCGCTGGGTAATCAAACCGAACACATCCAGGCAGCTGCGATGGACATGTGGCCGGCCTACATGAAGGCGACCGCGTTGAATGCTCCGCAAGCCCGGATCGTACATGATCGTTTTCATGTCTCCAAGTACCTCAACGAAGCGGTTGATAAGATACGCAAGGCCGAGAGCAAGGAACTGAGCAGCCAGGGAAAGGACTGGCTGAAGGGGACCAAATACTTGTTCCTTCGTGGAACGCAAAACTGGAACGAGGACCATAAAATGATGTTTGATATAGTCAAAGAGCTTAACTTGAAGGTCGCCAAAGCGTGGGCGGCCAAAGAAGCCTTTGCTCAGTTCTGGGAGTTCCGTTGTCCTGGGAAGGCCCGGAACTTTTTCAATCACTGGAGACGTTGGATCGGACGCCTGAAGCTCGAACCACTCACGAAGGTATCCAACATGCTGAAGAAGCATCTGAAAGGTCTGCTCAGTTACGCACTGTATCCAATAAGCAATGCCGTTAGTGAAGGTTACAACTCCAAGATACAATCCCTCATTAGCAATGCCAGAGGCTATCGTAACTTTGAAAACTTCAGGGCGGCTATACTCTTTCATTGCGGTAAAAAGTTTCCGGAGATTTTCGATTCGCCTTGGGCGGGATGCAGGCCTTCAGGCCCAGCCCGTCCAGGGTCCGGCGGAACTCGTCCGAGTCGTAAGCTTTGTCGGCGAGGATAGTTCGCTCAGTGAAACCCTCCACCAGATCAGGTGCGGCGGTCAAATCGTGACGCTGTCCAGCGGTCAGGCTCAGTCGAATCGGTCTTCCCTGATTATCGACCAAGGCATGAACTTTGGTGTTGGATCCCCCTCTGGAACTTCCAACTTCCTGAAAACCAGCAACTTTGATGGCACCGAAGCCGTGCTTGTGAACTTTGATACTGGTCGAATCGATTGCCCACAACTTTCCTTTCGCCAGTTCACCAAGCTTTTCGAGAATCTTGTCCCAGACTCCTGCTTCGCACCACTGTTTCCAGCGGGTGTAAATAGTGGTGTGAGGAGCGAAGATGCTCAAAGCGCGCCAGGAGCAACCTTCGCGCAGTCGGAAAAGCAAGGCTTTCAGTATAGTATCAATGGGCGCTGGAGGGCGACCTCCTTGATTTGCGCTCAGTACCGGTTTAGTACCGACCGAAACCTGATTAATTTTTTTAGCTCTTCAAGCTTGGATGTATCGTTGTGATGAATACTTATATGAGTCATACCACAAAACTAAGAATTGCCTGCCAAAGTACAAGAAAACTTTCACTTTTTTCCCGTTTTCGAACACACCCTAATTCGATCTGTTAAGTCAGTTCTGGTTGTTCAATGGCGTCTCCGATGGTGGTGTCCAGGCCGAAGGTCATTTGCAGAGGCCAAACCGTCAGTAGGAAAAAAATAGAAATCTTTGGTTTCACGGTGCTTTGCGATGAAAGGCTATTCGTCGGAGATAATCAGTCTCAGAAATCTGTTTTCATTTCCCAGGGGGAGGGTGTCTCTGAGTAAGACTTCGACCGTGCCATCCATTTGAGAAATCGGGCTTTCAACGCTGTCAGCGGCTTCCCAGGTTTTCATGTCGGGGGACCTGTCGAGTGTTATCACCGGGGCATCAGTTGCTGATGTGCGTGTGTAGCGAATCGCTGGGTACATCAAGTTGTCCTGAGCTACGATTTCGCAGCTTAGGTTTCCATCGGCTTTCCGAGGGTCCGATTGAAATACGCGTTCGAGTTCATTGCTGAGTCCATCGAAATCGTCATCTCTGGTGGCTAGAGTTTCTCCGGCGGCAGTGATCTCATCCGGGGTAAAATACTCTAGGGCCCACCGGGTGAGACCGTTGATTTCCATGGCTGTGACTTTTACCTGATCCAGAATAGCAGGGGGAAAAACGCCGGCGCTAAAGTTGTTGTACCAATGCACATGGTTTCTTTCACCGTCAGGAATAAGGACGGTTGTAAGAACAAAACCGCTATCTCCGATGGGTTCTTTGTAAGTAGTTTCGGGTGGCTGTCCGTTGACGGTGATTGCCATGGGAGTTCCCACATAGGAGAGAACCGCAGGACCGTCGACTACGGTCGAAATGCGGTTAGTCGTCTTGAGGTCAAACGGATCATGGAGTGTGGTGACGTTGTTCATCAAGAGGGCGTCTTCTCCGTCTGGAGCAGCTTCGCCTTCAACGAGTAACTCTGTATAATTCCCTGCGATATTATGCCTCACGTCGAACTCAAGCTCTTCGTTGTCGAGCGCCTGATTGAGACTGAAGAACCTTACCGTTGTGGTGTTGCTCGAAATACTTCCGGTGGAATCTGAGATGATAGCGGAATAGACTCTCGTTCCAGGTGCGTCTGCAGAAAGGCTGACGCTGGAGGTAAAATGGCTCGGCAAGGCTTCACCGTCCAAAAACCACTGAGTTCCGAGCGATTGATCGCCTGTAGCTTCAATGCGAAGAAGCCCGGTGGTTCCAACTGGATTCGAAAGTGTTTCGGGGAGTGGTTCGTATTCCAACGGAAAATCGTAACTCAAGTGGAACTGATCTAACCATGTCTCTAGTATTCCAGGGTCGCTTTCCTCAAGGTTTATGCTGATGTTCAATCGACTGTAAGTGGTCACCCTTATTTTGTGTTCAGTCCAATCACTGGTGAGAGGCAGGTTGCCGCGATCAAGATCCCTTGCGCCGTAATTGAAGACAGATTGTGCACGATCGAGATCGCTAATCCTGTAGGAAAGAGTTCCGTTCGGGAGTGCTCCCGATGCCTTTGCCCAAAAGCTCAGTTCAACCGGGCCTTGGGTTCGAAATGATAAGGATGCGTTCAACCGACCCGTGTCTGGAGTTAGGATCCTTAGGGCATCCACACCATCGCGACTATTTTCAGAAGTCCCGTGCCAATAGTTGTCTTGTGCGAGCATCGCCTCTGGATGGTCTCCGTTGGAATAGTCTGCAAAGGGATAGAGGATTTCGACTGTCTCCAGATCAGAAGCTTCAATTAAGGAGATTGGGAGTGTCGGTGTCGTTCTAAAATAGGCGAGAACTCCCTCTCCGTAGCTGTTGACGGCAATCGAACTACCCATGAACTCCAGCGTTTGGGTCCCGCTTTCAGAAACCACCAGTACGCCATCACTCCATATTCCAGGATGGTCTGCTGTGGCTGGAGGACTGGTGTAGATGTCTGAGGAAAAACCGCCTGCCTGAATATTCCCCTGAGCTTTAAAGCTAACGAAGGTAGGTCCGCTGACATCCAGGTATAATTTCTCGGGTGCATCGTAGTAGGGGTCTGATCGATCGACCGAGCCGGATTGATAATACTTTTTCAGGCGAATGCCGGGGCCGATATCGGGAATCATGCCGTTGTAGAGTTTCGATTCCAGATCATCGATACGAAAATCCAGATTGGGAGTTCCGAGTCGATCCGCAATGCTGAAAACCTCCAAAACCACGAGGTCACTGAGGATCTTCTCTCCCCCGGATCCGATGACCTCTACTTGATAGACGTAAGCACCGGTATTGTTCTGAGGTGGAATTACGATTCTCGGATTCGTTTCTCCACCGATTTTTACGCCGTCCTTGATCCACTGGTAGTTGGTCGCGTCGGTGGCCTTAACTTCGAGGTAGGTCTCTTTGCCAAGCGGCACGTAAGTAAATACTGGTTGCTCTGTGATAGTGAGCTCTGCGAAGACCTGGCAGGCGACCATAGCCAGAACCGCGATCGTGACTGCAAATCTTTTATTCATGAGGGTATCTAGAGCATACAGAATCCCCCCAATGGGTAAAGTCTATTTTACTAGGGGTTTTACCCTCAACTATTGTGCAGATAGGCCTGCTCCTACCGTCCGTCTATCCGCTGTTTCTTGTAGCCCTTGGGGGCTGCGAATGTGGATTTGGCTAAATCTTTTGCTTCAATTGATTCGAGGGTGGATTCCCTTGACGGAGTTCCATTCTCATAGTTGATCGAAGACACAGGAAAACCTCCGAGTTCTTCAACCTGTTGAAACATATTATCTTCCATCATAGAGTCCATGAAGTTGAAGGGGCCTTGGCTGATAGTATCCATCATTTTGTTCAGGAAAGCTGACATGTCCTCAAATGCGCCCATAACATCTTTCCCCTCTTTCAGGGCTTCCCAGTCGGCTATCCAGAATTCGTTGGTGATTTGGTTGCCCCTTTTCTGTATAAAATGCTGCGTTTCGTACCCTGCTATCGTCTTATTCTTTGTTCCTTTTACCAGCGTGGTTGGGATCTTCTCTTCGGCTTTAGGCATTAATGCGCCCATGCGTTCCTTCATCATATTCTCCATCATGGCCCGCTGCGCAGGTGGAACATTTTTCAAAGCTTCATTCATCTGAGCCATCGCCTGATTCATTTGGTTGGAGAGTTTGGTTATGGTGGCCTCATCCATCTCAACGTATTGCTTCCGTTTATTATCGATCATCAGCATCGTTTTGTCCGCTCCGCGGAATATCATAGCCCCCGATCCTGCGGTGGCTCCGGTAAAGTCCATCTTGAGGTTTTTACCGTCAACGTACATCTGTGCCAGTCCGGAACCTTCCGGGTTTTTAAGGTCTTTTGTGCTGAGCGTAAATACGACCCCCGCTGATAGTTGAGATTGAGCCAGAGTGAGGAGGCCGATAAGTAGGCTGCTGAAGTATTTGGTTTTCATCGATTCGAGAGTGTCGTGTGGTTGAGTGATATTTTTGTAAAGCTGGGACAAATGTGTAGCGGGAATCGAATCTGAATGCAGGTCTTTTTTCCAGATAATCCGGAAAATCTTTCTGTGTATCGCGAATTTGATTTGGATTCCGCTGTTCTTGTCATTTCTTTGTTCCCTATGATTAACAGCAGCGACACGTCTTTATTCGGAAAGTTCGATTCTCGTAGACAATTTATCAAGCAGTCAGCCAAAGGTGCGGGGATTGCCGCACTGTATCCTTGGTTTGCGGGATCGAATCTAATCGGCGCTCACCATAAATCGGGCAAGAGCTTCGGTATCGCCCTGGTCGGTCTTGGCAACTATGCGATGAACCAGCTTGCTCCTGCGCTACAGGAGACCAAGCACTGCAAACTTACCGGGTTGGTGACGGGGACACCGGAGAAGAAAGTGAAGTATGGTAAGGAGTATGGTATTCCCGATTCACATATCTACAATTACGAGAGCTTTGATGAGATCGCGAAGAATGATGACATCGATATTGTCTACGTCGTGCTGCCCAACTCCATGCATAAGGAGTATGTGATTCGTGCGGCCAAGGCGGGTAAGCATGTCATCTCAGAAAAACCCTTGGGATTGAATGCTGCAGAGTGCGAGGAGATGATTCAGGTCTGTAAGGCCGAAGGGGTAACGCTCAACGTCGGTTACCGGCTGCACTACGATCCGAATCATAGGGAGGTGATTCGCATGGCTAAGGAGAAACCATTCGGCGATGTGGCTTATGTTCAGTCCGAGTTTAGCTTCACGATTGGGGATCCGACGCAATGGCGCTTGCGCAAAGCGTTGGCCGGAGGCGGAGCGGTTTATGATATCGGTGTGTATTGCATACAGGCAAACCGGTATGCGACGGGCGAGGAACCGATCGCGATTACAGCACAGGAGTATAAGACCGATCCGGTTAAATTCGCTGAAGTCGATGAAACCGTCTGTTTCCAACTGGAATTTCCAAGCGGCGTTGTTTCAAATTCTACGACTTCGTATAACGCGCGGACAAACCGCCTCTACGTAGGATATAAAAACCGGGGGTCTGCGCTTATTGAACCCGCCTACAGCTATGGGGGTATCAAAGGGAGTATCAATGGTGAACCCATGGGACACGCGCCGGTGAATCAACAAGCGCATCAAATGGATGGGATTTGTAAGAGCATCGTTGCAGGTGTTGATTCCGGAGTGTCTGGAACCGAAGGGCTACTGGATATGAAGGTGGTCGATGCCTTGTATAAGTCGCTCGCTGCTGGTGGGAAACGCGTGAAGATCAGTTAGTGCGCTCAGTCGTCAGATCAGTGAGTCTCTTGTGAGTCCGTTCTTTCAGCTCTCCTGTCAGGTTTGGCAGGGCTATGTCGAAGAAGAATACGGCTCTGTCAGTATGAAATGTTTTGCTTTCAATCCCGGTTTCAAGTTTGGCGCGAATCCTATTGATCTCACCGGCCAGGAAACATTTCTCGATGACCATCCGGTCGGACAATTCAAAGAGCGAAACCAGATCGTCAACCGGTAGGGTTAAAACGAGTTCTCCGGGGAGTCCGATCACTTCATCGGTTAATTGCTCCAATTGGGTTGTCAGTTCATCTGAACTGCCAGAAGACTCGCCGGCCAGGGCGCGTCTGAAAAATACGCCCAGTTGTTCAATGAGTCTGAGGAGGTAATCCTGTCGTATCATTCAGATGATTTGACCAGAAATGCCGAAAAAGGCAACCCAGACTCCAAATCCGAAAAAGAAAGAAAACCAACTTGCCTGCCAGATTAGGAGTCCAACTTCCTTTTCTGCCCGAGCGTTCAGCATTCCCATTCCGAATTTTATCGATAGTTGTATACTGATCGCTCCTACCCACAGGAATGCCAGTTTCAATAGCAGACTACCTGAGCTGAGTTCGTTCAAACTTCCGGGCTCATCTGAGAAGGTCAAACCGGCTACGAAAAGTATCAAGGCCACGACAAGGAACACCACCAGAGTACGGCTGTTGAACTCTTTGAACTTACTTTCGAGTCGCTTGAGCTTATGCTTTGCGCGTTTGGGCATCGCTGAGGTAGCTTGGTTTTTCAGGGATAGGATTAAGAGAAGAGTGTCAGGAGCCGTATCAATAGTGCATCAGATATCGACACCGTTCTTATTTCGTCTGAATATTTACAATTTCTTAGATGCCGAATTTAGGGTCCGCCTTACTCGAGGCTTCCTGAAATCAGCGCCGGGTTTGCTTCGAAAAATGGATGATTGATGAAATTCGATGTAACCTCTGAGGACGTCTCCCCGTTTCCCCTAGGTAAGCCGAAGCTATCAAGTCCTTCGCGAATGTTCTCGATGTCTATCAACTCTAAACTTTTTCTGCTGCTTGGAATTGGGATTCTCTTGGGTGGCTCCTTGATGGGGCAGCGTAGTGCAGATGAAATGAGGACCCTGACAGGCCCTTTGCTGGATCGGGCACTCGTAAAAGAAGGCGAGCAGATTCCGGATTCGCTTCGCGTATTTTCTGAAGCGGGCGAGGAAGCATCACTTCGGGACATCGTGAATGGGAAATACACAGTTCTGGTTTCCGGTTGTTTAACCTGCCCCATATTTCACCGTACTTACCCCGGAGTAGAAGCGGTTTATCAGGATTACAAAGGGCGTGAGGACATTCAATTTTTCTACCTGTATAAGACCTTGGCGCATCCTGAATACAATGGCTACATTCAGCCGGTTTCCATTGAGGAACGACTCCAGCACATCACGGAAGCCAAACGGGTGCTCGATACTTCGCTGCCGTGGTTATGCGATACGATGGAGAACACGGTCAGGCATACTTTGGGTTTGGGACCGAACACGCAGGTGGTAGTCAGTCCTGAAGGGAAGATCGTCCATACGCTCGGTTGGAGTGATGGGGCGCTGCTCCGAAAAGAACTCATCCAGTTTGTGGGAGATACCGAAAAGCATACCCAGGTTTCAGAGGTGAGTCTGAAAAAAGGAACCCCTGCTCTGGCTCAAAAAGCGTGGGGCAAGTCGGGTCTGGAAAGACCACAATTTGATGAAACGTTGGTCCCGCTTATATTTTCCGTCGTGGGTGATTCCAAGCACCCCTTGTATGTGAAACCCCGTTTCGAAGCCACACCGTCGGTGTTGCAACGAGGCCGTGGCGATCTGTATCTTGGATTTCGATTGGATCCTATTCATGGCGTGCACTGGAACAATCTTGCTGCACCACTGCAGTTTGAACTGGATTTACCGGAAGGGGTTTATGCGACTCCTAAAAGGGCGCAGGCACTTGAAGTATCAATGGATGCCGATGCGGATCCCCGGGAGTTTGTGGTAGAAATCACCTCGGCCCAACCCGGTCATACGTTTGGACTTACCGTTCGCTATTTTGCCTGCAGCGATGAAGAGGGCTGGTGTATTCCTGTCACCCAATCGTATGAGGTGACTTTGGCAGCTGATCAGGACGGAGGAGGCACTATGGGGAGATCATTTGAGCGAGGAGGAAACCGGAATGGACGGCAGGGTAATCAGACAAGGCGCGGGCCGGGCCAGGGAGGTCAAATGGAAGGAGGACCTCCTCAAATGAAACAACGTCTCATGCAGGCGGACATCGATGGAGACGGTATGATCTCTCGATCAGAAGCGCCGGAACCCATGCGGGCTCGTTTTGATCAGGCGGACAAAAATCTGGATGAGCTACTTGACGAAGCCGAGGTCGATGCGTTCATTGCGCTATCTTCGGGTCAACGTGGCGGGTCTGGCATGCAACAACGACCGAGTGCTCCGAATCGCCAACGAGGCAACCCTGCACAACAGTTAATGAATTTCGATGCAAATGACGACGGCAAGCTTACCTTGGAGGAATTGCCGCCTCGGATGCAGCAACGATTTGGAAGAATGGATGAAAATGGCGATGGTTTTGTCGATCAGGAAGAGGTCGACGCAATGTCAGAACGGTTACCGGGAGGTCAAGGGCGACGAGCCCTCCCTCCGGAGCGTACAGGACGTGAACGTATCTAGCCAACAAAATTACTAAGTACGTAGTTGATTTAGTCCAATCTAGGGTGAGGCAGTCATGTGGGGTGACTGCCTCACGATTTTTACAAACGCTGCTCTGATCAGGCTTCCGCCAGCTTGCCGAAGCGATTGGCGATCGCAAGGGCAGGATCCAGTGGAACTTCAACGGGTTCCACATCGGCTGGAATCTCGATATAGGGAGTCGGTCTGACGGACTTGCCTTCATACTGCGGGAGCCATTTCCGTTGGGCTTCCAGCATCTCGCTCACCATCTCACGAATCTCTTTGAGCGAAAGAACCGAGGCCGTCAGTGGATCCAGGGCGATCGCCTGGACCAAGGCTTCCGGATCTCCCTCAAGGCCAGCCTTGGCGGCTAGTCCCTGCACATTGATGTTCGTCATGTTCAATGCGGCGCATTGTGGAGGCAAATCTCCGACCGTGGTAGGATGCAGACCCAGTCTATCGACGTAAGTGGGTACCTCTACACAACAACCATTGGGTAAGTTGGTGATGTACCCGTCGTTTCTAAGGTTTGCACTTAAACGAAATGGCACTCCGGTCTCATGAGCTTCCAGAATGTGGGAGGCATACTCCGCACTGCGTGGTTGGAGCTCTGTTGACTCGATGGAGAGTGGATCCATGACCGAAAACTTTTCGGCAAGATCGGCGCAGTAGTTGTAATAAGCACCGGTTTCTCCGCCGAACGAAGGTTCGTCGCAGTAGGTGTCCAGAGCCTCCTTGTTCTTGCGAAAATAGGGGAGGTATTCGGACAAATGGCCTGTGCTTTCGGTCATAAAGTAGCCGAAATGACGCATGACCTCTCCGCGCACTTTTTCGTTAACGTAGAATTCCGGTTTTTCGAAATTCGCTTTGAGCAGCGGGTATAAATCTTCCCCTTGGTGTTCGAGTTTAATAAACCAGCCCATGTGGTTGATGCCGGCGGAGATGAAATCAATCTCATCTTTGGGCTTCCCGGTGTAGGACGCGATAAGGTCCATGGTGGTTTGGACACCGTGACACAGGCCAACAAACTGTAGGCCCGGAATCGTGCCCATGGCCCAGCAGCAGATTGCCATGGGGTTTGCGTAATTTAAGAGGAGGGCATTCGGACACAATTCCCGCATGTCTTGGGCGATTTCCATCAGTGCCCAGATGTGTCGTGACGCTCTGAATACGCCACCGGGCCCCAAGGTATCGCCGATACACTGATCCACGCCGTATTTGAAAGGGACTTCGTAGTCGATCTTGAAGGCATCCACGCCGCCAACCTGAATCATGACGATGACATAGTCGGCGTCTTTCAGCGCTTCCCGTCGGTCCGTTGTTTTCGTCACCGTCGCGTCCACATCATTGTCCTTGATCATGCGTTCGACGAACGAGTGTATTTTATCGAGGCGGGTATTCGTCAGCGCCATCAGGGAATACTCACTGCCTGCCAGCGCTGGTGTTGCCAGAAAATCGTTCATTAGGGTTTTGCAGAAAACGAGACTTCCTGCGCCGATGATTGCTACCTTTGCCATGATCTTGGGTGTTTAGGGGATTACGGATTCGTTTTTAAATTATGCGTTCATTGCCACCGTCCACAGTGATTTGAGCGCCGGTTGTTTTTAGAAAAGTAGTTCCTGCCAGTGAAGTTACGACATTGGCTACTTCCACGGATTTCACCGGGGTTTTCATCACATTTCGAGACATATATTCCTTGACCGTTAACCCATACTTTTCGGCGCGTGCTTCGAGGACTCCACCTGCCCAGATGGCTGTGTCGAACACGCTGTCTGGATGGACAATATTTACCCGCACATTGTGGGCGCCGAGTTCGAGGGCTGCCACCCGCATCAGCTGATTCAGACCTGCCTTTGCCACCGAGTAGGCGGAGGCTCCGGGTCCGGGTGCCGGGATGTTTTTGGTGCCGATAAAAATCAATGAGGGGTCTATGCCCTTTTTGAGGAAAGGGATACAGTACTTCATGAGGTTCTTGTGCTGCGTCAGGTTTAGCGCGATGCTCATATCCCAGGGTTTGTCGTCCATTTGATCAATGTACTGACCTTGGGGAAAAATTCCGGCGTTGCTGACGACGATATCCAGACCACCGAAGGTCGAGACGGTGGTTTCTACGGCATCCAACAGTGCGGCCCGGTCGGTCACATCGCAGATTTTACCAAAGAAGGTTGGCTGGTTGAACAATTCTGTAATCACGGGATTGAGGTCGGTGGCGACCACAGCCGCGCCGGCCGCATGCAGTTGCTCGGCACATGCTTTTCCAATTCCACTGGCCGCTCCGGTGACCAGAGCGATCTTGCCTTGCAGAGGCAACGCCGCTTTCTGGTTCTTCAGCTTGGCCTGTTCGAGCTCCCAGTATTCAACATCGAAAACATCTTTCGCGCTGAGCGCTTTCCAGCCCCCCAGTGCCTCGCTGTGTTGCACTACCTTGGTCGTGTGAGCGGCTATGTCAGAGATTTTGCCGGCCTCGCTGTAGGTTGTTCCCAGAGATACCGTTCCCTTACCGGGCCAAATGACCCAGCGGGGAGCGGGATCGAGCTGCGTCATCCCGGATTCCTTGTTCGCCTCGAAGTAGCTCTCGTAGTCCTTGCCAAACTGGGAGACGGTTTCTCCCACGTTTTCGCCCAAAACCATGGGTATCCGCTTCGTCAATATCGAGTGATCAGGTGTTACGGGGCCCCGGGTACCCACATCTGCGATGTGCTCCAGTTCGGAGTATCCCACGACTTTGGGAGCGGAGTCCCACTTCGCGAGTACCGGTGCGCCGCGGGCGTCTGAGACAGCTTTCCTAAGTTCCGCCAAGGTCATTAAATCAGCTTCTACGGGTCCCGAGGGTTCTTTCAAGGTGGTGGCGCCTTGGGATTCCAAATACGCCTCGGCTTTACTCACCCAGTCGATGGTATTTTCGTAGGAAGTCTTTGCGTCGTCGTCGAAGGTGAGGAGACCGTGATTCATCAGAACTATCCCGTCGTAATCTGACCAGTCGATGCCCCGTGTCATTTCGAAGACCTTACGGGCCAATACGAATCCTGGCATAATATAGGGAACAATGAAAACCCGTTCGCCATAAAGCTTCCGGACCGTGTCTTCGCCGCCTTCGGTGTTGGTCAGGGCAATGATTGCATCCGCGTGGGTGTGATCGACAAAGCGATGCGGTATGACGGCGTGGAGAATCGCCTCTACCGATGCATTGGGTGCGTGAGGATTGAGCATCGCCACCCGTTGCTGGTTCACCATATCCGTGTCAGAGAGGGTTTTCAATTCTGCCAGCTTCAGCAGTACCTCGAGTCGGAGGGGGGCAAACCCAGCCGTCTCGATCGTGGCCAAGTCCCAGCCACTGCCTTTACAGAATAGCACGTCGACTTCGTTTCCGAAAAAGTCCTTCTCTTTGAGTTTTACCGAAGTATTCCCTCCGCCGTGCAATACCAGATCCGGATTGCGTCCGAGCAATCGCGAGGTGTAGGCGCGCAGGCCTTTGAGATCATCTTTGAAAGCTGCTGCTTCCGCGTCGTTCCATAAACTTTTCATACTCGGTCGTCGTAATGATTAAGAAGCTCAAGAGCCAAGCGGGGGCCTGAGAGACTGTCAATGAAGACGCTTTAAAATCCTGCAAAAAGGGGACCCCACGTTGCGGCTTTTACATTTCCTCCTTTTGGGCGTATTCCCTCAGAAGATTCTCCTTAAAGGGCGGGCGTATGATCCCGCGCTCCGTGATCAGGCCGGCGACCAGTTCATTGGGGGTCACGTCAAATGCCGGACTGCGCACCTGAATGTCCTCCGGAGCCGTTCTCCGTGCGCCGAAATGGGTGACCTCAATCGGGTCTCTTTCCTCGATGGGTATTCCGCTGCCGTGAGGCATGTCGAAATCGATCGTCGAGTAGGGGAGGGCTACATAAAACGGGATGCCAAAGTACTTCGCCAGGATTGCAACACCGAGAGTGCCGATTTTGTTCGCGACGTCCCCATTGGCGGCGGTCCGGTCGGTGCCGACGATGACGATGTCGATTAATCCTTGTGACATGAGGTGGGCGGCCATGTTGTCCGTGATGAGCGTGACATCAATGCCTGCCTGTTGCAGTTCCCAGCTTGTGAGACGGGCACCTTGGAGGAGGGGACGGGTTTCGTCTGCATACACCCGAAACGGGATCTTATTTTTATGGGCGACATACATCGGTGACGTGGCAGTTCCGTATTCAGACGTGGCCAGGGATCCAGCGTTGCAGTGGGTCAGTACGCCCTGACCCGGCTGGATGAGTTCTGCTCCATGCACCCCGATCATTCGACACAGTTCGCGGTCTTCTTGGTGAATGCGAATCGCCTCTTCCAGCATAAGCTGGTGGAGGTCGCGGCTGTTGGTAGCGGTTTGCTCCTTTGCGTATTTGACCATGCGCTTGAGCCCCCACTTCAGATTGACTGCAGTCGGGCGTGCTTCCCCCAGCCAGGCCGCCTTGGCTTCCACTTGCGCCATGAACTCGTCCAGAGGAAGCTCCTGATCGCCCTTGAGACCGACGAGAAGGCCGTAGGCACCTGCGACCCCGATGGCGGGTGCGCCTCGGACCTTGAGCGCTTTGATTGAATCGCTGACCTGTTCCAACGTTTCCTGCCTTTCTCCGATGATCGCAAGGGGCAGTTGGGTCTGGTCGAGCAGGAAAAGCTCACCGTCTTCCCACCAGATGGTCTCCGGCAGGTTGAGGCTGTTTTTAGGTATGTGAATATCGCTCATAGTTCTGGGTCCTATACCAGGGGTGAAAGGGATTTAGCACGTTCTATAACTTCCTCGATACTGCGAAACTGGTCTCGTTGCGTGACGAGTATCTTTCCGAGCTGAAGCGTCATGCGCTCGATACGAGCCCGCTCTTCCAAGTCTTCGATGTCCGCTATGTCTGCGACCTTGGCCAGACCAAAGATGCGGCGCATCATCTTGCAGGCGGCAAAGCCAAGCGTGTCTGAGAATATGCGTTGCAGGAATCTTTCACGTTGCTGCCTGGCATGGCTCTCTCCATCCGGGTAGTCGAAATAGAGGGGATCTTTCTCATGCTGGTGCTTGGCCCAGAGGGTATCGAATTTTTCTGCAAACTGATTCCAGGTGGAGGCGATAGTATCTAAAATCCAGGTACGGTAGGCCAATGGTTCGTTGCTGAGTAACTTTTGCCGGTATTCGTGCGAGAAATAGGACATGAAGAGGTTTCCGATAAATGCGCCGATATCGAAACCCATCGGCCCGTAGAATGCAAATTCCGGATCGATGACCATGGTCTCGGTTTCGTTGGTCATGATACTGCCGATGTGCAAGTCCCCGTGAAGAAGGGCTTCGGCGTTGTTCATGAATTTGTATTTCATCTCTGCCACCGCGATCTTCAGAGCACCGTCGTGTTGGATGAAGTTGATATCCTCCTGCGTGAGTGCTTCGTTGTAGCTATTTGTGTCGTGTTGCTCGTAGGCATTTGTGAATACGAACTCCTCTGTCAGGTTGCAGAGCTCTGGATTGATAAAACTGGCAACCGCTGCTTTCTTCTCGAATGAGGGTAGATACAAGTCCGATGAGTAATAGAGTGTGTTGGCAAGGAATGTGGACATGTGGTCGGCCAGGTTGGGGAAGGTTTTCCCTGCTATGATTTGGCCGCGGAGTATCTTCTTGTCAGAGAGGTTCTCCATGATCACGACCGACATCTCCACGCTCGAGTAATAGATCTCCGGAATCAGTTCAGGGCAGAGCTCTTTCTGTTTCAGCAATGCCTGGATCTCGAAACGCATACGTTCCCGCGTGAGGGCCCACGATTCGCCGACCACCCGTAAGTAGGGAACGGCTTGTTTCAAAGCTACTGTCTCAGTCGGATGGTCCCGATTCGTAATCAGGTATACATAGTTAAGGTTGCCATCGCCGACTTCGACTACTTCGAGGTTATCGAAGTTGCTGAAAAAGCTCCGCATCGCGTCGATGGAGCGGAGGTATTCGGGGAGTTTTTCGGTACTCAGTATTTCGTATGGCATGGGTGATATGAGAATAGGACTTTGTTTTAAATCAGAATGTACGATGAGTAAAATCGAACTTGATTGTCAACGGGTTCGATCTGAGGAGTCCGTGAGCCGGTGCCTCTTACCATTCATCGGGTCGAATTTGTAAACTGAGTGGCCAGCTCTTTGAGAGTATTCAAGTCCAGTTTTCCTGAACCAAGATACGGGAGGGACTCGACATAGAAAAACAAGTCCTTTTTCGGTTTCCACAGATTGGGGATATCGATGTCTGCCAACTTCTTGATACAGCCGTCTAGACGGTCTGGCGTTAGGGTATGGAGGACCACGAGCCGTTCTCCTTTACGTTCATCCGGTTGGCTCGTGATGGCCAGGCACTTTTCTGTTTCTTCCAGTAGATCGTGGAGCACTTCTTCAATTTTTATGTGGGGTACCATCTCGCCGCCGATCTTACTGAACCGGCTCAGGCGGTCGGTGATGGTGAGGAAGCCGTCTTCGTCCATGGCTGCGATATCGCCGGTGGTATACCAGCCATCGTCTAGGACCTCTGCTGTTTTGTCCGGCTTTCCGAGGTAGCCCTGCATGACGTTGGGGCCTTTGACGAGCATGAGCCCAGGGAGTCCGGTATCGACGGGTTCCTGGGTTTCCGGATCGACAATGCGGATACTGATGCCGGGGAGGGGGTGCCCGATTTTGCCGGGTTTGATTCCGACCTGCTTGATCGCACCTCTCCGAAAATCCCGGGTGTTGGCCGAAACGACGGGTGAACATTCGGTACATCCGTATCCTTCTACCGGGTACAGTCCAAACTTCTCCTCAAACGCATGGGCGAGTCGCTCCGGTAGTTTTTCAGCCCCGACCATGACAAATTCCAGCGACTTGAATTGTTTGGCAGAGCAACCGCGCAGGTACATCTGGAGGAAGGTAGGGGTCGCGATGAGGTAGGTAACGTGGTTTTCTTCCACGAGAGTTCCGATCGTTTTAGAATCGAGTGGATTTGCGTGGTAGGCGACTCCGATTCCCAGGATGGGGGGCAAGGCCAAGGCTCCCATAAATCCGAACGAGTGGAAGAAGGGAAGGATGCCGAGGAGTACGTCCCGCTTCCCCAAGGCTAGCGTTTGCCCCACCTGCTCCACATTGGAAGCAATATTGTAGTGGCTGAGCATGACACCTTTGGGTTCGCCGGTGCTGCCGCTGGAGAAAATGATCGTCGCAGTGTCTTGCAGATTCGTCTTCCAGGTCTGCCCCAATGATTTTTCCAACGACCCTATGGGGTAGAGCCAAGCCATTATCAGGCTGGCCAGCTTTTCTGGTATGGTCGGAGTCTGAAGGAGGTCCTCGAGAAACAGGACATTAACTGGGAGGCTGATCTTCGTGCGGGTGAGAAACAGCTTCGACGTAACCACGGTTTTGATACCACACTGGTCAATGCAGGATGCGATGGCGCTCTCGGAAAGGGTGTAGTTCAGGTTTACCGGAACCTTGCCTGTTAAAAATGCGGCGTAGTTGACCAGAGCGCCGGGGACCGACGGGGGTAGTAAAATGCCCACGTTTTTCTGGCTTTCCCAAGGGCCTTGGAGTCGGCGGGCGACAAAAATGCACTTCGGGAGCAGGGTGCCATAGGTGAGCCTTCCGGATCGCGGATCCGACATCGCAAATCGGAACGGATGGCGACGGGCTGTCTTCACAAAGCTGCGGTGTAGGGTGTCGAAATGAATGCTGCGGTTGGGCCAGGCCAACGTTGCCAGTTCCTGAACGGCGTTTCGGACTTCAAACGGTTGGGCGTCTGAAGACATTGCTTCGCCAAAACTGACCGTGACGGGAAAGGGTATTTTACGCGGCCATTTGGTGAGGAATCGACCTCGTTCGAAGCTGAAGATACTCCCCCAGACACCGTCCAGATTGACTGGAATGATCGGCTCTTTCAGTCCGCGCATGATGCGCTCGAATCCTTTTCGAAACGGGAGCAGGTTTCCGGTTCTCGATATCTGGCCTTCCGCAAAGATACAAACGATCTCCCCGGTCGCGATCAGCGCTTTGGCTTTGTTGAGGGCCGTTATGGTTTCCCGTGGGCGAACGGTTGCGGGAATCGGGATGGCCCCCATCACTTTCGCAACCGGCTTGATGTACTTAATCGCGTAAATGTCCTGAGCCATGATGAAGCGCACCGGCCGATCAATTGAGGCTGTCAGTAAGAGCGCATCGACATAGGAAAGGTGATTGCAGACGAACAAGGCACCGCTCTTTTCCGGGATATTGTCGCGCCCGACCACCCGAATCTTGTAGATCGTGTTGGTCAGGATAACGAGGAGCAACCGGAGGAGCGAATCGGGCAGTATCCATACCACATAAATCGTCCCCGCAAAGGTAACGCCTCCAATGAAGATGAAGATCTCATTCGTTTGCAGACCGATTTTCTTGAGTAGGAGATACACGCCGGCAGAGACGAGAATTCCGACCCACGATAAGAATGCCTGCATGGCGATAACGGACCCCTTGCGGTCTTTGTTGGGCCGGTATTGCACGAGGGCATTGATCGGTACGATATAGAACCCTCCAAAAAATCCAAGCAGTGCCAGATACAGTCCAAATTGCGTGGTTCCCAGACCGGTTTGTCCCATCATAAAACTGAACAAGGAGACACCGATGGCTCCAAGCGGGATGAGGCCATACTCAATTTTCCGGGCAGATAAATAGCCGGCGAGGAAACTACCGATCCCGATCCCTACCGCCATCATGGCAAAAAGGATACTGGTGCTGCGGAAACTGAGCTCCAGGTCGTTCCGACCGTAGATCATGACGGATTGTTGGACGAGTGCGCCGAGGAACCAGAAGTAGGTGCTACCGATTACCGAGAGAAATAGCACCCGATCTTTTTGGGCGTATCGGAGCTGCTGCCAGAATTCTCCTATGAAGTTGATCGTGTATTTTTTCTCGGGATCTGCCGATGGCAGTTTTCGTATACCCCGGCTGGCCAGGAATCCGGCCGCAGCAAAGCCTACCAACACGATGCCCGTGATCGCCTGGTTATCAAACCAATCGAAGAGGAATCCCCCCACGATCGTTCCCAGAATGATCGAGATAAAGGTACCCAGGCCAATGTAACCATTCCCCCAGGAAAGTTGTTTCTCATGCAGTAGCTCAGGCAATAGGCCATATTTGACCGGTCCAAAAAAGGCACTCTGGGCGCTCATCAGAAAGATGACGGCCATCAGGATATTGAGATTGGAAAAATAAAGACCCGCTGCGCCGAGGGACATGATCACGATCTCGGCGGTCTTGATGCGCACCGCCATCGTGCGCTTGCTGAAGCGATCTGCGCAAAAGCCCCCGGTCATCGTAAACAGGATAAACGGGACGGCAAAGAAGACGCCGATCAACGATACCAATCGGTCCTGGTCGGCCTCATCGGGAAATTGGCTCATCGCCGTGAAGATGACGACGAACTTAAAGACGTTGTCGGAAAAGGCCCCCTGACACTGGGTGACGAAGAGGCTCCAAAAACTCTTTTTCCAGGGTGGGGTAGATGATTCGGCTTGGGCGTTGTCCACGGAGTGTAGGGTAGCTGAAAGGTTTGTCGAAAATCAATGGTCTAAGCGGCAAAGAAGCAATAAAGACTCGTTGAAAGAACGAATTTCATGAGCGGGACAAAATGCGATAGCCCCCGCTTAGCTCGGACACAGGTACGGGTTTAGCTCATTCGTGTTGCCTTGGAGATCAAGAGCTACCGTTGGTTAGATGCTGGTGGATTCTCCAGTGCCGAGGATTGTGACAGGTATATCGAGTTCATCTTTTTCTGGTTTGATAGTTCGGTAATCTTTCAAACTTGCGTGTCCATTAACCCTTGGTTTTATAGAGTTTAATTTTATGCAGACCCCTCTGTTTTCCCCTCACCCTCAACCCAGTTATGATTAACTGAGTTAATTATTAAAAAACTGTTAGGTGAGTAAAATTGTCATTCAGCCGTCTTTCAAAGATTTCGCACCTCTCATTTGTTTGGCGATTGCTGGAGGATTAGTTGCGTATGCTGGCTATTTAGGTTCGTGGGTTTTGAAGTATGACATCCATGATCTATCAAACGTAGAAGTAACAAAAGAATTTGAATTTGGCTTTAGTTTCCTATTCTTCCTTTTCGGATTAGCGATTGTCATTGGTGCAATTGAATTCTTTGCCAGAAAAGTAAAAATAGATGAGAGGATCATTGAGTCGGTTTCACCCTTAAAGATCTATAATCAGTTCTACAGAATAGAAGATATTTCAATGGCCAGACTTACTCCAATAGGTTTGAGGGCACGAGCTTTGGAACTTCTCAATAAAGACAGATGGATAGTCTTTGTTTCAAACCAAACGTTCAAAGATTCAGTATTCGACTATTTCCCAAATGCGAACGATGATGAAAATATCTAACCAGTCAGCTCACGAAATCGCCGGCACCGGAGGTGCTTCTGATTCGTAGCTTCGGCGTTCTGAGAATAATGAAAACCAAGACAACCTTAGCGCAGTCTGCTAGACGGGCATTTTGTTGTCTAACCATATTGCCAATACTCCTCGCTATCTACGGTTGTTCAAATCCCAACGGTGAAGCGCTTGATTACGCTTGGAGCCTTCCCAACTTCTGTGAATACAACCAATCACATCTTTTCGAAATCGAGCGCAACCCACGGCGTTACGGGAAAGCCCTTGAGAAGTCTGGGTGGTACGGCAAGTGGGACACTATTTATTCGCAACTATGCACACACTATTTAATTTGGGGCGATTATGAGAAATCGAAAAAATTCGGAAATATCGGTTTTTCCCGAACTCCGATCGATTACTACCTTAGCCCAGATTACTTCGTCGCAGATTATCTTGTAACTGATTCGAAGGATTTTATTATCCGATTCGAGGAATTAGCCGAAGAAAGAGATTTTATTTCGGTTTTCTTGTGGGACCAGCAAACGATTAACCTCAAAAAAACGATGGAATTCGAGATACTCGATGATCCATATCTTTTTCATGACTGGTTAGGACAAGGAAACGTCCTCGAGACCTTAAAAATACTCTCAGCGCGTATATTGAAAGGAGAAGAGAGTTCAGAGACCGAAGAAGCGATAGAGGCCCTACTTCGAGATTTCATGACCAAAACAGATATTTCCGAGAAGTTCGTAGATCTCCTATCTAGTTATGCTCATGGCAGTGCACTGAACGAATGGGTTACATCAACTATTCTATTTGAGCGATATGCCCATAACCGGCAAAAAGCTGAACTTCAGAGAGAAATTAGAGAGCTTCGGATCAAAGCAGCGAAACGGAACCCACAAGCAGCACCTCCATCCTGCATATTGACCAATGACGGAGTATTTAAAATAAGTCAGAACCAGACGGTGGGCAAAATAAATTGACAATCAGATGATACCACATACGGTATCTAGAAATGATCATAATCGACACGAATGTCGTCTATTCGGCTCTCCGATCCAGCCTTGGAAGCTCATTCGTGTTGTTGAACGCTATGGCCGAGGGAAATGTCGACTACGCCATTTCTGCAGCATTAATTTTTGAATATGAGGACGTTCTGAAAAGACCAGAGAATCAGCTAAGTTTCACCGAGACCGAAATTGACCAGATTCTAGATTCAATCGTTGCACTCGGCTCCCCGCACTCCTCCTACTTTCTATGGCGACCGTTTCTCAAGGATCCCATGGATGATATGATTCTCGAACTCGCCGTTGTTTCCGAATCCAACAGAATCGTCACACACAACACCAAAGATTTCAACGGCTCCACGAAATTTGGAGTCAAAGCTGTTACACCACTAGAATACCTAAAGAAGGAGAAGTTATTATGAGTTCATTAAGTCTAAGACTTCCAGATTCCCTGCACCGTCACATCAAAGAGTTTTCCGAAAAGGAGGGTGTCTCGATCAATCAATTCATCTCGACCGCAGTGGCTGAGAAAATGTCCGCACTTTCCACCCAGAACTATCTGGAGGAAAGAGCAAAAAGAGGAAGCAAAACCAAGTTGAAGAAGCTTCTCAAAAAAGTCCCGGCAGTTGAGCCAGAGACACACGACAAAATAAATTGATACCCAGGCAGGCAGATGAGCTAACCGAGTTACGCTGCACTCCCCAGGGCAGCTCTCGTTAGCATTGGAGAAAATGAAATTTACGGCAGCAATTTTGATTCTTTGCACCATCTACCTTTCCGGCTGTTCGTTTAGCGAGAAAACGTGGCACAATGATATCCTCTCTATTGAAGGTCCCGACAAAAAAGCGATCAAGATAACAGAGACAGTCACGAGAGCCGCGTGGCCTGTAGGAACCTACCAAGCCCAACTTGAGCTACATTTCTACGACGGGAGCCAATGGCAGCAAGTAGATAAGTCCTTCAAGAGAACTCCAGTTTACAGCAAACTTTATACGAAAGAAGACCGATTCGTTCAGCTTTCTGATCCCCTAATATACTACGAAAACTTGGAAGGAAAGGAGACCTTATCTAGGATAGGGATCAAAGAAGCTAAGGACAGAAAATTTCCAATAGGGGGAACTTACAAGACAGGGTACGTTTGGGATGTCTTTGTGAGTCCTGACGACATTAGCCCAGCAGATTACCAAATAGCGTTATCATTGCTTCGGGATAACCTTGAAGAAATATGTCGGAAAATTAGGCGTCCACGATCTCCAAAAGATCAAGGCGAAGACATTGGTCGTTATCCGACAATTACCTCAATTGTTTATCGGGAGTATGACTATGAACCATGGGTCGGTATTCAGCATAATGTAGACGTTCATTTCAAAACAGAAGTATCAAATCTATTTATAAGCCAAGCACCTCCAAACCAAGCCATTCTTGTCCTATCAGAGGCTAGTGAGGCATCAATGTCGAAAGACAGAGTTATCTTCCGAACATCGAACATTGGGTTTATAACGGATGATCAGGAACATATTCTGATAAGGAAGCCATCATTCAATCCAGAGATGGAGGAATTGGTTGGAAGTGATTGGCTCGACTTTTACAAGTCATGCTTAAACAGCGAAGGTTATAATATATTTCACTATTACACACCAATCCCTTGGGAGAGAAAAGATGAAACCAAGTGATACCAACCATACGTGCCAGGCAATGCCTGTTACGCTCATCTCCGCAGCTATCGCCTGCACTTAGCGTTGACAGAAATATAGTTATGAGAATTTTAGCAGCCCTGACATTCATCGTTCTAATCGCACCATGCTGGTCCCAGACACCCAGAATCGCGGAGACTGTAAGACTCGGTAACATAGATAAATATTATGAAGTTTCCGGAGAAGGTAAGCCTCTTTTCTTTCTTTATGGATGGACTATGTCGTCGCAAAGCTAGAAGCCCTTCATTTCTGATTTTGAAGACACCTGTTCGGTCTATGTGATGGATCTCCACGGCCACGGAAAGATCAAGTCCTTTGGGAAATCCACTTAACGTAGAGATCGCAGCAAGCAATTTCCTAGCTCTAGTCGATCACCTCGGATTAAAGACAGTAAAGGCTATTGAATTTAGTTTTGGCAGCAGGGTTCTTCTCCAAACTGCAATAGAGAAACCAGACCTATTGAGTTCATTGATTGTAATCGGTTCCACTTGTCTCACATTCACGGGAGAGAAGCTTCCGGAGCTCACACTAGATTGGCATGCCCGGCTGTTGAATGTCCATGCTCACGGAGATGACCAGATAGCCGCGTTGTTCAAGACCCCGTTGGAGTTTTGCAAACCAAAGAAATGCTAGCAAAGGTTTGAACCAACGCGCTTATCGTAGTCGGTGAAAATAATCAAATTGTTGATCTTGATACCTCTTTCAATCTACACAAGATGTTGCTAAATTTCCACTTGTGGTTGGCGCCGAATAAGGCCCATTTCGCACATACTGGTGACTCTAAGCCAGAATTTGTTCGCATTGCTACTGTATTCCCGGGCGGCAAGTGGGATAATTGAAAATGCTAACACGCCAGGCACCTTAGGTGAGTTGATTTTTGGCTACTGCGTAACATCGCAACGCCCTTTGTCCGCAGCCTGAAAATTGCTACGCCTTCTGTGCGGTGGGCCGGACAATGATTTCATTGATGTCGACGGAAGGGGGTTGACTGATGGCGAAAGCGAAGGCGCGTGCTACGTCGATGGGGTCGAGGAGGGTGAGGCCTTCGAACTCCTTCATCAGGTGTTCCAGGGCTTCGGGATCATCGTCGGTGCCGATTTCCGTGTAGGCACCGCCGGGTGAGACCATGCTGACACGGATATTAATGCCGACTTCCTGTCTCAAGCCTTCGTGGATGAATCTCACGGCAGCCTTGGTGCCACTATAGACCGCCATGAAAGACATGCCCTGGTGGGCGACGATGGACGAGGTGGTGATAATGTGACCGCTGCCCTGCGCTTGCATACCCGGCAGCACAGCCGCGATCCCGTTAAGAGGACCTTTGATATTCACGTCGATCATACGATTCCAGGCTTCGACCTGAAGCTTTTCGATGGCCCCCAGTGTGTTGATGCCGGCATTGTTAATCAGCACGTCAATGTGTCCGTGTCGCTCTACCGCGTGGGCGGCCAGGGCTTTGACGCTGTCGAGGTCTACCACATCAGTCGCTTGGTAAGTGGCGGAGCCGCCTGCATCCTTTATAGCGGCGCAAATGGTTTCCAGATTTTCGGTTCTGCGCGCGCCTAAAACGACGTTTGCGCCGAGGCTTGCCAGGTGGCGGGCGGTTGCTTCACCGATTCCGCTGGAGGCTCCGGTGATGACTATGACTTTTCCGGCTACGGTTTGTGTATCGCTCATGGATAAATTTGGTGGATTTTTTATTAAGAATGACCTTGCCAGTCGAGTGGACTGCGAAGATGGGAATAGATGAATGGTTGCGTATGGAAGCGCGGTTGTTTCAGCGGTAAATCAGATCGACGAGCGTCAGACGAGTCAAAGATTCTGTGGCTGAAGTTCCTGCTGCATTGCATTGCGTCTCATTTTAAGTTTCTGTTTATTGATTATACCCTAAGCTATCACAGCCATGAATTTATCTGCCAAATCCATCATCAATCGCATCATTGTAGGTACCGTGCTTCTCTCTGCAGGGGCGATCATTGGCATCTATGTCGGCATGACGAAAGACATGAACTGGGCTCCGCTTTTCAATGGTAAGGATCTCACGGACTGGACGGTGGAGTCGCTGGAAGCGGATGCCGGCAAAAATTTCTGGCGGGTGGAAGATGGAGTTATCGTTTGCGACTCGATGGGGAATAAAGACCACAATTCGGTGTGGTTGCGCCATGCCTTGGAGATCGAGGACTTTGAGTTGAAGTTGAAGTTTAGAGCCTTCCGCGAATCGAGTGGAAACAGTGGGGTTCAGGTGCGCAGTCGTTGGAACCCCGATCCGGATGGTCCCAAAGCGTTTACGATGGATGGTCCGCAGGTGGATATTCATCCGCCATTGCCTTGGAGAACCGGGTTGATTTACGACGAAACCCGCGAAACGAAACGCTGGGTGAGTCCGAGTATGCCGGATTGGAAAATCGGTCCGGAGATGGGACCCGAAGAGTGGGTTTTCTACTACGCGGACCAGCCGAATGCGTGGAATGAACTGATCATCCGCTGCGAAGGGACTCGAATAACGACGACGCTCAACAGCATGGTCGTATCGGATTTCGATGGTGAAGGACTACTCAACGATGAGGTGCATCGGAAATATCGTGTCGGCATGCGCGGCTTCATTGCACTGCAATTGCACGCCAAGGACGAATTGAAGATGCACTTCAAGGACATCTTTATCCGCGAGATTTAACCAAAGCGGTTTCCGTCTTTAGTCCGTGATCAGGTGTTTGATAAGATCGTAGACGTCGGTCGAACAGTTCGGCGTTCCTGTCTCGGTCTGGCTTATGAAAACAGGCCAGTCATCCGAATCTTCCGGAATACGGCCGTGTGAACCTTTGACCAAATTGGCATTGAGGGGGATCAGGTCCAGCAGGCCGCGAAAGCCCAGCTTCTTCTTTGCGAGGAACCCGAGGATCTTGAGCAGTGGCGCCTTGATCGTGGGATCGATAAAGAGTTCCACCGGATCGTAACC
Organism: uncultured Opitutaceae bacterium; assembly: GCA_964352065.1. Lineage (GTDB taxonomy): Bacteria > Verrucomicrobiota > Verrucomicrobiia > Opitutales > UBA2995 > UBA2995. The sequence goes on from CAYGQM010000017.1 coordinate 24,873, forward strand.
CGGCTTACGGTGGATATCCACACAGCGTGCAAAGTCGGGTGCCACCTTGTTGTCCAGCCAATAGTAGTAGGTGAACCAGGCAGACGGTTCAGCAATGGCGATCAAATCTCCGGCCCGATCATGATCGATACCGAACGTCGGTTTACTGGAACTGTCCAGCACCCGTTCGATGCCGTCGATGGATTCCAACAGGGCTTTCACCTCGCTGACCATTGTGGGGTCCTTCACATAGACATGCGCTATCTGATGATCGGCCACCGCAAACACATCGCTGGCTCCGCAGTCGAGTTGTTCGAGGCCCAGCTCATCCTTGATGGTGATCCATCCTTGTTTTCGGAGCTCCCGGTTGATGTGAATGGGGGTATCGACCTCCGTGATTCCGTACTCGGAGAGCAAAACAATCTGGATGGAGCGGGTTTCAAAAAAATCGATCAATTCACCGACCACCTTATCGATTGCTTGCAAGTCTTCTGCGATCGCCGGATGGTGCGGCCCCAAACGCTGCAGGTTGTAATCGAGGTGGGGAAGGTATACCAGGTTCAGCGTGGGCTGCTGTTTTTCTTCGATCCATTTGGCGGAGGCGGCGATCCATTGGGAGGATTCGATACCGGCTTTCGGTCCCCAAAAAGTGTGGAATGGAAATTCTCCCAGGTCCTTTTTAATCTCCTCCCGCATGTCCATCGGGTGGGTGTAGACGTCGAAGAATTTCCGGCCGTCAGCGGGATATATGGGGCGTGGCGTCACGCTGTAGTCAACGGATGAATACATGTTGTACCACCAGAACATCTTGGCACAGGTGAAGCTGGGGTCTCTGGCTTTTAGTGCGTCCCAAATCTTTGGCTGCTCGACCAAGTGATTGGACTGTTTCCAGAAATGCACCTCACTGTATTCGCGGTTGTACCACCCATTGGCCACGATTCCGTGATCGCTTGCGGATTTGCCGGTTAGAAAATCGGATTGAGCGGTGCAGGTGACTGCGGGAAACGCGGGCTTGAAGGTGCTGAGGTGTCCACGATCCGCAAACGCCTTCATGCGGGGTGTGTGGTCACCTAAAAGGCCGTTGGTCAGGCCTACGACATTGATGACCGCCGTCCGGTTCATAGTTTCTTCAAACGCTCGATGGCTTGGAGAACGGTATCGTTATCGATTTCGTGAACCTCGAACCGGGAACCGATTTTTTTCAAAAGGGTGATGGTGAGTAACCCGCCGAGGTGTTCGCGGAATTCTTCCAATCCTTCCAGGACATAGGGAAACCGTTTTCCGTTCTTTTGCTCCAGGTATTCGGAATAGATTTCGAAATCCAGCTCCTGGAGAAGATTGAGAATACGGGTAGCATTTTCAGAGCTCAGGAATCCCTTCTGTTCCGAATAGAGCGTATCGATAGCGATTCCGATTGCGACGGCTTCTCCATGACTGAGGGCAAAGTCGGAGAGTTGCTCCAGCTTGTGGGCTGCCCAGTGGCCGAAATCGAGAGGGCGGACGGAGCCCATCTCAAAAGGATCCCCTGAGGTGGCGATAAAGGCAACGTGGTGTTTGGCACAACGATAGACCAGCTCCTCCATGGCTGCTTTTTCAAAACGCTTCAGCGCTGCGACGTTTTCTTCGATCCAGGTAAAGAATTCAGAATCGCGAATGAGCGCCACCTTGATGGCCTCAATGTAGCCATTGCGCATATGTACTGCAGGGAGGGTCGCGAGAAAGTTGAAGTCATTGATGACTGCAAATGCCGGTGCGAAGGTACCGATGAAGTTCTTCTTATGGTTAAAGTTTACGCCGTTCTTTACGCCCACGCCGGCATCGGCTTGACCTAGTGTGGTAGTCGGCAGGCGCAGGTGGCGAATTCCCCGATGGGCAGTCGCAGCTGCGAACCCAACCGTATCGAGTAGGGCACCTCCGCCGATAGCGGCGACAAAACTGTGGCGGCAGATGCGGTTGTTCTCGATATCCGCATAGATGCGATCCACCACCTGAGGATCGTTTTTAAGAGCTTCCCCACCTTTGAGGGTGTGTACTCCCATCAGCCGAAGGTCGTTTTCGTGGTGGCTGAAGTAGGCAGAGATCTGATCGAGCAGTTCTGGATTCGATTGGCTGACCGCTTCGTCGATATAGATGAGGATCTTGCGGCGGTTGCCACTTTCACGGGTGCAGGAGAGGTCGCGAAACAGGGGATTGGCGGTGTCGAATACGCCTTTGGTGAAGTATACCCTGAGTTGGTAGGGTATTTGAATGGGGTATTCTATGGGTAGAAAATCGGGCATGTGTAAATCTATCAGGTAGCTGGTATGCGTTTCTGAGCGATCATCGCAATGACGAAGAATCCCAGAATCGTTCCCAGTATGGGAAGCGCTACTAGATGCATACTCGATAGGATTGCCAAGTCCATTAGGCAAATTCCTGCGAGCAGAGGGCCAATCGTTTTGCCGATGATCAACTGTCCGCCAGCTCTGGCCTTGGAAAAGGTGCGTGCCATCCAAAGTGCCAAAATTAGCAGGTAGATCGGGAAAGCGGGATGGTAGGGAGGCCCCGCTACATAGATGACTCCAATGAGCGGACAGATTAGAAAAGCGGATCCTGCGGCAGATACCTTGAGGGAGTTGGACTCATTTCTTGCCAAAGCGGTGATTCCCAGAACGTAGAAGAACATGATGATTCCGGCGCCCCAAATGGTAGGTGTTATCCCAGTAGGACTTGCGGCCCCCACTGCCAGGTAGATCAACGTGCGACAGGCCGCCATGACGGGTACTCCCGCGATGGTTTGTTTATGGATTATGGTGTAAAGAACGATGAGGCCTATAAGAATAAAACCATAGAGCAGGGCATCCTTATGACTCAGTAACATACACAATGATCCGAGCGCGAACACCACCACCGTGGCGATCAGAACGGAAACCCGCTTTACTTTCCCCGCAGGTATCGGGCGTTCAGGGCGAAACTGCGTATCAAAATCGACATCATAGAAATCGTTCAGGTACATACCGCCGACGTAGAGAAGGCTCATTCCCACAAGCAGGAATCCCAAGGTTCTCAAATCATTCCCACCGCCCAGTATCCAGGCGCACAAAGTATTGGACCATACGGTGGATAGGTTGGATACGCGGCCGAGAACCAACCAGGAACGGAAATCTATCATCGGACTAAGGGAATGCGACTTTCACAAACCTGCGAGTATTTTTTTGCGCTCTGAAAGCTGGCGACTCTGGAAAGGCTAGATCCTGAGATCCCGGCTCTCAAACTCGGCCAGCGTCCATTCGTATTCTTTGACTAGCTGATCGACGACGTCGGTTTTTCCCAAATCACCGGGAAGTACTTCCCAGGTGTAGGTTTCCATCTCAAAATGATGGCAGGTATCCGGCTTGGTTTTCAGAAAGTCCAGAGTACCCAGGATATGGTCGCTGGTAGAGCGCAGAGGTGCCTCGGGCTGAGCGTGCAGGGGAATGTGAAAGTGAATGCGCCACTCATCAGCCTTATCGAGACCGCGTTGTCGGGCCTCCAGTGCGATGTCCAAATCCTCATAGCGCTCCAATGGCTGATCCCCTGTTCGTGCGATAACCTGATGGAGATACGTTTCTTCGCAGAATCCACCCAAGGCATCGAGGGTGGTTGATGTGAAGTCGGCCACTTTCAATGCAGAGCTCAAGTGGATTTTACTGATGCGGATGCCATGGTCGACTAACCTGCCGAGCGACTCCTCTGGCGATTCATATTCTACAGCCAGGTGGCAGGTGTCATAATTGATTCCGAGGTAACGGAGGATGAGGTCTCTTTTTCCGGGTGCGTAGGCAAGAAGATCCTGAAAAAACGCTACCGACTCCTTACTCGTTTCGAAGTATCCCAAAGGTTCCGGCTCCAAGCCCAAGTGCAAATCATGGCCTGTCTGATCGCTTAAACGAGCGGTGTGCTCCGCTTGAGCGATCAGGTTGTCAAATATCGCGGTCTTTTGGGGGTCTTCAGTGATGAATCGTTTAAAAGAGCCGGGCAGGGTGCTGACGCTGCCTTCCATGCCGGCCGGTAACATCTCGCACAGGAGATCAAACAGGAGATTCGTGTAAGCGAGGCGGTCGGGGGAGGTCCAATCCGGCCGGTAAACCTGGTCTTTTACCCGGGTCCCGTGGAAATCTCCGTAGGGAAACCCGTTAATCGTAAATACGTAACAGTTGTTTTTCTCGAGCCACTTTTGAAAGCTCAGCATCGTCGCCTGATCGGAAAGTTCTTTGGCTGCTGAGGCTCCCAGTCTTAGACCAATGGCGTAGGGTTCCTCGGGAGATACCTGATCGCGGACTGCAAGTGTGAACTTATCGAGTGAGTCAATCGTTTCAGCCCAGGAGCTTCCGCGATGGATATTCGTGCAATAGGCAAGGTGACTGTGGTTGGCTAGCCGCATAGGGGGAAAGGTCTGTTTAGGATTTCGCTTAACCGCGAACGGTAAAGTTCGGGCACTGGCTCAAAAAGGTCACCGGGTTCTTGAAGAACACCTGATCCAGAGTCTCGTCGTCGTATCCCCGGCGGCGCATTTCCTGAGCGGCATAGGGGACCGCGAGCGGCACACTGATTCCCCAGTCGCAGGCGGAATTCATCCACAAACGATCGGCCCCATAATTTTCGAGGATGTCGATTGCCCGGGGAGAGGTGCATTTGGATTCTGGATACAAGGTGAGTCCTCCCCACATGCCGGCGTCCATAACGTATTTAACCGTGTGCTCTTCCACGTGGTCGATCAGAACCTTGTTAGGATCGATCCGGGAATCGTTTTTGATAAGATCCACGATAAGTTGGGTCCCTTTCAGTTTGTCCTCCAAATGGGGGGTATGAACCAGAATGAGCTGGCCGTGCTCGGCCGCCAGATTCACATGCTCTTCGAGAATCGTGAGTTCATTGCGGCTGTTTTTGTTGAGTCCTATTTCACCGATTCCGAGAACGTTCTCGCGTCCCATAAAATCCGGGATCATGGCGATGACTTCCCGGGCTAAGACGAGGTCTTCCGATTCCTTGGGATTGATGCAGAGCCAGGAGTAATGCGGTAGCTTAAATTTGGCAGCGCGTTTAGGCTCGTAGTCTGTGAGCTGGCAGAAGTAGTCGTAAAATCCATTTACCGAGCTCCGGTCGAACCCCGCCCAGAAAGCGGGTTCGCAGACTGCCTTGCAGCCCGCTACGACCATGGCCATGTAGTCGTCGGTGGTGCGGCTCACCATGTGAGCGTGTGGTTCAATATATCTCATCGGGGTTTATCGGGCCATGCTCCACTGGCTGCCTTGGTGGTAGCAACCGGGATAGGTTCTGTCGTAGGATCGCTGAGCGCGAGCAGCACGGATTCCGCCCGTTTTTCAGAATTCAATTCCTTGAGAGCGTCCAAAAAGGCCTGGTAACGGTAGTCGTCTGTCTCACCATCTCGTTCTACCCGATCCATGAAGGCTGCAATATCAATGAGCTTCGAGCGGGCCTCCATAAAATACAACTCAACCGAGTTTTGTTTTTCTTTGGGTTTTAGCATGGGGATTTCAGGTAAAAAATTCAGTGTGCCGCGCCCAGAAAACGATGCGAGCCAAAATCTTTCTGAACTAAAGGTTCAGTCCGAGTGGGCAAATTAATCGTTCCTGTCCTGTAAGTCTTCCGTATTTCCGACCGTTCTGGTGGCGGTAACAATGATCGCGCAAAAGAGACCCCATATCAATCCAGCAGCGATTCTTCGGGTCATTGACCACGCCTCGGGTAGGAAGACGATGGCGATAACGGTCCACAGTATGACACAGAAAACGAAAATACCAGTTATCCAGGGATGGGCTTTAATACCGGCTACAATACTCGAATCGTCAGTTTCAACTTCTTCATTCATGATTCATAAGTCTGCTGAACTACCGTTTCATTTCAAGTTCGCGGTAATTTCAATCTAATGTTCATAGGGGGTATTAGGTCTGCTAATGCGTGAGGCGAGGGCCGACACGGGTTATTGGAAAATCGGATGGCGTTTGTTGGGGATCGTGGCCAAGATCCCTCAAAACTGTCCAAATCTACCAAGATCCGAGTTTCTAAGTCTGTTACCCTTTAAGTTTTAGAACCATTATGAAAAAAATAGCCCTTTCCAGGCGCCAATTCATTAGCCGTGCGGCTGCAGGACTTACCGTCTCCGGTTTCTTGGGAGCCCAAGCCGGAGGTATTGGCAGAGAGTCCCAACTATATTCCGGGGGCGAAGGTATCCAGTTGGCGATCGCCACGATCTGCACCGATGGATTTGGTAATCATGGGCATGAACCGGCTTTCAGAGTGATACCTGAACTCGGTTTTAAGAATGTGGAATTCAATCTGTGGTATCCTGATACACTGGTGCCGCGATATATGGAGTCGATACGTCAACGCTGTTATCAAACGGGGCTTACGCCTATCAGCCTGCAAGGGACTGGATTTGGCGGAGAAGGGCGCAATGGCATCATCAAAGATCTGTCCCATAAGATGCAATTGTTGCAAGGCTGTGAAACCTTGGGTTGCCGTATCGTCAAGTGCACCGGTTCGCGGCGTGGTACTGAAGGAGGACTAAAATCTGTGATAGAAGTGTGTAAGGAGTTGGCGCCCGTTGCGGAGGAAATGGGTATGATTGTGGTTCTTGAAAATCACGCGAATAATGTGCTCGAAAATATAGCCGACTATGAAGAGGTGTTCGCAGCCATCGATTCGCCGAATATCGGGATGTGTCTGGATACCGGTCATTTCGAAGGAGTGAATGTGAACTTGCACGAAGTCATTGATAAATTTCACAAACGCATTCTCCACGTTGACCTAAAGGACTGCAAAGAACGCGGGAAGGGACATGATACGGTGGTGTTCGGCGAGGGAGTCACTGACTTTGATTCGTTTCTGAGCCACCTGCTGGAGAAACACTACCAAGGCTACCTGGTTGTGGAGCAGGCTTGGAACGAGCCTAAGGGCGATTGGGTGAATGACCTGAAAGCTGCCTACACGCTATTTAACAAGTGGACTGTTTAGCGTTGCGCTGCCCGGGGCGACGTGCCTGTTCGTTTGTTTCTCGCGGGATCTTAGATGTGTTAGAAAATCGAAGATGAGCCACGCTGCAATGGTTGCTGCAAGGGACGTTCTAAACACGGCGTTTTCGAGGTAGTCTACCCCCACGAGTCCGAAAGAGAAAGTTGCCAGAGAGCTTTCCGTGAGTAGGAAAAAGATCAGGTAGGCCAACGAAACCACCCAGGCAACCTTCGGTTGGATCGTGGAATCGAGCAGTGTGCCGATTCGCGAAAGTTTCACCCAGCCCTCGATGCGATTCCAGGGAAGGAAAAGGGCGTAGAACGCGAAGTTGAAAGAGAAGTCGATATTGAGCAGGAGGAGGTTGGACGCGTGGAAACCTACGGTCGCCAGAAGGAACCAGCGAAAGACTTTGGGGAATACAATTCCGACGACGATGCCGATTTCGAAAACGAGCGTTAAGTAGTCTAATGCCTTCCAGAATATAAAACTATCGAAATTAATCATATGGGGCGCCATCAGATACTCTCGTTGGACTACGATGTAGTTGCGGATAAATGATTGGTTGACGGCAGCGAACTCCAGGCTGGCCCAGCCGCCCAGGTACTTTTTGTAGCCCGACAATGCCAATGCGAAGGTAAACGCAATGACCAGAAACATGATCGGCCAGTTGTGCACTTCGGAGTTTTTTTTCTCAGTCGATTTTGAGTCCAGGGAGTAAACAGCTCCCCAATTTGCGAAGGCGCCGGCGACAGGAACCATCCATATCATAAAGTCATGGTTTATCTGCCCCGTTGAATACACGAAACTCTTGGCGAAAACCGCCAAGGTCGCTCCTGCGATCGACGCGGTTCTTGTTCGGTAACCAAACAGAATACAGAGGAAGAGTCCAACGATGAGCAGGCCCAGTATTTGCAGGAATGCATAGCCGGGGTAACCCGACGCAAGTTGGCCGATGCTAATTCTGGGAGGATTGAAAAAGGCGTCCGGCAGGCCGGCAAGGTAGGTCAATTCCGGGAGCCCCACGAATACGAGCATGTACAAGGCATAGGTGATTCGAAATAGTCCCCAGTGATTGGCATTGAGCTGATAACTCTCAAATAGCCACCGGTCGAAGGTGCCCAGTGGGTTGATCGATCGGGTACTCATGCGGCGCCCTTTCCATCCAGGTTGAATCTGGCTTCGTAACGTTTACGTCGATTTTCAAGATCTCGCCCCTCGCCGAATTTAAAGTCGTACTCGTACCATGTGATATGTAGAAAATCTATGTCCTCTCTGCCGGTTACGATTCGGATTCTTTCTTTGAGGAAGGTATCCCGCTCCTGGATTTCTTCCCGGGTGTACGAATTCGGAGTGTGCCTCCATTCGAACGTGTAGCGACCCAACTGAAAGGTTCTGAAGTCCTTGTTTTGAAACTGTTCCGGACGAACCCGGGAATCCGGGTTCAGGTTCAACACGACGAGATGATTAACATGGGAAATGGGGACATTGTTAAACAGCTCATAGTAGTTCAACTTTTCAGTATCTCCGTTTTCGAAGGTAACCACAAAATCAGGTTTGTTGACGGGGATACTCCGGGTTTGTGGGAGCAAGTGACTGAACTCGGGATACATCACCGTAGGGTAAGGTTCGATGCCTGCCATAGACAGTTTGTATTCGATTCCCAGTAGGCCAACAAACAATATGAGTAACACTCTGACGCAGGATTTATTTATGGTCATGGGGGTAATGCTCAACGGTTTGTGTTCAGGTAAAATTGGAGGGCTTTACAGAGCCTGACGTCATGCGGTGGCAGAAGCATGGTATTGTGACCTCCGGGGATTTCGCATACTTCGACGTCGTGTTGTGTGTGGGCGGACCAACCCATTGTGGGATCCAGTATGGTTTCGAATCGTCTCTCCTTGGCTTTCAAAAGCACAACTTTGCCCTCGTATTTATTTGCCGAATACTCTTCGAAGTGTTTGCGGTTTGCCTCCATCGCCCGGTGCTCTTCTTCATGAGCTTCGGTAGATTCGCTGTTCTTTTGACTGAGGTGAAAGCGTATCTTTAAGGCGATCGTTTCCAGGCCGTAACTCAGTTTTCGAAAACCGGGTTTTGCCGAAATCGCCTGGAGGTGAGCTTTAATCTTTTTCTTCCTGAGGTCATTGCGGGAGTATCCATTCTCGAGGGCCTCCTTGTGTCCGGGGTAGGAGGTATCGAAAAAGTACAAGCCCTTTATTTCCCGTCCGGCTGACTTTAAGCGGTGTGCCATTTCCCACGCGATCACCCCCCCACCGGAAAATCCGCATAATGATAGCGGGCCTACGGGATAAAAGGTGGTTAAGTCGGAAAGGTATTGTTCGATCATCTCATGAATGGATGTGAATGTGCGTGGGCCACCGGTGGAATCCAAGGGCTCCAGTCCATAGATAGGTTGGTCTTGGTCCAGATATTTGGGCAAACTCCGAAAGTAGATCGCATTGCCATCCCAGGGCGTAACGCAAAATAACGGAGGTTGTGATCCCTCTGCTCTCATTGGAACGAGGGTCGACCACAGCCTGTCGATACCGTCCTCTTTGAGGTAGGCAATCAAACCACGAATAGTCGGAGCCCGGTACAGGATACTCACGGGAAAGGCTTTACCCGAGATTTTCTCGATTTCCGCAAATAGTCGGGCTGCCATGAGGGAGTGACCTCCCACATCAAAAAAGTTATCATCAATTCCGATCTCTGATTTGCCTAATTGTTGTCGCCAGAGGTGAGCCAAAATCGACTCGAGCGAACGTGGGTCCACCCGTGGTAAAGATTCTGCATCGGATTCCAATGTATCCTCAAACTGCAGAGATTTTCGATCGATCTTTCCACTTTCAGTCCGCGGCAAGTTATCAACGATGACTATGCTGTGGGGGATCATATAGTCGGGTATTTTCGATCTCAGGAGTTTTCTGATTTGGCTTTCATCCACCGTCGGTTCGCACGCCACGCAAGCGCCCAACCTGGTTTCCCCTTGCGCAGATCTAAAAACCTGCACGGCCGACTCCCGAATGTCCGGAATCGAATTCAAAGCGTTTTCAATCTCTCCGGGTTCTATTCTGAATCCCCTCAGTTGGATCTGGAAATCGGTTCTTCCGAGAAGCTCCAACTCATTATCCTGCCGCATGCGGGCGAGGTCTCCGGTCAGGTATAAACGGTCATAGCCGAATCGCTGAGGGTCTACTGGTATAAACTTGGCCTGCGTCTCTGCGTCTAAATCCAGGTAGCCCTTTGCCAGACAGGCACCAGCGATGCAGAGCTCACCTTTGGCACCCTTGGGCAGGAGGTTCTGAGAGTCATCCAGCACATAGGCATTCATGTTTGGTAGCGGACGACCGATCGGGACCCGCGGTTGTGAGGCGGTCGGTTCAGAGCATCGAAATTGGAGTGCGTTCGACGAGCATTCCGAGGAACCATAAAGATTAATCAGGGGAACGCCATCAAAGAGGCTGTTCCAGTCGCCCACTTGTTCAGGCGTAATCGGTTCGGCACTGGTGAAGGCGAGTTTCAGCGACTGGAATAGGGCGGGGTCTTTTTCTTTCTGGGCGATAACCCCTGAAAAAAGAGAGGGAGACCCATAGATTCGAGATACTCGATGGGTGGAGCACAATCCGCTGAACGAGATGGGGTCTATGACGCTTTCGTGATCGGCAATCACGGTGGGAATTCCCTGGAGAAGTCCACCGAGGCACTCCCAGGTCGATGCCACCAGACTCAGTGACTTTTGGAGGATCATAACCTCGTCATTGGAAAACGGGTACTCCTCCCACATCCATTCGAGTCGATTGCGAATGGCTGATTCCATTATGACGACTCCCTTGGGTTTTCCTGTAGAAGCGGAGGTATAAACAAGGCAGAAAGAATCCGAACTTGAGGTGGAGGTACTAGGGATTGCATCGACTTGCTCCTGGGATGGCGGGTGAGAATCGCTCCATGGCATTACCTGAGCCTGAGTGTCAGAAAAGATCTCCGGTTGATCGGTTATAATAATGTCGGGCGAAACATCGTTTAAGATGTTTAAGTTTCTTTCCTCAGGGTAACCCGGGTCGAGGTAGGTATAGCTCAAGCCCTGCTTCATTGCTGCCAGGACCCCTGCGACCATATGAAAAGACCTGCGTAAAGAAAGGATGATAGGTTTGTTATGGGAAAAAGGAATGTCCTGAAGGTTAAGGGCCAGTTGATTGACCAGATGGCTCAGGGCACCATAGGAGAGCTCCATGCCATTGTGGATGAGGGCCGTTCTTTGCGGATGTGTTTGGGCCTGATGCTCGAAAAGATCGATTAATGAATCAGATGCGTGAGCCTGCATTTTCGAACCCTGAGCCATGTCCAGAAGGAGTTTACACTCGGTAGGGTGGATTGAATTGAGGTCCCGAAGGGGGCGGTCAATGGCTTCAGTCAGGGAAGTATAGAAAGTCTCCAGATTCCTGAGGAACCGTTCCATGGTTTCCTCGTCAAACAGTTCCGTTTGATACGCGATTTGCAGGAATATCTGATCGCCGTATTCTTGGGCGTAGAGGGAGAAATCGTATTTGGTGTGTCCGGTTTCGAGGCTTTCGTAGCCGATTGAAAAGTCTTTATAGTCGAGTTCCGGGTCCGCGTAGCTCAGCATGTTGAACATCACCTGAAACACGGGAGATACACTCGTGTCACGGGCTGATCGGGTCCATTCAAGCATACTGCTGAACGGATACCCGGACGCTTCCAACGCACCATTAACCTTGGATTTGACGCTCTTCAGGAATGCTTGGGCGCTAAGAGAGCCATCCACGGTTTGCCGAATCGGAAGCATATTTAGGAAAAAGCCAAACAGATGTTCGCTTTCGGCATGATCTCTTTGAGCGATAGGGCTTCCTATTATGATATCTTGCTGGCCGGAGTAGCGATTGAGCATCCAGAAAAATCCGGCTAATAACGTAACGTAGAGCGTGTGACCTTCCTGTTGACCGAGTGTTTTGAGCCGACTGCTGAGATCCTCGCTCAAGAGTGTATGCACGGTCTTTCCATGATAACTCGGCGATGCTGAACGGGGGTGGTCCAAAGGAAGGTCAAGCACCGGAAGCTCACCGGATAATTCGGTTTTCCAATGATGCTCATCCTGAAGAAGTTGATGGTCCTGTGACTTGCTGGTTTGCCATTGGAGGTATTGCCGAAAACTCGGGCCTTTGGGTTCCAGAAAAAGTACCTGTCCGTTCAAGGCCTGTTGATAGCAGGCTGCGAGGTCGTTCATCAAAATCCGGATCGCCCAGAGATCTACGGTGATCTCGTGCATGGTCAGTTGCAGTGCGTGGTGACCATCGTCTATTTTAAAGAAGGTTCCTCTCAAGAGGCTATCGCCTTCCAGATTGAAGGGTATTTGCGCATCCTGCTTAGCGTAATCCCGGATGTTTTGAATCGCGTCGTGAGGAGCCAAGCCCTCAAGACTGTGACCGTTTTTCCACGACTCGGAATGGTTTGAGAATGACTGTAGGGGGGAACCAGATACGTTTCCGAATCTAACCCTTAAGATGTCGTGTCTTTGCGAGATGTAATCCCATGCCAGTGCGAGCGCATCTGAGTCGAAACGGCCTTTGAGATGAATGATCCCCTGGCAGGTGTAGTAGGGGCTATCGGGATCCATTTTCCAAAGAAACCACAGTCCTTTTTGAGAAGGAGTAAGGGGAAATTGAATGGTCGAGCCGGTGTCAAAGTCGGACCAGTGACCCTTGGGTTCCGAGGGTATCTTGAGCTGGCTGGATTCGAGAGTTTGGCAAAAGTCTTTAAGGGTTGGGTGTTTTAGGAGATCCGTGATTTTGAGTGTTCCTTGAGAGTACTCTCTCAACCGATTGATGACCTGCATCGCCTTGAGCGAATCGCCACCCAGCGAAAAGAAATGATCTGTTCTTCCGATTCTCTTGACCTGAAGCGTCGATTCCCAAATTTGGGAGACCACACGCTCGGTTTCCGATTTTGGGGCTTCGTAGCCTTGATCTCTGATTTCGCTGCCATTTTCGATTCCCGACAGCGCTTGGTAGTCGATTTTGCCATTGGTGTTTCGGGGAAGGGAATCGACTGCAATAAACTTTTTGGGAATGGCGGCTGTAGGTATCCGTTCGGCGAGGTGTTCGCGTAGAGTGGTTAGAGTAGGCTTCCCGGTTGGTACGACGTAGGCTATCAAGCTACTACCTGCATCCGTCGACTGGGTTGCTTTTTGAACCGCTTCTTTGGCGATCAAGTTTCCCACTGTTTTAGATCCGCGACTGAGGGTGACAGCACACGCGTGGACGAATTCACTTTTCAGTAGCGCCTGTTCTATTTCTTCCGGTTCGATTCTTACACCCCCGATCTTAACTTGGCGGTCTTTGCGGCCAAATAATCGGATACTGCCATCCTCCTGAAGGGCTCCAAGGTCACCGGTCGCGTAGGCTTTGGATCGTGTGAACCGATTCTCCTGGAAGACTGTTTCGTTTACTTTTGGCTGTTTGAAGTACCCGAGGGTGCGGTGCTCGGTCGCGATGTAAATCTCTCCGGTCTCGTCGACCTCGCAGAGTTCACCTGCTTCATTGAGGATTACGACTTCGGTTTCGCTCATCGGTTTCCCCACGGAGATAAATCCGTTTCGGATATCGGTCTCAGTTATGGGGTGGAAGAGCTTGACCATGGTTGTTTCGGTAGAGCCGTATAGGTTTGTGAGTTGAATCCGGTTTCCGAAATTTGAGATCCAGCGGGCGGCGTGACCAAGGGGGAGTGCCTCCCCCGCCATGAGAATATGTTTCAGATCTGGCAGCTGTCTCTTTTCCCACTGGCCATCCAGGAGCGCCGAAAAGAGGGACGGCACGCAATGAATCAGGTTTACGCGAGAGGTCTCTATCCATTCCCAGAGTGGATCGGATCCCATAAGGGTAGGTCGTTGCGGCGGGATACACACAGTACCTCCAACACTAAGGGGCGTGATGACGTCCCTCAAAAACGCATCAAACGTGGGTGTCGTAAATTGACTGATCCTTGACTGATTGTGTATCCCAAAGGTCTTCGCTTCCCAATCGGCAAAGTGACCGAGGCTGGATAACTTGCCGACAATTCCTTTGGGGCGGCCTGTGGACCCTGATGTGTAAAAGAGGTAGGCGGGCTTTCCCTGGGAGATACCTGAAATGTCTTGAAGGTCGGGAGGCCGTTGACGAAGAGGATCGAACTTCGGCAAAACGAGCTGTGTGTATTCATCCCCTACATGGGGAGTCATCTCCAGGGTGCCCAGGGCAATCACGTCTGGCTGAACATCCTCCAGTATTTGTATCTGTCGCTGAAGCGGGGCTTTCGGATCCAATGGGACGTAAAGGGCACCGATTCGGAATGCAGCCAGCATTGCGGGTATATAATCCAACGGCCTGTCAGAGAGAACCGCCACTGAAGCGTTTTCCGATGGTAGCGTGGGCAGCCACTGCTGCATCAGGGTTTCCACCCAGGTTTGCAATTGGTGGTAACTGAGGGTCTCAGTTGCCGTTTCGACTGCGGTATTTTCTGAGTGGATACAGAATGATTCTTTGAGTTGCCCGAGTATATCCGTATTGCTTTGTGCCGATGCGATTGCGCCCTCTTTCATGGATAGGTAATGGGGTTTAGGACTGTTTGAAACTGACTGTTCGCATGAGGCGCGGGAGCTCTCTTCCAATACTGAAAAGCGGATCGATGAAGCGGAGCAGCGGATCCCCATTTTCCAGCAGGCGTTTGTTGGCCATGTGGAATTCTGTGCAACCGGCGACAAAGGCATCGACTTTGTATTTCTGCTTTAAGGACTTTAACAGGGTTTCGTCCACCACAGAGCGGTTCGGCTTGATGTGCTGATAGATAAAATTGTGGATCAGTGTTTGATCATGCTCTTCCGGAATGATCAGCTTTCCATTGAGGCTGTCCCAGAGGGGATGCCGCTGAAAAGTTTGTCCCTGAACTGTCCCAGTGGTTGCCAGTAACAGGCAATTGCCGGGAAACGCTTGCACCTCCCTGAGGGCGACTTCGACGAGTGAAATGATGGAGTCTTTGATCGCTTTTGGAAAATCGTGGATGAAGTAGTGGGAAGAAATACAGGCGATGACGAAGTGAGTGGCTCCTTGTGAGCGAAGGCTTTTAAGCGCCTCAAGGATACGATGGGATACGACTGCCGTGCGGCGACTTAGAATGGCTTCGGTTCGATCAGGAATCGAAGGGTCCGAGTATAAAAGACAGGCCGGAGCGTGTTGTTCTTTTTCAGACATATTGAACTCATAGAGAGTCTTGATAAATTCGGCGGAGGCCAAAGGGCCCATGCCGCCGAGTACACCGAGGGTATTTTTCGTCATATTCAATTTAGATTGTTGTGTGGAGAGTGACGATGCCGGCTCGATTATATTCAGAAAATAAGTGGATTTTTTTTCGTATTTCGTGATTTGTAGGTATCTGTTATCCAATAACTAGAGGATGTTCGGATGGGTAATATTATCCCCTAGTCTCCGGTCGGGTTTGCCCTGTCTATGGGGTCGTGGGGTGTCCTTATAGAATGGAGATCATAAACAATGCTTATAGGGTAAAGAAATGGAGGCCATAGGTGCGGGCCGTTCGTTGCGAGGAGGTGTTTTCCAAGTAGATTATTCTGAAACCAGAAAGGAGCCTATGAGAACCCTGATTTTGACCCACAAAGTAATATGGATGGTGTTTTTCATTTGCCTGATTCTATTGCTATTTCCGGTGGGATGTATGCCTTCGAAGGAGTCAGGTGCGGGCTTTCGTATTCCTGAGGGCAGCGTAGAGATGGGCAAAATGACGTTCGTCAATCTGGAATGTATCAATTGCCATAGCATAGCTGGCGTTACAGATCTGGTCGAGCCAGTGAGGCCTCGTGATATCCATGTCGTATTGGGGGGTGAAACGACTCGGGTAAAGACTTACGGCCAACTGGTCACGTCTATCATTTATCCGTCCCATATTATTCGGCCGCAATACCGCTCTAGTTACGTGGACCGTGACGGAAATTCCGAAATGCCCGATTTTACCGAGAATATGTCGGTGCAGCAAATGATCGATCTAGTTACCTTTTTGGAAACCACATACAAGGTCGTCCCGCCGCCTTCAGCCTACGAAATGGCTTATGGTGAATTGTAGTTGAGCCCTACCTATTGTTGGGGACGATGAATCGCTACTCTCCCATGGTCGCGTCCACGAGCTCTGCTTCAGTGATTTCGCGTGCAAGTTTGCGATCAAAGATGAAGGGGCCGAAAGGCAGGAGTGATGCGATGAACCCGAGTGCGGACTTCTTCCCCGACCAATCATACTCCATAGCTACTTGGATGAGCAGTATCACATAGGCGATGAACAATATCCCGTGAGCCATGCCGATGACGCGGACGAACTGAGGCATACCCAGTCCGTATTTAATCGGCATCGCGACGAACACCAGAAGTATAAAAGAGATACCTTCCCAGATAGCAACTTTGCGAAAGCGGTTAAGAGATTTATCGTTCATGGCGTTTATTCTGGCGTAACGAAAACCAGACTGGGAAACGACTCTTTTTCAATCAGTTTCTTAATGTTTTGATAAACCAATCGCTTGTAATCTGTACGACCGTATCACCCTGACTCTTTTCTGGTTCCAGTACCTGGAAGATGTGATCCGCGCCTCCCAGAACATGATAGGCCTTGGGACCCCCGGGTAAGATTTTCATCCACTCGGGTTCGTGGAGAGGCAAGAAGTCGTCGGTCCCACGGATGCCTAGAAATGCACCGGGGTAATGGGGAAGATAGTCTAGCGACTCGAAGCCGATCCAGCTGACATAAAACTCGCGGGTCAAAGTGATATCTACCCAGCTTTTTTGTGTGGCTTTACCGGTGGTTATAATTTCCTGGATCATGGCGTTCCGCTCGGCGTTGCGGCTTTCTTTCAACTGATCAGTAGAGTTGCTGCCTCCGCTGGACCAAAGTACGGTGGATTGAAACCACTCCGGATGGGTTCCAATGAGAAGGATGGCGGTGCTTCCTCCCAAACTCCATCCGTTCACTCCCAGTTTCGCCTTCGGAAACTTGGCCTTGAGAAAGTTATACCCTGATTCGCCATCAGCCAGTCGCGATTCGAGGGTTGAAGTGATGACGCTATCATTGCGGATGCCTTCGCCGCGGAAGTTGATACGGAGACTGGCGATCTTGTTTTCTGCCAGTGCGTGAGCGAGCTGCTTTTGAAGGTCTCCTACACCGTCCATGTGATCATTGAAGCCATGGAGAATCAACACGGCCTCCTGAGTTTTTCCTTTTACGGGAACCACGAGTTTACCGGCGACACGATCAGCGACCGTTACGTCGGTTTCTCGAAAGGATGCCTGAACGCTGAGGGCGAAACTGAGTGCTAGAGCTCCATAGGTTAGAAGGTGTTTCCTGGGATTCATTGAGAAAGATTTAAACTCTGTTACTCTGAGCTGGGCAATCTCGAATCGTTCGATATAACTTTCGTTATGAAAATCTTCATTTCAGCTCTACTCTTCGTATTCCTAAACCTCGTGCTCACCGCCAAACCGGTAGCTATCTTTAACGGAAAATCCTTTGCTGGCTGGGAAGGCCCGGTTGAGTCATTCCGAATTGAAGACGGTGCTATTGTCGGTGGTAATCTGAAAACCGCGATTCCCAAGAACCAATTTCTCAGTACAAAAAAACGGTATGGCGACTTTGAGCTGCGACTTAAGTTCAAACTGGTCGGTGACAGGGCCAATGCCGGCGTTCAGTTTCGTACTGAACGGATCCCAAATCACCACGAAGTCATTGGTTACCAGGCAGACATGGGGGGTAAATACTGGGGCGCGCTTTACGACGAGTCACGCAGACGCGTAGTTTTACAGGGTCCCGATTTGGAAAAGTTTTCTCAGTATATTAACTTCGAAGGGTGGAATACTTATGTCATTCGTTGTGAGGGCCGTCACATCCAGCTTTGGCTCAATGGGCACAAGACCGTTGATTGGAATGAACCAGATGATGAAATCCCTGTAGAAGGAGTCATCGCGGTTCAAATTCACAGTGGGCCTCCGACAGAAGCTTGGTATAAGGATATCACGATTGAGGAACTTTAGGAACGCTGCGCCTTTTGTTTCATGTGTCCCGGTTGTGGACCGTTCGGATAAAAAGATCGGATGACGGCAACCTTCATTCTACAATCGGGTGAATCAAGACGGTTTATAATAATCGGTCAGAATGAGGCTGCCCTCCTTGCTTCATTTGGTAGCTATCCTTGTATCCTCCGGCTGAAGCCGAGACTAAAAAAACTATGAAAACTATATCCTTTCTCATTTCATTACTGTGGGTTTCCACTTGCGGGGCGTTCGCGGATTCTCGACCCAACATTATATTCATCATGGCCGATGACATGGGCTATGGCGACGTGCAGGTGTTGAACCCGAATTCAAAAATTTCCACCCCGAACCTCAATCGTTTGGCGAATGAGGGTATGATATTTACGGACGCCCATTCGCCTTCAGCGGTTTGCACGCCAACCCGGTATGGGGTGATGACAGGTCGTTACTGCTGGCGAAGTGATCTGACCCAAGGAGTTCTTAACGGTTACGGAGCGCCGCTTATTGAAACTAGTCGGGAAACGGTGGCTTCATTTTTGAAGAAACAGGGGTATGCGACGGGTATCGTGGGGAAGTGGCATTTGGGCTTGGGATTTCAGAAAACGGATGGCGAATGGGATTGGGCCAAACACGTCGATTACTCGCCGGTGGATGTGGGGTTCGACTACTCACTGGTTATTCCAGCTTCCCTCGACTTTCCGCCCTACGTCTATGTCGAAGGACATACGATTACGGGGCTTCCAGATCGGATACATCCGGGGACGAGTTTCCCGGAGTATTTAAGAAAGGGAGAGGTCGGTTCGGATTTTTCCTTTATTGATTGTTTGGATACCCTTACGGAACGGGCTTCCAAGTATATCGCTGAGCAGTCGAAAATTGAGCAACCGTTCTTTCTCTATTTTCCACTGACGGCGCCGCACAAACCGGCGCTGCCGCATCCGCGCTTTCAAGGTAAGACGGGACTGGGACCGTATGGGGATTTCGTTATGCAGGTGGATTGGACGGTGGGTCAGATTCTCGATGCCATTGACGAAGCGGGAATCTTGGAAAACACACTGGTGATCTACACCAGTGATAACGGGTCCTACATGTATCGGCAAACGGATCCGAAACAACCGGATCATGCCACTGACCGTACCGTTCAAGGTTACTACGAAGGGAATCATACAGCCAACGGCGAGTTGCGCGGAACCAAGGCCGACATCTGGGAGGCAGGGCACCGCGTACCATTTTTTGTGAGGTGGCCGGGTAAAGTGAAGGCGGGCACGACGTCGGCACAAACCATCACGCATACTGATTTTTTTGCAACGGTAGCCGACGTGATCAATGCCAAACTCCCTCCGGCGAACGTAGCTGCTCAGGACAGCTTTAGTTTCCTTCCATTGATGTTCGGAGATTCCGATGAGTTCAAGCGAGCTCCGGTCATTCACCACTCGGGAGGGGCCATGTTTGCCATTCGGGATGGCGATTGGAAACTGGTGCTTGGAAATGGCTCAGGAGGTCGACAATTGCCTAAAGGAAAACGGTTCGAGCGCCCTTGGAGCCTTTTCAATATGGAAAAAGATCTAAGTGAATCGAGCGATCAGTATAACCGCTATCCATCGAAAGCGAAGGAGCTTGAGCAGGAGGCGCTGGAATTGATCGCGAAGGGCCGCAGTCGTTAAGGGGTCTCGCTTTTTAGCCCTTAACGGAAACGAACCTAAGTCTTCAAGTAGTCTTCATAGGCTTTCACCAATTCCCGGACTTTCTCGGGGTGATCTTTCACGAGGTTGTTCAACTCGGTGGGGTCCTCGGCCAGGTTGTAGAGTTCCCAAGGGTCTCCGTTGACCCGTACGAGCTTCCAGTCGCCCACGCGGACCATTCGGAATCGGTCCGTATGGCCTGACACAATGATATCCGGTGAACTTCGGTCTTCTCCTTTCAGGATGGGTAGCATCGTTTCGCCGTCGAGTGTTGGAGTGGGGTTCCCTTCAAGAGTATCAGGATATTCGGTACCAGCGAGTTCGAGCATGGTGGGATAAATATCGGTCAGGTGAGCAACCGCATCGGTGATTCCCGGTTTAATAACGGCGGGCCAATGGGCGATCATGTGAGTATGAGCGCCTCCTTCATGTCCGTATTGTTTGTAAAAACGGTAGGGCGTGTCACCGACATTCGCCCAGGCTGCAGAGAGTGTACGATACGACTCCGCGGGTCCGGGCGGGATATTGAAGTCAACGTTCGAGTCGTACGGGCAGGATCCGTTGTCGGTAAAAAATAGAATCAAGGTGTTCTCACGTTCCTGGATCTGATCGAGCTTATCGAGTAACCGGCCTATATTTTGATCCATGCGATCGACCATGGCAGCGAATACAGCCTGTTCAAGGTCGAGCTGATCTTGTTCTTCCTCCTCCAATGAATCCCAGGGGCGGTACTTGTAGATGTTGTCGCGGAAGGGTCCGCGAAATTTATTGATGTTGTCTTCGGGGGGACTGAGCTTCGCGTTGGCGGGAATGATCCCAAGCTCTTTCTGTCGGGCGAATCGATCTGCCCGTATTTTGTCCCAGCCGACTTTGTATTTTCCTCGGTATTTGGCGATGTCCTCTTCCCGTGCCTGAAGGGGATAGTGAGCGACATGGTAGGGGAGATAGAGAAAGAAGGGTTTCTTTTGATCGTTCGCTTTATCCAAAAAGGTCAGAGCATAGTTGGTCATCACGTCCGTCTTAAAAAGGGGCCGCTGCCTGACATCCATTTCGCTCGGTGCAATGGGAATCCCGTTGAGACGAAAAGGGTATTCGAATTCACCCGTTTCAGGTCGGACAAAGAAAGAGTTTATTTTCCAGAAAACAAAGGAATCTTCGAAGCTGTTAACAGCGAAGCACCGTGCAGGGACCCACGAGGTGAAATGCTCTTTGCCGACCATCGCGGTGTAGTAGCCGGCGTCCCGCATCAGAGTTGAGAAAGGAATCGCGTTTTCGATGTTCTTTCCCGGAAGAAAGCGTCCGGTAAAGAGTGAGCTGCGTGTGGGCTCGCACTTCGCCATGTTGTAGAAATTGCGAAACCGGAGACCTCCGTAGGCGAGCTTGTCGAGGTTCGGCGTTTCGATTTCTGCGCCATAACTGCCGATATCGGAAAATCCCATATCATCGGCGATTATGAGAATCACATTCGGTTGATCGGCTGCCGAAAGGAGTGTGAAGCAAAGCGCCAGGAAGATAGATGGAAGAATTTTTAGAGGCATAAAAAAGAAGGTTTGTATTTAGGCTACTTGCTTTTAGCGACGGCCCAAGCTCGAAAGTTGCGCAACGCGCCGCCAGCTTTGCCGGGGTTCAGGCCGATCTTGGATTTCTCTACATCCAGAGCAGGGTGAGTCCCTTCAAGGGTAATCCCGTTTACGACGGTTCGCACGTGTGAGCCGACGATTTCCAATGTCATCTTATACCACGTATCGCCCTCCAACATGAGGGGTTTAAGCCCGAACTCTACGTCACGCACAGTTTTTCCTTCTTTGTCTTTTTCCAAATGTTGCAGGGTAAGCCCGGTCGGGCGAAAAGTGGATGATACGTTGGCGGTCGATTGGATGTTGTGTCCGCGATAGTCTGGATGATCCAGAAAGATTCGAAAGTGCCTGTCTGGGCCTTCCTCCTTGGGTAGTTTGAACTCACACTCTATAATAATATCCCGAATCGGTGCGTTGAAGGTCATTACTGGACCATGGCCGTGTTCCGGAACGTTGACCGCGATCAAGGAGCCGTCCTTTTGCAATGCCCAATCCCCATAGCTGATTCGCCTAAACCAGCCCTCCTCGACATTCACCTGTTCATGCCGAACCAATGAACCGTCAAAGTTATTTGATAAAATGAGCTCACCTTTTTTGGCCAGGGGTTCAGCTGTCGCAAATGCAGTGGCTAGGAGGCCTATGGCGAGTGACCTGAAAAGGGGTAGTTTCTCGAATCGCATGCCTAGTTGTCTATACTTCTGAGACGGGGTGCAAGCTGGGATTGTTCTGGAATGGATTCTCGATTGCCTTCGTCTCGAGAGCGGGTTCTTATAGGGTCCAATACTTTCTCAATTTACCCGAATGAAATCAAACCCGAGTACTCTCTTTTCAGTTGGCCGGTTCATCTTGTGCGCCGTGTCCGCTTGTTCAATGGCATCCGCCAAGCCAGCGGACCTTCCCGACAATTACACGCTTCAATACGAGCAATCGTTCGACTCTAAAAAGGCACTCAAGGATTTCATGATGACTGATCCGTCGGCCTGGGAATATATCGATGCGGATGGAGCCAAGGCTTTGGCCTTAACCGGAAAGAGCGATTACGAACCGCCGCACCGATCCCCGTTCAACATCGCCCTGATCAAGGGAATGACCTTTGGTAGTTTTGTGCTCGAAGTGGATATCCAACAGAGTGGGGTGAAGGGTATGCCCATCAAGGAGTATATGAAGGAATATGCCGATGCGGCAGATGCCCCTGGCTATGCGCACCGGGATACCTGCTTTTTCTTCGGTTTCGAAGATCCCAGCCATTTCATGTATATCCACGTCGCCAAAGCCGGAGATAACAATGCGCACAATGTATTCGTTGTGAATGAAGCCCCGAGAACTCCGATTACGGATTTCCGAACGATGGGGGCCGACTGGGGAGTCGAAGTGTGGAAGAAGATACGCATCGTCCGTGACTTGGAGAAAGGCACAGTCGCCCTTTACTTCGATGATATGCTAACTCCTATCATGATTGCGGATGACGTGCCGTTCGAAAAGGGCTTCATCGGATTTGGCTCATTTGATGATATCACCTGGGTCGATAACATCAAGATCTGGG
Organism: uncultured Opitutaceae bacterium; assembly: GCA_964352065.1. Classification (GTDB taxonomy): domain Bacteria; phylum Verrucomicrobiota; class Verrucomicrobiia; order Opitutales; family UBA2995; genus UBA2995. Next base: position 47,716 of record CAYGQM010000017.1, read on the forward strand.
CACCGGAGGCTTCTCCAAGTAAGAAGGTTTTCTTCAAGTAGTTAAGGGCGAGGAACACGTATTTAAGAATTGGACTCTGTGGTGTAACTACTATAGTTTTGTGCCTTAGTGCCTCTGCAAAATAAAATCAGAATTCGTTGTGGAATTCAACTTCGCTATCTGACCTAAGTAGTTGTATCGTTTGTTCCTTATACTACCGCCCTTATGCCAGTCGTAACTACATTAAATTTTTTCGGACGTACAGAAGAGGCTCTTGGATTTTATCGCGAAGTATTGGACGCTGAGACTCTGTTCCTCCTGCGCTTCCGCGACTGTCCGGATCCAACACAATTGCGACCCGGAATGGAGGACATGATTTTTCATGCAACGTTTCGGATTGATGGTACTGAATTTATGGCGAGCGACGTCGGGTATTCGAAGGGAACAGAGCCAACATCATTCTCCGGTTTCTCACTGGTATTGAGGTTGGGTTCGTTGGATAGGGCGAAGGCTATTTTCACAGCGCTTAGTGGCGACGGTCAAATCGTCATTCCTCTTGCTGAGTCGGCCTTCACATCCTGGTATGGTATCGTGATCGATCGCTTTGGGATTTCCTGGAAAATCAATGTAGACCTGAGCAGCCGAAGAGCAGGAGAGTGAAGTGAGGGCTTAAAGGTGCGCTGTTACTTCATGATATAACGATTATTCTTTGGGCTGCGTAATGAATGCCAAGTCATCCAACCAGACTTCATAATCACCGGAAGTCTCGGCCCAGAGGTGAATGCCCTTCATACGCGACGGATCGAGTAACCCGGCAGTGTTTGAAGACGGGAGGACGAATGCATCAAACGGTATGCTGATGAGCTGCCACTCAGGCGTGAGGGGGAACGTGAATTCCACGTGGTCTGCGCAGTTTTCGATGCAATACCCTCCTTCGTCGGAGGTCGAGTTTTCCGGAGCACTGACGGCTAATTTGCCGCGGTCGAGTCCGATGGCTTTGATCCAGAACTGAATACCAGCGTATACAGATGCATCGTAGTAACCGAATGGTTGGGGAGGAGTCCGACTGACAAGCTGGGCACGGATACCTGCTCCCTTGTATTTCCAATTGCCACCCTTCAAGTAGAGCACGTTGTTACCCTTGCCAGGTGCATCCTCCACCTTCTGGACGGTCATAAACTGAACCCCGTCAGAGGCGTCGTCAAATTGTTCCCAGTTCCAGTTACGACCATCCGCCTTTAGCCCTTTGAGATCTCCATCTTCAAGATCGTCGATCATGGGTTGGTATCCGGTTGCTACCACCGGAAATACCTTGGATTGGGCACGGGTATCATAAACGGCGTCGGGTGCCGATTTTTCGAGAGACTTTGGTTGTTTGGAGCAACCAGCAGGGAGTAGGGTTAATAGCGATACACACAGAATCGGGGGTACTATGAGGAGGCAGATCTGAATCGCCGGAATGGTGAATTTGCCTCTAAACTTTAATCCCAACGTTCTTTGCACGGACTTATTTCAACGGGATATTTGATTTATCTTTGTTGGCCTGATAAATGTCGGACAGCTCTGCGTAGGACACCGCGAGTGCTGCGATGCGCTTGTTAAACGCGGTTTGTTCGTCAGGGCTGCATCCAAGAATCAGGGTCGCGATTCGGTAGGAAGTCCAGTAGCTATTCTCTCGAGCGTATCCACCCGGTTCGTGTTTGAAGACCTCTTTCAGGATTTTCAGGTCGTGACCGATTTTGAAAGAGTCACGGGAGTCTTCGTGACTGAAGAGGTAATAAAAATTGTCGTAGCCGCCCCAGGTGATAGCAGACAAACACAAGGTACAAGGCTCATGGGTGGCAAAGAAAATACAGTCTTTGGGGTCGGGCCTGGCGGTGTTTGGCATCCGGTAGAGCTGTTCCATGGTGTGGACCTCTCCATGGTAGAGTGGATTGGCCGTCTCGTTGTTGGTGCCCGCGAGAACGAGGGACAAGTCTTTCTTCAAGAGAATCGCTCCTCCAAAGATTTTGTTGCCTTGCTGAACACCCTCGCGGGTCTTGGCAAGCAAGTCGATCTCCATCACCTCAAGCAGACGATGAATAATTTCGGAATCGGAAGCGGTTACTCCTGGTGGTGGCATTCGGGAAGGCTGAGGTATGTCAGGCAGCGGCGGAAGTAAAAAGGATGCGGTGATTCCCCTAAATTTAAAACGTCGGATCCGTGGAGTTGGATAAATCTCTAGGCGCCTGCCTGGATCTGTTCGATAAGCTTTTCCTTCAAATCAGTGAAGCGCTTGGCTGGATCTGCGTTCTTAACGGCCATGAAATATGCAACCGGATCGCCAACGATGAAGATCTTTTTCTTCCCACGAGTGAGGGCGGTGTAGAGCAGGTTTCTTTGGAGCATCATGAAATGTCCTTTTACGAGGGGAATGATGACGATCGGGTATTCAGATCCCTGAGACTTATGGACGCTAATGGCATAGGCGAGGCTGACATCCAAAAGATCGGAGCGCGTCATCTCCACCGTGTCGGAATCGAATTGTATTTGGAGAGTACTATTCTCGTAATCGATACTTTCGATTGTGCCGATATCGCCGTTGTAGATGTTCAGATCGTAGTTGTTGCGGTTCTGAATAATCTTGTCCCCGATACAGAATTTATAGGCTCCAAATGTGAATCCGTTTTGATGGGGGTTGAGGGCTTTTTGCAGGGTAGAGTTTATGTTGCTGATACCGACCACACCCCGGTGCATGGGGGCGAGGACCTGGGCTTCTCTCAGCGGGTCCTTGTGGAGTTTTCGGGGGATGAATTCTTTACACAGGTATTCGATGACGCGGAGGCAGTCTTCCGGCTCGGTTGCCTTGATAAACTGTAGATCGTATTGCGCACCCAACTCGGCAGTACTTTCGAGCAGGTAGGGGGTGCCTTTGGCGCCGTTGAGAACATTGTACGCTGTGGTAATGATCGAACTCTCTTCGTTTTGCCTGAAAATCTTTTGTAGTCGGGTTACGGGAACGGCCTTTGATTCTATGAGGTCTTTGAGTACATTTCCGGCGCCGACGGAGGGCAGCTGGTTAACATCGCCCACGAGGACGATATGGGCACTTTGCGGCACAGCTCTTAAAAGCGCAGAGGCAAGACGAGCGTCCAACATGCTGGATTCGTCGACGATCAGGAGCCCTGCTTTTAAGGGATTGGACTCATTGTGGGCGAAGCGACCTTTATGTGGTTCGAACTTAAGCAAGCGGTGAATGGTCTGGGCAAATCCGCTGGTGGCTTCACTCATGCGTTGGGCGGCCCGCCCGGTCGGTGCTGCGAGTATCACATCGACTTTCTTGGCCCTAGCGATCAGGACCAGAGCTCTAAGTATGGTCGTCTTACCGGTTCCTGGACCCCCGGTGATGATGGAAGTCTTTTCTGTGAGTCCGGTTTTGATCGCTTCGACCTGTTCGTCGGCAAAACCGAAACTGGCTTTGGCCTGTGCCCATTCGATCGCCTTATCCACGATGATGGGCGGTAGGCCAGAAGCGGTTTTGAGCGAGCGGCTGATAACCTCGGCAATTGCCGTTTCTGCCCGGTGCGAATTGGGAAGTTGAATACGGTTGGCGTTGTCAACTGCGACGACTTCCTTCGTGTCGATCAGGTGAGCAACGCGCGTCTCGATATTGACCTCGGCGGTTTCCAGCAGCTGGGTGGCATGCTCTACCCAGAGACGCATAGGCACACAGGTATGACCTTCCGATTCCAACTCCTGGAGGCTGAATAGGAGACCGGCGTCGAGACGTTTGGGGCTATCGTTTCCGAATCCCAGATTAAGGGCGATCTGGTCGGCTGTTTTGAAACCGATGCCATCAATCTCTCGTGCGACGCGGTAAGGTTCGTTCTCCAACACGGTTTTCGCTTCGTTGCCGTATTGTTTGACCAGGCGAACGCAGCGGGCCGATGAGACCCCGTAAGTTTGCAGAAAGAGCATCACCTCCCGAATTGCGCTTTGTTCTTCCCAAGCTGCTTTGATAGACTTGGCGCGACCGGCACCGATGCCGGGAACCTCTCGTAAACGGGCACTTTCTTCGGAGATGATTTTAAGCGTCTCCGCCTCGAAGTGGTCGACGATCTTGTTGGCAAAGTGTTTTCCGATGCCGGGGATGAGACCGCTTCCCAGGTATTTTCGAATGCCGTGGACGGTCGAAGGCAAGGTGGACTTTACGTGAGTCACCTTGAACTGTGTGCCGTATTTCTGGTTCACCACCCAGTCTCCCGTTACTTCCAGTGTCTCGCCACATTGGACCCCGGGCATGGTGCCGGTGACGGTAATCGTCGCTTTCTTGTCTTCGGGGCGCAAATCACCGATCAGGAAATGATTCTCCTCATTGGAGAACATGATCCTTTCGAGGACTCCGCGAATGGTTTCAGGCATGAAAAAGCATTGAGTAGTCCGCAGTGAGAATTGAGAAGGAAAAAGTGACGGGATTAGCTCAGCTCTGTCTGCAGATGGAGGTCAAAACGAGCTTTTCCTAAGGCATACATATCGGCATAAACCCCGTCTGCGTGGGCTTCTTCAAGTTCTTCCTTGCTGTGCGTTCCCGTAGTCACGCAGTAGGCTGGAATGTTCACAGCGTGCGCCGCCTGAATGTCAAACGGGCTATCCCCGATGAGAGCTGTCGCTGCCGGATCTGCATTGAGAAGCTTCATGACATGCTCGGAAAATTCCTTTTGAGGTTTCCGAAAGGGCGTGTCGTCGGCTCCTACGACCGCGTCCATATACTGGGAAATCTCGAGGTGATCGCAGAGTTTGCGTGAATGATCGCCTACTTTGTTGGTGAACACAGCCAGTTGTTTTCCTTGAGATTTTAGAGCTTTTACCAGGTCAAGAGCGCCAGGCATGAGATAGGCGTCTTCGGTTAGGATTTCAGCCAGCTTGAGCTTCCAACGGGCGCAGGCGTCTTTGTGGATTTCTTCCGGAACGAAGTTAGCCATGGTCAATTCGACAGATCCGCCGACGGCTCGTTTAATGACATCCCTACCGGGGATTGGTTGATCCATTTCCGTTAAGACCTGCTCGTAGCAACGGGCAATGCAAGTGAAGTGATCAAGTAGAGTTCCGTCCAAATCGAATAATAGGCTTTGCATTATGGGGGAGGAGTGTTTGCCTAATGTGAGCCTTAAATCAACTGAATAGGCTTCAAGATCCTTTCTTATCCTCGCCGTTTCATGTCCACATATCCTTACGCCAGCCAGGTAGAGCTGGAGGAGCAAGGTGACACACTTGTCATTCGCTTGATGGGCGTCTGGGTGCTCGATCGGGAGGCTCCCTCCTTTAATGAATTTCTCGAAAACGATGCGATCAGCGCTGATATTCAATCCTTGATGCTGGAGACAAAAGACCTCAAGGACTGGGATTCCTCGTTGCTGGTATTTCTAAACCAGGCGAAAGAATGGGCCGATGGCCGTACAATGGGATTCAACTGCGATTGCCTGCCTCATGGATTGGGTCGCTTGATGCTTCAAACCCAAAGCGCGATCGATTCCCGGACAGAGGCAAAAGATCCGGAAGGGCTCCCGAACTTTGCGCAAGAGGTGGGTGACTACACGCTCAAGTATTGGACGGATCTTCGCGTGTTTGCAGACTTTATCGGGGAAATCGTGTTTTCCTTTTTCAGGCTGATTATTGGGAAATCCCGCATGCGGTGGGTGGATTGTTTTCGTGCAATGCAGGATACCGGGCCGATGGCGCTGCCGATTGTTGGGCTGATCAGCTTTCTGATCGGAGTTACGTTGGCGTTTCAGGCGGCCGATTTGTTGGAAGATTTCGGATCCGAATTTTTTACCCCGGCTTTTGTGGGACTGGCGATGGTAAGAGAAATGGGCCCTATCATGACGGCCATTGTATTGGCGGGGCGAACGGGCTCTGCCTTTGCCTCGACGATAGGTTCGATGAAAGTCGCAGAGGAGATCGACGCGCTCCGTACGCTGGCGGTATCACCGGTGGATTACCTAGTATTGCCCCGTGTAATTGGCTTGTCGATCATGACGCCCTTGATGGTGGTTTACGCCAACGCTTTGGGTGTGATCGGCGGAATGCTTGTCGCGAAAGTCAAATTGAACATGCCGGTGCAAACCTATGTTCAGGAAACCTTTCTGAATATTAGTCTGACGGATATTTCCTCTGGTCTCATCAAGTCGAGTGTGTTCGGGATGATCATCGCTTATTCCGGGTGCCTTAGAGGTATGAATTGTGAGAACAGTTCAACGGGGGTTGGGCGAGCTACAACCTCCGCCGTGGTTACCTCGTTGTTGTTTATCATAATTTCCAATTCTCTCTTCGCTGTTCTTTACAGCATCTACGATATCTAGAAGCAGTGCCTGAAACTCCACACATAGAAGTCAAAGATCTGGTCTGCGCTTACGGGGATTACCTCGTACTGCGAGATATTTCGTTCGAAGTAAAGCGGGCTGAGATTCTGGTGATCATGGGGCGTTCAGGTTGTGGGAAAAGTACGTTACTGAAACACATGATCGGGCTTCGCCAACCGAGGGAAGGGCAGGTCCTCTACAATGGGCATGATTTCTTTGGTGGATCTGAAAAGGAGCGCCAAAACTTGCTGCGAAAGTTTGGTGTACTTTATCAGGGCGGCGCGTTGTGGAGTTCGATGACTTTGGAAGAGAACGTATCGTTTCCTCTTGAGGAATATACGAACCTGAAACGTTCCCAAATTCGGGAAATTGTGGATATGAAATTGAGTCAGATGGGACTGAAAGGGTTTCAGGATTTTTATCCGAATGAACTGAGCGGAGGAATGCGCAAACGAGCCGGATTAGCTAGAGCGATGGCGTTGGACCCGGAAATACTCTTTTTTGATGAACCGTCTTCCGGCTTGGATCCAGTAAGTTCCAAGCGCCTCGATGATCTTATTCTCAATATACGCGATCTTTTCAATACGACCGTAGTGGTAGTGACGCATGAGCTGGACAGTATCTTCGCGATTGCTGACAAGGCGATCATGTTAAGCCCGCAAACGAAATCGATGATCGCGATGGGGGACCCAAATTCACTGATCGAAAAGTCGTCAAATGAACGGGTCACGGAATTCCTGAGCCGCAACGGCGGCCGATACATGGGAGGCGCGGAACGGAGTTGATGCCTCGATTTTCGATTTTCCTTCAGAAGCAGAGTTGCACTTTGGAGCGCAGCTCTATAACCCCCTTTTTGAAATAACCATGAGTGCTAAACCTAACGCCACAGTCGTCGGAATCTTTGTCTTGGGAGCTTTGGCTTTTGCTGTGGTGGCATTGATCTTTCTCGGTCGATCTGCCTTTTCGAGAGAGAGTTATCGTTTTGTGACCTACTTTGACGAAACGGTGAATGGCCTGGAAATAGGAGCGTCGGTTAAGTTTCGTGGCGTAAAAGTCGGTCAGGTAACGGAGTTGAAGATTTTTCTTGGAGAGACGGATGGAGAAGTGGGTTCCAGTCGAATTCCGGTGATCTATGAAATAGATAAACGGAAACTGGATGAAACCCTGGGGGGGCTGATCGATACTGCTAACCCTGACGCCCTGCGTGAATATATTCACAATGGCCTGCGAGCCCGGTTGGCTACGCTTAGTTTCATAACGGGACTCATGTATGTCGAGTTGGACATCGTAGACCCGGTGGAATATCCGGCTGCCTATTACAACGAATTTGCGGGAGTGTACGAAATTCCGAATTTCAAAGGAACCTTGGCTGAGTTGTCAGACAATGTTACCGATTTTATCAAGCGATTCAACGCTGTTGACTTTGAGGGTATCTCACTGCGGATAGTAGATTTGCTGGAAACGCTGAACGAAGGCGTCCTCGATGCTGACTTGAGTGGAATATCAACCAGTCTTCAAGGGACCGCGAATTCCATTACCCAGCTGGCTGAATCTCCCCAGATTCCGATACTGTTAACGAATATGCAGACGACTCTCAATGAGTATCGAGGACTGGCTACCGATATTCGGTCATCGGTTGAGCCGACCACCGATGAATTACAGACTGCGCTGCAACAGCTCACAAAAACCCTGGAAAGTCTGGAGGTGACGACTCACTCGTTGCATGTGATGGTCAGGCCACAATCCAGTGTCCGGACAAATCTCGATGAAGCCCTCACCAGTCTTACTGAGGCGGCCGAATCACTCCGAAGTTTAACAAGCTATCTGGAACGAAACCCTAGCGCCCTCATAAGCGGGAGGCACTCAACACCTGATTAATTCGGCTACCAACTCATGAGAATCTCTTCGTTTCTTCTTTATCTCACTTTTCTTGTGGTCCTTTTTTGCGGAGCTGGTTGCATCGGGATCGGGGGGGATGTCGAAGTTCAGCCTACCCGGTATTATACCTTGGAGCTTGTCGACCTGCCACCAAAGGTTGCTTCGTCTGAGCAAACGATTGAAATCGGGATCGGTCAGATCGTTTTACCTGATTATCTGAATCGTAAGGAGATTGCATTGAAAACGGGGGAGAATGAACTGCGTTACACCCAGAGGAATCTGTGGGCTGAGCGACCCACGGTAGCTCTTCAGCGAATTTTGACGGGAAATATCGAACGACAAACTACAAAGACGCTGGAAGTGTATTCACTGCCCTGGCCGGACCATTCTAATCCCGAAATTGTGGTACAATTGAACTTCCAATCGTTTGAAGGGCGAGAATCGCCTGATGTTGAAGTGCTCTTGGTGGCTAGCTGGACGATCCAGTCCGCCTCCGATGGAACGATCTACAAGCAGGGATTTTATTCGGAAGACGCAGTCAAATGGCGAAAGGGAAATTACTCGAGTCTGGCCACGGGGCTATCACAGGGGCTTGGTAAATTGGGTTTGAAGATCTCTGGAGACATTGACGAAGTGGTCGATTCTCTATACGAGTAGCGTGTCCGACCAATCGCGGTGAGCAGAATTTTGGTGCATTTTCCTGAACTGTGATCTTATGATCGGGTATTTCGCATGGTAACTATTACATCCCTTTCAGAACTGGCGAACATAGGTGGCCGGTTTCGCCCTATCGGGAAGACGGTTGGCTTTATCCCGACAGGCGGCGCCCTACACACTGGACATAAGCGTCTTATCGAGTCGGCGCGGGCGAAAGTTGATATCCTGATCGTCAGTATTTTTGTGAACCCCAAGGAATTCAGTTTGCACGAAAAGTATGAGCGTTATCCAAGGCGAGAACAGACGGATGTGGAAGTTTGCAAGGAATTGGGCGTCGATTGTGTTTTCTGTCCCGATGTAAATGAGTTGTTTCCCCAAGACTTCTCGACGCTGGTCAGCGAGAGTCAGATCACCTTCGATCTCTGCGGCCAGTCCCGTGCTCATTATTTTCCGGGAGTTCTAACTCTGATCGTCAAATACCTCAACCTATTCCGGCCGGACGTTATATTCTTCGGTCAAAAAGAAGCGCAGAAAATTGCTGGCGTTCGCCGCGTCGTGCGCGATCTCCATTTTGATGTACGGATTGATGTTCATCCGACGGTTCGCGAGGAGTCAGGATTGGCGGTGGATTCGCGAAATGAATGGTTTTCTCCGCAACAAGCTTTGGATGCAGCTGCCATCTACGAATCGCTCAAGGCTGGTAAGGAGATGGTTGAAAAGGGTATTCGGAATCCAGACCGAATCTCTGCAGAGGTGATTTATATTTTGAGCCGGCGCCGGCGAATTCGAATTATCTATGTGGCCATCGTCGATCGTGATACGATGGCGGCCGTTCGTGAAGTGGTTCCCGGGCAGACACTGATCACTACGGCGGTGTGGGTGGACGAGGTCCGCTTGATCGATAACATTATTCTATGATGAAAGTATCTCGATCTTTGATTCGTGAGCTCAATAAAGCCACCGTTCGTCTTTATGTCTGACTCTTTCGATATCCTGGTAATTGGAAGCGGTATCGCTGGTTTGAGTTTTGCCTACAAGTCTGCAGAACGAGGACATCGGGTGGGAATTATCACGAAGAAGCAGCGGGCTGAATCAAACACCAATTATGCACAGGGTGGCATCGCGGTTGTGACTTCTTTGTCTGATGATTTCGACCTTCATGTAAAAGACACGCTCATTGCCGGAGATGGACTTTGCAACGAATCGGTGGTTCGCGAAATAATTGAGCAAGGGCCGAAGCAGGTAAAAGAGCTGGTGAATTTGGGGCTTGAGTTCTCCCGATACGACGAAGCGTCTTATTCCCTAGGTAAAGAAGGAGGGCATTCTAAACGGAGGATTCTCCACGTTGCCGATATGACAGGCAAAGCTATCGAAACCGCATTGCTCTCGGCCGTAGAAGCCCATCCGCTTATTCGAACTTTTGAGCATGCGTTTGCGATCGACCTGATAACACAGAGCAAATTACACCCGAAAAGCGTGAGGGAAGGTCCTGTGGATGATCGAGTGCTTGGGGTTTATGTTCTCGATGTGTTGACGGGTGAGGTACGAACAGTAGGGGCGAAAGCGGTATTTCTGGCTTCTGGAGGAGCGGGGCATGTTTATCCGTTTACGAGTAATCCTTCAATCGCAACCGGGGATGGAATCGCCATGGCCTTCCGGGCGGGCGTGCCGGTTGAAAACATGGAGTTTATCCAATTTCACCCTACAACCCTGTATTCAACTTCAGAAAAAAGATTTCTAATCAGTGAAGCGGTCCGGGGCGAAGGAGCCTTGCTGCGCAATTTGTCGGGTGAGTGTTTTATGAGTGCCTACGATGAACGTGCAGAACTGGCTCCCCGGGATATTGTTGCCCGTGCGATTGATGCGGAAATGAAGAAGAGTGGCTCAGCGCATTTGTGGTTGGATATCACTCACCAGAGTGAGAGTTATTTGAAGGAGCGCTTTCCGTCTATCTATGCCGCTTGCCTGGCTGAGGGCATCAATATTGCCGAGGACTGGATTCCGGTGGTCCCGGCGGCCCATTACCTGTGTGGCGGCGTTGTGACCAATTTGCATGCCGAGACTGTTTTACCGGGACTGTATGCCTGCGGTGAGGTGGCTTGCACGGGACTACATGGAGCCAACCGCCTAGCTAGTAATTCGCTTTTAGAAGCCTTGGTCATGGCCAACAACGGGGCTGTTGCAGTGGACACATTTCTCAAGCGATTTAGCTTACCCCTTGTCGATCTTCCCGCATGGGTGGATGGGGAAATGAGCGATCCCGACGAACGGGTTGTTATCACTCACAATTGGGAGGAATTGCGCAAAGCGATGTGGGATTATGTGGGAATCGTAAGATCTACGAAGCGTCTGAAACGTGCCCAAAAGCGAATTGAGAATCTTGCTGCTGAGACAAACGAGTACTATTGGAACTTCAAAGTGGAACCCCCCTTACTTGAGCTTAGAAATTTGATACTGGTCAGTCAGTTGATTGTAACTTGTGCTTTGCAAAGGAAAGAGAGTCGAGGCCTTCATTACACGCTCGATTACCCTCAAAAAAATGTCGAATTAGTGAATTCGACCGTGCGGCAGAGTGATGCAATTCGCGTGGGATAACGGAAGCGGGAAGTGGAACTTTGAAATTTGCGTGACGGGCGAAACTGATTTTTGCAATAGCACGTAGTTTGCCAAAGCAGATGGATTTTATGAAATAAATTGAAAATACCATATTCTTGAATCATTTGGTGGCAGAATGTTTAGGAAATGTGAAATATAGTTAGAGTTTATAAGCTTTTTTGCTCCCTGTTCATAGGGGAGATTGACTTATGCCCTTAATACTAAACTCTGAAATCACACTCTTATCCTCCTAATGGAACCCTCTTCTATTAGTCCTATCATCTCAGTGGGGCTGCCGGTTTACAACGGCCAAAATTATATTCGTGAAGCAATTGAGTCGATTCTGGCTCAAACTTACGCCAACTTCGAGTTGGTGATATCTGATAATGCCTCGACGGATGAGACGCAGGTTATATGCGAGGAGTATGCGAAGATGGATCCTCGGATCCGCTATTTTCGGAGTCCTGAAAACCGCGGAGCAGCTTGGAATTTCAACAATACCTTCAATCTTTCTAAAGGAGAGTATTTTAAATGGGCAGCACACGACGATGTGCTGCTGCCTCGTTTTCTTGAACTTACTTTGAAGGCATTGCATGAAAATCCCGATGCTGTGTTGGCTCATTCCCAAGTTGGGCGCATTGAGGACGAAGGGGTTTTATACAAGGAAGATGGTGATGATGGTCTGCATTTTGATAGTGAAGATCCCATCCAAAGATTCAAAGACTCTGTGTTCGGTCTCCATTTCTTTACAAATGTGTTCGGATTGATGCCGACATCAGTTTTGAAAAATACTTCCTTAATAGGTGGCTTTGCCTCTTCAGATGTTGTGCTCGTCGGCCAGCTGGCTCTTGCGGGGAAGATCATCGAAGTCCCGGAAACCCTGTTTCTCTGGCGTACGCATAAAGAGCAATCAATGCAGAAAGTATTTAAGGGTAGTGATCACCGAGCCTATACTTATTGGTTCGACCCGGCTCGTCGGGGAAAACTGAATTTTCCTCACTGGCGGTTGCTATTCGAAAATATTCGTAGTGTGGTGAAAGCGAAACTTTCGTTTACTCAAAAAGTTCAGGGTGTTAAGGTTGTCTTATGTTGTCGGACGAGGATTTCAGGGCGTCGTCAGTACCTTCTGGACATCGTCTACGCAATTAAAAGTAAATTTAGGAGTCATAGCAGTTAATATATGAAAGTTGCCATATTAGCAGGAGGTCAGGGAAGTCGCTTGGCAGAGGAAACACAGATTCGACCGAAGCCTTTGGTCGAGATTGGTGGGAAACCTATTCTCTGGCACATTATGAACCAATATAGCCATTTTGGTCACAAGGAATTCTTTGTGGCTCTCGGTTATAAAGGGGAAATGATCAAACGCTACTTCGTAGACTTTTGTTCTTTGAGTGCTGATATACACGTCAATTTTAAAAATGGTGCTGTAAATAAGCACAATGAGGGAAGTGAATTGGACTGGGAGGTTAACCTCATCGATACCGGTGTAAACTCGATGACAGGCGGTCGTATCAAGCGTTTGGAACCGTATTTAAATGATGGCACCTTCATGCTTACTTGGGGAGACGGGGTATCGAATGTCGATTTGGATAAGCTGCTGGCCTTTCACAAGGCGCATGGCAAGTTGGCTACGCTTACCGCCGTGAGACCGCCGGCACGTTACGGTCATTTGAATTTTGATGGGGATAAGGTTTCTCAGTTTTCCGAAAAACCTCAGACAGCGGAGGGCTGGATCAACGGTGCATTTTTCATTTTGGAACCGGAAGTTTTTAACTACATAGCTGGTGACGAAACCCAATTTGAAAAAGAGCCGATGGAACGGCTCGCCGCAGAAGGACAATTAATGGCCTACCGGCACGAAGATTTTTGGCAGTGTATGGATACGCTCCGGGAAAAACATATTCTTGAACAACTCTGGCAGTCTGGGCACGCACCTTGGATGTATTAATAGAAAAATAAAAATGAAAGTTTTAGTAACAGGCCACCGCGGCTACATAGGAACGGTATTACTACCGATGCTTCTTGAGGCTGGACATGAAATCACGGGATTGGATTCCGGGTATTTCGATGATTGTCTTTACACGGATAGGGATATCGATGTCCCTTACATTAAAAAAGATATCCGGGACGTTGAATTGGCTGACGTTGAAGGAATGGATGCCATCATCCACTTGGCTGGATTGTCCAATGATCCGATGGGTGATTTTAATCCGGAGATCACCTACGACATTAATCATCGTGCAACGGTCAAGTTGGCCAAACTGGCGAAGCAGGCTGGAGTCCGCAGGTTTTTATTTTCATCTTCTTGCAGTACTTACGGTTCTGCCGGACAAGATTTTATCGATGAAACTGCGACTTTTAATCCTCAGACTCCCTATGGAGAATCCAAGGTGTTCTCCGAGCGTGACCTGAAGGAATTGGCAGATGAGACCTTCAGTCCTGTATTTTTAAGGAACGCGACAGCTTATGGCATGAGTCCACGGATCAGGTTTGATCTCGTATTGAACAATTTAGTGGCGTGGGCGGTTACCACCCAAAAAATCTTTCTAAAAAGTGATGGTCAAGCGTGGCGTCCGATAGTCCATATTGCAGACATTTCCAGTGCTTTTATTGCATTGCTGGAGGCTCCTTTGGATCTAATCCATTGCAAGGCTTACAATGTGGGGCAAACATCTGAAAACTATCGAGTGCGAGAGATCGCAACGATTGTTGGAGAAGTTGTTCCGAATTGCGAAGTTGCATTCGCAGATGGTGCGGGTGCCGACTCCAGGAATTATCGAGTGAACTGTGACCTTATTCAGAAGGAGATTCCGGGGTTTAAGCCTGTTTGGACGGCTCGGAAGGCGGCTGAGGAAATCTATGAGGCGATATTGGCCACGGGATTGAAATTGGAGGAATTTGAAGGGGAGAAGTTTATGAGACTTGCCCGTCTGAAAAAGCATATTGCAGATGGGATGATGGACTCGGAGCTTCGGTGGAGCGCCATAGAAGTTTAAAATGATCTACAAAACCGAGACCTGTTGTCGCGCTTGTGGTTCTAGTAGTTTAACGGACCTGATTCCGTTTGGAGAGACACCGCTCGCCGACCGCTTATTAAACGAGGATGAGCTTAATGAACCGGAATACAAGGTACCGCTAACCTTGGTCATTTGCGGAGACTGCAGTTTGGTCCAGATTTTGGAGACGGTTGATCCGGAGATACTTTTTTACTCCGAGTATCCTTATTTCTCTTCTGTTTCACCTTCTCTGCAAAAGCACTTTAAATCAAGTGCTGACTATCTCATGGAAACACGGGATCTTGGGGCTGATAGCCTGGTTGTGGAGGCTGCGAGTAACGACGGATACCTTTTGAGGTATTTCCATGACCAGGGGATTCCGGTTCTCGGGATCGACCCGGCTGAGGCTCCAGTTCGAAAGGCTAGAGAGATCGGTATCGATACCATGAATACGTTTTTTACGGATGAACTGGCCCGTGATTTGGTAGAGTCTGGCAAAAAGGCTGACGTATTTCTCGCGAACAATGTTTTGGCTCATATTCCTGACTTGAATGGATTTGTGAGAGGCATCGCGGAAATATTGAAAGACGATGGAGTTGCTGTCATTGAGAATCACTACGTTGTCGACCTCATTGATCATTGTGAGTTTGATACCATATATCACCAGCATGTGTGTTATTACTCCGTGACTGCTTGGCGGAATTTGTTCAAAGCACATGGGCTGTATTTAAACCGGGTCAAACGCACCTCGATTCATGGGGGTTCACTCAGGGTTTTCGTGGAAAAAGTGGATCGGGTCGATAGCTCAGTTCTAGAGCTCCTGAAAATGGAAAGTGAGCGCATGGTCGACAAGCCGGATTACTATTTGAAGTTCGCGGATCGCGTGTCTGCCTTGCGGCGTGAACTACGCAAGATACTTAAAGAAATAAAAGGGGAAGGCAAGACTATCGCAGGATATGGTGCCGCAGCGAAGGCCTGCACGTTAATGGCGTACTGCGGGATCGACAGTAACTTTCTTGATTTCGTGTCGGATCTCAATCCGTATAAGCATGGTAAATACATGGGTGGAAATCATCTTCCCATTCTTCCGGCAGAGGCGGTCGTCGAAAGGAACCCGGATTATCTGCTCATCCTGGCATGGAATTTTGCTGAGGAGATAATTAAGCAAATGAGTGATTTTTCCGCTAAGGGTGGGCGATTCGTAGTGCCAGTTCCATTTCCTGAGGTGCGTTAGCTCTGATGAATGATGAAAGTCGCCTTCATAAATCAACCGTTTGACCAGATATACGGGGGCAATAGGAATTCGATATCCCTTTGGAGTTATCGCGCGGCGATTGAGTTAAAGCGTGATCATGAGGTGTCTATCTTTGGTGTTAGCTTTGGACAGAATGAGTGTATTTTTGAAGACGGTATTACTTACCGGGGCTTTGATATCAGCGCTGACAATCGATGGTACAAGATACTAAGGCTCTTAAAACTATTTTATAAAGGATCGAAGGCTTTTTTCGCAACCCCGTGGTACTACCGGATATATTATAGGTCGTTGGTATCAGAGGTAGCAAAAGGGGGTTTTGATGTCATTCACATTCACAATTTTCCGCAGGTAGTGCAATGGGTTAGACGGCAGAGCCCGAAAAGTGCGATTGTTCTGCATATGCACTGCGATTGGCTGATACAGCTCCACCGGCCATGGATAGTTGCTGCGCTTGATAAGACGGATCTTGTCATTGGTTGTAGCGACTATATTGTAAATGGAATCAAGGCAGCCTTCCCAGAATTTTCCGAAAAATGCAGACGAATTTATAACGGTTTTGACAGCGAGGGATTTTATAAAACGCCGAAGTTGGAACCACCGAGTGGGGCGACGCCTCCCTACCTACTTTACGTAGGGAGAGGCAGTCCTGAAAAAGGTCTCCATCTGGCTACCCGTGCGTTCCAGGCATTGGCAGAGAAGACGGCTGACCTGTCGCTGGTCTGCATTGGGACGGTTGCGTCTGCTCAGAGGGCTTTCCTATATGATTTGGTAGATGCGGATGTTCGGAATGACATGACTCCAGCGATGTATGAACCGTATGAGGAGTATGTGTTCGAAGGAATATCACCAGCGGTGAAGAAGCGTATACAGATGATCGACTACATCGACTACGAAGGATTGGTGGGCTATTATCAGAATGCGGAGCTACTGGTAGTTCCGACGGTTTGTCATGAAGCGTTTGGAATGCCTGTGCTTGAGGCTATTGCGTGTGGTACACCTATTGTAGCCAGTCGTTGCGGAGGAATTCCTGATTTTTTTAAAGATGAGGTGGATGGTTACTTATTTAAACGCGGTGACCTCCAGTCTCTGATACAAAAAATAGAAATGACGCTGAAGAACCCACTACCTCTTCGGCCAGATGCCGAACGGGCAAATAGTCTGGAGTTATTTTCTTGGCAAAAAATTGCGGGTGAACTTTCCGACAGTTATCAATCAATTTTGTCTGAAGTTAAGGTATGAAATTTGTAGTCCGCATAACCTTTTTGGTTTTCTTGTTTATAAAATGCGTATGCGTTTCCCATGGCCAGAGTGGTGAAGACATCATCAAATTGTGGTATGGAGATGAACAAACATTTGGTAGATCTGGAGTTGTTCAGCGGTACGTTAATCTGCTCGGAAACGTCGACCCTTCGAAAAATATTATAAAGTTAGACTATGCGCTTAATGAGGGTCCTTTTCACAAACTTTCAATCGGCCCGGATCTACGCAGACTGCAGCGCCCAGGTGATTTTAATGTCGAAATAGAAGTCGAAGCATTGAAGATCGGCCTCAATTCTGTAGTTATTGAGGCCGTAGGAGATGACGGGTCCATTTTTACAAAATCGGTTAGTCTGAATTGGGAGCCGGTGAAGAGTGATCCGGACAAAACGATACGTTGGGGTGAGGTGAATTCGCTAATGGAAGTGGCTCAACCCATTGATGGTCTCTGGATAATCGAAGGAGATAAGGTTCTTTCCGATCCGAATGCTTATGGGTATGACCGTGTATTGGGAGTCGGTGATATGGATTGGAAGGAGTACGAAGTATTGTTTCCTATGGAGATACGGGGTATGGATCCAGGGGCATATGATACCGAAGAAAGTTCTGGTCCTGCATTGTTACTCATATTGCGATGGATGGGCCATTCGGATTCACCAGTCTATTGTGAGCAGCCTCATTGTGGTTGGGAACCCTATGGTGGGACTGCAAGTTTAAGTTGGCCTAAAGACGAAGAACCTATCTGGAGTTTGTCTACCCGTTGGAACGGTTCGGATGAGCAATTTAGTGGACCGGAACTGACTCTTGGAGCAGAATATTGGGTTCGCTTTCGGGTAGAATCTAAGGCCGGGGCAAATTTTTATTCATTCAAAATCTGGGATGGTGGTCTGGATGCCGAACCGGACCAGTGGACCCGAAGAAAACTGAGTGAGTCTGTCAACTTCAGCTCGGGTTCATTTATTTTTGTCGCCCATCATATAGATCTAGCTATCGGAACCATGCAAATAACACCTATCGGAAACCTTCGTTATCAAATTGTAGATTTAGTAACGCAAAACACAGAAGTATTCGTTCAACTGCCATACTTTGCTTTGTGGATTTTGGGCATACTTTGGGGACTCGCCTACAGGCGCAAAGATGTGAAACGCGGTAACTGGATCATCACAGCTTTTGTAATTCTTTTGGTTACGGGACTGTTTGGGGCACTCCTGGCTAACAAGCTCCCTGATTATCTGTTCTCGAATGGCTGGATAACGCGAAGGGTGACCTATGTATACGTATTTATTAAGTTTATTCCGATTGGAGGCCACTTCATTGCCGGAATCATTCTGTTCAAAACTCTCTGGCCCACGAAGGTGACATCCTAGCCTTCCAGCGGAATAACTCTCCTCACTACCACTGTATGTCGAACGATCTAAAACCGTGTCCTGCCTGTAAATCAGAAGATCACAAGCGATTCTTTCGGGTAGCTGAAGCACCCGTCCATTCTATTCTTTTGATAAAAGATAAACGGGAAGCATTGGACTTTCCTAAAGGCTCTTTGGATTTGGCAGTGTGTAAGGATTGTGGATTTATTTATAATTCAGCCTTTGATGCGAGTCTTCAAAATTACTCTGAGGACTGTGAAGAGACGCAGGGCTTTTCGCCGACGTTCTCAAAGTTCCATCGTGAGTTGGCCGAAGCCGTGGTGGATCGATTTGATCTTCATGGCAAAACAGTGCTGGAGATCGGTTGTGGCAAAGGCGAGTTTCTGGAATTGCTTTGTGAGATTGGTGGAAACAAGGGCATTGGTTTCGATCCAGCCTTTAGACCGGACCGTTTAGACATCCCTGAAGGAATGGATCTTCGTGTTTATCAGGAATTTTTTCCCAAGGAGTATACCCTGGAGATTCCGGATTTCGTTTGTTGCAAGATGACGCTCGAGCATATCCCTGACGTCTTGGATTTTATTTCCGGTCTTCGAAAATCTCTTGGAGAAAAGGTCAGTGTCCCGATATTCTTCCAAATACCCGAGGCCCGGCGAGTGCTGGGTGATGTCGCATTCTGGGACATCTACTACGAGCACTGCTCCTATTTTTCCAAGGGAAGTCTTGGTCGTCTGTTCCGACTGGCAGGATTCGAAGTAAGGGACCTTTGGACCGCTTATGATGACCAGTACTTAATGGTCGAGGCGTTTCCAGCGTCTGGACCGGTTTCTGAGGCCCATACCAATGAGGAACCGGTCTCAGAAATTCTCGTAGATGTAGAGCGCTTCCGTAATCAAATCGGTAAGGAAACACTTCGATGGAAGTCGTTTTTCGATGAAGGGCTTGCGTCTGGGAAGAAGACGATACTGTGGGGTGGTGGTTCCAAGGCAGTGGCTTTGTTGACGACGATGGGTATTTCCGAGCAGGTAGAGTATGTCGTCGATATCAATCCTTTCAGGCAGGGGACGTTCCTCGCGGGTTGTGGGCAAGAGATCGTGTCTCCGGAGTTTTTGAAGACCTATCAACCGGATCGAGTCGTTATTATGAATTCCATTTATGTGGATGAAATCTCAGGGGATCTTACAGCCTTGGGATTGTATCCGGAAATCTCAACGGTAGATCCTATTCGATGAGCGGCCCATGCCCTGTGTGCGAAGCCGGTACACTGGAGAGTTTCTTCAGTATCAAGCAGGTACCGGTTATTATAAATATTCTGTCTAACACGAAGGAGGAAGCCGTGGGAAGGCCCCGGGGAGATATTGACTTGGGTTTTTGTGATACCTGTGGCCATATTTACAACACCGCCTTTGATCTAGGCCTCTTAGACTACTCGGGTGAGTACGATAATGCGCTACATTTTTCTTCGACGTTCCGAGACTTCGCTTCCCAGCTAGTTGAAACGATCGTATTCGGACGGAAATGGCAGAGCGGGCATCTGTTGGAGATCGGCTGCGGTAAGGCAAGTTTCCTTCGCGCTTTGTGTGAGCGAGGTGGCAATAGTGGTATTGGTTACGATCCGAGTATCGAGAGTCTGGATTGGAAGTCTGTAGGAAACGCCGGAGGCAAGATCAAATTGGTTCGTGGGTATTTTGGAAAAGACGATACCGACGTTGCAGGTGATAAAGTTGTGTGCCAGCATGTATTGGAACATATTGAAGCTCCGGCGACATTCTTGCAGGAAATCATAGCCTCGAGAGCAAAGCTCGCCGCACATTCTGTTTATTTTGAAGTTCCTAACGTGCTTTATTCGCTTCGTGATTTTGGAGTTTGGGATATCATTTACGAACACTGTTCATATTTCAGTCCCAGTTCGCTTGCCTATTTGTTTGAACGGTTTGGTTACCGAATCGAGAGCTGTGAAGAAGTGTATGGCAACCAGTTTTTGTCGCTTCATGCAGAGTACGGTTGCGGTAAGGAAGCCGTTTCCAAGCCGGATATTACTGAGTTATCTCGTCTCGTCGGTGAATTTGGAAGGACATTCATGGAGAAAAGGCTTCATTGGATGGATACACTAACACCTGCACTGTCTGATGAAGAAAAAGTAGTAGTATGGGGTGCAGGATCTAAAGGTATTACGTTTCTCAATATGATGACCGATGGTGAAGGAATTGATTACATAATTGACCAAAATCCAGCCAAGATCGGGAAGTTTGTAGCCGGGTCTGGCCAGCAAATTCAATCCCCTGATTTTCTTGCTGAATACCGTCCGGATATGGTCATTGTTATGAATCCTTTATACCGGGATGAGATAGCTCAAAGATTATCTGGAATGGGGCTTACTCCGGAGGTTGTAGTAGCCTAATCAAATGAATTGCTTCATCCTCTTGAGCATCATTCCAAAAAATCGTAGATGGATTTGAACGTAAAGGAGAGGATCCGGTTATTACTCTGTGACCTGGGGACTGTCGTGCAAACGCATGTAGCCCGAGAAACTTCGTTCGTTGAGAGCACCGCGCTTTCGGATGTGTCCGATATCACAGAAGCGGATACGATTTATTTTATAGATAAGTTTAGCGAAGACTCACTCTTGGAATGGTTTGAGAATAAATGGCCTAAAGATCTTCCAGTCGAAGTTGTCGCAGAAGGTCTAGAAGAAGGCGGTCCGGTCGTTTTTCCGATTGGCACTCGATTGGAGGATACCCGGTACAAGGTCATAGTTGATCCGATAGACGGGACTCGGGAACTTATGTATGACAAGCGTTCTGCCTGGGTCATTGCCGGAGCGGCCGAACAACGGTTTGAGCGCAACCGTATTGGTGATATCGAGGTTGCAATGATCACAGAACTCCCCACGTCTAAGCAGCGTTTTGCTGATCAAATAAGTGGAGTTCGCGGTTGCGGTAGAGAAGGCCTTGTCAGTGACAGGCTCGATGTCACCAGCAGGCAGAAGTCGAAATGTTTGTTAAGACCCTCCGGCGCGAGAAATGTGGAACACGGAGTTGCTGCATTTGTGAAGTTTTTCCCGGAAGGAAAGGAACTTATTTCCCGGTTTGAAACGGATCTTTGGAGACGGATGGGGGTTTATGGGGGCCATAAATCTCCCATTATCTTCGATGATCAATACATTAGCACTGCAGGACAGATGTACGAGCTCCTGGTCGGGCATTACCGGTTTTACGGTGACATGCGCCCCGAAGCGCTTCGATTCTTGGATGCCGAAGATTCGTTGAGTTGCCATCCCTACGATGTGGGGGCTGGACTGTTATTGGAGGAAGCGGGATGTGTATATCGATCGCCCTGGGGAACGGAGGTCGATGCTCCGATGGACACCACGACTCCAGTATCCTGGGTAGGCTACGCGAATGAGGCACTGGCTGAGGCGATCAGTCCGGTCTTGGCCCTTTTGATGAAAGACTATTTTAATACGGACCACAAAAAAGGCCTCTGAAATGCAGAAGCCTTTTTTGAAATAGATTCGGGATAACTCTTACCTAAGCTCCTGACCAGTGATCGCGTTGATCAGGCGGAAGTTCTCCATGTGGTATGAGACGTCCGCACGGAATGACAACTTCACATCATAAAGCCTTTCGATATCTACAAGAAGCGACTCGTCTTCGCTTCGTAGTCTCTCGAGCACCGTAGGGTTTAGCATGACACGGATGGTCAAACCCGAGTCGGCATCTCCGTTCTGAGATTCCTTCGGCTTAAACCGTCTGAGGATCGAAGTGATCTGTCTTTGAATTTCTACGCTGATAGATCTTGGCGACTTAACAATACCCCGGCCGTTACAATAGGGACATCCGGTGTAAAGACCTGTCCCAATGCTAACTTCCTGGCGCTGGCGAGTCATTTGCATGATGCCCAATTGGGAGATTTGAAGAATGTGGTTTTTCGCCTTATCATCCTCCATCTCACGGCGCATTCGATTGTAGACTGCCTGACGATCCCGACGATTTTTCATGTCGATAAAGTCAATGATGATGAGTCCTCCAATATTCCTCAGCCTGATTTGACGGGCTACTTCCGATGCAGATTCCAGATTGACTTGAAGTATAAAGTTTTTGTCTTTGCCGTCCTTGTTACGGTGAGAGCCGGTATTGACGTCCACGGCGACCAGAGCCTCGGTTTCTTCGATCACGATTTCTCCTCCCGAAGGAAGGGGAACCCGGCGTTGAAATGTTTGCTCGATTTGTCGTTCGATATTGAAACGTTCGAAAATCGGAATCGAATCTTTGAACAAGTTGATCTTGCTGAGTGATCGTTTAGAGATCTGCGAGATTGCATTGCGCATGTTCTCCCAGTCTTTCGGATTGTCGATTAATACGCGGTCGACTTCTTCCGTTAGGAAATCACGAACCGTTCTTTCTATGATGTCGGGTTCGCGGTAGAGACACGCTGCTCCTTTTTCGGTATCGATTTGTTCCTCCATGGTCCCCCAAGTCTTCAAGAGGATGTGGAGATCCCGGATAAAGTAGCGCAGTTTCTTGCCTTCGCCCGCCGTTCGGATGATGATACCCATACCGTCCGGAATAGTAAGGTCTTTGATGACCTTCTTTAGGCGGTTTCTTTCTTTTATATCCTCGATCTTACGGGAGATACCACATTGATCGTTGAAAGGCATGAGCACCAAATAGCGTCCAGGAAGAGCTATGTTGGTCGTTGTTCTAGGGCCTTTGGTCCCGATTTGTCCTTTGGTGATCTGCACCACGATATCCGTACCGATGGGATAAAGGCCTGGAATATCTCTGAGATCGATTTTCTTTTTCTTCTTGTTGGGTTCTTTGGTGTTACGTCGGACGATCTCAATACTGGAGTCATTGGCTGCCGGTACGATGTCCCAATAGTGAAGAAACGCGTTTTTGGGCTGTCCGATATCGACAAATGCGGCTTTCAGACCCGGTTCCAAATTTTGAATCTTTCCTTTGAATACGGCACCTACCAGTCGATCTTCTCCAACGCGTTCCACTTCGAAACGTTGAATGACTCCGTCTTCGAGGACAGCAACCCGTGTTTCCAAGGGTTCTGAATTAATGATTATTTCCCGAAATACGGGATTTTCTTTCTTGATTGCCTGAATGACTCGTTTGATGAGTGGCTTCGATTTTTTTGCCCGTTTACCTGCATCCTTCTTTATGGATTCGGTCGGTATAGGCTCCGTTTCCGGTTCAACCGGTGGTTCTCTCAGCTTTTCGTCTAATTCGGCTTCCGAAATTTTTGTGGGCTTGTTCGATTCGTTTTTGCTCATGATTTTTATGGTATCTGTCGGTTGGGACTCGATCCATTCCTGGCTGTGCTGAGCAAAACATTACATTCTCGGTAGTTGTAAATGGGTACATTGGTTTAGAATGCTTTCCGGTGTCGGTAAACAGATTGGACAATGCCTTGCAGTATGCAGCAGGTCAGGAGGAAGGAGCCTCCATAGCTTAAGAAGGGCAGCGGTAGTCCCGTAATCGGCATCATTCCTATGGTCATTCCAATGTTGATGAAGGTATGAATGGTAAAAATAACTGTCACGCCTACGGCGAGAAGCATACCAAATCGGTCTCTTGCTTTGCTGGCGATTCGCACGCCATTCAACAATAGGATACCTGAGAGGCTGAGAACAGTAATACTGCCTATAAACCCTTTTTCCTCCGCGAGAACGGAGAATATGAAGTCGTTGTGCGCTACAGAGCGCGGTAAGTAACCCAATTTCGCCTGAGTTCCCTCGGTCCATCCTTTGCCTGTTAAACCGCCCGATCCCACCGAAATGAGTGATTGGTTTAGGTTCCACCCGCTACCTTTGGGATCTACCTCGCCTGGCATCAAAAATGTCAGTATGCGATTCCGTTGATAGTCTTTCAGGTAGGGTAGATAAGAATGTTCCTCGTAAGCCCGCGTATGGCTTGTTGGGGTATAGTTATTTTCTTCTAAAAAGTTATAGTAGCGGAACACATCCCACGTAACGATTCCTACCACGAGAACACAGCCCATAAACACGGTTGTGAAAAACCGCATCGATAGATTGGAGACGTATAATAGACCGAGTACCATTGGGATAAGAACCAGTGAAGATCCCAAGTCCGGCTGCAGTAGAATGAAGCCCATCGGGAAGACTACAACCAAGGCAACTTTTGCTAAAGCGGTCAAGGATTCCTTTACCTTCCCGATTTCGGATCGTGCCAAGATACTTGATACGCTCACCATGACCGAAATTTTAGCCACTTCTGAGGGTTGAAAGCTGAAAAACCCAAAGTTTATCCACCGTCTTGCTCCGTCTCTTTCTACCCCGAAAAGCCACACAAATGCCAAGAGTCCGAGACAGAGAATATAGAGCCAATGGCTGTATTTCATGAAGATGTCGTAGTCCACGAAAGAAATCGTCAAGTAGACCAACGCCCCCAGAACGATCCAAACAATCTGCATTTTCCACTGTGAATAAGGGGAATTAAGTTGGGCGCTGTAGATAAAGAAGACTCCACCGATCATCAGCAGTAGGATGCTGATCGGGCTTATCCAATCCCACCGTGGATGATCATCGTTCTTCAAACCCGTACTCGCGGACGAACGGGCTCGGCTGCGCGGGTTAAACAGGGACTGAATGAAATCGATAATCAAAGGATAAGGTAGGTAGGAGCCGGGTTTAAGTTCTTTTGTCCCCAGGAGAATAGAGCGATGATTTCTTCTCCAGTTCCCAGAATTGAAAGGATGGTAGGTTCTACCAGTAGTAGGCGGCGATAGGGAACTCTAAAATCTACGTTTTAAATTGACCTAAATCGTTGATACCACTGGTAATGAGGACTCTTTAGACTTGAACATGAAAATGAACTATGGACCAGAACACGCTACTTTTTGGTGTACTGGGTGTCGCGCTGGGATTTTTGGCATTATGGATATCAACCTTTCGTTACCGGGCGAAAGCTCGGTCGGAGGCATCCAGCATTGTTGAGCTTGCGCGTAAAGAAGCTTCGGTGGATCGCAAACAGCAATTGGCTGAAGCTGACCTGGAAATAAAAAAATTAAGGCAAGAACTGGAACAGGAGATACTGTCCCTGCGCTCTGACTTGTCTCAACGTGAAAAGGAAGTGGCCGAGAAGGAACAATCTGCGGCCATTCTTAAAGAAAATCTGCAGCAACGGCTGAATGAGGTTTCTTCTGGTGAAAAGCTGCTTGCGGAGCAAAATGCTTTGATCGCAACTCAGTCGTCTTCTTATCGGTTGAAGTTGGAGGAACTTGCTCAACTGAGTCCCGAGCAAATTCGGAGCCGGTTTGAAGATGAAGTGAGGCGGGAGTGTGAAGATGACCTCCGGGATATGAGGCATGAGCTGTTGTCTCAGTCCGAGCAGGAAGTGCAACGGGAGGCCAAACGAATCATCCTTACAACGATGCAAAGGATCGCCAGCACCCCGGATGCGAGTAATGCAGCTTCGACGGTGGCTCTTCCGAATGACGAGATGAAAGGAAGGATTATTGGTAAGGAGGGCAGAAATATTAAAGCTTTCGAAGCCCTTACAGGAGTGACGCTGATGATCGATGAGCTTCCAGGTAGTGTACTGATTTCTTGTTTTGATCCTGTTCGGAGGGAGGCAGCGCGTGTGGCGCTTGAATTATTGGTCAAGGACGGGCGCATTCACCCGGCTAGTATTGAAGAGTCGATTCAGAACGGACAGAAGGAGATTGAAAACCTCGTTTTTCAATACGGAGAGGAAGCCGTGCAAAAGCTTAATCTGACTGGAATTCCCAGTGAGGTCCTAAGTCTGTTGGGTAAGCTAAAATACCGCTATTCCTTTAACCAGAACACGTTGGAGCATTCGATTGAGTGTGCCTACATTTGTTCAATGCTGGCCTCCGAGCTAGGATTGGATCCGAACCTGGCTAAACGGGCGGGTTTACTTCACGATATCGGAAAGGCCGTGGAGCACGAATATGAAGGTAGCCACGCTACTATGGCTGCAAAAATTCTTCGAGGATATGGAGAAAATGAGGCAGTAGCGAATGCAGTCGAAGCTCATCACAAGGAAGTGGAACCTACCAGTTTGTATGCTCCTCTCCTGATGATAGCGGATTCCGTCTCAGCCACTCGTCCTGGAGCGCGGGTAGAATCATTGGATGCCTATGTGAAACGCCTCGAACGGCTTGAGAGCATTGCTAAGGTTATCCCAGGTGTGTCCGAGGTCTATGCGATTCAGGCAGGGCGGGAGATCCGCGTTATGGTTGAACCAGATAGGGTTGAGGAAAAAGATGCGCGCCGAATTGCCAGAACGATACGGAATCGAATTGAAGAGGAGTTGCAGTATCCAAGTACGATCAAGGTAACTGTGATCCGTGAACAGCGCTTCACGGAAACTGCTACCTGATTAGCGAAAATGGGCAGGCAGCTCTTGCTGGCTTAATGGTTGAACAGGAAAAAAAACTCTGACTAGCTATCTCGCTTTTACTGTTATGAGTGATTCAGATCGAAAGACCGTATTAACCGCAGCTCAACCGTCGGGGATTCTAACGATAGGTAATTATCTCGGGGCAATCCGCCATTGGACTACCATGCTGGACGGCAACGATTGTTTGTTCCCAATAGTTAACATGCATGCGATAACGGTCCCGTATGTGCCTGCTGACCTGCGCCTTAGAACGCGCTCATTGGTTGCTCAATATATCGCATGTGGATTGGACCCGGAGAAATGCACGATCTTTATCCAATCTCACATTGTGGGGCATGCAGATCTTGCCTGGATTTTAGGTTGTCTTACGCCCCTCGGTGAACTTCAGCGAATGACTCAGTTTAAGGACAAAACCAACAAAGGGGCCCCCATCAACGCGGGATTATTGTTCTACCCGGTTCTAATGGCTGCAGACATCCTGTTATACAATGCCGACATCGTTCCAGTGGGTGAGGATCAAAAACAACACTTGGAATTGGCACGTAATATAGCAGAGCGTTTTAACCATACTTATTCTGAAACTTTCAAGATACCTGAGCCTCAGATAGCGACTACCGGTGCTCGCATTCTGTCCTTGCAGGATCCTGCAAGAAAAATGTCCAAGTCCGATGAGAATAAGGGGGCGTATCTTTTGCTGACTGATGACCCCGATCAGATCAGGAAAAAAATTGCGCGAGCTGTCACGGATTCGAGTTCCGAGGTCAAAGCGGGTCCCGACAAAGCTGGGATTTCTAATCTGCTCGCGATCATGAGTGGATTTTCGGGAAAGACGGTTGAAGAACATGAAGCTGAGTTCGTTGGTAAAGGCTACGGAAATTTCAAGAAAGCCGTGGGAGAGGTCGTTGTCGAGGGCCTGCGTCCGATTCGCGAACGTTTTAATGAAATCATTGAAGATAAAAGCTACCTTGATGAAGTATTGAAGTCCGGTGCGGATATTGCGCAAAAGAAGGCCTACAAAATACTTTCCAAGGTGCAGCGTAAGGTGGGTTACTTGGAACGGTTTTGCTGATTCGGTTACATCCTTGTGTAAAGTGCTGTAGTCAGTTTCATCCGAGCTGTGAAAAGATTTCTGCCAGCACGATTGGAGCACCAGTTCCTGGGACTGTCTATTGTCGTAGGTGTGTTGATTTTTACAATTCTCCTTGGTACCGGGTCTGCGGGCTCTCGTGGGATTTTTCTGGTACTTTTTGGGTTGTATGGGGTGTTTGTAGCGGGGGTTTTCTTTTTAATTAAATCATCCTCAAACCCAGAGGCTTCGAGTGAAGCACGCGATGGAGCCTCTGCTGAAGAGCATGGACGTCCTAGGACTGATCTACGTCGGGCGTCTGAAGTTATAAAGCCCGACAGTCGCTTCTTTTCGATCCTGTCACACGAAATACGGACTCCAGTGACTGCAATTTCGTCGTCGACACAGGTCCTGATGCAGGGTGTCGGAAAGCTATCGGATGAGCGGAAACAAACGCATTTCAATAATATCCAGACTTCTATTGCTCGCATCCAGGATCTGATCGACGGTGTGACATTCGTGACCCAATCTGAACAAGGCCGTCTTGCATTCAGCCCTGACCTCTCAAATTTCAGAGTGTTTTGTGAGAATGTGATCGACCAAATGGAAGCCTTCAGAAAGTCGTCACGCATAATTTTCGATTACGATGAGGCGCTCGGTGAATCCTTGATGATCGATGAAAATCTACTCCGCCATATCCTGTATAATATCCTGGGTAATGCCCTCAAATATTCGGATGAGTACTCCACCGTAAAGTTATCGGTTCGGAAGAGGGGAACACATGTGGATTTGATTGTTTCAGACCAAGGCATAGGGATCCCCGTGGCGGACCAAGACAAATTATTTGAGTCATTTCATCGGGCTTCCAACGTTGTCGACATCCCTGGAACAGGGCTCGGATTGAATATTGCCAAGCGGGCGGTTGAAGCGCACCGTGGCACCATCAGTTATGAGACTGTGGAAAATGTTGGGACTACGTTTACTGTATGTCTTCCATTGAATGTAACTGTTGAAGACTGAGATTATGCCCAAGATCCTTGTTATTGATGACGAAATCTCGGTCCGACTCCCGATAGTAGACCTTCTGAAACTGGAAGGTTTTGAAGTTCTGGAGGCTGCTGATGGAGAAGCAGGTGTTGAACTCGCAGAGGAGGCACTGCCAGACCTTATTATCTGTGATGTGATGATGCCTCGTCTTGATGGCTTTGAAGTACTGGGAACCATCCGGAAAAATCCAGCTTTGGCGATGACGCCGTTTATTTTCTTAACTGCCCGTATAGAGAATCAGGATACGGAAAAAGGACTGAACCTTGGAGCCGACGATTATGTTCCAAAACCGTTTGATCCAACGGTGCTTATCCGACGAATTCGTTCGCGCATTGAAAAATACCAAACGATTAATGCCTTCCTTAATCAAGTGAGGGAGAATCTAATCGGGAAAGTCCCTCATGAATTTCGAACGCCGTTGAATGGAATTCTGGGTTTTGCGTCCATGATGAAAGAGAATGCGCTCATTCTTAGCCCCGCCGAGGTGAGAGATTTTAGTGGTCTCATTGTGGAGTCAGGTGAGCGGATGTTGCAGACTGTAGTTAATTATGTCAAATACCTGGAACTACAGGTTGATATTGGAAAACGGGAATTACCGGCAAAGTATCTTGAGGCCGAGGTCGACGTCGATACGATTGAAATAGGTGCCTTGCTTGAGAGATTTTACGTTCAGTTTCCTATGAGGAAAGGAGATTTTGATGTTTTCCTGCTACCCGCAAGAATAGCGATCCTGGAAGAGGACTTCAGCTTTATTGTTCACCAGCTCCTCGACAACGCAGTAAAGTTTTCAACCCCCAATTCAAGAGTCTCTCTTAATACAGTCGTGGACGGTGACTACTACGTGGTGTCGGTAACGGACCAAGGCCAAGGGATGAGTAAAGATTTGATCCCTTCCCTGGGGCCGTTTATCCAGTTGAACCGCGAGCAGAACGAACAACAGGGCTTGGGGTTGGGGCTTTCGATCGTCAAAGCACTTTGTTTAATTTATAAGGGATCACTCACGCTCAGCAGTCAACCTGGGGAGGGCACGCGCGTGATATTGCGGCTGCCTATGAGACGTTGATATGGTATTTCTGCGCTTGTGAGTTGAATAAATGTCATTTCTGCCTGTTTTCTTAGCAGCGGGTTAAATAGGTTGCGCACCTAAACCGTGCTCCTACGGTATCTTCTAATTCAAAAATCTCTATGAACAATAAAGGCCTATTTTCTTTAATCGCTGTTGGCATCATCGTAGTCGTCGTGTTGCTTTTTGGCTCGCGGTTCTTAAAAACGGTTCCAGCCGGACATGTATCAGTTGCGACTTTATTCGGTAAAGTTATCGACACACCTTTTGAAGAAGGCCTGCACATTCCCGTTAATCCACTTTATCAGTGGTATGACTTTGACACGCGTGCAGACACGATCACGGAGACTGCGAGTGTTCCGTCCCAGGATCAGTTACAAACACAGATGGACGTGAGTGTTAAATTTAGGGTCAACAAGGTAACAGCGCCCAGTACTCTACAACTCTATGGGGATAAGAACCGGGTCATCGCTACCCAGTTGATCCCATCGCTCCGTTCGACGCTTAGAGAAGCTGGAAAGACGATTGCGCGCGCAGAAGATTTCTTCTTGGAAGAAACTCAGAACCGCCTGCAAATGCAGCTGCTAAGCGACCTCAAAAGGAGTTTGGAACAAAAGGGATTGGTCATCGATGAGGTCCTGATCCGCAGTATCACGCTTCCTCCTTTCATCATGAAAGCAATCGAAGGGAAGAAAGAACGAGAGCAGGAAGTAGAGAAGCAGAAAGCTGAACTCGAGCGGTATAAAACTGAGATGCAACAAAAAGTGGAGGAAGCGATTGCTGAGCGTCAGGCTGCCGAACAAGAGGCTGAGAAGGTCAAACTTCTCGCTGATGCAAGAGCCTATGAGATCGGTAAGCTTAATGATGCGATCGCCGACAACCAAGCATACATACAGCTACAGTCGTTGGAGGCTTTGAAAAAAATTGCGGAGGATCCTTCCGCAAAGATCTACTTCATGGATGGGAAGAGTCCTAATCCTTTGCCTCTTCTCCACATGGGTGAACAGCGGTAGAATATTGTCATATTTCCTTTAAGCGGGCCTTTTTTAAAGGGTCCGCTTTTTTTTGACGTTCTGTCAGTTGTTTAAAGAAATGTAGGGGGTTTGTAAAATTCGAGTCAAAGGAAGACGGGAATTATGGAAAATTCGGTTTAAGGGCATGATTCAATTGGATCGGGCTAAAAGATTTAAACCGCGCCATGAGTAATTCGACCACTACAATCTCCACCCCTCTATCCCGTAGGGATTTTGTTAATTTAGCAACCAAGGCCTCAGCGAGAGTTGTTGCAAGCGGCTCCAGTTCTTCAGATTCCGGAGTAACGCCTATGCGTAATAGTCAAAAGAGTTACGAGAACGCTGCAACGCTTGCAGCCAAGCAGGCTGCAGGTACATCGGGCATTCCAAACGTGGAAGACTATCGCAAGCATGCAAGCAGTCTTCCAAAGCTTAGCATCATTGCGCTTAATCGATTGGGTTTTGGCCCGACCCCCGCGGAGATTTCCGGATTCGAGGCGCTGGGTGCTACCGATGATGAACGGCTGGAAAACTGGTTGGACAAGCAGCTTAATCCTGAGAGCATTGATGATGCTGATTGTGACGCAAGAATTCAGGCTGCTGGATTTACAACAATCGACAAGCCGCTCAGGCAGGCGTGGACGGATCATCGTAAGAACGGCGATTACAATATTCGGATGCAGCCCGTTCGGGAACTGGAGCGCCTAAACTTTCTTCGAGCGGCCCATAGCAAAAAGCAACTCTTAGAGGTTCTTGTAGATTTTTGGCACAACCATTTTAATGTATACGGTTGGGACAGTTATTTGGCATCGGTCTTTACGAGTTGGGATAGAGAGGTCATTCGGAAGAACGCATTGGGTAACTTCCGCGTTTTTCTTGAGGATATGACCAAGCACACCGCGATGTTGTATTATTTGGACAACTACACTAACACGTCGTCAGGATTTAATGAAAACTTTGCCCGTGAGTTGTTCGAGCTTCACTCTATGGGTGCTGAGAATTATTACGGGGTGACCCCGCGTGATGAGGTTCCCACCTATGCGGATGGTACGCCACGAGGTTATGTGGATGCAGATGTTTATGATGCTGCTGAGTGTTTCACCGGTTGGACGATTAACGATAGAAGTGACGACGGAGACTACGGAGACTTTATTTACCGGAGTGATAATCACAGTAAGGGAGAGAAGCGTATTCTCGGAGTCGTGATTCCTGCCTTCGGTGGAGAATCGGATGGTTACAAAGTATTGGACTTGGTGGCATCTCATCCTGGCACCGCGCGCTATATCTCCCGAAAACTATGCCGGAGGCTCATTATGGATAATCCTCCAGAGGGGCTGGTTACAAGAATCGCGGACGTATTCATCGCCAACAAGGACGAACCTGACCAACTCAAAACGGTAGTAAGAGCGGTTGTGATGTCTGATGAATTCCGATCAACCTTTGGTGAGAAAGTGAAGCGACCTTTCGAAATGGCCGTGAGCGCGTTTAGGGCCACTGGAGCGCAATGGAATTTCTCACTCGAAAATGGGGATGCTAGCCGGATACTGGATTACTTGGAGAACTCCGGACAAGGGCTCTTTCGCCATCCTACACCGGACGGGTTTTCCGACTTTAAGGAAGACTGGCTTAGCACAAATCCGATTATGAGTATGTGGCGCTTCATGATTCAGGCTGTAGAAGAGTCTGATAACGATATTCGGCATCTGCGCATCGAGGAGACCACGCCGGGTGATGTGAAGTCTGCAGTGGATCTGGTTGATTATTGGATTGATCGCATACTTGGTCGGCCCCTTCCAGAGGGTGAGCGAGAGGGATTGATAGACTTTATGGCAAATGGGCGAAGTGAAACGATTGATACGCTTTGGTATGCTGATTCTGAAGTGGGTCGTAGGCTCCGCTACCTGGTCGCCTTGATACTTATGTCCCCAACAAACTACCTGCGCTAATATTTAAATTTTAAAGCTATGTATACTTCACGTCGTAATTTTCTTCAAGGATGCTGCTCTGCAATCGCAGCGATGAGCGGTTCCCGTATTTCTGGAACTATGTTTGATCAGGGTTCTCCGATAGTTAACCAAGCTGCCGGAGAGGCAGGCACTGGGGAAATTCTGGTGGTGCTCTATTTGAGAGGCGGGCTCGATGGACTGAATTTTGTTCCGCCTGTCGACGGTCCCAATCGTGGGTTTTATGAGTCTTTTCGGCCGACGCTCAAGATTCCAACGACAGGAGAAAATGCTGCGCTCCCATTGAATGGTGAATTCGGTCTCCACCCCCGTGCGACCGCCTTGCACGAAATTTATAACAATGGAAATTTGGCGATTGTGAATGCGGTTGGGAACGCAGGCTCTCGAAGTCACTTCGATGCTCAGGCATATATGGAACTGGGCACGCCTTTTGTTAAGACGACGAAAACAGGATGGCTAGCCAGGACTCTTGCTACACAGCCCGATCTTCCTCCCGATGTGTTGCTGCCTGTCCTTGCTGCTGGATCATCTGCGCCAACGTCATTGTTTGGTGAACAGTCTACTTTGAATATGTCTAACGGCAGTAGTTTTGGCTTTTCAAATGCTCACTGGAGCCTGAGAGACGATCTTCGCAAAGCGGTTCGCGATATGTATTCTGACGGATTTAGTCTGGTTAAGGATGCTGGGTTGCAGGCATTGAATGCCTCTGATGTGATTGATACTTATGGTAGCGACAGCTATACCCCTGCCAACGGCGTGAGCTATCCGAATACTGGATTAGCCCGCGACATGCGCACGATAGCGAGCATGATAAAGCTGGATCTTGGATTGCGGGTTGCCACCGTCGACTATGGCGGATGGGACACACACAATACCCAGGATTACTCTCCGAACAATGGAAACTACTCTAATAAGATAGGAACGCTCAGTGATGCGTTAGCAGCCTTTTACAAGGATCTTGATGGGAGTGAGGCTAACGCTTTGTCCAAACGTACGACCGTTCTGGTAATGAGTGAATTTGGAAGGAGAGTGCGGGAAAACGCAGACCGGGGCACCGATCATGGTACTGGGAACGTGTTTCTAGTCATGGGTGGTAACGTCAGGGGCGGAGTTCATGGAGAGTTTCCTGGATTACAAAACGACCAACTCTTTTCGCAGACAGATCTAAAGCCTACGACGGACTATAGAACAATTCTCAGTGAGGTGATTATCAGGCGCATGGCTAATCCGAATATAGGAAATATATTTCCCGGCTTAGAGGACTATCAGCCCTTGAACCTAGTGGATGGAATTGATCTGACTCCCCAATATGGTCCCGGGCTGCCGGAAGCACCAATCGTAAGTGAAATTATACCTACGGGAGATGGGTCCATGGTCGTTACCTGGAACGAAGTCGACTTCGCAAAGGGCTATCGAATTGAGGTTCGAACTGACCCGGAAGGTGATTGGGAAACTGCACAGATATATGGCAATGCCTCCCAAACCAGCTACACGGCGACAGAGCTGGTGACTGGAGGATATTATGAATACCGAGTTCACGCATTTAATGATTCTGGAAACTCAGAATACTCCAATCACTCTGCCGCATACAATCGCACCGCGCTCGAAAATTGGCGCTTCAAGCACTATGGGACCGTTGAGAACAGCGGTTTGGCCGCGGACGACGAGGTCGTAAATGAAAACGGAACCAATAATCTACTGGCGTTTGCGCTCAACTTGGATCCGTTGGACAATCACATGCCGAAAACGGACGGAAGTTCGCCCGGTTTGCCTGAATCCATGATTCAAAATGGGGTAGCAAAGTATCACTTCCTAAGACCTGTTGGACGAGACATGATCGACTATAAAGTCGAAGTGTCTACGAATCTTGTTACTTGGTTCAAAGTCCCTGTTTTTGCTGGAGAGAGCATGGGGAACTACGATCATATGGAAGCACTGGCGCCTGAAGGGTTGCACCCGTGTTTCTTCCGTCTGGTTGTTGAGCGGACCGACGTATGAGAAAATCCGATCCGGCAATCCTTTCTTGTTCAAAAGATCGCTAGCTCAGGTAAAGCTTTAGGAGTGCTTGAGTACCGTCATCTTCTCCACCCTGTGCTGCCAGTTTATCATACAGAGTCTTGGCCAGCTTGAGCCCTGGAAGGTCAAGGCCCATCTCATCGGCAGATTCTATAGCGATTCGCATGTCTTTCAAGAAGTGCTTAACGTAAAAGCCGGGAGCAAAATCGTTCTTAAGAGCTCTTGGAGAAAGATTGCTGAGTGACCAGCTTCCTGCGGCGCCCGTTTCAATACTCTTGAGAACTTGGAATGGGTCTAGTCCGGACTTCTTGGCATAAGCCATGGCTTCGGTCACACCGAGCATACCGCTTGCGATTGCGATTTGGTTACTCATTTTCGTGAATTGCCCGGATCCAGCCTCTCCCTGAAGCTGGATGTTTTTTCCCATGATTTCAAAGATAGGGAGCGCTCGATTGAAATCGCTCTCTTTACCGCCTACCATGATAGACAGGCGGGCCTCTTTTGCTCCAAGGTCGCCGCCGGAAACGGGTGCATCCAGCGCCCCGATACCCTTTTCACTAGCCGCGGTTGCAATGGTCTTAGCGAGCGAAGGGCTTGACGTTGTCATATCTATCAGAAGAGCCCCGGTTTTAGCATTCTCTAGTATTCCACCGTTTCCCAAATAAACT
The DNA here is from genome assembly GCA_964352065.1 of uncultured Opitutaceae bacterium. Lineage (GTDB taxonomy): Bacteria > Verrucomicrobiota > Verrucomicrobiia > Opitutales > UBA2995 > UBA2995. The sequence goes on from CAYGQM010000017.1 coordinate 83,271, forward strand.
TCCTCAACATCTTTCGGAAATCCAACGATTGTAATAATAACGTCCGCATTCACCGCAGCAGCTCCATGAGTGTCGCACCATTCGGCTCCGGCTGCTACTAAGTCGTTGGCTTTGGATTTAGTGCGGTTATAAACGTTTACGGCATACCCAGCCTTTAGGAGATGGCCAGCCATACTGCGGCCCATGACACCCGTTCCGATAAATGCGATAGTTTCTTTGCTCATGAGTATTGGTAATTCTTTGGTTTGAGGATCCTAAGCATTTATGTTTCTAGCATTTGTTGATGCCAGCCTTTTATTGACAATGTCGGAATTCAGAGTGAATTAGCCGGGAACAAATGGAGGTTAAGATCCTCCCACATTAAAAACTATCCAACGAATGAACCGATTACTTACAGCAGGAATCTTCCTAATCACTCCCTTTTTCCTTTGTGCCGAATCACACTCAGTAGCAACGGCCGATCAGGCGTTGGAGGCTCTTAGGGCAGCAGCCATTGATCAAGAAGCTGATTTTGATGCAGCGTATTCGAATGCGGAAAAAGCAGGAGTCAGTGGACCAACGCTATTGGAGAGTAGGGTCCTTCACTTGCTGGGGGGTGGTGATCTTCAGGCAGTTTTAGCCTTGATACCCGAGTTGGATGAGCATGTAGATTCTTTTGAAGTGGGTGCGGGTGGTTTTTTCGCTAATGAGGCTCAAGCTCACGGATTAGTGGATAATTTGAAGGCATTGAAAGCCCGTGAAGACGGAGATTGGGATGCGTTCGAGCAGCACGTGAAAGAGGGGTTTTGGAAGAGCCCCGATCTTAGTAACATGTTCGGCATCTCTCGCCTGGTGGCGGAAAGGCAAAATAGTATCGCCCAGAAAGCCATGATGGACGGGTTACGCCTTCCATTGGACCTGGCGATCCAATCTGTAGATGGTTCAACCACCACGTTGGGGGAGATGGTGTCCGGTCAGAAAGCTGTGTTGCTGGATTTTTGGGCCAGCTGGTGTGGCCCTTGTATAGCGTTAATGCCAGAGTTGAAAAAGAAAGCCAAAGTCCTTCCGTCGCAAGGTGTTTTCGTGGCTGGTATGAATACGGATAGTTCAGATCAAATGCGCTTGGCCAGAGAGGTTCAGGAGAAGCATGGTATGGACATGCCTTGGTTGATTGAGCCCGCGTCCAGCCCTTTTTCAACCGCACTTATGATCAATTCGATCCCACGTATGATTCTCGTCGGAGCTGAGGGGAACGTTTTGTTTAATGGTCATCCAATGGACCCAGAGCTGACGGCTACTCTCGCTTCTATGGGCGTTTCGCTCTGATATATCCTAAACAGATAATTTCAAAATTCGCCCGAGGTATGTTCTTCGGGCGAGTTTGTGTACGGATATATGGAGTTTACGATTTAGTCCGAAATCCCTCTTGATGTTTAATAGATGCTTAAGGAACAAAGGGGATGTGAAGGCGTCTTTGGGTTAAAGAAGTTTTGCCAATCGAATTGCAAAATTTCTCATCGGATATATACTATTTATATGGGATTATTCCTGCATAACGTGTATCGACTGATGTCAGAAAGGGGCCTGACCTACGAAGAAGCGTGTAGAGAGGTGGGAAAACATGGTGCGCAACGTCGCAAAGCGATGCGCCGTCGCAACGCAGGGAAATGGATATCTGCCGAAGAAGCGGTAACCAAGGTTAAAAACAACCGACCTGTGTTTCCACCAGCACCAGATAAGGATCATCATTTCGAACAGGCATTTTTGGACTTCAATTAGGATCGATAGTGAACTGAAAATCGCTCGATAAGAAGGTTTCAGTAATCGCTTGATTTTATCGAAATCAGGCGCATCTTACAGCGTATTTTTGTTCTTTGAAGTGCCCAATAGTACTTCACGAATTACTGAGAGGAGAAATCTCCGTTTCAGTCTTTTTATGGGGGTGTTCCGGATTCGACCTTGAATTGGAGCATGGGGCTGCATGTCGATGATGATAGTTACCATCGGAAAAATATTATCACATACTTATTATAAGTGCCAACGATGAAGCATTACCTATGGCTGCATAAACCAGCCATCGTCTCTACTCCGACACCTGCTAGGGGATAGAGGCGCCGACAGCAGGCATAGTTCCCATGGGGTGTTCAGCCGGGAACCGTATCATCACTCTGGATACTAGTAAGCCGATAGCGGGTCACGCGGCGATCGGGGAGCGAATTCAAATGCGCGACTAAGCATGTAGACGCTGTATGTAAAGGCTCAAGGGACGCGGGTTCGACTCCCGCCACCTCCACCATTTGACTATCCGTGACAGGGTGTGACAAGTCACACTTATCCTGTTTATTAAGAGTAGGTTCCGTAACAATGGACCTGCTCTTTTTTGTGTCAATGCGTGTCAGGATTTGCCCGTCAAAGTCTGGCAAATGTGGACCTATGTGTGGACCTATCTCTTTTGATTTCGGATCGTGCCAATCGATTTTTTCGATGGCATCGAAGGTCGGTAAGTGAGTCGCGTCCGTGTAAAGATTGGCAGTCAACCGTGGATCGCTGTGACGCATTAATTCTTGAGCCAGCCTTTGTGATACCCCTTGGCGCGCTAGCTTAGTTGCGAATGTGTAACGCAAAAAGTGAAAATCTAGTTTTCTCCCAGCTTCGTCGACACGTTCCAATCCGGCGTTTTCAGCATGTTTGTTGAAGCGTCTGTCTGGATGAGCGTATTGGGGGAAGACATGGTCTTTTTCAACCTTTCTGGCGCGTCGAAATTCTTCTGTCAGTTTCGGATGCAAAGGAACAATCGCTGTCATTTTGTTCTTTGTGGTCGAGTCCCGAACTAGTAGGTAGGGCTTAGTTTCATTTAGATGTACGTCAGTCCATAGAAGCTTAGTCAGTTCTCCAAGTCTGAGACCGGAGTAGGCTGCAGTCAGATAAAGCAAGTAGTAGTCATCGGCGAAAATTAACAACTTGCTCAACTCTTCGTCCGTGAAAGCACGGCGCTTTTGCTGCTTTCCGCGTACATCAACTCGTTCGACATCTCCTAGCGGATTACCAGATATGCGTCGTTGTTTAACCATCCAATTGAGTAACGCATTCATGGCATTGAGGTATTCGTTTAAAGTTTTTGGGGCGGCCTTATGTTTCGAGCGCCAGTTCACAAACTGATCTGCATTGATATCTCGGGTGTAATTCCAATTACAGGCTTTAAACTGCCTGAGTGCCCGTGCTTTTACTAACTTAACGTATTTTTCTGTGCGGCATTTGGCGATCAGGTCAGCACAAAATTCGTCCAGATGGTCTACCAACGGTTTGTCTGCAGAAACCCGTTCCAGCTTCGGAGCGATCAGACCGGCTCGTTCCCGTTCTTTTTCTGTGACGATATCCTGCAGTCGTTTTTTCGCGACCTGCTTGTCAGATGTTTTAAGGGGGACCTCAGTAACTGTGAAGTCACCGTCTAGGCGATAGCGACCACGATAATTCCTGTCAGTGACAACTTTTCCGTTCTTACGGCGCTTTTTTTTGTATACATTAAAAATCATGGGATATTTCTCTCCTCTTTTGCTTCGCTTGGTTGAACGGAGGTTAGTTCTGAGACTTCATTAGCGCTGTCGCTTACCTCTTAGATGTTCCAGATAGGCGTCTAGGTCGCTTTGAAATAGTTTTGATGATCCTCCTACCTTGACGGGCTTTGGGATCTCATTTCGAGCCATCAGGCGATAAAGCGCACGAACAGAGATATCAAGTCTGGCGGCTGCTTTGGGAAGAGAAATCAAATTGTCGGTGGTTGAAGTGTCCATGTTTCTTTTTGCAATGGGGTTACTGTATTGAACGAGACAGGAGGTGAATATTTCCGATTCTCTTGAATATTTTTCTCGTCAATAGACTCTTAAAAGTAGGCGGTTTGGACTTGTATGCGGTGTTGCCATTGCTTGCTCAACCGAATGAGGACCCTCTGTCATTACTTTACTATCAGTTAAGGGCCTCATTGCTTTAGAACCTGAGATTTCCCGCATTTACAATCTTAACTCTCTCAATCTAGTCTTTGCTTATGACTGGTGTCTTCTAAAAGTAGTATGGTGACCTTAAAGTAATCTTTGGGTGAATTTCTCATAATGTAGTTAGTAGAAATATGTTGAGACAGCGTATAACCACTTTTTTATGTTAGGGATAATATTGTGTTTTTAGTGGTAATTAATGATAGGGCAATTTAGTGGATTTCGACCTATATTTTATTTGATGTCTGCATTAAAATCTTCATAAAATAGTTCTAAGTTAGGGAAGTAATCTATATAATCCCTAAATATAACCCTCAAATAAACAAAATTATATGAAGTATTACGAATTCGATGATAAGAAGATTCAAGATGCACTTGATGCAGCTAAAAATCATTTTTCTGAGGTAGATGCTGCTACCGTAGACTTGTCGAAGACCCATGTTAGCGATATTGAGATTGCTGGTGGATGCATAAGTGTAACTGTCGAGAATAACAAAGTTTGTATAAATTTGCCTTTAGGTTTTGGTAAGCACTGTTTGCCAATACCGGTTAGTATCCCAGATGGAACTGCTGGAGAAGCATGTATACATATTTGTACAACGTGGGGAATCCCTACTGGTCTTAAAGTTACAGTGAAGGTTGGAGGAGTCACTGTCGTTTCGCAAACCTTTGGAAAGTGTTGATCGTCACGAGCAGCACTAGATTTCTGTTTTAGTCACGTTATATAGAATTTAGTTGTTTGGCGGCAGGATGGTCGCATCATCCTGCCGACTTTTGTTCAAGCTTCGAATTTTTTGGTAGTTTGTTATCGGCTATGGATTAGTACATACTTGATAGAAGCCATTTTGCCCAAGCTATCTCCTTTTCTTTGTGGTGGATTCGTTCTATAAATATAATCTTCGATACAACCATGTTTAGTTAAATATTTCGCATTTAGAGTTCAGAGCCATATGCCTTGTCCGTCTCGGTGACAAAAATTAGATTAGTGCAGCTTCCAGTTTGATTAGGTTGTGACTGTTCCGTTTTTCTAGGCTCCAAGTTACAATGAAGATTGCTAGATTTGTTTTAATTCTAGTGTAGGAGCTCTGCTATCTGCTCAATCCGTAGTTGCGGATCGGGCTGGGTTCAGGGACGTGGTTTTC
>CAYGQM010000018.1:0-88334 GCA_964352065.1 uncultured Opitutaceae bacterium
CGATTCCCGCTTCGACATCGTGAATGGAGCATGGTCCCACGACTACTAGTAGTCGCGCGTCGTCTCCGAAGATGATTCGCTCAATTTCTTTGCGGGAATTAGAAACGAATTGGGCCTGACTCTCTGACTTTGGAGCACGGGATCTCATTGTGTCAGGGCTGGGGAGAGCGGTCGTACTCAGTATGTTTACGTCTGTCACTTGTGTGTGACTGGACGTTCGGTTAGTTTCTGCGGTCATAGTATTAGCTAGCGATTGCTATTCCTGAAAATGAAAGGAACGGTTACATACCTGAACGGTTCAGAGTTCGAGCTAAAAATGGGTATCCGCTCGGGGTTACTGGTTTGCTGCACAAAAAAGGCAGGATGCCTACCCCTAAGCATCCTGCCATATGTTCTTCTTCTCAATCAGTTACCCCAAGTCTCCTTTAATAAGGAGATTGTGTTTGAGATAGTTGCTAATTTAGCAACAGGGTCAAGTCATATTTTAACTTTTCTCCAAAAAAACTGTATGAGTCTGGTTTTGAAAGGTGTTCTTGAGGAAATAGTCGCAGGGTCTTCTCTCCAGAGATATCCTTGAATAGGGAACAAAAAAAGGCAGGATGCCTACCCCTAAGCATCCTGCCATATGTTCTTCTTCTCAATCAGTTACCCCAAGTCTCCTTTAATAAGGAGATTGTGCCTAAGACAGTTGCTAATTTAGCAACGCATGTCAACTCGTATTCTAAATTTTCCTATCTTTCTATGATCAATCTAAAGAATTTCAACGGATGTTATCAATTTAGACCGGCTTCGTGGATTTTGGTAGAGGGTGAAGACGCTCACGAATTCCTTCAAAGTCAGTTTAGCAATGATCTGAATAAGCTTCAGGTGGCTGAACACTGTTATGGTCTCTGGTTAGACCAAAAAGGGAGAGTGCATGGTGATAGTTTCGTTATCAGAGCGGAAGAGGAGAAGTTTTACCTGTTTAGTTATGCGACCCCTGAACCATTAATTATCGAGAAACTCGGAAAATATATCGTGGCAGATGACGTGGACCTTCGGGGAATAGCTGGTGAGATGGCCGGTCTCTGTGTAATTGGGAATGCCATTGAGCTTATTCCTGAGCTGTCAAAAATACCCGGGGTGTGTGGTAAAATCGAGAGAGTTGAAGGTAGTTTCTGGTCATTCCCGGGTAGACGGGGTAATGTGGATGCAGTCGAAATCGTGGGGGAAAAGCACGCTTTGGCCAGGTTAGCATTAACAATAGAGGGTAAGTTCGGTAAATCTGGTATTTTGAGTGCGTCTGATATGGAATTCGTGAGGATAATAAGTGGGATTCCCGGAATACCAGTGGATATCGGAGATAAGGAACTGCCACAGGAAGCCGGATTGGAGAAAGATGCAGTCAGTTTTTCGAAAGGTTGTTATCTCGGTCAGGAAGTCATGTCCCGTCTTCATTCTATGGGCAAGGCCCGACGGTCCTTGCGGGTTCTGGAAGGAGGGAAATATTATCCTCCGGGTGAAGCGTTGTATTTGGAGAATAAGAAAGTGGGGGTATTAAAGAGTTCAGTTCGGATGGAAAACACTCACTTCTTTTTGGCTCTTGTAAGCAATTCGGTATCGGAGGTGGCAAGCTTTACGGTATCGGAAACTGCGGATGAAATCTTGACTCCTTTTTCTGGATAGACGTGGAAAATACCGAGGAACAACTATTTGATTTCTTTAAAAAGTCTGGGGCGACTGATCTCCAGGCGAAGACAATGACTCGTCAGATGATCAAGCGAGCTGGGCAGTTATCGAAGGAACGTGAAGTCAGCGAGGTGGAAGCGATGCAGCAGTTGCTGAAATTATTCTTGGATTCGCAATAGGGTGACCTGGGAATCGTTTGGGGTCAGTTTTCCGCAATCCCTTTATTTAATAGCGATTCGGGATGATTTATGGGTTGACGGGCAATTTTTTATCCCCTTGGTATAATCGCTTCTTAAAATTACTAATACCAAATCAACTAACCCAAAAATATAGCCTGGATGAATAAAACTGAACTTATTCTTAATGTCCAAAAAAGCCTTGGAGGCGACACTTCAAAAGCACAAGCAGAGAGAGCCATTGATGCCGTTCTCGAAGCGATCAAAGCGGGCGTAAAGCAAGCTGGTAAAAGTGTGAAAATGAAGGGTGATGAGTCGTCCGCAGTTGCGGTTCAACTCGTAGGATTCGGAACTTTCTCCGTATCACGCCGTAACGCACGTTCTGGTGTTAACCCAGCGACGGGTGAAAAAATTAAAATCAAAGCAGCTAAAGCTGTTAAATTCAAACCAGGCGCTGGGCTCAAAGCTCTTGTGTAATTGAATTTTAATTACTACTTTAAAGCCCGCAGCAACTTATAGTCTGCGGGCTTTTTATTGTTCCAAATCCTAATGCACTCGAAATACTGGCAGGATGATCGATAAGGTTCGCGAATTATTCATTGAGACTTTTGGCATGCAGCCTTCAGTAATTTCCCGTGCACCTGGGCGGATAGAATTTGTAGGGAACCATACCGATTATAATGGTGGCGATGTTCTAGGCGTGGCTGTCGAGCAAGGTATTTACGTGGCCGCGAGGGTCCGCGAAGATCGGATTATTCGTGGAGTTAGTCAGTCTGGCAGTACGCTCTTTGAGCATTCGTTGGATGATTTGGCGTCGCGGCCTTCAACGCCTTGTTGGTCGATTTACCCATTGGGCGTTTTGTGGTCTATTCAAGAGCATGGTATCGCCCTGAGGTGCGGATTGGATATCGCTGTGTTTTCTGACGTTCCGAGTGGAGCTGGGATGAGTAGTAGTGCTGCCTTGGAGCTCGCAACTGCATACGTCGCCTTGGAGGACGTGACTCATGGGTTTTCCAGAAAGGATATCGTTAAGTTGTGCCGGTATGCGGAAAACAACTACGTAGGAGTTCCCTGTGGGATTCTCGATCAGGGAGTGTCGGGTTTTGGGAAAACCGATCACCTGGTATTTATTGACTGCAAAGTTGAAGCCTTTTCCACGGTGCAGCTTCCGGCAGATTCGCACTTTTGGATATTTAATACTGATGTGAAACACAGTCTGATCGATTCTCTTTATTCAGAACGGTTTTCGGAGTGTAACGATGGATTTTCCGCAGCAAAGGCTATTTATCCTGATTTGGAATGCTTGGTGGATTATCCGCTTGATGAGCTGGATCAACTTTCAGCACATCTGAATGCCAAGACCTTTAACCGGGTGAGTCATGTTTTATACGAAAATCAGCGGGTAAAAGATGTTGTCCGTTCTTTAAAGGCTCAAAACGTCGATTTAGTTGGGGCAGGCAGGCTGCTGTTTTTATCGCATGAAAGTTCAAGATATTTCTTTGAGAATAGTACTAAAGAGCTCGATTTTCTAGTGAAAGAGCTCGGGGGATTCGAAGAAGTGTATGGTGCTAGACTTACGGGAGGTGGTTTTGGTGGAGCCGTCATGGCTTGGACCTCATCAAGGTTTTCTGAAACTGACGCCGAAGTCGTCAGAAGTCGCTACTCTGCGGAATTTGGCGGCAACCCTCGCATACTACATTGTCGGAGTGGCGATGGTGCTCAGGTAGTTTGGAGGGCTTAGTGGGATAGGTTCTATCAAGGAAGCACCCAACTGAATTGCCCGAAATACCAGTCAACTATCGGTCCAAAGTGCAGGTAGTAAAGCAGGCTTCCCGCTGCAAGCATTGGACCGAAGGGGATTTCTCGTCCGATCATACTTTCGTCTTCTTCGGTGGCGTCTTGTTTCTTCGGTTTCAAGAACCGGATCAACTGCATAATAATTATGGCGATAGTTCCGAGGACTGCTCCTCCGAACAGAGCAAAAATAGCACCCTGCCAACCGCAGAAAGCCCCGATGGCACCCATGAGCTTAACGTCGCCGAAGCCTAGAGCTTCTTTTTTAAGAATGACTTCGGCGAGTATCATGATCCATAGAATAATCGCAGATCCGAGGAAAGCTCCATTGATGGCCGTAAATAGACCTTGGATGCTATTCTCCAGTGGATTGGTAGGTAAGATATCATGCAGGCTTGGAGCGACCATGGATAGGATCAGTCCGGCAATTAATCCACCTATGGAAAAACGATCGGGAATGATCATGTGATCCAAGTCAATAAAAGTGACACAGATCAATATGGAGATCCAAACGAAACCGATCAGAGCGGTTGTCGTCGGTAGTAACATCCAGGAAGCGAGGAAGAGCAATCCAGTGAGGAATTCTATTGCAGGATATCGAATGCTAAATGGAGCGCCGCAACAACTGGCTTTGCCTTTGAGGAAGATCCAGGCTAGTATGGGGATGTTATTGTAAAATGGAATCGGTTTACCGCAAGCCCCGCAGCGGGAAGGAGGATGAACAACAGATAATCCTTCGGGTATCCGGTAGATACATACGTTGAGAAAACTTCCTATGCAGGTACCGATTGCGAAAGCGAATACCGGGAAAAACCAGGGTGCAATTGCTTCAACTGAGTCTATATACTCTTGCATGACTGATTCGAATTCATTCCTACACGGACTGCTTCAAGCATGACTATAGCAGACGGATTTTTTCGGCTCCAGATTTGCAGTGAACGTTCGCCTTGGTAAACCAACATCCCTAATCCGTTCGATATGGACATGCCAAGTGTTTCGGCTTGTTTGAGTAGCGCGGTACGAGCTGGTTTATAAATCATGTCAAAGACGAGTGTGGATGATGGTAGTCCCTCGAGATCAACCGGTGCTGGATCTTCGGGATTTAATCCCAAAGACGTTGCATTGATGACGAGTAGGTCGTCACAGTCGAAAGACAAATTCCCCGGTAATTGACAGGTTTTTATCGCGGGCTTAAGGGGCAACCTATCAAGAGACTCTACGATGGTGTCGAGCTTTGAGACGGTTCTGTTGGCTAAGGTCAACTGTTCAACGCCTGCATTTGCGCAAGCTATTGCAGCTGCTCGTGCGGCTCCACCAGCACCGAGGAGAATGATTTTTCTGTCTTTAAGTTTAATTCTGAAGTCAGTTTCTATGGCTTGGGTCATTCCGTATAAATCCGTGTTGTAGCCTGTGTATCCGGAATCGGTATATAGAAGCGTATTGCAGGCTCCTGATATTTCGACCTCTGGTTCTCCAACCGTGACGAGCTGGGTAGCCAGAACTTTGTGGGGTACTGTGAGGTTGAGACCTTTGAATCTTTTAATATGAAATTTTTCCAATGCCTCGGTCAGACGATCCGGAGGTATGTCAAACTTGTAGTAAGTCCAATTCCCGAATTGCCTGTCTGATTTCGCGAGTTCAGCGATCGCTGCATTGTGCATCTGCGGACTCAGTGAATGTTTTACCGGGTGTCCCAGTACTGCGAGAGATGTGCCGCTAATTGGCCAATGATCGAGGTCTTCAAGGGTATATACCCGGTTGCTAGTGTGATCGTTTTTCAAAATTGGTTTCAAATTCCTCTACGAAGGATTGATACAGAGCAGCTTTATCCTCGTCAAAAAGCAGCAAATACTGTTGCGCGAGATTGCGGCAGCAGCGACAAAGGACTTCTCCAATTGGGCAGGGGCCAAAATGTCCCAGATCAGCCTCCAATTGATTCGCGTCCAAGTAAAACAGGAGGTCATCGAGTGTGCGAAATACCCCGTTTTCGTAAACATCGATGAAGAACGGATCATTTTCGAGGAAGCAGCCCACCATGAAACGTCCAGGGACACCAACGGGAACGAGATCAAGTTCAAGTCTATCGGCAACCATGAGGTAGAGGATAGCGAGGCTGATTGGCAGGCCTTTTCGAGTTTCGAAAAGTGTGTGTATGAAGGTGTTGCTTGGATTGTTGAAATCGGAGCGGTTTCCAGTGAAACCGTATTCGTGAAACATCACACGATTTAGGATCCTGCAACGATCTCTTGGACTCAAAGGAGCAGTGAATAGAGTCTGGCATCGGAGTGCGATGTCATCCATTCGTTTCATAAAATCTGTGACTTTGAGGTCAGGGTCTTCGACGCGACTTAGAAGAAAATAGCCGGACTCCAGCTCATAATTCTGGGATTTGATGAAGCGGCTAAACATTTTCACTGGAGAGTCTTTTTCAAGAATCTCCAGCACTGAAAGCGCATGCCGCCGCAATTCCAAATCACTGCCCTTGCAAAGGTCGTTTAGAAATCGTCTGCCTTTCGAACCCTGTTTGATCAACTCGTCCACGATGGCCTGCCGGACCGCCGGTGACGGATCATCCATCAAGCCTGCAAGGCTTTTGAGTCTGGTCGTCGCTTCTTCTGAATGTTTCACAAGTGGGAGTGGTGTTTCAAGTGTCAGGCTATGACGATTCGGAAGGTTCCGTAAATGTTAAATCGGTCGTTCCCCAAACAATGCAGATCCCACGCGAATGCAGGTGCTTCCGGCTTCGATAGCAGCTTCCAGATCGAATGACATTCCCATGGATAGGGATGGAAGTGGAAGGCCAAATACCTGACTTATGCGATCCCGAAGGTTTCTTAGTTCGGAGAATGCGGCTTTTGCGGTATCCAGATCGGCAGGCAAAGGAGCAATCGTCATGAAGCCTTCGACCTTTAGTGAGGAAAGCTCGAGAATCGATTCCAATGCGGCTTCCGTAGCATTTACTGAGAACCCTGATTTTCCTGGATCATTCCCCGTGTTAACTTGAATGAGCACGGGAAGTGTCTTTCCTAGTTCTGACGAAAACCGATTGAGTCGATTGGCTAGTTTCACGGAGTCCAGACTTTGGATAGCATCAAAGTATTGAGCGGCAATTTGTGCCTTATTTGATTGGAGGTGACCGATGAGTTCCCAGCGCGCATCGAAATCAGCATGGGCAATTTTTTCCACGGCCTCCTGAACGCGATTTTCCCCCAATAGATGGAGTCCTTCTTTTGTAGCCATTCTTGCTATGTCGAGGGGAAATCGCTTGGTCACTGCCATGAGTTGGACATCGGTCGTAAGGCGGCTCGATTGTGTGCAAGCGGTCTCGATTCGATGTCTGAGTGTTTTGAGATTGGTAGCGAATATTTCGCGAGGATTAGGCATAAGAAATACTACAAAAAGATTTGCTTATCTATTAGAAGGGGTTATAGGTGGTTTTATGCATATTGAAAATCTGAAGATCTTTTCGGACTTAGTAGAAAGTCAAAGTTTCTCGAAAGCAGCAAAGTTGAATTCGATTACCCAATCTGCCGTGAGTCAACAGCTTCGGGCTATGGAAAAGCATTTTAGTGTGTTGATTATCGATCGGAGTCAAAAGCAGTTTCGTCTGACCCGTGAGGGGCAAAAGCTTTATGATTCTGCCAAAGAGATCCTTCATCGTTATGAGAAGCTCATGAGTGACCTTCAAGAGATGAAAAAGGTTATCAGTGGAAATATCCATATCTCCACGATTTACTCGATTGGACTCCATGAATTGCCGCCCTACATAAAGAATTTTCTTCAAAAATATCCTTCAGTAAACGTAAGGGTGGAGTATCGGAGGTCCAATCTCGTCTATGAAGATATTCTACATAATTCCGTAGATCTCGGGTTGGTCGCTTTCCCTACTCAGATGCGGCAGTTGGAAGTGATACCGTTTCGCGAAGACGATTTGGTATTGATCTGCAACCCCAGTCACCCCCTTGGTAAGTTTGACGAGGTCGAGATAACCGATATCAAGGACGCTAAGATAATCGGTTTTGATCAGGATATTCCGACGAGAAAGGCCACCGATCAGATATTCAGAGAGCACAAACTTGATCTCGAACCGATTATGGAGTTCGACAACATAGAAACAGTGAAGCGAGCGGTAGAAATTGATGCCGGAGTCGCCATCGTTCCCTTAGCAACCGTGTTGCAGGAAATCAAGCAGGGGACCATAAAGCGCGTCGGTTTGAAGGGCGGGGGGTTTACAAGGCCATTGGCGGTGATTCATCGCAAAGGGCGAGTCCTGACACCAGCTATGCGTAAGTTCATAGAAACGCTTACCGGAAAGGTCGGCGGAGCAGACGAAGAAGAGTAATTTTCCCAAAAAAAGGAGCCTGGCAAAACCCCTAATGCCAGGCTCTCTTCAATTTCTAACTATTACTACCTATTCTTGATTGTGCGGCTGACTACCGCACGTTACCCCAAATTTTTGTTGCTTCTCCTTAAGCATCACCGGTGCCAATATGCCATCACTTTTAGATTTTTATGATTAAAAGATCTTGGATAGGAAATGGATCAAATTATTTTTACGGAAACTGAGGGAAAGTGCATACATTTTTCTCTAGGATGCGAATTTTTGAGCATCGCCGTCGCGAACTGATAAAGGAATAAAGACTTTCATTCTCAATCAGCATTGCCTAAGAGTTTAACACCATGGCCGATAATCCACTTCTCGAAGTTAAAGACTTACGCATCGCCTTTCAATCCAGAACGGGGGTCAACGAAGCTGTTAAAGGAATTAGCTTTACTTTGGAAGCTGGTGAGACGTTAGCCGTTGTTGGCGAAAGTGGCAGTGGAAAGTCCGTGACCGCTCTTTCATTGTCTAAACTACTCCCTCCGCCACCAGCCTGTGTCGTTGATGGGCAAATAATGTTGGAGGGAGAGGATTTGCTCGGCTACTCCGAAAAGCAGTTGCTTAAGATTCGTGGCAAGGAGATCGCTTATATTTTTCAGGAACCCTCGACGTCCTTGAATCCGTTCTTCTCGGTAGGGCATCAGATTGCTGAGGCTATAAGATTGCACCGTCCATCTGTCAAAGATGTGAAAACCGAGGTTATCAATGCGCTGGATCTGGTGGGAATCCGTATGCCTGAGAAACGTTTTAAAGACTACCCCCACCAACTGAGCGGCGGTATGCAACAGCGTGTGATGATCGCGATGGGGCTTAGCTGTCACCCCAAGGTTCTGGTAGCAGACGAGCCCACAACGGCGCTCGACGTGACTATTCAGGCGCAGATAATGGACTTGATGCAGGACCTGAAGGAGAAACTGAACATGTCGATCATTCTGATCACTCACAATTTTGGAATCGTAGACGGTTTTGCCGATAAGTTGGTCGTCATGTCTGGGGGGAAGATTGTCGAATCGGGTGAGACGGGCGCGGTGCTTTCTAATCCGCAGCACCCTTACACAAAAGCATTGATAGCCTGTATTCCGAAATTGGGGGGCAAACGTATGCGTTTGGAAACCATAGATCACTCAAAATTAGTCGTCTAGATTATGTCAGTTCTTATAGAAGCAAGAGATCTCAAGGTTCATTTTCCTATCAAAGCCGGATTATTTAAAAAGGCCGATCAGTTCGTAAAGGCCGTGGATGGTGTTTCGTTCAAAGTTGAGCAAGGCAAGACGATCGGATTGGTGGGCGAAAGCGGCAGCGGAAAAAGCACGATCGGAAAAGCGATTGTACGCTTGGTGGATCCGACATCTGGAGATATCACCTATCGGGGAGAAACTATATCAGCCCTCGATAACGACGCGTTTTTTCCCTACCGGAAGAAAATCCAGATGATTTTTCAGGACCCGTACAATTCCCTGAATCCGCGCATGACAATATCCGGAATCATCAGTGAGCCACTTGATATTCATTTCCCGGAAATGAGTCGAAAGGAGAAGGATGATAAGATCGCCGATCTGTTGGTGAAGGTTGGACTGGAGGCGGACTTTAGGAACCGGTATCCTCATCAATTTAGTGGAGGTCAACGCCAGCGAATTGGTATTGCCCGCGCATTATCGGTTGAGCCGGATTTTATTATCTGTGATGAAGCGGTAAGTGCTCTGGACGTTTCTGTTCAGGCACAGATTATAAATCTGCTGCAAGACGTACAGGAAGAGTTTGATCTCACCTACCTTTTCATCGCGCACGACTTGGCAGTGGTGGAGCATATCAGCGATTTCGTATTGGTGATGAGTCAGGGGAAGATCGTTGAGCAGGCTACGGCCGACGAGATCTATGCGAACCCCCAGGATCCGTATACGCAGAAGTTATTGGATGCGATACCGAAGATGCCCACGATTACTGCGGCTGGGTTGGGGTAAACTGACTGGTTTTATCGATTGATGAGTTCGCCTAATGTCCAACGCTCGAAGCTGGGAATAGGTTTGTTTTCAGAAACTCATTAGTCGCGTTGTTTGTCTTGGTGTTGGTCATAAACACGATGCCTTCGACGTTTGATTTTACGCTAAACTGAAAGATTTGATCGAACCGGTTCTCGTTAAAGTGGGGCTTTGGCAAGGAAACTGGGGGGTAAATTGCGTCAGATCCCGCAATGTCAAACAATGCGTTGTCTGCAGATTTGAAGCTCAAAGATGGATCGATGATTTATTGGACGTCTCCAGATCCAAGTTCTTGGTCTTATTGGAATAAATTCCGTCAGTTTCGCTGGAACGAATATTATGACACGATTCGATTGGACGATTACGAGGAAGGGTGGTCTGGATTAGCTGATTGGTTGGTGTGTGAATATCAGGATTCCGGGAATCCGGTCGTGAGAGTGAGGCTTTATCGTTTCTGGACTTACCTGACTGAAGATACGATCAAGGTTAGAGAGCCATATCCGTTTTCAAAACGGCGCATGTTCTTCAGAAAGGAATACGAAACGCCATGAGCCCATCAGGAGATGCAAGGCCATGGTATCAGCAGTGGGATAACTATTTCTTTAAGCCTAGGGATACGATCGTCTGTTCGATTGTTCGAATTGCATTCGCCTTAGTTCTGGTGCCTTACCTTTTGATCCTGGGTTTGGATTTGGAAACTTTGTTTGGTGAAACCGGCGTCCTGCCTTACGCTCAATCACGTGTGTTGGTAGATTCGGACGTCCTCTCTCCGCTCGGCTGGTTGGCCCCAAGTAATACTGCTCTGTGGTTTTGTTACTGGTTGTTTGTTTTTCAGGTTATCTGTTTATTATTGGGTATCAGCAGCCGCTTTCAGGCGATAGCAGTTCTATTCTGGCTTATGGCGTTTCAGCATCGAAATAATCTGACGATTGATGGAGGAGACACTCAGGCGCGGCTAACCGCCTTTTACCTGTTTTGTATGTCTTGTGGTGAACGGCTTTCCATCGATGGTTGGCTAAGACGGAGAAAAGGGTTTGCTGTTCGTTTATTGCCGGTGTGGGGCCTGCGGCTGTTGCAGATTCAGATGATATTGTTGTATCTTTCTACCGCATTACTGAAAGCTGGAGGTGAAGATTGGCTAAATGGTTCTGCCCTTATTTACATAACTCAGTTGCATGACGTTTTTGGCCGGTTTCCGTTACCGAACTTCCTCTTGCAATCCATTCCACTGCTGAAAGCGATTACATGGGGCGTTTTGATCGTGGAAATTTTGATTCCATTCGGGTTATGGTTTTCGAAAACCCGTTCTTTCACGGTCGTCCTCGCCATTGCGTTTCACTTGGCTCTGGATTATTCAATGAACCTGTTCCTTTTTCAGTGGTTTATGATCGTTTGGCTCCTCAGTTTCATGACATTGGATTCGATCCCATTAAAATATTTTTCTAGGTGGTTGAATTCTTCGGAAAAGGTCCGTTTGGTCTAAATTGCATGTCTCAATTGTCAGTTAGTCAGCCCGTTGTAGATCCATCGCTCTTCGGTGTGAATTCGGGAGTTACGTTTCTAAATCATGGCTCTTTCGGGAGTTGTCCGATCGCGGTGTTAGATCATCAATTCGAGCTGCAAAAACGTTTGGAAAGTCAACCGGTTCAGTTTCTTCAAAGGGATCTCGAACCCTTGCTGGATGACGCACGCGCCGCTTTGGCAGCCTTCGTGGGTGTTGCCGATTCGGACGATCTTGTGTTTGTGGAGAACGCAACTTCCGGTGTTAACACGGTATTGCGTTCGCTGGACATTAATCCGGGAGATGAAATCATTGTCACCGACCACGGATACAATGCCTGTACGAACGCCGCTCGCTTTGTGGCGGAGCGGAGTGGAGCACGGGTAGTGATTGTGGAAATTCCTTTCCCAATAAATTCACCCGCTGAGGTGATTTCCAGGGTAATGGGAGCGGTTACCGAGCGGACTCGTTTATTGGTGATCGATCATATTACCAGTCCTACTTCCCTCATCCTTCCGATCGCAGACATAATCAAAGTGCTAAATGAGCAGGGTATTGATACGCTGGTGGATGGTGCGCACGCCCCGGGTATGATTTCGCTGAATCTGCAGAGTCTCGGCGCTGCTTATTACACAGGAAACTGCCATAAGTGGATCTGTGCTCCCAAGAGTGCGGGCTTCCTTTACGTTCAAAAGGAAAAGCAATCCGAGGTCCGACCATTAACAATTAGTCATGGGGCGAACTCACCGCGGACAGACAGGTCCCGGTTTCAGCTCGAATTTTCTTGGATGGGAACTCGAGACCCGACGCCGGCTCTAACGGTTTCCTTTGCAATAGACTACTTGGACGGCTTGGTCCCGGGCGGTTGGTCAGCGATTATGAAGCGCAATCGTCAACTTGCATTAACTGCTAGAACCATGTTTTGCGATTCCTTCAATTGGTCGGTGCCAGCCCCTGAAAATATGCTCGGTTCAATGGCCACATTAGTGCTGCCTGAATCAAGGCACGCGGAACCACTTCGAAACACAAAATATTTGGAACTTTGGCAATATGAACTGGCACGGCGCACTGGGATTGAAGTTCCCATTTTCAATTGGCCAGAGCACCCCAAGCGTATCCTGCGTTTTTCGGCCCATGTTTATAATTACATGGCTCAGTTCGATTTTCTAGCTGAAGGCATAAAAGAACTTGGTGACGATCAGGTTTGATCTGC
Organism: uncultured Opitutaceae bacterium; assembly: GCA_964352065.1. Taxonomy (GTDB): domain Bacteria; phylum Verrucomicrobiota; class Verrucomicrobiia; order Opitutales; family UBA2995; genus UBA2995. The sequence continues at coordinate 12,713 of CAYGQM010000018.1, forward strand.
ATTTATTGGGATTCAAGGCGGTTGTGTCGCTTGAGGATTTTCATGGTATCTCGCTTAGTTAGCTCAATAACTTTATGATTATCTCTTCCAGTCATCGTCTCTGCTGCAACTAGAGCATTTATGATTGCTTCCTCCGTAGCGAGCGCCACTGCTGAGAACAACCCACTTATGTGGTCGTTTGAGAGAGTAGGTAATTGAGCGATCTCTCCTGCAGTATGATCGGTATCCGATTGAGCGGTCGTGAAAGCCAGGAAAATATCGCCTGAACCATTGCCCGAAGTACTCCCGGTTCTGGCCATCCCCAAACTGACCCTTGTCGCCATACGTTTAAGCTGAACAGGGAGTAGCGGGGCATCCGTCGCAACGACAGCGATCATGGAGCCAGTTTCCTGATATAGGTCCCGTCCATCGGTATACGGCGCATCGTTGGTGAGTTCCTTGCCAACGGGAATTCCCGCTATCATCAGTTGGTGGCGCCGCCCGAAATTTGCCTGTACCAATACACCGACTGTGAACGTGCCGGCTCCTGTCTTCATCACGCGGGAAGAAGTTCCTGTTCCACCTTTAAATTCGTAACAAACCATTCCGGTGCCGCCGCCTACGTTACCCTCAAGTATGGAACCCGATGAGGCAGTTTCCAATGCTTCCGCAACGTGCTCGAATCGAACGTGGAAACCGTTGATATCATTCAGATAGCCGTCCCAGGTTTCGCCCACGACTGGCAATGACCACAATCGATCATAGGCCCCGGAATTCACCTGCCATTTCAACACGGCTTCGTGAACGGATCCGATGCTGTGTGTGTTTGTGATCATGACCGGGCCGTCCAGATATCCGGACTCATCGATCCATGTTAGTCCCGTCATCTCGCCGTTTCCGTTCAAGACAAAAGAACCGGCCAATACGGGAGTGTTCCTATGCTTACCTCGAGGGAAAATAGCCGTGACCCCTGTTCTTACTGGGCCTATACCAACTTGTAGGGATCCTTCGCCCAAAATAATGGTGGAATAACCCACTTCAATGCCTTCCACATCGGTGATGGCATTCAACTTGCCTTGAACACCTTCAAACGGAATTCCCCAATCTCTTGCTCTGTCTTTGCCATCCAGGATGGGAATGACGCAAAAGAGTATGAATAGTCTGAGTGATCGTCTCATCGTTGTGTTAGTAGACTGGCAATTCCGATGGCTTTGCCAAACCTCATTTGATCTCTGGACTTGATTCGTCGAGTTTGGTATTACGGGTTAATGAGTAAATGTTTTCGTATGTTGGGACGTGTACTGGGGTTGTTTATTTCCATATCCGGTTATGCTCTGGAAAAGCCAAATATCTTAATGATCGTTTCTGATGATCAGGGCTATCAGGACCTCGGTCTGATAAATCCCGAAATCATAACTCCGAACCTGGATCGTTTGGCCAGAGAAGGAACCAGACTTACCAGTTTCTATGTCGCGTGGCCCGCCTGTACGCCTTCCCGCGCTGCATTTCTTACAGGACGTTACCCGCAGCGAAATGGAATCTACGATATGATTCGCAATGAAGCGCCTGACTATGGGCACCTATACGACTGGGAATCGTATGCGCCGACTTGGGAACGTATAGGAGGTATGGATACTCGAGAGATATTGATTCCTGCTATATTGAAACCACAGGGCTATCGCTCCGCTATTTATGGTAAATGGGATCTTGGGATTCATAAACGCTATTTACCGTTGGCCAGAGGGTTTGATGACTTTTATGGTTTGGTAAATACCGGCATCGATTATTACACCCACGAGCGTTACGGAGTTCATAGCATGTATCGAAACAATGAGAGGACTGAGGAGGATAGGGGGACTTATGCAACCTACCTATTTGAGCGTGAGGCATTGGAGTTTCTTGAGGAATACGCGGGAGAAGAACCATTTTTCCTCTACGTTCCATTTAATGCGCCTCATTCTTCATCTGCGTTGGATCCCAAGATTCGCGGCACGGTGCAAGCGCCTCCGGAATTTGAAGCAATGTACCCAGAGGTAAGGCAAGAATATCAAAAAGGTGTTCGATATGGAAAGGAAGCCGATGTACCAACCCGTGAAAAAAAATATCGTGATTACCGGGCTTCGGTAACGTGTATGGATAACTCGATCGGGCGTATGCTCAGTGTTTTAGACCGCAAAGGTCTGGCAGAGAATACCATTGTGATATTCTTTTCAGACAACGGAGGGGGATTGGGTTCCAACAACGGTCCGCTTCGAGGAAACAAAGCTCAAACGTGGGAAGGAGGTGTGCGAGTACTTTCAATGGTTCGTTGGCCCGATGGTGGAATTCCCGCAGGTGTAGAAAACGATGCCTTTCTTTCGAGTATGGAAATCTTTCCCAGTTTAGCATCCGCTACCGGATCGGCTTTACCAGACGGAGTTATTCTTGATGGATATGATTGGTGGTCGGTGCTTCGTGGAGAAGCGGAAAGTCCGCGAACGAATCTTTTTTGGAAACGACAAAGCCGATTGGGTGCTCGCATCGGAAATTGGAAGTGGGTCGATATGGAAGGTAAGAGCGGCGGTCTTTTTGATCTTTCCAATGACCTCGGTGAGCAGCGAGACCTATCCGAAAATCACCCCGATATCCTAAGAATGGTGAAGGCGAAATACAAAGCCTGGTATCAGGAAACAATGATTGATGCCGAGCCACGGGGACCGTTTAAAGACTATTGATCTAGAAGGAGTGTTGATCGGCTGTGCTTCGGGTTCAGTCTTACTCGCTGGTGATCTGTTCGATAACAATACGACTAAAGTGGGGTATACCGATATTTGAGTCTGTTATGGTCACTTGGCCTGAAGTTGAATTTAGCTGTAAGTTGATGCCATTCTTTTGAACTATCCAACCAGTCGATCCAGCGACCCGTTTCGCAATTGGTTGCCAGTTCATTAGATCAATTGAGTTTTCGACTCGTATTTCGAGATCCGTGGTAATGAACCTTGGAGTAAAAACGACGGATACCGATTCAGGAGTCACGTGGATCGGGGCCTCGATTTGACTGGGAGTTGTAGGGTCAAGATTCATGGCGACCTCGAAAAGATTGCTCAGTCCGTCGAAGTCATAGTCGTTGTCCGGACTAGCTTCTGAAGATCCAGCACCTTTTCCGAAAAACCTACTGAGCATTCCATCTACAGATAACCGATTCGTGAGCTCCTCCTGCAGTGCTACGAACGCATGTTTCGGGTTATAATCTTTGTCGAAGATGAGGCCGTTGTCAGTTCCCGGGTAAAAATCAGGTATCCAGCTATGAGCGTCTGTAAATCCCCACATGGTGAATGTCTTGGCTGCTGGTTGTTCCAGAACCCTTCGGATCACCTGGCGATAGACATCCGCTTGCGCTATTGACTTCGATGTCGTGAAAGGGATCTCTACGCGGACATCCAATTCAGTAATGTGAATCTCTAAACCGAGGTCGGCAAAACGCTGCATATTATTCGCAAAGTCGTCGTAGTTGATAGGACCGTCCAGGTGCATTTGAAACCCCACTCCGTCCAGGGGTATTCCCCGGTTCAGCATGCTTTGAGCCCAGGCATACATCGCATCGGACTTTGCGTTTATTTCAGAGACTGCGAAATCATTCAGGATTAAGGTCGCATCCGGATCGACCTGTCGTGCGCGTTGGAATGCCAGATCGATAAAATCCCTCTGGGCCGTGTTTGCGTTTGCAGCATCGATAGTGTCGTTCCATATCGATGGAGAACGCCAAGTGCCATCGGTGGCAAATGGCTCGTTGACGACATCCCATACGGAGACTCTTCCCCTTAAATAGCCCCCGACTTGGTCGATATGATCGTTTAGAATGTCTATGAGTTCTTGGCGAGTCCAGCTCCCGGATTCCAACCAGTTGGGTGTCTGACTGTGCCAAACAAATACGTGACCGTGGAAGTCCATGTTATAGGCTTCGGCGACTGCGAGGTGTTTATTCAATGTCGAAAAGTCATAACTTCCCTGGGCAGAGCTCAGCGGCCCGTATTTGGCAGCGTTACCTGTGGTCATGATAGCAAAATTTTGGCCCAAGATGTTTTGGTACAATTCGGTCTCTGGGAAATTATAAAAATTATCCCGTGTGATTGATCCGATTTTGAGTCCGAACGCATCTCCCAGGTCTCTCAATCTTGGCTCAAGGTTGACTGATTCGGGTGGTTCGTAGGTTTCAGTTGCGAACCCCCAGCGTTCGTTCAGGTATGCCAACACTTGAGTGAACTCTCCGCTGGATAACAGGCGATCATACAAAAGAACTTCACCCACGTATCCTTTGAAATTATTGATTGCTGGATTCCCTGCATCCGCCCCCAGTGTCAAAGCCTGAAGTCCCTGATTTCCTCCATTTGAGATTTTAATTCCAGCGTCAAATGCCTCAACGGCGCCTCCATTATTCGGCGCCCAGAGTATCCAATTCGGAGCAGCCCAAGGATCTCCAGTGCCTGACCATGAGGAAGCGATACGCGCCCAGGTGTCGCCGCCTGCTTCTCCTCGAGCTACTATGAAGAAGTGATATTCGCCTGGTGTGGTGCGGATGTCAGAAGTCAGCGTCATATAATCATCCGAACCATCAAAATAGATAGACGTGCGTTTGTTAATTCCTTCAGCGCTCAGGCTGGGTTGGTTGATACCGGTGGGTTGTATGGCTGGGTTATCCGGGTTCGCTCGGTTTCCCCATTCGGTTATGAAGTTTCCGGGCCTTACCAGGGAGGCGGTGTCTTGCGCATCGAGCCAGAGGCGTAATCCTGAAATATCTGATGGGAGTTGCGCCATACCAACGGACGAAGGTATCAAGGTTAAAGAAAATATGAGGCGACAAATGGTGGTTCGTTTCATCGTTCAGGAAGGGAAGAGGATTGTTCAGTGTGATAGCACAAACTGCTTTTTGCGTAAATCATAACAATAAAATAGCCCGACTCGTAGAATCGGGCTATCTTGGAAACACTTACGAAAATGAACTAGCGAGTTCCAAATCGGTAGATCGTAGTAGTCTTATACTCCTCGCCCGGTTTCAGGATGATCGATGGAAAGTCAGGTTGATTAGGAGAATCGGGGTAATGCTGAGTCTCCAAACAAAAGCCGTTGCGGTAGTTGTAGGGCTTTCCTGATTTTCCGATATTGGATCCATTCAGAAAATTGCCACCGTAGAACTGCACACCCGGTTCTTCGGTCCAGACTTCCATAAAACGGCCGGTGGTGGGTTCAAAGACAGTAGCTGCGAGTGCCAGATCACCGTCTTGATTATCCAGGACCCAATTGTGGTCGTAACCTCCACCGAAGACCATCTGCTCGTTTTGAGAGTTCACCCGTTCGCCTATCGCATGAGGGGTTGTGAAGTCAAAGGGCGTTCCTTTTACTGACACGATATCGCCTGTTGGAATCAGGCCTGAATTAACCGGCGTGTAATTTGCGGCATTGAGCATCAATACATGGCCGAGAATATCACCCTGACCTTCGCCCTTCAAATTGAAGTAGGAGTGGTTCGTCAGGTTAACGGGGGTATCTTTATCTGTCGTCGCAAGATAATCGATTTTGAGTGAATTGTCATTGGTTAGTCGATACCAGACGGTGATGTTTAGATTTCCAGGATAACCCTCTTCGCCATTTACACTTAGGTAATTTAGTTTCAGTCCAGGGGCATTATTCTCGATGAATGGTTCGGCATCCCAAACAACTTTATCGTAACCTACGGTTCCTCCATGAAGGTGGCATGGAATATCATCTGGAAAGTTGTTTGTTACCAAATTATAGGTCTTTCCGTTGAGCTCAAATTTGCCATCGGCTACTCTGTTACCGATACGACCGATGAGTGCCCCGAAGTAGGGAGAATCGAGTATATACTCGGCCACGGTGTTGTATCCAAGAACCACGTCGTCCATATTGCCCTCGCGATCTGGAACGAATAAGCGAACGACGATACCACCATAGTTGGTAATATCGGTCTTCACACCGTTAGCGTTCGTCAATGTATAGAGGGATGTGTCAACGCCGTCTTTGGTTTTTCCAAACGACTGCATTGTAATCGTCGCCTTTTGGCCTCCGAATGCAATACTCGTGAGGATGAGTGAGAGTAGAAGGAAGAGTGAGATCCGGTAATTATTTTTCATTGGTTTCTCTAGGGGTTGGAGATGGCTCTAGGCGTTTTGTGTAATAGCGTTAGTCTGTTAAGATAAGGGAGATCGAATGTCGTTTTATGGAGTTAGCCGGAGCAGGTTGAAACTTCAAGGTAAAGTTGGCTGGTCGTCGTTAATGATCTGGTGACCCTGAGGCAGGGAAGGCAGTAACGATGCAGTGACTGCAGGGTATGGTAAATCATGGTTCTCGATTTTCCATTTAGAATTGCAGCGATGGAGTTCAACGCAAGGCCCTGATTGCGCTGCTTGACTGGACAGTAAAGGGGCGGACTACTTGAAAGCGCCACAATTGAACTTGGATGCAACTAGTGCCCTAACGAATAACCGAGAGATTTATCGACAACATTGAATAGTGGTCTGCCACTTACAAAATGTTCGAGATTCTCAATAAAGAGCTTTCTAGCTTCATAGCCATAGTCCGGCTGAAATCCTGAGCAGTGAGGAGAAATGATGACACTCTCCATTTCCCAAAGGGGAGAGTCTTTAGGGAGGGGTTCGATCTCAAAGGTATCCAAACCTGCACCTCCGAGCTTACCACTGCTAAGCGCCTCTATCATTGCTGCTTCATCAATATGGATTCCTCGACCCAAATTTACGATGTATGCGCCGGTTTTCATAAGTGAGAACTGCTGGGCTCCCAACAGTTTTCGGGAGTCCGGGGTATTTGGTAAAAGGCTTACTACGTAGTCGGCTCTCGGAAGTACTGCGTTTAACTGGTCCGGACCGAACATTTCGTCGACAAACTCGCAGGCCTTGCTAGGCTGCCGTCTTATCCCAAGAACGGTCATGTCATGAGCCTGCGCAAGTTTGGCCACTCGAGTTCCTATGGCACCGACACCGAGTATGAGCATCGTCTTACCCGCTAACGTTTGCAGTTTGCTCCCAGGAGGAAAGGCTTGCCAGTTGTTTTGAGCCTGACTCCTGATGAAGCCTGCGAGGCCCCGTTCGTGAGCTAGGATCATGGCAAAGGTATGCTCGCTCATGGGGATCGCATGGATCCCAGAGGAATTGGTCAGGATCATCGGTAGGGCTTCGTAATTATCATATTGGAACATCCAGTCCATGCCGGCCGAAAATGCATGATGCCATCGAAGGCTTCCATTAAGGATTAGTTCAGAGGGTGGCTTGAACCCAGTGCTTATCTCGACGGATTTGAGGCGTTCGGGATCATCGCCTTCAGGGTCTTTGGTTATCCATATTTCATAGTCAACTGCCAGATCCTGTATGGTTTTCAGTTGAGAAGGGGCTACTTCATCTGGGGTTTGAAGGATAAGTAAAGTCGGCATGTATTCAAAGGTTGCAATCGGAGGGTCTCATTCAGCAACCAAAAAGAAATTTGATCGCAATTACATTTTCACGCTTACTCATACTGATACCCTGAAAAATCTATGAAGCATTTTCCTTACTACTTCTTCTTGTTTCTCCTTATGAGTGCCGCATCTTTCGGATCAAAACCGAATTTTGTGCTCGTGATCGCCGATGATGCGACCTACCGGGATTTGGAGGTATTCGGAGGCCAAGCCAAAACACCGAACCTAAATGCTCTGGCCGAAGAGGGACTGAAGTTTAATCAGTGTTTTCAGGCAGCTCCGATGTGTTCGCCTACGCGGCACAACCTTTATACCGGAATCTACCCGGTAAAGTCGGGTGCCTATCCGAATCATACCTTTGTCAAAAAGGGAGTGAAGTCTCTACCGCATTACCTCAAACCTCTTGGCTATCGGATAGCGCTCTCCGGAAAGACACACATCAGTCCGAAGCCTGCGTTTCCCTTTGAGTATTCCGATACACCTTCACCCGACGGTGGGAACAAAAAGGGAGATATAGATTTCAACGCGATTGATCGGTTTCTAGAGGAATGTAGTGATAGCAAAACACCCTTTTGCCTGATTGTAGCTTCAAAAGAACCGCATTCACCACTTAATCGTGGAGATCCGTCTGCCTACCCGACGGAATCGATCCGATTGCGTCCCTATCATGTGGATACGCCTGAAATGAGAACAGAATTCGGTAAGTATCTTGCCGAGATCACGGTGTTTGATCAACAAGTCGGACAAACCTTGGATCTGCTGGATCTTCATGGTTTTAAGGAGAATACCGTGTTTGTAGTCCTGACTGAACAGGGGAATGCATTCAGTCATGCCAAGTGGAGTTGCTATGAGGATGGTGTAAAAAGCGGGGCGATCGTTCGGTGGCCGGGGCAAGTAGCGGAGGGAGCAGCGACAGACGCTCTGATCGAATATGTGGATGTGGTTCCTACTTTTCTCGATATCGCAGGTGCAGAATTACCGGATGTGCTAGATGGGAAATCGTTTTTGCCGGTTCTGAGAGGTGAGATGGATTCCCATAAAGAATATGTCTATTCGCTCCACACAACCTTGGGTATTCAAAACAATGCAGGGGACTTTGGTATCCGTACGATTCGTTCATCCCGATACCGCTATATTTGGAATCTTAATCCTGCTGGGCAATTTCAGTGTGCGATAGATAAAAACAAGTGGTTCCAGTCTTGGGTGCAAAAGGCTGATGCCGGCGATGCCCATGCTCGTGATGTTGTAGATCGCTACCGCACTCGTCCGGAGGTTGAGCTGTATGATGTCGTAAAGGATCCCGATAACCTGATCAATCTCGCCGACGACCCTAAGTATACTGCCGTTAAAGCTTCTTTAAAAGCACGACTAGAAATATGGATGAAAAACCAAGGTGATCTTGGTCAGGAAACCGAACTTCGAGCTGAAGAACGCTTGGCAAAGACTCAGCGAGGCGAGGTGGATTAAAATCTCATCAGCGAATATATCCATGAAAAACTCATGGATGATCTGTATTGCGGAATCGAAAGACGCGGAGATGTTTTTCTCTTTGGCCAAGTCATTGTCATCTCATTCCAATTGGATTGTGTTTCTTTTGAATTGAGCTTTGAAGCAAATTCATCGAACGAATCGTCCAGATATTTCGTTGCTGAGATAAATGAGGAATTGGTCGGCTATGTGATAAGATTCGAACGTCATACATTTCACGCGAACGTAAGGAGAGAACTTAATCATTGGAGTCTTAGTCGAGAATTAAGACTGGGTTTGTAAGGCAATCGGATTTGATGAGTTAGTGGTCTATTGCAGGGAGCGACGGTCACAAAAAAGGACCCGCTCATTTACGAACGGGTCCTTTTGCTTGGGGTAAAGAAATTATCAGTGTGCGCTTGCAGCTTGACCGTCTTCAAGCTCTACCGGCTTATAGCCGCCTTTGCTCTTAAAGTATAGAATGAGGCCTATATAGGCAACCAGCATCATAATTGGGAAAACTGTAATTTTCTTCAAGGCGCCTTGCGTTGCGCGGCGAATCTCTGGTTGCATTGCATCTTGTTGTGCTTGGGGCAGTGCTGCCACTTTTTCGGGGTCCAAGGCTTCGTATTTACCGAGAACATAAGTTTTTTCGACCGTGATGTTGTCGATTATAGCCGGTGAAGACTGTCTTAAACTGTCTGTTACGTTCGATTCCTGGAATGCACCAATAAGCGGCCCTCCAATAATGCCGACAGAAAGCATACCTATACCTGCGATCGCATTCAAAGAAAGAGCCCCGCCTTTCGGATATTGTTCAGAAACTACACCCAGCATGGTAGGCCAGAAAAATGTTTTACCCAGAGCGTAAATCGTCGCAGCAACAAAGATCATAACTAATCCATGGGCTCCTGAAAGCAAAAATAGGCCGACTATAGCAAGAGTCGCTGCTGTGGCGAGTAGCCCCAAAGGTCCTAATCTGTTGACAATAGGACCGACGTTAAACCTCAGAATCATCATGATTGCAGAGGTGTAAACAAGCACTAGAATAGCTGGTGCGCCGACTTCTTCCAGTGGAGTTTCCATAAGGCTTGTTATCCAACCATCTGTTCCAAGTTCTGTGATAGCCAAGGGTAGCATGATTAGGATCAGAAGTATCATCATGGGGCGACCGAATGATTTACAATACAGGTAATAACCCACCACTGATCCGATAATTAGAATCCAGCTTACTATCATTCCGAAACCGAATACTTGATCCAATTGAGATACGACCAACCAAGCTGCGATGAAAGCTCCAACAGCACCTAATTCTCCTAACATCTCGCGGTAGGTAGTTCCTGAAGCTACGCGTTCGTTAACAGGAAACTCTGCCTTGATAAGCATTACTAAAAAAATGATCGCTGGCACCATTACAACCGCGATAAGAAGTAGCCATTGCTCTTCTCCGGTTTTTCCAAGTGCTGCGGTAATGAGTCCACCAATCACCAATCCACCAGGCCAACCAGCGTGCAAAATATTCAGCCATTTTGTTTTTTCTTTGCTAAACATCGTGGCAACTACCGGGTTGATGAACGCTTCTACGGTTCCATTTCCTAGACCGAGTATGACTGAACCGAGATAAAGGTAGTTGTATGCGGTGTCACTATCGCTGGTTCCATGGGCCAAGAATGCGAATAATCCGTATAGCGCGTAGCATATGAAGCTGAAGATCATCGCGGTGCGGTATCCGATTTTGTCAATTACCAGACTAAAGAGAATAATGCTGATTGCGAATGGCCAAATCCCTGCTCCGAAAAGCTCACCCTGCTGTACACTGTCCAGGGAAAATTGTTCGGCCCAAGAGGTAAACACCAAGCCGATTCTGGTGCTGAAGGCCATTGCGGTAGTTATCAGGGCTATCCAGCAGCCCCAGAACATAATTAATGCTTTCCGATCGTTTTTCATATTTTGGGTGGGAGTATTGAACTAATGTTAGAGATTCAGGGTGAAGCTCTATGAAGGGAAAACTTCGAGACTTGTCCACTGCATAAGTGATTCTCTTCGCATATTTTGGGGGTTTTTAATGAATTACGGGTGAACTTGAAAAGTGGATACTTATTTCCCTGAGTACTTGGGTGGTAGAAACTCGGGTTTTCAATGAAAGATTGCCGGCCCGATAAATACTACTCAGGCTTCATGCTTTCCCATCCTTCCAATCTCGTTATGTTTTCTATAAAGTATACTCTACTATTTCTGAGTTGTGCATTCGTGTGCTTGACGCTGACTCGAGCGAAGCAGCCTAACATTTTGCTGATTGTTTCAGATGATATGGGATGGAATGATATCGGGTATGTGGATTCGAAAATTAAGACCCCGAATCTTGACCGCTTGGCTTCGGAAGGCGTTAAGTTTGAACGATTTTATGCGAATCCGATCTGTAGTGTGACACGAGCGGCATTGATGTCCGGTCGGGCGACGCTCGTCACGGGGGTTAGCAACCGACGCGGTTTGCCGCTCCATTATCCAATCATGTCCGAATCGTTCCAGAAAGCCGGGTATGCAACCTGGATGGTGGGGAAATGGCATCTGGGTGGCTCCCGGAACAACCATTTCAGCACTGCCGATTATTTGCCGCATAATCGCGGCTTCGATCATTTTTATGGGCATCTTAATGGTGCATTGCATTACATCAATCATACGGTGGGAGGTCCGGATGGTGCACCTGATTGGTGGCGGAATGGGGAAGGCGTTAAAGAAGAAGGGTTTCAGACGGAGCTTCTTACGGATGAGGCGATTGAATTAATTGAGAAAAACGATTCAGAAGTACCTTTCTTTTTGTATTTGGCCTACCATGCTCCTCACGTGCCGCTTTCTGAGCCACCTTCTGGTATGGAGACCTATTCGGATGTAAAAGATGAAAATCAGAAACTTATTTACGCGAATACCACGTTTATGGATTCGGAAATCGGCCGGCTCATTGATGTGCTCGAAGAGCGAGGGGATCTGGAAAACACCTTGGTCTGGTTTTTCAACGACAATGGTGGATCGACGCGACTGGGTTCCAGTAATTTGCCGCTGAAAGGTCAAAAGGGTTCCGTCGATGAAGGGGGAATACGGGTTAGAGCGTTTGCCCGATGGCCTAAGCTCCTTAAACCGTCTGTTCGGAGTCAGCAGTTTATGTGGGTCGGTGATATGTATCCTACGCTGGCTGCCGTTGCCGGTATAGAGCTTCCCGGCTCGTTGAAATTAGATGGAGTCGATTTGTGGGATCCCCTAAAAAACCAAGAGGTAGTAGCACGACCTGAGTTTGTGATCGGAAATTCGGATATCGCAGTCTTTAGACCTCCCTGGAAACTGGTGATTCCAGCAGACGGAAAGCAACCGGAGCTTTATCAAGTGGTCAGCGATCCTTACGAAAAGCGGAGCGTCGCAGCTGAGAATCCTGCGCTAATGACCGAGCTCAGTGCAACCGGTCAGGATATGATTGCGATTGCTGAAGTATCTCCTGTTACCAATGCCGAGGAACAGGTCCGGCGTCGTCCGGGTGGTGCAGGCGGAGGAGGTCCAAGAGCAGGAACTGGTCCTCGTGGGGGGCAACAGGGAGCTGGTCGTCCCGATGGTGGACCTGAACGAGGGAATGGATCCGGTGGAAGAGGGGATCGTATTGGAGGAAATTGACTCGCCATTCGTCTGATTTCAATCTGTGTCGGCCTCGTCTGCAAATTTACGGGGTTGAAAGTTAAAAGAGCTCTGTCCTTAGTTTTCTATCTATGAAACGAACTTTGGTATTATTAGTTGTTGGCGTACTGCTGGGGGCTGGATCCTATCTTCGTTTCTACGAGCTTGATCAACGGCCCATGCACACGGATGAAGCGGTCAATGGGGTGATGATTCATCAAATGCTCGCGGGCGAAAAAGTGGCTTTTGATCCAAGTCACTACCATGGTCCGATGCTCAGATATTTGGCTTTACCCATGGTCAAGATTTCTGACGTATTTTCGGGTTCAGGATTAACGGAAACAAGTCTGCGCCTCCTGACTGCGTTATCAGGCAGCTTCATCGTGATTTGCTTTTTGGGGTTCAACGGGTTCGTCGGACGGACTGCCAGTTACGTTTCTCTAGGATTGGCTGCTGTTTCGCCGCCACTGATCTATTACAGCCGTTACTTTATCCACGAATCGATTTTCGTGCTCTGCTCCCTCGTCTTTATCAAACTACTTTGGTCGTTTTGGCATGAGCGCGATTTTAAAAGTGCGATTTGGGCGGGAGTCATGGTAGGAATACTCCACGCGGTTCGTGAGACCGTAGTCATCGTCCTTGCTGCTGCAGCGATCGGTTTATTAGTTGCGATGGGGCGCGATTACAAAAAGCATTTCAAGTGGATGCTGTCTCAGGATGGCATGGCGAAAATCGGAGTACTCTTAGGTTCCGGGGCCGTGGTCTCGATGGTGTTTTATTCTGCCTTTTTTACTCATCCACAGGGAATCATTGATTCTATTTTAACGTACTTCACTTATGAAAAAGACGAATCTCATAATAAACCGTGGTACTACTATTTGGCTCTGATTCTTGGTGAAAAAACGCGCATAGGCTACCTGGGGCAAGCCTGGGTGTTGCTTCTGGCTGTAGCTGGGTTGTGGCGGGCATTCTGTGGTAAGAATGGGGACGCCGCTGGGATTACTTTTGTTCGATTCGTGGCTGGTTACACTCTGGCGACAACTTTGGTGTATTCAATGATAGCCTACAAGACTCCCTGGTTGATGCTTAATTTCTTGGTGGGTTGGATCCTCTTGGCGGGTATCGGTTGGGCCCATTTGTGGAGTCGAAGTAAACTTAAGTCAGTTCGCGTCCTTCTTGTCCTATTATTGATGGCTTGTTGTGTGCATTCTCTTCGTCAAGCTTCATTGCTTAGTTTTCGTTTTTCAGCGGATCCAAGGAATCCGTTTGTCTACAGTCAAACATCACAGGATTTTGTGAAACTGGTAGACCGTATCGATCGCTTGCAGGAATTGGACGAGAGCGGGGTAGGTATGCGTATTGATGTCGGAGGATTGGAGTATTGGCCATTGCCCTGGTATTTAAGAGAATATACCGGAGTGGGTTATTGGACGGAGCTCCCGGCAGAATCTGACGCAAAGATACGGCTCTACAGTTTCTCAGGAGACGTCGATGTCCCAGAAATGAGCCCAGAATTATACACGACAGAATTACGTGGGTTAAGGGAGGGCGTTTTTGTACTTATGTTTGTAGAGAATAGCCTGTGGGAGCGCCAGTTCGAAGACCAGTAGTTTGTATGTCAGTTGAATTGCACAGTTACCGTCACCAAGCGATGAATACGTGGTTTGAAATCAAACTACACACTGACGAGAGGCAGCTAGCACGGGCTGTAGCAACAGAAGCCTTTCGCGAGATAGACCGTTTGGAAACCCTATTGAGCCGCTTTCAGGAAGGGAGTGATGTCGATATCTTGAATAAACGGGCTGGTAGAGAACCGGTTCGTGTCACGGAAGAGTGCTGGAATTGTTTGCTGCAAGCCATGGACCTTGAAATCTTAACCGGAGGTGTTTTTAGCGTGGCATTCGAAGCGTTTATGTTGGCAGATTCGGAAAAAAGACCGGTTGAAGTTGGAGCCTGGCTGGAAATGGATCCAGGGAATTTAACGGTGTTCTTCAAACGGCCGGATATCCGAATAGATCTTGGAGGAATTGGTAAAGGCTATGCCCTTGATTTGGTGGTTCAATTAATCAAGGATTGGGATATCGAAGACTTCTTGCTACACGCTGGAACCAGCAGTGTGGTCGCTTGCGGAAATGGGCCTGAAAAAGACGGGTGGATGGTTTCGGCTGGGTCCTACGATATTCAGTTAATAAATGAATCATTGAGCGGATCCAGTCTCGAGGTTCAAGGATCTCACATTCTTAATCTTAAGAGTCAACAGGTGCTTGAAACGAACAGACGGACATGGGCATGGGCTCCTTCCGGGGCAATCTCGGATGCTCTCTCCACTTCGTTTATGCTGCTAGGTCCCGAAGATATCCAAAAAATTTGTGAGTCTTTTGGCGGTCTTGGTGCGCTTGTGTTGGAGTCGGATTCCGGTGTTTCTTTAAAATTTGGTGTTGCCGGCGAACGACTGGCGTAACCTAGGTCTCGCTGAGACGGGCAATCTTATCTGCCGCGAACCATTCGTGAGCTTCGTGCAGGATAGCGGGGATTCTTTCGGCGAACGGGTTTTTTCCTAACGCTCCTATGAGTTCCTTTTGATCGAAGGCTTTGACTGAGTTTCCTGGAACCCAAATGTCGTCCTCACTGAGCATGTTGTAACGCCATTTACCGTAGTTTTCCAAGTCGATGGCTTTGGCCCAAGTCCAGAGTCTTAGGATATCCAATACGTTGATACGACCAGGGATTTCTTCCCATTCAGGAATGTCTTTGTTCCAATTGGCGAGCCAGTTCGGATCGATGATAGTCGCCACTTCCGATTCTATCTTATCAACGATAGGTTTTATTACCTGAGCGGCTTGCTCATAGTGTTGTAACCCTTCAATATGGGTATCAAAATCACGAGGTTTAGCGGCGCCGCAACTCAAGGTGTGGACGTTTGGATTGGCTAGACAAAACAGGGCATTGAATACCATCGGGTCAAGTGGCGCGCAAATATCGCTGAGCTTTTGTGGGGGGGCGTAAAGCTGTCCTCCTTTGTCGTTGGGGCTGATGATGAAAACCCCCATGTCACGTTTAGCTGCCGCTTCAATTGATTCGGAATTTAATTGATTGGTGTAGTACCAATGGAGATTAACGTATTCGAATTCACCCGTATTAATGGTTTCTAGAATTTCATGATTCGCAGCGTGGGTTGAAAATCCAATGTGTTTTACTCGTCCTTGTTCTTTGAGTTTTTGTGCAACTTCCAACGAGCCCCCTGGGCGCAGTGCCTTATTCATCAATTCTCTGTTATTGATTCCGTGAATACTAAATAGATCTACGTAGTCTTGTTGGAGGTAGTCCATCGAAGTATTGAAGGTATTTAGAAAACCTTCTTGGGTATCTTCTGGCGCGACTTTCGTTTGGAGGATGTAAGATTCACGAGAAAATTGCTTGAGTGCGTAGCCAAGTTGCATCTCCGAGCTTCCGTAGCCGCGCGCCGTTTCAATGTGGTTGATTCCCTTTTCCAAGGCATAGGCTAGGATACGCTCGATATTCTCTTGGCCTGCCTTCGGAACATCTTCCCAGGGCATGTCGTCCCACTTTTCTTGATAGCGCATGCCTCCGCAGGAGAATACGGGAATGTCGATTTCAGTTTTTCCAAATCTTCTATATTTCATAGCTAGCTAGGCGATGCAGGGAATCTTATGAGTTGTCATTCGTTTTTTCTGAACCTACAGTTTTTGGTATCAACAAAAACATCAATTAAATACCCCATGAAAGTAACTGTTTCCAGACTTCTCGCAGAAAAAATCCACCATATCTATTCCATTAATGTCTACGCTACGGTTCGCGACGCGGTGAAGGAGATGAATCATCAGGGAGTGGGTTCTATTATCGTGTTGGATGAAGGGAAATTGGCGGGGATATTTACGGAACGGGACGTATTGCGAAGAGTTGTCGTTCCGGGATTGCCTGCCGATACCACACTGGTGTCTGAGGTAATGACTAAAGAAGTGGATACCTTTCATCCTGACGTAACGGTTGAAGAGGCAATGGCCCATATGAATAAATTTCGGCACCGTCACGTGCCTGTTATGAGGGGCGATCTTATTCTGGGATTGGTTTCTATCGGCGATATTACCCGTTGGATATCACGGAACTACGAAAATGAGGCGCAAAACCTTCTCAGTTATTTCACGGGTACTTACCCTGAAAGTCAGGTTCAATAGACCTTATTTAAAGATATCCATCTTCTTCCAAGGTCCCCATATCCAACGCGCTGTTAGCGTAATTCCGAGGAACCCAACGTAAAGAGTGGTCATTGACCACGGACCAAGCGCTCCGAATTGTGGATAGTATTTAACCATAAACAGTCCGCCGCAGCAGAGGAATACGGTCGAGAATCCCACTAGGGCAAGTGCTGGAAATCTCGTGTCCCCTGCACCCCTGAGCGCATGAGAGAACGTTATGTACAATGCATCGAATATCTGGAAGATTGCGGCAAAGATAAGCATGACTCGTCCTGCAGCGATTACTTCTTCGCTTTGAGAAAATACCCTGAGAAACGGATCTCTAAAGACGTAGAAAACGATCCCCATCAGTATCATGTAGCCCATCATGACTTTCAAGGCCAGGTAGACCTGCTTGTTGGCGCGATCGAGTTGACCTTCACCGATTGATTTCCCTACGATTGCTGTGATAATAAATCCTATCGCGATGGCTGGCATGAAGGATAGATGGAGGTAGCGGATCACTATAGTATTGGCCGCGAGAGGCTCTGTTCCGAATAATCCTATGAGCCAGGTAAGAATGATGCCCCAGGTGATCAGTTCCCAAACGCCTTGGAGCCCTCCAGGCGCTCCCACACGAATAAGGCGTTTCATCTTTACCCAATCCCAGCAGGGCTTTGCGGTGTCGTATTTTTCTCGAAACTCCTTTTTCCAAAAGAGCCAGAAAATGATTATGCACTGGCTGATATTTGCTAAGACAGTTCCCCAGGCTGACCCTGCCACACCCAGTTCTGGAAATATCCAAACTCCGAAAATGAGGAAGTAATTGAAAACGATATTCAAGATCGAACCGGTGACGGCTGACCACAAGAGGTAAGTCGTTCGATGAAGACCCGTAAAGAAGTTGCTGACTACCAGAAGTACGAGATTCGGAATGCCTCCATACAAGCTAATTCTGAAATAGATGACCTCGTATTGCTGGACCTGAGGTGCGTGCCCCATCACTTTAAAGAATGGGCCTGCCAGATTCCAAAAAATCGGGATGAGGAGTATGCCGTAGATGGTGGCAAACCAAAGAGCGTTCCAGGTGTATTGACCACACGCTTTGTTATCCTTTTGTCCGAGACTTTGTGAAACGAAGGTACTTACAACTGCGAAGAACCCCCAGCCAAAACTGATGAGCAGAAAATAGGCAAAGCCTGCGGGCATAACCGCAGCCAAGGCTTCGTCTCCGATTTTGGCTACCATCAATGCATCGGCAAATTGCATGCCAGTAATGGCGAGGTGAATGATGATGAGAGGGGTTGCCAGACTCAACATCGACTTCAGCTCTTTTTTTGAGTCGAATATAGTTTGAGGTTCCATGGTATCAGTGGAGGAGACTGAAAGGGTGCCGACACAATCACTTTTGGTTATATTAACAAGTGAAAATATGGGAACCAGCATGACAGTTTAATTATCTTTGAATTTTAGAGATGCTGGTTGAGGTTTTTCTCGCGATAAGCATAGTAGAAAGTAAAACCAATCAACTCATGATAGATACGATCAAAAAAACACTACTTGCCGGGCTCGGTGCCACGGTGATAACCGCCGAGCGCGTCGAAAGGGCGATGGGCGACCTCATTGAAAAAGGCAAGCTGAGCGCCGAAGAAGCGAAGGAGGTGGCAAGTAAAGTTGTCGAGCAGGGCAAAGAAGAATGGGAGAGCTCCCGTCAGGATTTGGCCTCAACGATGGAAAAATTCCTTCAGGAGGCTAAACTGGTTACCCAGGAGCAACTGGAAGCGATGGAAAAGCGCATCGATGAATTGGAAGCAAAACTTGCTGAAAAGCAGGATGATTAAAAGCTGCCGTTGAAGCCGTTTTCCCTACTGCGCGACGCCGTCCGCGCCAAAGAAATCTTTACGGTGCTGGTCCGCTATGGATTCAGTAACTTACTGACTCAGCTGAGTATTCCGACGGGTTGGGTGGACCGCCTTGTGAACAAGGCAGAGGCGCCTCTCAGTCAGTGGGATCGTATCCGTCTAGCCATGGAAGAGTTGGGCCCTACTTTCGTAAAAATGGGCCAGCTTATCAGTACGCGTTCTGATAGTATACCCCCACAGCTTCTGGAGTCTTTGAAGAATCTCCGCGATAAGGTAAAGCCGGTGCCGTTTGGTCAGATCAAGTTGGTCTTGGAAACGGAGTTGGGCCACCCGTTTGAAGAGTCTTTTTCCCACATCGATGAAATATCCATCGGGAGCGGATCTATCGCCCAGGTGCATCGTGCCGTGATCAGAGATACGGGTGACGTGGTAGCGCTCAAAATCCAGCGTCCGGATATCAAGAAAGACTTGATTTCTGACTTGGAGATACTCGGTTGGTTGGCCCGTGAAGCCCACGAGAGGATGGATGATCTTCGTATCTACAACCTTCCTCGATTGGTTGAACAACTGAAGACGAGTCTTCTCAATGAGTTGGATTTTACGCACGAGGCAAATTTCAGTGAAATCTTCAGTGCGAAAAATCCTTTTTCTGAGCACGTATTTGCGCCCGTGATCTACTCTGAATTTACAACGAATCGTTTACTGGTTACCGAGTTCGTCTTAGGAGTATCCCCCGATGAGTTCACTGGAACTCGTGAGGAAAAAGCCACCTTGGCTCACCATGGAGGAAGCTCTGTTTTTCATCAAATAATCTGCAACGGATTCTTTCACGCAGATCCCCATCCTGGAAATGTATTGGTGACCAACGAGGGCAAAATTTGCCTCCTGGATTGGGGTATGGTTGGTCAGTTGACCAAGCAAATGCGCTATCATCTGGCTGATCTGTTGAAGGCCGTCATGGCCCGTGATATTGAGCACATCGCTTACCGGGGAAACCGGATGGGCAAAATAAAAAAGACAGTCGATAGTCCGCGGTTGGAAATGGATATCATGCGGGCGCTGGATCAATTTGGACCCCAGATAAAGGCGAAGGACTCGGGTAGAATTATATTGGAGCTGCTGCATGTCTTTGGCGTAAATGGAATTGCGGTTGCGGATGACTACATTATGCTCGCAAAGGCGGTGATCTCGATCGAGCAAACGGGAGTTATGTTGGATCCAGAGTTCAATATAGCGAATGTAGCCCAACCATTCGTCAAAGACCTTCAGCGGGAAAGGTGGCAGCCGCAGCCTTTGTTAAGAAAGTTGCTCTGGATATTCGGAGACAGCTTCGAGCGTTTGACGGGGTTGCCTGGAAATATTCAGCGCGTTCTCAAACGGATTGAAGAGGAGGATATTCATATCAATCTGAATCATCAGGGACTGGATGAACTCAATGAGTCCATTAACCGAAGTGCCAACCGACTGGTCCTGGCTGTAATAATCGCCGCCTTGATAATGGGATCCTCAACCATCATTACGACGGGTGTCGAACCATTGCTCTGGGGGTTTCCGGCAATAGGGATTCTGGGCTATTTGATTTCTTTCGTATTCGGTGTCTGGGTCATTTTCGATATTATACGTGGAGGTGGCCATAAGTAGCTTGCTCCGAATAGGCTGGGGAACTAACTTGGTATGGAGATGGTCAATGCGACGATGGAGCAGTATAAGAGATGGTTATTGATAGGCGCGTTCATTGGTTGCCTGGGAGTTCTGCAAGCGGATGAGATCGAGACAGAACCGCTCTTAAAAGAACGCCCACGACTGTTTCGTGGCCCTTACAATGACGGAATTATCGATTCCTTTTACTACGGCGGCTATTACGGAGGATTCCGTGGTTACCAAAGTCTCTTGTATCCTTATTTTAGTCCTCTCGGTCTTAACGCTCCCATCTATCCAGGGCGTTCGACGGTCACGTTTGCTGTGGGTTCCGATGGGTACATAGGAACCAGTTTTTCCACGTCCGAGCGCATTGAAGGAACGAATATCGTGTATGGTCTTTCTGCCAGCTGGGAACAGGGTGAGAACTACTTTTTCCCCGGTTATGATTACCGGCTAAGCCGTATTTCGCCGAGTCTTTCATGGTCAAATGGCAGAACATCCATTTTTTTGTCAGCAGATTTCTCGGAGTACTCAGTAGACCGTAACTCTAGGAATCAGAAAGAGCGTCCCCGAATAGAAAATAGCGGGCCTCTTCGGTCACCTAGGGATTACGAGCGTGTATCAGAGGATTTATCAGACTTTAGTTCTGTCAACGTAGCGCTCAGTCAACGTATTGGAGATAGTATGAGCGTCTATATGAATGTAGGTGAAGATATTTTCGATACGGACCAGCTTTCATTGGGGATGTCCAATCGGTTTTTTGATTTGGGTTTTCGCGAGTATCGTTGAAGAGCCTTTGCGGTGGGCATAGGGACATTCCCTTGAATGGGCATACGTCGATGGCTATCATCTCATAAATTTTGTCTTAATTTAACAAGACATGGCGGGCGTAATTTGTCATAGTTCTTATATATGCTTCGATATCTGTCCTTTCTAATTCTTGGAATCCTTACGTCGCCCGTTTTCGCCGAAACCCTGCGCCTGGAAAAAAGCGATAATAAAATCTCGGTTTTCCGAGAAAACGGAACTGAACCGATACTGGTTGAAAACGTGCGTGAGGACCACCGGCCCTATATTCATCCAATCATTGCGCCGGATGGCGTGGGGGAGCTAACGCAATATAGTCCAGGGCACCACAAGCATCAAACCGGGCTCTATTGGGGGTTCACACGGGTAAACGGACGGGATTACTTTCATAATCCATCCGATGGCTATTGGAAGTTGCTCGAGGCAAATATACTGGCCGCTGAGGGGGTCGTTGTTCAGTGGGAGACGATCTATCATTTGCTGGATGAAGATGGCACGGCGCTGATGGAAGAGACCCAGGTATGGTCAATGCGTGACCTCGGAGATCAATATTTTATAGACCTTGTTTGGACTGGAAAGGCCCACACAGACATCACTATTTCCGAATACGACTACGGCGGGCTCTTTTTGCGTATGCCTTGGGAGAAAGGCAACCAGGGGGAGGTCGTAAATAGCTCGCGGGATAAGAATCAAGCTGCTGAAGGCCAGCGAGCTGCCTGGGTCAATGTGGGAATGGAAATTGAGGGTCGTGAGCCGGATGATTGGGGGCACATCGCGATCTTCGATCATCCGGACAATAGTGCCTACCCGACACCTTGGCGGGTGGATAGACAGTTCGGTGTTGGTCCGGCTAAGTCTCGCTTGGGTGATTGGAAAATTCCAGCCGGTAGCTCAACGAGCTTCAAGCATCAGTTCGTAGTCTACACTGGCAGATTGAATGACCTTCACTTGAACGAAGACTGGCGGGCCTACACCGGGCAGCGCAATAACTACGCCGAATGGATACAGGCACGGGAGGAGGCAAAGCAGGCAGAGTTCTTAACTGGCGAACAGGCCATAGAAAAAATGACGGTTCCGGATGGATTGGAAGTAACCTTGGTGACTTTTGAGCCGCAGATTACGCAGCCGCTGGCATTTTGCTGGGATGACCGTGGCCGTTTATGGATTGCGGAAAATCGCGATTATGAAACCCGTCGAACTGGGTTTTCGAATCATGGCGATAGCCGCATTTTGATTCTGGAGGATATCGATGGTGATGGAAAAATGGATACGAAGAAAGTGTTCCTCGAAGGGATACCGTTTCCATCAGCGATAGCAGTTGGATTCGACGGACTGTGGTTAGGAGCTCCACCTAACTTAATGTTCGTGCCCGACCGGGATGGAGATGATCAAGCTGATGACGATATTGAGGTGCGCCTTACTGGCTGGGGAATTCGTGACCGGCATGAGGTTCTGAATAGTTTTATCTGGGGGCCTGATGGATGGCTATACGGTTGCCAGGGGTTTGCTACACCTTCCACGGTCGGTAAGCCGATTGATGGCGGTAGAGTCTTCAAAAAAGGTGATCCTTTCCCCACGAGCCAGGAGGTAGTCGACGGACAATTTATTGATGGAGGGATCTTTCGCTATCATCCGATCAAAGACCGATTCGAAGTGGTCGCACATGGATTTAGCAATCCTTGGGGGCTAGACTTCGATGACAATGGTCAGGCTTTTATTTCCGCCTGTGTGATTCCCCACGCATTCCACGTGGTGCAGGGTGGTATTTTTCACCGCCAAGGTGGTAAGCATATCAATCCTTATGTGTATTCGGATATTCAGACGATCGTAGACCACCGGCATCGATCGGCCCATGGAGGAGCGCGTGTTTACCTCGCGGATTTGTTACCCGAGAAATATCATAATAAGTTGTTTATGGCTAACATCCATGAACATGCCTTACTGAACGACGAGCTAGTTCGCAATGGATCGGGATTTATTGCCAAACATGGCGATGATACCGTCTTGGCCAACGATCCTCAATGGATAGGATTTAGTCTGGAGATAGGACCTGAGGGTGCGATCTATATGCTTGATTGGCACGATGGGGATATCTGCGGCAATGATGTACATGACAAGGATACAGGGCGTGTTTATCGGCTTGCTCCGGAAGACACGCCTTTCCCCACGGACTTCAATCTGAAGGATTCCACGGATTCAGAATTGGTAGATATGCAGCTTCACCGTAATGATTGGTATGTTCGCCGAGCCCGTGTGATATTGCATGAGCGGGCGGAAGAGGGGATACTGTCTGCTGGTGTGCACAAACAATTGTGGAAGCAGTTTGACGATCAGTTGGACTCAGGGCGCAAGCTTCGTGCCTTGTGGGCATTGCACGTTACAGGAGGTGCTTCGCAAGATCGGTTAGTTCGTTTATTAGATAATTCCGAAGAGTATGTCCGCGCATGGGCCATTCAGCTACTTTGCGAAGACAGGAATCCTGGAACGTCAGCGCTTAGGAAATTTAAAAAGATGGCTGAGTCGGAACCCTCGCCTGTAGTTCGCCTTTATTTGGCTTCCGCTTTGCAACGTATTCCGAAAGCAAAAACGTGGGATATTGCTAGCGGGTTGTTGAGCCATGCGGAAGACAAGGATGATCATAATATTCCCAAGATGATCTGGTTTGGTGTGGAACCGCAGGTTCCCGAAGATCCGGTCAAAGCTCTGCAGTTAGCGTCGTCGAGCAAGATTCCAATGGTCGCTCAATTTATAGCCAGGAGGGCTACTTCGGGCCAGCTTTTAGAGGTTGTTGTTGGAGAAATAGCAAAGACTAAATCGATTTCTACCAGACAAGTATTGTTGGAAGGTATGCGGGATGGATTGCTGGGGCAACGAGATCTGAGTGCGCCTGCTAACTGGTCAAAGATTGAATCCAGCATGAAGGGAGTCGAAGCTCTTGGGAATCTCATTTTACAAATCGGTCAATTATTTGGCAGTGCTGAAGCCGGTAAGGCACAATTGGCCCAACTGAATGATACGTCCACGCCGATTGAGCGTCGTAAAGAGCTTCTTCAGAATTTTGGTCTCAATGTATTCCCGCCGGCGTTTGATTCGATTCTCAGCTATTTGGATGCCCCAGAATTGAGGCTTAGTGCACTAAGAGCGTTAGCTTCCTACGAGAATGAATCCATTCAAAATAACATTCTGAAAAAGTACTCTGAGTTTACACCCGAAGAAAAGACCGTTGCGGTTCAAACGCTGGCCACCCGTCCCAATAGTGCCCGTGCGTTGGTGGCAGCTTTGAAAAGTAATAAGGTGTCTCGTAATGATATTTCTGCGGTTAACGCTCGTCAGCTCCGGCGGGTGGTTGGCCCAAGTTTCGTAGATTGGTGGGGTCCCATGGAGACCGTAGCTAAGGACAAACAGTTGGCGATGAACCGGTATAAGTTTTTGTTGACTGAAGAATATATGGCCCATGCCGACCGGAAAAATGGAAAGGCGATATACGGTCAATCCTGTGCCGCTTGCCACAAAATGTATGGAGAGGGTGGAACGATAGGTCCGGATATAACCGGATCGAACCGTGCCGATTTGGATTATATTCTCAACAACATCATAGACCCGAGTAGTGAAATTCCGGAAGGCTACCAACTGGTAACGATTACGACTCAGGATGGTCGTACCTTTGCCGGAAATGTTAAATCCGAAGATGATCAGCGAGTAACTCTGGCCATGGTCGGACAGGAAATCGTACTGGCCAAGTCTGACATCCTTTCTCGTCAAACATCACCGGTATCCATGATGCCTGAGGGACAACTGGAAAGGTTGGACGATACGCAGGTAAGGGATTTGATAGGTTACTTGAGGACCACGCATCCTATCGAGTAGTGAAAGCCCGAGTTACTATATTTATTCTTTAGCTTTCAGGGTACAATCTTAGGAAGTGAAATCCGCTCCCCACTTCTTCTTCATACCTGTGGACGATCTCAATGATTGAGTGGGGCATTTATAAGGCCCTCCTCAGTCGAAGACTTCCACTATTGTGGGGTTGGCTGGAAAGGGTGTTTCGTTCGCTAATACTTTCTGTACAGCCCTATTGTCTAACCCATCCAGGATCACATTGTTTAAGGGGGCACTACTATGAATCGCCCAGCATTGACGGACTCGCGGAGTAAGGCCTTAAAGATTACGAATGGCTACGCGGCCTGCCGTGGTTGTTTTCAGACGAGGTATCTTGCTTCCCAGTATCATCCAATTATCAGGATAAGGGATGAAAAGGGTCGTTTTTGAAAAGTTAGTCAGAAGTTAGGGTTTTGATCCCCGCGTTCTGGATAGGATAAGATTGCCGTTGGCGAGAAAGCACCATCAGGGCCGTATCAGTGCTGCTAATGTGGCGAAACCTTTTGAATGAGCTAAGAATGTCAATCTAGTCATCGTCAGGAGATAGAAGCCGATGACGGGTTGCGGTTAAGCGATCGTGCATGGAATTCATAAGAGACTTCATGATTCGATAGCCGAAACCGTTGTCCTCCTCGCACTTTTCCCTCACGAGTTTGGCGTCGAATCCGATTAGTTCGCAGTCGTTTAGGGCCAAACCATCAAAGTTCCACGCATAAGGTGGAAATAGCCAAGACCATCCAGCCAGTTCCCCGGGGTTCAGTGTCATAATTGAATAAGACTTACCATCCTTAGTTATGGTCTGAACAAGCAACGTTCCTTTCCTAAGGAGGTAGAAGCGGTTTGCATCTTCCCCTATCTTGAAGAGGTAATGACCACCACCTATCGTATCAACGGAAGCAACAGAATCCAAGAAGGCAAGGTCCTCATCTGTGAGTTTGTCTAAAAAGTGAGAGTTTGTAACAGGGTGAGTAAGATGCTTCATGACCGATGTATAACTACGATTAGTGGAAGCGAGAGGAATACAGCCGCAAACTATATAGACCATTAGAAGGGCATTGCTATGACTCGATTAGAAAGGTTGATGATTGGCGTGACCCAACAAACTGTATTTCGGGTATTGAATGAGTTGAGAAGTATGATAAAAGGATAACTAGAAACCTATAAATTACTATGAAAGATGTAAGGCATGACTGTCCCAGTTCGGTGGGCTCTGAAAAAGGTGTAACTCGCCGCTCTTTTTTAGGAGGATTAACCGCAGCAGCGCTCGCCGGTATCACGTGGCCGAACGGGTTTCTGGAAGCGGCCAATGATGCAAAAAGTGATCGGTTTGGTGACTTGTTGCCGACCCGTGCTTTGGGTTACACTGGAGAAACGGTGACGATGCTGGGTATCGGTGGACAACATTACCGTTGGCTCCCGGAAGATCAGTTGGAACGGGCTGTGGAAATAGCCATTGAGGGCGGGGTTCGCTTTTTTGACACGGCGAATGCCTACGGAAAAGATCAGCTGAGCGAACGGCTTTATGGAAAGTATCTGACGCCGAAGTATCGTGATGAAATCTTCTTGATGACGAAGACCAGTGCTAAAGATGCAAAATTAGCCCAAGAGCATTTAGAGTTATCTCTTAAAAACATGAAAACCGATGTGTTGGATCTTTGGCAGGTGCACAATGTCACCAGTGTAGAAGATGCGCATCGACGCTGGGACGATGGTATCGTGGACGTGTTTATAAAAGCTCAAGAGGAGGGCAAGGTGAGGATGATTGGCTTTACGGGGCATCATGACTACCGGGCTCACTTGGAAATGTTGAAGCTTTTCAAAGAACGGGGCGTGAAACTCCAGACGGTGCAGATGCCCGTCAATGTGGTGGATTCCAGCTACGATAGTTTTATCCGCGAAGTGATTCCAGTTGCTCAGGATATGGGAGTCGGGCTTCTAGGTATGAAATCGATGTGTGGCGGCCGTTTATTTGGTGGCTACGGAGAGGGCTGGGGTGAGCACGGTAAGACAGCAGCTGATCCCATCGTGCCAGATCTTCTTCGTTTCAGAGACGCGACTGATTATGTATGGTCGTTGCCCATTTCCACGCG
Source organism: uncultured Opitutaceae bacterium (assembly GCA_964352065.1). Taxonomy (GTDB): domain Bacteria; phylum Verrucomicrobiota; class Verrucomicrobiia; order Opitutales; family UBA2995; genus UBA2995. The sequence goes on from CAYGQM010000018.1 coordinate 39,759, forward strand.
GATTGCCGGCTTCGATAATGTGGACCAGCTTCAACAGCATATCGACGCGGCGAAGCAGCTACGTAAGCTTACTTCAGAAGCGCAAGCGGAAATACTAAAGATTGCCGCTGAGCGTGCAGGGCCAGTCATGGAGTTTTATAAAAAGGATACGCTGTCCTAGTTTCTACACTGCAGGGCTCTTACCAGCCAATGCAGCATTGGTGCGTATCATCTCATCATTATACATAGCAGAAACGCAGGCTGCTATGTTTTTGTTTTTGAGCGCCCAGAGATAAGCTTTCTCCGCTATATGCATGTCACCGGGAATCAGCTTGTGCATTTGCTCTTCCAAACCAGGCAGCGGTTCAACCTTGCCGCCTCTGTCAGGGAATGGCGCGCGCGCGACCTTCATGGCGATGATGCCTAAATCCTTTTTCTTGGCATACTCCAATGCAGGTTCTACCCAATGCTTATTAGAAATATTATAGGCGACCATTGCTATCGTATAGTGTTCTGAATCGGCCGCGGAACGTGTAATATAGGCTGGGTCATTGTGTGCTGAAGTTCCGAGGAAACGGATCTTGCCTTGCCTTTTCAGGATGTCAGCGGCTTCAAGAAGCTCTTCTGACAAAAGGTGTTTGGGGTGAGTCGCACCATGAGCTGCGAATAAGAAATCCACGTAATCGGTTCCCAGGCGTGTTAGACTGCCTTCGAGTTCTTCGATGAGCGCGTTGACCATCCCCTTTCGGTCTTCGGACGGGATTTTGTCGCCGTGCCAGTCTTCTATAACATCATCGCGAATAAGCTTTTCGGCTTCAGTAATTTGCCAGTCTCCATAATTACACAGGTAGTATTCTTCAAAAACTCCACGGTCTTTCAGGCGGGCACCTACTTCTGAGCGTATACGGCCTTGTTCGCGTACGCTCAAAGAATCGTGAATCTTGTTGTAGACCTCTGCGCGGCCCTGTTTAAGCCACATGCTGGTCTTAGTGGTTATAAAAACGCGTTCGCGCTTGGAGGGAGTATTAATGACGTTGGCTATACCTCGTTCGCTGTCACCCCGATTGTAGGCGGTTGCGGTGTCGATATAGTTGATGCCGAGGTCGATCCCGGTTTCGAGAAATTTCCATTGATCGGGGTCGTTCTTAACCGTCAAACCGCCGAATACGATTTCGGATACCATGATGTTGGATCGCCCGAGCCGACGGTAAGCCATCTCTGGTTGGCGATTGCGCCATTCAACACCAGGGCCTGATTCTCTTGTTTGGGCATTGGCTTTTGTGAGACCACCTGTGGTTGCTACTGCAGCGGCGGTTCCTGTGGCTGCGAGGAAAGTGCGTCGATCAATGGGATGGTTGGGCATTACAGATTATCGGGTTGGAAATTAGATCAGTTTGACAGGCTTCTTTTAAGTAAAAGCTCTTTAATAAGTAATGCAGATCGTTCTGTTCGCAACCTCAAATAGCGTTACGCTATTTTTTCGGAAGCGAAATACCCGAAGAAAGACGTTTTCCTCGCGCTGATTCAATGTGCTCGGGCCACAGGAATCTCTCTCCTTTAAGAGAACCAGTTCTTAAACGAGTTCGAAGGAGGCGATGTTCTTCGAGATGGACTCAAGGGTTGCAGCAACTTCTGCGGCTAGCTCACCTTCTACGGTTATAACTTCTCCATTCATCAAGCTAATCTTGAGGGTTTCAAAACGTTTCGTTTCGTGCACGGGTCTCCGGTCTACAATTTCACCATCTTCTACAATCTCCTGATTGTATTCGAATGCTACGATGGACTTTAGAAACACACGCTTGTGGTTGATCAGGATATATTTTCTCATGATACTTGCGGGTTAACGGTTCCTGTTGTTTTGTCTTTTTGACTATATTCTACAGTATCCTTTTGCAAACGATCAGCAACCTAACGCTCAGTCTTTTGTCGTTGTTAACCGTAGTTATTAGGCGAGTGAATAGCCAGGTTATGGAACGACCCGTTTCAGATGTTCAGAAATAGGTTGATTATTCCGGGTCGGTCATAGATTCGTTCTCTGTTTTCCATGAACGCGTTTCAAATAATCCTTCAAATCATCATCGGTCTTGGCATCCTCAACGTTTGGCTGGTTCGCTTTAATAAGAGGACGCCCTACCGTGGTGGTAATGCTTCGAACTTGAAAGATGAGTTTCGGGTTTACGGGTTTCCGTCTGGAGTCGTTTATATGGTCGGCTTAATTAAAGTTTCAGCTGCCATTGCTTTGTTAGTGGGAATCTTTTACCCTCCGGTGGTACTGCCAGCCGCAGGCTTGTTGGCGGCCTTTATGCTCGTGGCCTTATTGATGCATTTGAGGGTGAAAGACCCTATTTCCAAGTCGTTTCCAGCGGCGGCTATACTGGTGATGAGCTTGCTGTTGAGCTTAGGTTGATCTACAGGATATCAGCCGTCAGCGCGATTGATTCGCTCAAAAATTTTCACTCTCCAATTTTACGACGCCAACGGTCAGGAGTAGGTTGGCAAACCGGCGTTGTTCACCGGTTGCGATAACGAGTGAAGTATTTGTAGACTTTGTTTTTTCATAGAAAGTCCAGCGTTCCATGTCTGCCCAGACGACATCGGACCCGAGTAGTCGTTTGTAATCAGCGAATATGTCTGGAGTATAGTCAGATGGAGGCGTCATCACATTCGCTTCCTGTACCGGAATCGCTCCTAGAATCACTTCCAATACCTGAAGACAATTCAATAAGCCGGGTTTCAGGTTCAGAAAAACTTTTTTTGAATTCGGGTTTGTGCCCGTCGCAATCGGGTAGTTCCCGTCGGCGATTAATACCTGAGAGAAGTGTCCCGACTTCGCGAGTCCTTCGAGTATTTCCGGGTGAATGAGTTGCCCTTTGATCATGAGCTTGAAACTGCAGGCCCAGAGCTGCTCAGCAATGAAATATAACGGTTTTTCGTTTTCCTCTTAAGAATAAAACTTTCGCCATCAGTAGCTACGGGGCAAAAACCTGACCATCAGGTTTTCTTCAGCAGGCGCCGTGACGGCATCGTAACGCTCCTTTCCTGATGGAGTGGGTGAAAACTCAAGTTCGTAGCGAGATAGAATATTCGCGACAGCTAGCGGGGGTGCTACCCGTGCGAGGTTTAGGCCTACACATTTGTGCTGGCCGCCCCCGTAAGTTCCATGGATTTCACGACCCGGCAGATTCGGGTTATCGATGAACCGTTGAGGATAAAAACGCAGAGGATCTTCATAATGCTCTTCCAGAAAATGGCAAAGAGTATGGAGGTGGAGGACTGATTGACCCTGTTTGATATCATAACCGTTCCAGGTGAAATCTTGTTTTGCGAATCGCGGGAACACCGGGACGCCTGGCCGAAAGCGTTCGGCTTCCAGGCAGGTAGCACGGAGTTTCGGAAACTCGCTCATACTATCGAAAGAATTCGGCTGCCAAGCTGTGAGTTCTTCTCTAAGGCTTTCTAGCCATTCGGGATTTAACCAGCTATCAATCAACGACCAGGCGATGAGCATGGAGGAGGTCGTTGAGCCTCCCATAAAAAGCTGCGACAAGTCATGAACCAGTTCGTAGCGTGGAATTGGCGGTTCATCCTTCGGGTGAGCGGCGAGAATGAGTGAGAGGATATCGTCGCGTTCAACGCCGGAACGCTCTCGCTTATCGATGACTTCTGAGAGGTATTTGAAAATGGCCCGTCGCTTTGCCAGCTTGGGTGGATAGTAATACCAAAGCCAGCGCTTCCATCCGAGACTGCTTGCCTTGAGCATTTCCCGGTTACTGAGGGCCATGATCTCATCCATCCCTTCAGGCAGATCTTCTTGCAATAGTACCTGGCTCGTCATGGAAATAACCAACGACATGCAGAACAATCGGAAATCAGTTGGTTCACCTTTCAGTTTTTCAATCTCGCGAAACAAAACGTCACTCATCCCAGCTGCATGGGTCAGGAGCATGCTTGGTTTGAAACCCTGATTGATGCGACGGCGTTTTTTCAGGTAAGCATCCCCTTCAAGCTGGTTTAAATAGCGGTCGCTAAATTGCTCCCGAAAGATCCGGTTGGATTTGTAGTAATCCCACAGTTCGTGCTGGCTCCACACAAACTTGTTCGCATCCGCGCCGCCCAGGGCGATCTGTTCGTTACCGAAAAAATGGCATTTGAAAACCGGTCCTAGTTCGCGAAAGGGTTTTATGAAAGTTCGCGTAGGATTCGTAGCGTAAAGTGGATCCACCCGATGCCCGGGTGTGTCGGGTGCATAGATAGGAATGTTCATAAACTTAGTAACCTTTTATGGACGGCTACTGTTCCAGATATTGACTCAATATTTCGTCTATTTCCAGATAGGCTTGCCGCTTTTTTGATTCAGGTAATTGGGCCGTTTCGAAACCGTTTTTTGCAAACTGCGCTAACTGTTTGGGAGTTGCGCCAAGTGTAGTTGCAACCGCCAGATAATCATCACGAAGTGAGTTCCCAAAGATGAACGGATCGTCTGTATTGATCGTGCACTTAACACCTGCTTTTTCCAGTTCCATGATCGGATGTTCCTCCAGCGAGGGTACTGCCTTTAACTTGACGTTGCTGATCGGGCACACATCAAAGCTCGCGCCTTCAGTTGCTGCCAAATGGACTACAGAAGGTTCTAGTGCTGCTTGTACGCCGTGTTGGATTTTCGTAACACCCAAATCTTCGATGGCTTGCCGGACGGTATCAGCTCCGGTCAACTCTCCAGCGTGGGCTTTGGTGAGTTTTCCTTTTAATCGAGCCGCTTGCCAATATTCGATGATCCACGGTTGCAGCGGGAATTGTTCCGGTCCATGGAGGTCAATGCCGTCGATGTGGGGGCTTTCGAGAATTTCTTCCAGGTAGCTGTCATGGTTTGTCGCAAAAGGTTTGTGGTGGAGACCGACAAAGAGTTTCACCTCGATGTCGCTGGGTATAACCGATTTTACGGCGATTGCGACTTCGCTGATGTCCACTCCAGAGCGTTCTACGGCCAGTGCGGCAAAGCTGATTTCGGCATAGCGAACCTTTTCTTTTCTACGCTCCTTCAATATTTCGCTTGCTGCGGTTGCATATCGTTCCGGGCTATTCATCCACGGAACTACGTAGTTGATAATATAGTTCTCAAATTCAGAAAAATCTACGAATCGAAAGTCACTCTGCCAGGACGCGGGAGGGCTTGTGTAGCGATCTGGAGCATCGGCTTGCATTATGGCCCAGGGTGCACTGCCTTCGATATGCAGGTGGTGTTCAGTTTTCGGTAATGCGTCTATGAATTCGATCAATGGTCGAGAAATTGGCATCGGGAGAAGTGTGATAGTTAGTGATGTGTATTGGAATCGCTGGGATTAGTGATCCAAGGCGTTATAAAAAGTACGGCCGCTACGAATAGATAACTCCAGAACCAATCATTCAGTTCCCAGTTCAATGTGGAGATGGTATCGCCGAACGTAAACTCGTATTGGTGGGTTAGACCGATCATGGCGAAGAACGCGGCGGCGAGAAACCATGCACTCGCGGCTCTGAATTTTTTCTCAATGATACACACCGTGGATGCTGCCAGAATAATTGAGGTGTAGACATAGCCCTGTTCGATCGCAAAGGCTCCATGGCTAAAGAAGGTTCGGGTGGCGATCATCGTATCCTGCATCGCAGTATTGAAAAATGTCGTTTCAGATAGGGTTCCTGTAGTGGAAAGTGCGTGTTTGAGGACCAGGGCGGCATAGGCTCCCACTGGAGGAATGAACCCCATGACCACAGCGGGTATATGGGCTCTTGGAGTGGCTTCGAATGCCTGAGTCATCATCGATACGCCGATCCATATGAGAATCGCCATCCCGGCCTCAAGGGGAACGTAGTAAAACAAAATACTGGCCGTTCCGGTGATACAAATAAGGCCCAGTACTGCCGAAGTGAGAATGGAGTAACCGGCCCGCGCTCCCAGCTTTTTCCAGCCAGGATGTCCAATATAAATGGTCGTAGGGAAGGGGGATCCGAATACGGCAGCGGCCACCGTGCCGAGTCCATTGACGGCCAATGCCGGTTTGGGATCGTACTTGTCGCCCGCTGCTTCTGCAGATTCGATATTTTGTAGAGAAAGCACCAGATGAATGATGCCGATGGGTGCTAAAACCGGTAACAACTGCGGGAGCATGCTGAATGCGGCAATAAGGTCACTAAACACGGGGATTGGCAGGTGGAGTCCGATCATCTCGGGTTGAAGGGCTCCACCTGGCACAATCGGTGAGCCTTGGGTCTTATGTAGGATCCAGGCCAATACGGTTCCAATAACCACTATGACAAGTCCCACAGGTAGACCCAGTTTAAGCCGTACGCCCCCGAAATATACGAGCATGGTGAGGCCCAAGGTCGTAATTCCGACAAGAGGATAGGTGAAGCTTCTGAAAACGAAATCGAGGGCAATAAAAGTAAATCCGATACCTCCCAAGGTTGCCAGCATCGCGGCACGAGGTGTAAATCTGCGAATATGGTAAACCACGAAGGCACCGAAAAACTCGATCAATCCAGAGCAGAAACAGGCGAGTAATCCTCCGCGCCAAGCCATGATATCAGCTTCTTCTTTGGAAAGCCCGTTGCTCAATGCCAATTGCTGAACCGGATACATGGCGAGAAAGACGAAAGCAACAACCGTGAGTATGCTGGTGCCGTATGGAATTGCGCATACGTCCGTCCGGTTTTCTTTCTTGGCCAATTTTAACGCCTCCCGGGCGTAAAAAACGTTTCCGATCACAAGTCCGACGGCGGTGGCTGGTAGAATCTTTACAAAAAACAGTTCGCTCGAGAATCCTAGAAAGCCCTGACAAAGCCCGCTCATGAGCATCAGCATCAGCATATTATCTAATCCCAGGGCGAAAAAACCATCCAGGTCACCTTTAACGAAGAGTTTCACGGAGGCCAACCAAGCAAATTCTGTGCTCAAGCACAATGGATAGTTGCACTTGTGTTGATTGGTGTGAAGTTTGCTGATCGAACTTCAAATGCGAGCGATATCTAAAGGCGATTGGGACGGCTTCTTTGGGCTGGGGTTAAACAACTTCATTAACCTACTGCTAATTATCAGTTTGTGTCAGGCGGTGCTGGGTTTTTCCGAAGAATTTATAGTTTATCGCATTTTGCCGGGTATGGCGATCGGTGTTTTGTTCGGGAATATCTACTATTCCTGGCAAGCGAAGACGCTCGCCCGCAAGACGGGGAAGCACTACTGCGCGATACCCTATGGTATCAATTTATTGCCTATCTTTTTCTACACGTTTTATGTGATGGTACCGGCTCAGCAGATTGCCCTGGCTGCAGGTGCCGATAAAGTGGAAGCCGACAAGATTGCCTGGATGGCGGGGATACTTGCCTGCTTTGGATCAGGCCTGATCGAATTGATCGGGTCCTATTTCGCTCCTATGCTGAAGAAGATAACCCCGCGTGCAGCTTTGCTCTCTGCATTGGCCGCGATTGGGTTGTTTTTTATCGCCGCCGATTACACGTTTCGGGCTTACGCCTTTCCGGCTGTGGGGTTACCAACCTTTTTTCTGACCCTGTATTTGCTTTATGGATCTTTGAAGATGCGTTGGAACTTGCCGGCTGGCCTGATCGTTCTGGTTGTTGGGATCTCGATCTGTTGGATAACTTATTGGATAGGGTTGCCAAGTCCGGTGACGAATCTGCAACAATCAACCCTTGCGCTAGGGCTCTACGTTCCTTTGCCCTATGGTCTGGAAGCACTCCTTGAGTTCAAACAGATGATTGCCTTTGCCGCCGTTATTATTCCGATGGGCTTGATCAATCTCTTAGGCTCCTTGCAGTGTATGGAATCTGCCTCGGCTGCCGGAGATGAGTTTCCGATAAAACCGACCTTGGCGGTGAATGGGATCGGGACGATTATTGCAGGCGTATTCGGCTCTCCCTATCCGACGACCATTTATATCGGTCATTCGGGTTGGAAGTCTCTCGGTGCCGGTTCGTCTTATTCCTTGATGAATGGAATAGCGATCGCGCTTCTATGTCTAACGGGGACGTTGGGCTTTCTTTCTGAATATGTGCCCATCGAAGCGGGTATGGCGATTCTCATCTGGATCGGGTTTAATATCAGTTCTCAGGCTTTTCAGGTTGTTCCAAAATCTCACGCACCTGCCATTATTGCAGGACTGATTCCCGGCATGGGCGCGTTCGTAGCGTTGATCGTTAAACGAGTACTCGGCGCGACCGGCTATGGGACGGTTGATAAACCTTATAGCGACGAGTTGCTGGAAACGATGGCCCGTGAGAGTAGTTTATTTGCCAAAGGTATTTTTGCCTTGGAGCAAGGTTGGCTCTATGCGTCGGTGGTGTTGGCGACGATTACAGTGGCTATCATTGAACGGCGTTTTTCGAGTATGATAACCTGGTTGGCCATTGGGGGCGGCTTGGCATTCTTGGGAATCATTCACAACTTCAAGGTCTTGGATAATGACATCACTACACAGCTTGGCCCCGCTTGGGATTGGATTCTGGGTTATGGATTGACTCTCATAATCATTGTTGCGGTTCGCTTCTGTCTTGTCTTGGGGCATGAGGAACGGAAACTCTCCGAAGATTAGGGATAACCTCCGGGTTCGACTATTTTATTTAGATTATGCCATTTGTTAGACTTTCTGGAACTGTGAAAGGCGCCGACGATCCGAATCGTGAGGTCCGTGCCCGGATGTTGTATCTTCTTTTTGCCGCCGGTTGGGATATCTACAACTCCAACGGAGACCAACGGATATCGCTTTCGAATATCGAAAAAAAGATCACCGAATCTCACGCGTTTATGTTTATGCCGGGAGCGACGATTGAAGACTTGTTTAAGGCGGTCTCAATCTTTGTGGGGTATCAAACGATGGATAAGCACCTGTTTGGGAAACCGACAGTTATTCTTAATTCCGGAAAATCCTGGGATGGGTTGTTTCGACTTCTAGACAAGTTACAGGCTCAGGGGACGATAAAGCAGAATTATCGGGATTATCTTCTGCATGTTAGTTCACCGGACACCGCTTTGGAGGCGCTCGAAAAAGCAAGCCGTGAGGGAATTCCAGATGTTGGACGGGAGAAAATTACCAGTGCGGTTGGAGAATCGTTTGAAACACCCAAGCCTCCAAACCTGATTGGGAGCGCCTGTGTGTTTTGTTCAGCCAGCATCGAAGATCCCGCGTATTTGGAAGCTGGTTACACTATGGGTAGGCTATTGGCCGAAAAGCACATCGGTTGCATTTCCGGAGCGGGTACTACCGGCATCATGGGAGCCGTTGTAAAAGGCTCGGTGGAGGCGAAAGGGTGGACGAGTGGATCCAATGTGCCCCATATTATTGAGTTGGAAGGCTTACCGGAAGGGCTTTCCAGTTTTTGGCTGCGGCCTGACATTTATACCCGAATGGAGGTCATGATTGAGGAGTCAGATGCATTCATAATTTTCCCCGGAGGGGCCGGGACGGTTCAGGAAATGCTGGCTCTCCTCATTTTTAAACAAATGAACAGCCCCATGATGCGCGGGAAACCAGTTATCATTTACAATCGGGCGATTGACGATGAAGGGCATGGTTTTTGGGATGGTCTGGTCGAACTTCTGGAGCCTTGGACCGATCAAAACCTGTTCGAGGTAGTTGACGATTTGGAAGAGGTCGCAATCCGTGTCGAGGCGGCCTTAACTCGTTCCTGAAATGAAGAAATGGCTAACACTCGCAGAATCGGAAATCGCCTATGAAGAACGTGGGGGTAGTGGCCCGCCGCTTTTGCTTTTGCATGGGTTGACGGGGAATCAGTCGTCCTGGGATGGTGTGACGGATTTGCTCAAGGCCTACTACACGGTCTTCAGTCTCGACCATCGCGGTCATGGCGATTCATCGCATACGCCGGGGAATTATACTGTTGAATCGGTTTCTGGCGACTCGGCACAGTTTATAGAACAGGTCATCGGCGAGCCAGCGTTGGTCTGGGGCCATTCTATGGGCGGGGTCGTAACCTTGGCTCTGACTGCGGCATACCCGGATCTGGTAAAAGCCATCGCTTTGGAAGATCCGCCCTTGAATGCCGGTATTCCGGGCAAGGAAGGGCAGGCACTATTTCAATATTGGTATGAGATCGGTTCTTCCGGCTTATCCGTCGAAGCCATGGTGCGGGACATGTCAGAAAAAATGGGTGTGGATGATCTCGATGGTCTGCGCTCCAAAGCGGAATCCTTGAAAAAAATGGACCTGTCTTTGATCCAAATCGCTTTGGAAGGGAAACTGTGGACTCGTGAAGTAGCCCTTGAACAAATAAGCCGTATCCGATGTCCGGCTTTCCTGATGCAGGCAGACCCGGAGTGTGGCGGCTTGATTACGGAGGCTTTGGAAGGCATAGCGCAATTGCAGGCGGAAAACTGGAGTTGGAAAATGTATCCAGGGATCATGCATACGATGCACGGACAAGAGCCTGAAATTATTTCCCGGGACGTCATTGATCATTTTAACCGTATTTAGCCTATATCTTTAAAGGATATAGAATTTACTGGAGCTGATTCGGGCAATCTGTCGATAATTAGCTTATGAAATTCCTGGCGATCTTTACCCTTAGTCTAGTCCTCCTTGATTCCGCTATAGCCAGAACGGTCGAAATCGGTGGCAATGGTGCGGTCGTGGATCCCTTCAGTGTGGCTTTCGATCGAAACGGAGACTTATACGGAGTTGAATACATTCGGTCTAATCGTGTCTTTAAGATCGATCCCTATGGCGTGATTAGCACGGTTGCGGGGATTCAAGCGGTCACGAATCAGAAGATGGGAGATCTTGGAGGAAATGATGGAGACAATCCTCTGCAGGCTCACTTCAACGGCATGCACGATCTCGCTCTCGGAAAAGATGGGAGTATCTACCTGACGGATACTTTCAATTCTCGCGTGCGAAAACTGGATCGAAAGACAGGCAAACTCACTACGATCATTGGAACGGGAGTCGCCGGATTTTCTGGAGATGGAGGTCCCGGTCATCAGGCACAAGTTGCCCAAGTGCACTCTCTTTCTTTCAATGCAGACCACTCCAAACTCTATTTCACAGATTTGCCCAATCGGCGTATCCGCGTGTATGAGGTTGAAACAGGTGTGGTTCGCACCGTTGTCGGAAATGGAGTCAAAGCAGTGCCTTCAGATGGAACTCCCGCCTTGGAAGCGCCCTTGTTAGATCCAAGAGCAGTACTGGTGGATGAGGACGAGAATATCTACATCGTATCTCGTGGAGGCCATGCATTGCGGTTTGTTGGTCCGGACGGAAAGATTCGCACGATTATCAACCCTGCCGGTACAAAGGGCTACTCTGGGGATGGAGGACCGGGGATAAACGCAACGATGAACGGTCCAAAGCATTTGGCGATAGATCCTGCAGGAGGTATTTTGATTACCGATACAGAGAATCACGTGATAAGACGTTATGACCCCAAGACCGGAATCATAACGCTGGTAGCCGGTGTCCCGGGGGTACGGGGCCCTGCCAGTTCAAGTGATCCTTTGAAGATTGAACTCGCGCGACCCCATGGTGCAAGGGTATACAAAGACTGGTTGTATATTGCTGACAGCGAGAATGATCGCGTGATTTGGTTTCCGTATTCAGCAAACTGATGTTTGGAAATTCCTAACACCATCCTGTTTGAATCGTTCGCCTAATTTTCTTTTTTTCCTCCCGGACCAGCAAAGAGCTGATTGGTTGGGCTGTGCTGGCACGATCCCGGTAAGGACGCCGCATATAGACCACCTCGCAGACGAAGGTCTACGCTTTACCCGGGCGATGACGCCAAGCCCGGTTTGTTCACCAGCCAGAGCCTGTTTGGCCAATGGAATGGACTACGATCACTGTGGAGTTGCCAGCATACAAGAGAACACTCCACTGACGATGCCGACCTACTATCAGAGGCTTCGTGAATCCGGTTATCGTGTAGCGAGTGTGGGTAAGTTGGATCTCCATAAGCCTGACATGGATTGGGGGATCGATGGAAAGAATATGATGTCTGAATACGGTTTCACGGATGGCATCGATAGTGAAGGGAAGGGCGATGCTATCTGGGCCTATCGAAAAGGTGGTTTTCCAAGAGGGCCCTATTTGAGTTATCTTAAGCAGCGGGCATTACTGGAACAGCATTTGGCGATGTATCCAGAGGGTTCGGAAGATCTGCTGTTTGAAGCGATCACGAGTCTGCCAGACAATGCCTACTGCGACAATTGGATATCCAATAACGGATTGGAGTTTTTAAGGTCTTTTGAAGTGGACGAACCTTGGCATCTGGTTGTTAATTTTGCCGGGCCTCACGATCCTTATGACGTGACCGAACCAATGCGGGAACGCTGGAAGTCTACCAGCTTTAATGAGCCCAAGTATAACGATGTTGATGATCCGGATACGATTCTGGTTCGGCAGCAAAATTACGCTGCGATGATAGAAAATATTGATACTCAGATCGGCCGCTACTTGGAGTTACTGAAGAGTCGGGGAGAGTTGGAGAATACTTTCGTCGTCTATTCAAGCGATCACGGAGAAATGTTGGGGGATCACAATCGTTGGCAAAAATCCACCTGGCACAAAGCATCCGTAGATGTTCCGCTGATTATTCGGGGTCCCGGTGTGGTTCAAGGTGAATCAAAGGCTCTGGTAAGTTTTCACGATATCGGAGCGACTTTGTTAGATTTAGCCGATGCCAATCGCATTGAAGGCGCTGATGCAAAGAGTTTTAGACCCGTCTTGGAAGGAACTGCGACGAGGCATCGGGAAATACTTAAAAGTGGATTAAACGGCTGGCGACTTATCTATGATGGTCGATTCAAGTTAGTGAAAGATGAAGAGAAAACCCTCTTGTTCGATTTACAGAAAGATCCCGACGAAACCAATGATCTCTCAAAACGATTCCCTTACAAGGTGGAGAAATTGAGTAAGCATTTGGAGTTAGATAAATGAACTCTGGGGATAGGTTTTCTAGTCGCGGAAGAATATTCAGGGGTTGTAGTAGCTAGAGGGGCCTTTTAGATATCGTAAACGGAGTTTTTGGCCAGATGCTTGTAGGTCCTAGAGCCCATGGAATCCGTGCTGAAATCCTGGCCGACGAGTATACCTATCTCTTCTCGCAGTCATCCATGAATTGGGCGAACACAAGAAGAGCTGTCAAAAGTGAGGGTCCGTGTAGGATTTGAGATTAGAATAAATAGGTATCAGTTCTTGAAATAACTGATCTGTTAATTGTCGTTTATAATTGCCGGGTTTACTGACGGGGCTTGGATTGTTGATGTACCCTTGGAATGCTATCCCTATGATTTTTCGTCAATTTGCTTGCCGGCTTATCGCCGGCGTCTTCGTTTCCGGTCTCGGAGCACAGCTATCGGGCAAGGTATCTTTCAATAACGATATTCGGCCGATCATGTCGGATACTTGTTTTCAATGTCATGGACCCGATGCCAATGCGAGGGAAGCAGACCTTCGCTTCGACATTCGTGAAGAAGCGATAGCTGACCGGGATGGATCTCCGGCGATCATTCCCGGAAATCCGGAGGATAGCTTGATGATCTGGATGATCAATGCGGAGGACGAGGAAGACCTTATGCCACCCAGCAGTCATCCTCGCACGTTGACGAAGGAAGAGAAACAACTCTTCGCCGATTGGATAGCGGAGGGGGCTGAGTACGAAGAGCATTGGGCCTATGTTCCGCCGGTTCGGAAAACTCCACCAGCAGTGGAGCAGTCCGACTGGGTTAAAAATGAAATTGATTACTTCGTGCTCTCGAAGCTGGAGAGCCTGGGTTTACAGCCGTCCCCGGAGACCGAGAGAGACACATTGATTCGTCGGGTCACGCTGGATCTGACCGGTTTGCCGCCAACGATCGAGGAGGTTGACGCTTTTCTTGCTGATGAATCTCCAGACGCCTATGAAAAAGTGATCAATCGCCTGATGGCCTCGCCTCGTTATGGTGAGCGTATGGTCTGGGATTGGTTGGATGCAGCGCGTTATGCAGATAGCAACGGTTATCAAACCGACCCGGAGCGCGGTATGTATCCATGGCGGGACTGGGTGGTAGATGCGATGAATGATAACATGCCCTTTGATCAGTTTTCGATTGAGCAAATAGCTGGAGACCTTTTACCGAATGCGACTAAGAATCAGATCTTGGCCACCGCCTTTCTTCGCAACCATATGATCAATGGGGAAGGGGGCCGCTTACCAGAGGAAAACCGGATTGAGTATTTGTTTGATCAGGCGGAAACCGTGGGAACTGTCTGGATGGGTGTGACAATGAACTGCGCCCGTTGCCATGACCATAAATTCGATCCCATTACTCAGCGCGAGTATTACCAATTAACGGCATTCTTCGATAAGACCGAAGTTTCCGGGCAAGGAAAGAATCCTCATACACCACCGGTTTTGGATCTAACGACTGACGCGCAGCATGCAACGTTGAAGCAACTGCAAAACACCCACGAAGAGCTGGCACGTATTGTTGATCAGATGGAGCTCGAAATCTTTCCCCGTCCTGCCGGTGAACCCGCGGGTAAGTCCGAACGAGTAAAAGATGTGGAGGGCGGTAGATACGTCTCATTGCTCAGCGAACCAGCGGTCGAACGTCGCCCGCAAAACTTTGTACACCTGCTTCGTATATTTGGTGATGAGTATCCCGCTTACGGAACCGCTCTGCAACGCATGTGGGATGCCTACGATGCTCAACTGGTATACCGATACCAGATGCCATTCGTTATGGTGATGGAGGATTCTGTTGAGCGGGATTCATTTATACTCAATCGAGGGATGTACAACGACCCCACTGAAAAAGTAGTAACGGGCTTTCCCGCCATCATGAATGGCGGTGAATCGCTGGCGGTTGATCTCAATCGTCTGGATCTGGCACGCTGGTTGGTGTCGGACGAACACCCCCTGACCGCGCGCGTGACCGTGAATCGCTACTGGCAGATGTTCTTTGGGACGGGTCTCCTTAAGCAAACCGAAGATTTTGGAGTCCAGTCGGCTCCTCCAAAGTATCAAGCCTTGCTGGATTGGTTAGCCGTTGAATTTCGAGAAAGCGGTTGGGATGTAAAGGCGATTCATAAAAAGATTTTGATGAGTGCCACCTACCGACAGAGTTCCAGGATCACGCCCGAACAATACGAACTGGATCGTGAGAATGTTTTGTTAGCCAGAGGACCCCGATTCAGGCTGCCCTCGTGGATGATCCGGGATCAGGCACTGAGTGTGAGTGGGTTGCTTGTTGAGAAACGGGGTGGAAAACCGGTACAACCTTACCAACCGGAAGGCATCTGGAAGGAGGCGACATTCGGATTTACCCGCTACCATCAGAGTCGTGGCGATAGTCTGTATCGGAGAAGTTTATACACATTCTGGCGGAGGATTGTTGGGCCGCCGGTTTTGTTCGATAGCGGCGCTCGCCAGGTGTGTGAGGTAAAGGTCCAGCGAACGAACACGCCGCTCCATGCACTAACAACACTGAATGATATTACGTTCTCCGAGGCGGCTCGAGTATTCGCCGGAGAACTCCTGACTGCCCCTTATCAAGATGATAATGATCGTCTGCGAAGCGCATTTCGCAAGGTCACTGCGCGTTGGCCGATGGAACACGAGTTCTCCGCTCTCCGCAACGCATTGAAAAAATACCAAGCTCACTTTGCCAACGATGAGGAAGACGCCGTGTCTCTGGTTTCTGTGGGAGAGTATCCTCCCAATAAAGAACTGGAATCTTCGCGCCATGCAGCCTGGTCGACACTCTGCCTCATGCTCCTGAATCTCGACGAAACCCTTACGAAAGAATGAACCCACTCAACGATGCCAAACGTCAGTTCACTCGACGCGAATTTTTTGGAAAAGCCGCCACCGGAATCGGGGGAATGGCTTTAGCGAGCCTGCTGGATCCGGCTTTGTTTGGAACTAAGGCGAATGCGCCTGCTATCTCGGGCTTACCGCACTTTGCGCCCAAAGCGAAACGCGTAATCTATTTGCTGCAGAATGGAGCCCCTTCGCATGTCGACTTATTCGACTATAAGCCGAAGCTTTTCGAGATGCAGGGACAACCGGTTCCGCCATCGATCTTGGGAGAGCGCCGTTTCAGTTCGATGACGAATACCAAGGAGAAGCTACTCTTGCCGAATATCACGGAGTATAAGCAATACGGGAAAAGTGGTAAATGGATGGGTAACTTCATGCCCAAGACGTCCGAGATCGTAGATGATTTATGTTTTATCAAGTCGATGCACACGACCTCGGTGAATCATGCGCCCGCTATTCAGTATTTCCTCAGTGGCTCCGAAATCCCCGGAAGACCGACGATTGGATCCTGGCTCAGTTATGGCTTGGGCGCAGAATCCGATGACCTTCCTGCGTTTGTCGCCATGACTTCGCGCGACAAAGAGGCATCCTGTGGACAGATCTTTTATGACTTTTATTGGGGTAGTGGGTTTCTCCCTACGAAGTATCAAGGAGTTAAGTTTCGTGGCAGTGGAGATCCCGTTTTATATTTGAAGAACCCCGAGGGTATGGATCGCACGCTTCGTCGGGAGATGCTGGACGACCTCGCTCACTTGAATGAGATCAAGTTGACTGAGTATGGCGACCCCGAGATAGCCACCCGGATTTCCCAATATGAGATGGCTTATAAAATGCAGGTCAGCGTACCCGAGCTGACTGATTTCTCGGATGAATCCAAAGAGACCTTAGACATGTATGGCCCCGATGTTCATAAACAGGGTACGTTCGCCTACAACTGTCTCATGGCACGACGTTTGGCAGAACGCGGTACCCGCTATATTCAGTTGATGCACGCAGGGTGGGATCAGCACAACAACCTTACCAGTCAGCTCGAGATCCAATGTACGGATACCGATGCTCCCAGTGCCGCATTGGTTAAAGACCTTAAGCAAAGAGGACTCTTGGACGACACCCTGGTCATATGGGGTGGTGAATTCGGTAGGACGCCTTTCCTTCAAGGTGAGTTCGCCGACAAGGCCCGTTGGGGTCGCGATCACCATCCTTACGGCTTTACCATCTGGATGGCGGGTGGGGGAGTAAAGCCCGGAACCATCTACGGTGCCACCGATGAACTCGGATTTAGCGCGGTTGAGAATCCCGTCCATGTCCACGACTTCCAAGCCACGCTCATGCACCTCATGGGTATCAATCACGAGAAATACACCTACAAGTTTCAGGGCCGGAATTATCGGCTAACCGACGTGCATGGGCACGTGGTGAAGGATGTGTTGGCTTAGGGCTCCGGATCCACGGTCGTGATGTAACGCATGACCGCTACCGCCCAAATGCTTACCGATACAATCCAGCAGAGAGAAGCGTAGATGTGATGGGAGACTCGAATGGTTGGGATCAGATCAGCGATGACACGGGTAGCTGCTGCCATCAGTACGAAACCAAGGATCCAATAAAGCGGTTTCTTTCTGGAAAATAGTAGGGGTCCTTTACCGCTGTGACCTCCTATTACTCGGGTCGCAATAGTGAGAATAAGTAAACCGTAGCCACTGATAAACAAGAGGTGTTTGAACGCGACTTGGGTATGCGAGATGAACCCTGAGATGAGAATGCCAATCGTTAATAAGCCAAGTGCTGCAAAAAGGAGCACTGATAAAGGTCCTGTCTTGGTGAACCGACTTCCTTCGAAGACTTGGAGGAATAGGAAGGTGCCGACTAATACGGTTCGTAGGATAGGGGCTGCTGTTTCGAAGCCGTAAACTTGAAGAAAGAACGTGGCGTAAATGGATAATGCGAAAGCGAAGGTGCTTAGAGTATTTTTAAACCAGGGAACACCTTTATCAGGGGTCGTATTCCGGGTATTGAAAAAGCGTGCGAATAAGAAGCTGCCGATACCTAGGATCGGACCGAGGATAAATGATTCATTGAGTAGAAGTGTGCCCAGACGACTTGTAAGTTCACTGGTAGGTTGAAGCCGGTAAAGAATCAGAAGGGTTACTCCAGTCAGTCCCGACATAATTCCGAGTAGGGCGACTATGAAGCCAGGAATCGGAAGGTCTTTTCTGAAAAACAAAAAGCGAATAACGAGCGCACATAGCAGGAGCGTCCAGGTCGTGAGAAATAGAATGTCACCCGCCAGAATGTGTCCCAAGCTGTGACAGGTAACGGTTCCCAGATAGGCCAGATAGATGACTGAAAGCTCAATGCCGGTAAGTGGGCGGCATTCGATCTCTTTGGGAAACGCAGTGGTGAGAAAGCCAATCGCGAAGCCCGCGACAAATCCTTCGATCATCAAGCGTGCGTGAGCTTCTCCCGGGTAGAAGGGAAGCCAACCAGCATAGACGAGTGGCCATAGAGAGACTCCTAGGATACTTACGAGAGTGGCGGTGGGAAAGAAGAGTCGAAATGGTTCCTGTAACAGGATTGAACTGGTTCGGTTGGATAGGGATGAGCTCATAGAACGTTCAAGGCTACCCTCTATTTCATAGATGACAGACAAGTGCGAACCGCTTTCAGAGTTTGGTCGATCTCTTCACCGATCGAAGAGGTCTGGTAAAAGATGGTTCCGTCGGGTGCCAAAATCGTAATGATATTTGAATGAGCGAAATCCATAGGACTGGTTTTACGGTATTTCATGCCCAGGGCCACTGCTAGTTCGAGGACACCG
This sequence comes from uncultured Opitutaceae bacterium, assembly GCA_964352065.1. Taxonomy (GTDB): domain Bacteria; phylum Verrucomicrobiota; class Verrucomicrobiia; order Opitutales; family UBA2995; genus UBA2995. Next base: position 58,360 of record CAYGQM010000018.1, read on the forward strand.
TCTTCGTCACCTGTGAGGAGCAACCAGAGTTCTGAATCCATGCCATAGTTTTTCTCGAGTTCCTTCATGAGCTCCGGGGTATCGGTTTCAGGATCAATCGAGATGAAAGAGAAGCTGATTTTGTCGGAAGATTTTTCCTTATCGGACAACGCGGTTTCAACTCGTTTCAAATCAGCAATGATTCGGGGACAGGCATATTGACAACTCGTGTAACCCATGGCGACGACGCGCACTTTACCGTTTAAGTCTTCGAGGTTCACGGCGTGTCCGTCTTGTGAATACCAGTTAGAAGCTAGGTCGTATATCGAACCTTCCGTTGCGCTTGCTGTTGGCAGTGTATACGGGCTTACAGAATCAGCGGCCTGAGACGCAAAAGTCATTGAAACTAAAAGTAGAATTAGATGTTGGATCTTCATAGCTATTCTTTGGGAGTGATCGTTTTTGCACCGCGAAATCCGAGATTAGACACAGCGTAGTTTCCTTTTAAATTAGATCTGAAAGCGTAACGCATAAATGCGGCGTAGTTGTGCGGGTCTGTCGTTCCGAGCGCTCCACCGGCGCAATAGAGTGCTCGGTCTACGCCCGAGTCGGCTCGGGATTCGCCGGTAACCATTGAATTATTGAAGTCGCGTACCCATTCCCAGGTGAAGCCGTGCAAGGCGCTTACGCCATAGTAGTTGGGCTCAGCACTGTTAACAGAGGGGAGTGTCGCACCGTTAGGTTTTCCATACCATTCCAATAATCGTTTGGTGAAGGTGGAATCCCGCGATGCGTCTGGTCGAGTCTCGTCGGCGCAGGCAATATATTCCCATTCATCTTCAGTCGGTAAACGTTTACCCTGAGTTTTCAGATAGGCCCTTGCGGCAAACCAAGAAACATTCGTGACCGGACTGTCGGCTAGTAGATCGCCGTTGGGGCCGAGATCGAGGTCACTTACCCAGTGTTTCAGGTAAGCTTCGTCGGCGAAGAGCTTTTTAACCTGAGATCGGCGCCATTTCGGATGGTTTTTCACGAACTCCAAAAATTGAGCATTGGTCACCGGTGCGACATCGATAAAAAATGATTCAACTGTCAGCGCTTCAGAATTCAGTATATAGAGAGGTGTATAAGATCCGCCGGGGATCACGACCATACCGCTTGGAGCTACACCAGTAGCTGTGATCCATGGGCTGCCGAAAAGGTATAGCAAATTTATGCAGCATGCCGCTTTGAGTGCCTTTGATGAAATTGCTATCACGTTCCTAATGGGCGGAGGCGGTGGATGCCCGAACGTCCGCTACCATACTGGGAGTGACTTCGGTTCCGTTGTTGCCCCATTGATTATAAATGTAGGTGAGAACGTTTGCGGTGGCTTCGTCAGATAAACCCAACTGAGGCATGACGCTTTCGTAAACACCTCCGTTGACGGTGATTTTTCCGGTGAGGCCGTTGAGAACGGTGCTGATGGCGCGCAATGCGATTTCAGCGATGAGTTATCTAGCAACGCTCCATAGTGATGAATCTGCTAGAGCTAATTCTGCGGAAATTGCGCAAGCGAGAGATTTGCCCCAAACGTTAGTTGCAAAGGTGTTAACGACCTTATTACAAGCCGGTTATGTTACAGGTGCTCCGGGTCCCCGTGGAGGATACCGTCTAGCAAAAGATCCGAAGTCTATCCGCTTCCATGATGTCGTGAGTTTCTTTGATCCCGTTGAAGATTCGTTCCCCTGTCCGATTGGGGTAAACTACTGCCCTAATGATAACCCCTGTCCGTTCCACGATGACCTCGTTGTCATGCGGGAATCAGTGGATCGTTTCTTGAAGGACACGAACTTTGGGAAATTTGTAACTAATTCTGATGGCTGACAGTCAGGAAGGAGGTTCTTTATCCTCTAGTTTGTGTCTTATTTTAGTAGAAGCAGCCTACCGGCGACCCTCGTTATCAGAAGGGATTTATCGGTAGAAGGGGTTGTTAGTATTACAGACGCACGCGCCTCGCCAGTGACGCTGATTCCGCTCTTATCAGGCCAAACAGGAGTAAAATTACCTTTACCATCATTGGTAAGCAATAGACTAATACTGCCGTCAAAGCGCCCCGTGTTGGGCTCAGGACCAAAGTGGTTGCCCGCTATAAACAGGTCTTCAGTTCCGTCGGCATTGACGTCCCAGACCGATATGGTGAAGATCGGCGCGAGTTGAGCCTCAATCGGCAAGGGTACGAATTCGAATCGGCCGTTGGCTCTTTGAAAGAAAATACCACTGGCGAGCTCGGTCGCTTCCAGCTGGGTGGCTGTGTTTAAAGAGGCTCCAAATACTTGTGCTAGGGTCGCTTGAGAGAACTGCTTAAAGGTGCGAAATTTCTGAGTCTGTCGGGGGAAGGAATAGCGAAGTTTGCTCAGTCCGCGGATAGGGTAGAGTTCACCGTTTTCATACTGAGCTTCGATGATGTGATTCTTTTTGGGGTCTCCGAATGAACCGTAAAACAAGGTCGCAGGTTCAGATTCTGTGGCTTTGTATTTCGTATTCAAGCCGAGGTTGCCCGCGACAATATCTGGTAAACCATCGTTATTGATGTCGGTGACCTCGAGTGTGTTCCACCAACCAGTTTTCCCTGATAAGCCAAGGGCCTCGGTTCGGTTTTCGAAAGCCTTTCCTGTGTTGATGAAACCGGCGATCGAGCCCCATTCAATCGAGAGCATTAGGTCCGGTAGCTCATCGTGGTTAATGTCAATGAACGTTGCATCGGTGACCATGCCTATCTGCGAAATACCGGGGGCCCAAGATTCGGATACGTCGACGAATTTTCCATTTCGATTTTCGTAGAGAAAGCTTCGGGGGGTGGTTGGCCACTGGCCTGGAACGTAACGCCCACCTATAAAGAGATCTTGATCTCCATCGTTATCGAAGTCTGCGGAGGCGATTGCCTGCGTCGCTTCGCCGTCTTCAGGAAGGATGTTCGTAGCCAAACTGAATTCCCCATGCCCGTCATTGATATATACACGGTCGTTCAGAAGCGAGTCCCCTGGATCGAGGGAAACCCCGCCAGCCGCTATTATTAAGTCCGGAGCTTGGTCGCCATTGATGTCGACAAACAGTGTGCCTAAATCATCCGCTTCGGATGTTGCGCCCCAAGGTTGGTGGTTTGACGCTACAAAGAGCCCATTTGGCTGAGCGAGGAACAGAGTTCCGCTTTGCCCAGCTGAGCCGGTTACGAATATATCGGTTCGACCGTCTCCATTGACATCGCCCGTTGCCAAGGCGGGACCCAATCCATTGAGACGTCGAGGAAGCAGGCGTTGTGATCCCAGTTCATCGATGCGTTTGAGAGTGCTGGTATGGTCAAGGCCATTTGCCTTGGCTGTCTCTGTAAACAGTGGATCGGGTTTCTTTATCCCTTCTTTTTTGGTCTTGGGAATTTTCCCCTGGTTAACGATTAAGTGATGACCGGCCGGAATTCCTTCTAACTGAGAAGTGCTTCCATCGGGCCAGCGAATCAAGATTTCGTTGGCTTCTGTATCGTTACCCAAGCCAAAGACCAGCGGTGCCGGTTCGCTGGATACAATACCGCGTTCAGTGTATACTTGCCGGACTTGGGTTCCTGATTCAGTTTTTACCATGACTTCAGCGCCGATTGCGTTGCGGTTGGGCGCCAATCCGTTTAGCGTGATGACTAGCCTATTGCCTGAGTGAATGTCATTACGGACAACCGTTGGGGGCGCGTTGTAATTTACGTAGATGAGGTCGAGGTCACCATCGTTGTCCATGTCGACCGTGGCACAGCCGAATGAAACACCGATATGATCGAGTCCCCACTCTGTGGAGACATCGCTGAATCCGAGGTTTCCATCGTTGCGAAATGCCAGATTTGGTTCCTCGCGAACCGGAGCGTTTTTCCACACGGCGGCTCTGCCTTCGATCGTACGGACGACTTTCTGGCGATCGATGAGATCTGCGTCCATGAAGTTACGGATCATACCGTTGGTAAAAAACAGATCGAGTTTCCCATCGCTGTCCAGATCGGCCATGCGAGTCGCCCAGGTCCAGCCGGTGGCTTCCATGCCTGTCATGTGAGCCATCTCCATGAAATGCGGGGTTCCTGAATTGAGGTAGAAAGAATTCCAGGTGTATTGTGGAAGCAACTCGGTCGTGCGCTCCATCTCCCAAAGGCCACGCCCCATTTCTTCCATGCCGGTCATGTATTCAGCGCGGGTGCGGTCGCGCATGTCTGCTACAAAGAAGTCGACGAGGCCATCGTTGTTGATATCACCAGAGTCTGCCCCCATGGAAAAATAGGTGACATGGGGGAGTTGATCGTCTACTACGTCTTCGAACGTGCCGTCCCCCTGATTCATATAAAACCGATCCGGGGTTTCAAAATCGTTGGCAACATACAGGTCGGGCCAACCATCGTGATTGGGGTCGAACCAGATAGCGGTGTGTCCCTGTGATTTCCCCCAGATTCCGGAATCGAGCGCGACGTTTGCAAATTGGCCATTCCCATCATTTTGCAGCAGGTAGTCGGGACGCCCTTGAGGGCTTTCCGAAAAGCGGAGGATATTGGTGACCAGGTAGGCATCGAGGTCGCCGTCGCGATCGTAGTCTGCAAACGAAGCGTGGACGGAGGCGTCTCGTATATCTAACCCGTAGTCGGCAGCCTGTTCCTTGAAAGTTCCGTCCTGCTGATTCACGAAGAGTAAGTTCGCAGCATCGTAGCGGCAAAGGTAGATATCCATCCAGCCGTCCTGATTGATATCGACTGCAGTGGCGCCGGCCTTTCCGTCGATGGTATCGTTGGCTGTGACTCCAGCTGTTTCTGCTACATCCTTGAAAATGAAATCTCCGGTTTGCAGGTAGAGCGAGCAGGGGCCATTTTTGGAAACGGCGTAGATATCCGGTCGTCCATCGCGGTCGAAGTCCGCTACGGCCAGTCCGGTCTCGACAGCACCCAGCGTGAGCTCGCGAAACAACTCTCCCCACATGCGGGGATCATTATGGGAGTTGGACGAGGTGATCCCGATTTCTTTGGGTGTAAACCGGTAGAACGGTTTTGCGCCCGCTTCCCCGGTGGATGGTGATTGGAGGGGTTGCAGGGTAAAATCAGCGGCGATAGAAAGGGTGGTGGTAAACAGCAGGACGATTTTTATCGCCACAACGACTGTATTGCGGGGACGCAATAGCCCTACCTTCATAAAGCTGACATTGGTAGGGTGAGAGCTTTCAGCTCTAAAAGACGTCTGGTTGGAATACGATTGTCGATTGATCAAGGGAGACAGCTGGTTTTATGAGTAACAAATTAGCTAAGCTGTCACTTCAACGGCCGCAACGCATTTTCAAAGATCCAATCAGCTACGGCGATGCCTGCTTTCTGGCCTTCGATATTGTCTGACATGGTGTGGATGCCACCCCATACGCGACTCATACCGACTTCCCAGCGAGCGTCTGACAGGCTCGTGTATTTGCGGACCACACCTGGCAGGCCGTCGGAAATCGCAGTAAATTCGACTTCGTTCCTGCCAATGCAGTGCTCAATCATACGTGTCATGGCTGCGGTATAACAGCTGTGTCCTGACGTGTAAGTGGGGAAGGCAGGGGATTCCATATTGGGGATAAAGTCCGGGTTCGGCTTGGCGTGTGGATTGATACTCTTTTCCATTTCCCGTATCGCATTCTCGGGTCGCCAGATGTTGTAGTGGTACTTGGTTTCCCAAGCGGTCATTCCGGCATCGGCACCGGCCACATTCAACAAAGCAAATATATGAGCGGTCTTCGCCACATCGTCGTCCCAGCCCAAGGTTTCGAGGATTCCCTGGAGAATCACGTTCCAGTGCCCGGGAGGAGTTGTCGTTCCGAGGTCGTCCGACCAAAACGGTGTGCTCAAAGTCTGATACTCGGTCCGATCCGCACCATCACGAATACCCACACGATTTACGAACTCGAGTTCGTCGGCATACTGCATGGAGTTCAAAGGCGGGTGGGGCGGTGCGCGGAATTGGGAGGTGCTCTTCAGGGCAAAGGGTTCAACATCGCCGAGTCGGGGTGCCACGGGAGGACGAAAACCCAATGGAGTTTCCCGCCATTTCCCAATCTCGTTACTGGAGTAATTACCCTCGAGCGGTAGATCCATGCCGGAGTCCGAACGTTCATCGAGGATAAGCTTGGCGACCTTTTTGCCCCAGGCGATTCCGGCTTTCTTGGCTTTCCCATCGGGAATGTCTGCCAATGCTTTATCGTAAGCGTTCTTAAAATTGCGCGGATTGACCTCATTTCCCCAGATCTTAAGCAGCACCGCATTGGCGCAGGCTGCTACCGCCGCATCAAGACTGGCTCCCTTGGGTGCCCGGTCTTTTACCAGCCACGGCTCATACCGTTTGTCAAAACTGTTGACCACGTCGTAGACCGCCACGTTGAAGGTCGCCAGGTGCACACCCGCGACCGGAGCTGGATTGCGCGACAAACGCGTGGTATTAATGACCTCGTTGTTCCAATAGATGACAGGATTGGCGTGCGCGGTCCAAGCCGACACAAAGAACGAGATTACGAGAAGTAATGAAGTGAGGTTTTTCATAGGCTAATCTGGTAGATACCTAACATGACGAATGATTGAACAAGTTCCACTAAAAACCATTCGGATGGGCTAACAAAAGAAGGTTCGAAACATTAAGATTCACGTTGGATTTGCCCAATTGATCTTCGTATAAATGGAAGCCGTTAGTCGATCTCGCTGTAGCGAATGCGGTAGAAAACGCGATCTGAGTCAGGAAACCAGTTTTCAAACTCGGTGGATTGCAAAGTTGGTAGATTGATACCTTCGCCAGAAATGACTTCGATCCAATCTTCTTCATTCAGTGTTGTGGAGGCTTCCACCTCGTAGCTGTGATTCGCCGGTACTGTGAACGAAACAGAGGGGTTATTATTCATGTCCTGTGTATTGATTGAAGTAATACGATAGCCTGAAATGGGAGTCAGTGGGTCTTGCCCCAAATCAACTTCCATGCCATCATGGATACCGTCGCCGTCGGTATCGGGATTTTGAGAATCCGTACCCGCCTGAGCTTCCTGAATTCCGTTCAAGCCATCGCCATCCAAATCCATTTCATCCGGTCCCAGGAAGGCAACTAATTCTCCGATCGAATGATCGTATTTTAACGGAGACGTGAATATCAGTGAGCCTTCGCCCTGAACGGTAGCGATCTCTTCGTTGTATCCGCCGGGGTTGATCACGACCCGGTCGCCCGGAAGGAAAAACTCGCCGACAGCTCCTAATATAGCTTGAGGAGTAATCTCTACTCGGGTGTCTCCGGCTTCACCGCCTTCAGGCAGAGTTGTCATGGGAGCGAAGTCTGCCTTGCCAGATACTCCTAGCTCTAAGGCTTCCGTGACGGATATGGGCAACCATCCACTTACTTCAGTCCAGACTTGGAGGAGGGGATTGCCTTCGTTGTCGAAGTCACCTGTCGGTTGTATGATCGGTGCTCCCTCATCTCGAGAAAATTCAGTCGTATCGGCTTCCAACAGTTCACCCAGCAAAGAGGGGAGGTAGGGTGTGTAGGGATCCAAATAATCCTTGAGTGACTCCAACCACGTTTTAGCGCTAAAACTATTTTCGTATCCGAGATCAACTTTCGCTTGGTAGAGCGCACCCTCGAGAAAGACAAACTCATCACTGACTTGATCACGGACAGCCTTGATCACAGTTGGGGCGGTCAGCAAAATGTCCGGACCGGGAGGGCCCGCTGGCGGGACCAGTTGAATGAGGTTGGCATTGCTTCCTCCCTGGAGCACGGAGAGCGATTCACGGAGAAAAGCGACCACCGGTGCTTGATCGCCACTAGGGGCAATCGTAACGACAGGTTCATCGCCACAACACGCCTGCCAGTAACCGAGTGCATCCTCTCGCACTTCTGAATAAATAGATAAGTGGTTAAATCCGGGTATCACAGACAGTTGCGAATAGATTTGGCGGAGACGATCTTCGTTCTTAATAATGTGCCCGCTTGGATCCAGAGGAGGTAAAAACTCTATAGAGTTGATCAATTGCTTAGCATTTGCTGAATCTATCGGATCCTCCAAAAAAAGCTGCCATCGTTTCTGTATTTCACCCGTTACTTCATTTAATCTGTCGGGTAAAGTCTCTGTGGTCATGCGGTAAACTCTTTCAGCGCCGAATTGCTTGGCGCCGTCCCTAAGAACACCTTTGACGGTGTCTAGACTTTGGCTGTAATTTGCAGGAATCAATCCAAGCTCTTCAGCACCCTCAGCTACGCGCTCGAGTCCGAAGCTAGTCCACTCTTGAACGCGTGCTCGGAGGCGATTTTTAACTTCGCTCAATAATACAACGTTGCTCCGAAGTTCTGATTTTGAGGCTGCTAGTTTATCGACGTAGCTAGTGATCGCGGTGGACAATGCTTCGCCCGCGATTCCCAATACTTCCTCGGGAGGCCGCATTAAAGTGACTTTGCCTTTCTCTGTTTGCTCAAATCCGAGATAAAGGACATCCAGATTATTCACTGCCAATAGCGGCCATGCAGACGGTGTCGGTATCGCGTTTGCTGTTTTTAGCAATTGACGAGTTTCTTGGGTGGCTGATCTAAAACTGATTATAACATCGTTTTCTGCGGCAATTTCCTGCAATCTTTGATACTGGTAAAGATTCAATCCGTAACTTGAAAAGAGAGAAGAAGCCTTAAGTATATCCCCGGGTTCGAATACCTCAGTGATTGATTTAACCACCGGATTGTTCCGGGCCGCTTCAATTCGTTGCGCCACATTTGCTCGTAGGCGTTTACGTTTTTCCCGAATGATCCGGTTAGAGGTGCTGGCTGGATCGAGGCTCTCGAGCGAGATCGCCTGGATCCCGTTCATAAATAAGTAGTAGGGAAAGGTCAGTTGTTGCGCATTATTATGATAGGTTTCAAACCTATCTTTCATTGCGTTGAGATCCAGCGGTTCATTTTGTAATGTGGATAGGAATGAGGAGAGTTCTTGTCTGCATGCGTCTGCGTATTCCTGTCTGTTTACAATAGTACCTCCGGGCAGAATATTGAATTTGGCGAGCTGGACGTAGGTGTCATAGCCTCGGCTAAGGATCCTTTCAAGTTCTTCGCCATCTAGGTTGAGCTCGCGGTAAATCCTGTTTTTCAAGTCGAGGTCCTGAGCCGCGATTGATTGGTTCAAGTATCCCATCTCTTCCTTGGCATCAAAAAGATAATCAATGAGATCGCTTCCTGCAGCGGCAAAGTTTGCAATGGTTTCTCCGCTCAAATTGCTGAGTAGTGACGGCAATCCGACGGTCTGTTGAATGGGTTGGGCATAAAAGAGTGTACTGTTGGAAGCGAGCGATATGACTAAGGCATCTTGTAGATTCGATTTAAGTTTTTTGCGAGCATGAGCCGCCTTCAACTCATCTTCCGCTTCCTTGATCCATAGCCGGATTTCGTATTCAATCTCGCCAGCTGAATTTATAAGCGTCGGAAACGACTGAAATACACCTCTAAGCGATTTGGTCTTGTTTTCGCCCTCAGGAGTCAGTTCAAAAAGCTCAAAGAATTGCCCTCCAGGAACCGAGGTTTCAGGATCGCGCAGCCAGCCACCTCCCAGGTTTCCTTCGGTCAGGGCGATTAGAGCAACGATAAGGGTATGACCCTCTCCACCATTATCGGCGGATATGTTTTCCAGAATCCCTTCAACCTCAACCGGCTCTCCAGAGAGGAAACTTGCACCGGACTTAACGAGGTTGATACCCCATTCAAGCAGCGGTTGATCTATGACCGAGAACCTGTCTTCTGCCAGGGTTCGAACCGTCGCGAGGTCCAGACCCGCAAGAATCAGCGCTTCAAATTCAAGTTCAGCAGAGTTATCCACGTTCGGAGTGGGGTCCACGTCGTAAGCATCGAATATCCAGGTAAAGGTGACGGTTTCATCCGGTGGTAATTCTACACCATCGATTGAAACACCATTGTTAGGCTCAGTTAGGTCATAAGTTGTTTCGTCAGGAACTATTAGCTGTATTGGGTTTAGTGGGACAGCAGGGTTGGATAGATCAATGCTTTTGACCATGGATAGCGCATTTAGCGCTGCAGGGATATTCACATTTTCCAAGATTTCCTCGCTTCCGTTCGTTATCTCCAGCTTGATCTCGATGAGGTTTTGGTAGGGCTCGAGCTCTGCAGCACGTCTGGCGTTATTGAGTTGTTGCGCCTTTTCAGACCACTCCTCCTCGGGCGTCAAATTGAGCAGATGTTCTGTGCTTGTGACAGTGATTTTCGTGTTGATGGGATTGAGAGCCAACGTGAATGTCGCATTGAGCTCTTTTTCTTCACCGCCTGTCTCTACGGCTATACCGCTTGCAACTAAGTCAACCGTACCCTTCTTTAAAATACGTATTGGAACTGAAAACTCTCGTTTTGTATTCTCTGGGCTAAGCACGAATGGATCATAGGCGTCGATCTCGCCAATTTGAACGAATCCGGCTTCATTGGTAGTCAATAGAGGATCGTTTAAGGTAATCGTCACGGGCTCGGGCAAATTACTGAAGGCCGTCACCGTTGCTGTGGTCTCGTCGCCCACCTCTAGGTCTTCTTCGGTCAATTTGATGCCTAAGCTTACTTCTTGAAGAAGGGGAAATTGAAGGCGGAACACGGCAGAAAGCTGATCCAAATGGCGTTCATTCACTGCCGAATTCTGGCTGACCAAGCCAATCAATGTCTGACAGTCGGCCGAGCCGCGAATTCTCGCACCGTAAGTATTTGGCCAGTAGCGCCCGAACCGCCAACCCGCTGTTCCGAGTCCATAGTCCTCCGTCAAGGCGGAGGAAAGATCGCGCCAACCATCGTCTTCGGTCCACATTTCATCTGAGCCAAGATTGCTTTGCCCCTCCAACCCGCCGTAGAGCCTTCCCTGGCAATCGATGGCGTGAGGTCGTCGTTGGAATCCTGTCGTAATGACTTCTGTCTTCGCACCGGTTTCCAGATCATGGATTACGGTTCTGGTTGAGGCCAGATTGAACTCCTCGCTACCAAAGAAATAATTTCCCGCAATTTTTCGACCATCAGGTGTGATGCCGATAGGAAAGAACCGTGGACTGCTTTCACCAAATGTCCTCAACGGTTGCCCTTCAGTCCAGAGGGCCATCTGCTTACTCTCAAAACCCACGAAACCAAGTATTCGGGTGAGGCTGCTGTCGACTTCGAACAGGTAGAAGTTGTCGGGGAGAGTTATCTGGGAAACGCCGGTTTCATCCCATTGATAAAGCTTTTTGGGGTCCGTCGTCGTAGCCAGGGCAACCGTGCCATCTTCATTTACTTTTTTAAAGAACACGGTGGTGTTCGGAATATTCGGCGCTGGCAGATCTGGAAGATTCACCACGCTTCCGTCTGCGCCGATGCGAATCAGTTGCACCCGGTTACTTTGGTCTGACTTGTTGAAAACTCGTGTCGCCGCGTAGACGACTTTTCCATCGCCGGAAATGGCTGCACTTTCTCCGATAAGGGTCGTGCTCGATGTCGTGTTGAAGGCGGGCGGACTCCAAATGGTATCCAGCGAGTCTTCTCGATGAACCACGAGTGTCCTGGCTCCGTTCTGATTTCCCTCTCCCAGCACGACCGATCCATCATGGGAAAGGTCCAACGGTATGAAATCGCCCAAGATTTCCAGCGATTGGGCTGAAACTGCAAGCGAAGCGACAAGGAACAGGGTCAGTTTGAGCAGGAGCTTCAATGATCGCGGGAACACTTGGAGCTTCCCTTTTGGGAGATTGTTCATATCAATTGAGTGTCTTAGGTGCATAGAGGGAAATTGAATACAGAAAGACTTTGTCGCGTATCATTCTGAATGACGAAAAAACCGCCTTTGACGGTAGTTGCCGATCAAGCTTTGTCAGGCGAAAAACCGGCCCATGTTCATAATTCTAACTCATTAATATTAAGAAAATTTCGAAAAGGACCAATGCGACAGCAAGCCTTAGCCGATTGTCGGTGGGAAAAATTTACTCCGCGCAGATGCCGGTAAAAGCGCCGGTTGTTTTCCCCGAGGGTTTCGTCGATGTAGTTCGTTTGATCGGCGGTTCCGGCCAGTCCGCTGACGAGGACCTGCCATTTGGGATCGTTGATCTCATCCTTGTATTCAATTCTGTAGGACACGCCGTTAAACGAAATAAAAACTGAGTTGCGGGTTGTCGCCGGTAAGTTCAATGGTTGTATAGCTTTCGGCATTAGCGCTGGTGGCTACGAGGGCGGCCAGTGGCTAATTACAGGATGGTCGCAAGATGGGAGGGAGTGTTGATTTGTAGGATTATGACCAGGGTGATTGAAAAGCAGAAATGATTGATCGCTGGTTTGCCAAAAAGCGGCAGCGATCCCCCCTAGATTCATCTGATGGAATCCAGTTGAAAAAGGAACCGGTCAGGGAACCGTAAGGTCAGGACAATGGATTATGCCAACGGACACCCGGGAACCGACCGAAGTCGTTGTCATTACTATACACCATCGCTTGGTTCTCGATCGCCATGGCCGCTATATAAGCATCGGTAGTTAGTTTTCCTCCCACTCCTGACTTGAGGAGTACTTCCTTGTAAATTTCAAAATGACGCGGACCTGGAGCCAGTAAACTAATGGACTCCGAATCCATCCATGAATCGACCAGTTCGAACGCTTCAGAAACATCAAGAGGTTCGGCAAGAATCTTCGGATGAGTCATGATTCTCACGAAACTGTTGATGCAGATGTGAGGTAATAGGATGGTGGTATCTCCATTGAGGGCTTGCTCCCACCACGAGAGGGCCTCGGCATGAAATCTGGAAGATTCGTTGTGCGCGTAGATGAGAATATTGACGTCCGGAACTATCACGACTTCGTCTGTTCTTTCACATCCAGTTCGTCGAGCAGATCCTTCAAGCGCACTTCATCCACTCCTTTTCTATACCTGAGAGCACGGGTCTTAAGTTTGATCTTCCCTTTAGTCGTCTTTCCGGAAGAACCATACAATCCATTCTTTAAAGTCTGGTTAACCACTTCCTTGAAGCTTTTCTGTTGCTGCGCGGCTTTCAATTTCAGCTTTTGCAGCAAATCATCCTCTATGGTCAGTGTAGTTCTCATGTCTAGGCATCATGATGTTTCTAAAATAGATGTCAAGACATCACTAAAGTGGCCGCCCGCTTAATAATAGCGTCGCTGAGTCTGCTCGGTCGCTTGGTCTTCTCCGTGTGAATTAACTGCCGTAGTTAAGTTCTGCTACTCCTTACAGATGCGGTAGAAACGCCGGTCGTTCTGGCCGAGGGTTTCGTCGAGGTAGGTGGTCTTTCTATTGGCTCCAGCGAGTCCACTGACAAGGACCTTCCATTCGGGATCGTTGATCTCATCCTTGTATTCAATTCGATAGGACACCCCGATGAAACTGGTAAAGGTGAGTTGCGGATCGTCGCCCGAAAGCATGATCGTAGTATATATTTCTGCACCGGCGCTGGCGGCTACGAGAGCGGCTTTCACGGCTTCGTAAGCATCGACCTTGCCGTAGCCCCAAGTGACGTTGGGAACTTCGCCGGTGAACTCGTCGGCGCGAGCTGTGTTGCGCAAAATGTCACGAATCTGGATCTGGTCGAGCTCGGGATTGGCCTGTAGCATGAGTGCTACAATTCCAGTCACCTGCGGTGCAGCTGCACTCACGGCGCTGGCTAAACCGTAGGCACCATCTTCATCGTCCTTTACCATATTAAACTTAAAAGTGGCCCACCAGGATTTCGGCGCGTAGGTAGTAACGACAATTTCTCCGGGTGCAGCGACATCGACTCCTAAGCGGCCATCAAACGTCGGTCCAATGCTACTTCCGGCCCAAATATCGCCACGCGCACCTGCTGAAGCGGAAATGTTTCGGAGCACTCCGTTCACATCAGTCCATTGAGTCTTATGAACGTAATTGGTAGGTGAGATGTTGTTGAAAGCGGTTGCACCGTCCCACACATTCCCTGGAACCAAGTAGGTCTTGAACGCGTTCATCGGGTTTTGCCCATAGTTGGAAAAATTTAGCGTAGCTATTAAGTCCTTAGGTGTAGGTGAACCGTCAGGACGCTTGATATCCAGAGTATAGGTGCCGGTTGGTCCGAAGAAATCAATAAGTACTTGCCGTTTCTGATTGGTAGAAAGACTGAAGTCTACATCACGTCCGTTGTGGTAATAAGTGAAGATGCCTCCTATATTCTGTCGAGTATCCCGGGATCCTTCATTCGCAACCGATGCATACGGTCCATAGTTGGTTCCATCTGGTGCCTTGATGGTAAATTCGAGTCCCGTTTCTCCTGCTCCGATTGTCGGATACCATAAATCCAATCGAAGATTACCGGTTCGAGCCTTCTCGATCTCGAGAGAAATGGTTTGTCCGGAATTGATGGTTGCTTGAGCCCGGTTGGCACCACCTCCTTCGTCACCAGGGCCGTTTAGGAACGCGACACCCTTGATTCCTGGTCCGACAACACTGTCTACCTTGCGCGTAAAGTTGCTTGTTCCGTCAGTTGGTCCACCATTGCTTCCGATGTTGGGAAGCATCACGATCGGCATTCCCAGTTCGGCGGCTTTTTCTACGGCGAAGTCCATGCCTTTCGTTACGAGATCCAGTCCGCCGAAAGAAGCCTCGGCTGGCTGATCATCGTGGGCGGGCACGCCGTCGGAGGTAATCTTAATGATAATGAGGGACGCTTTTGGTGCCATGCCACGGTAAATTCCATCGGAGTCGCGTCCGTTGCCTGCGGCGATACCAGTCGTGGTGGTGCCGTGTCCAACCGCGTCGCGCGATACCCCACCGCCCGTCAAAAGCAATTCTGTGTTGTTGATAAGTGCCTCGTTTATTTCTTCCTCGGTGAAAATATCGCCGCTCCCACGGTTATTTGTGAAATCCAGAATGTATTTGATCCGTGTGGAACCGTCTTCATTACGAAAGTCATTGCTCTTCCAATCGAGCCCTCGGTCCAGTATACAAACGATGACGCCTTCGCCATCGATACCCAACTCGTTATGAACTTCTTCGGCCCGGGTTTCGATACGGGCTTCGTCGAGGGCGAAACTGCCGTGCGCGAATAATAGGCAGAGTAGGGCGGGTATCCAAGGAATGGGACTTAGAGGGCGTTTAACCAAAATCATAAGTGTGTTGTTACTGGAAATGAGTGAACGTCGTCAATACTGGTTGGGTCTATAACGTCAGATTTTATGGGCTTTCTGAGTCGTTTGTTCTCCAGATGGTGCAGTCTTCCATTGATCCGCAAAATTGGAAAGCGGTTAGCCATCTAGGCGTACCAGATAAACGATAGCACCTGTTCTAGTGTAAACAATCTCAGGCTTATTGAAAAACGACTCAAAATTTAAATTTCATTTTAAAATGAAATCATTGCTACTGAAATTCTTTTGGCCCTATAGGAATCCGACCCACCGGGATGGTTTCCAGATTGAAGTTAAAGGATCAGGTTGTGTTTAGAGGTCTGCTCGTCTGAGTCGGTAGAATATTTTGTCCGATCCTGCAGATAGGGTCAGTAACAAGCTGGTGGTGGAGCTATTGGCTGAAACGGAATCTTCGACAGGCATCCATTCATCGGACTATAATGTGGTGGTTGATTCTAGAATGTAGTCCACTTCAGCGACACATGCCCAATTTATGGATATCTGAATTCTGTCTCGGCTTAATCATTCAGTCTCACACGATAGAAGATGGCGTTCGAATTGCGGTTAAAATAATCTACTGTGATTAGTTCACCACTCTGAATGTCCCAGACGATTTCTTCCCAGGATCCGGGTGAAAGATCCGGCGAGACTTCAATCTTGTAGGTTTTACCTGGTTCGTCGGTCCAAGAGAATTCAACGGATTCTCCACCATTGAGTGCTCCAAAAGAAAGTAGTTTAAAAACCGATTCAGGGTCCAACGGATCGGTGCCGTACGCCAATTCTGCTCTATCGGGTATGCTATCAGAATCGGTATCTACTTTTAGGGGATCGGTTCCAAGATCATCTTCTTGTTGGTCGGTCAGGCCGTCATTGTCGGAGTCGACTGCATTACGTTCAACAAAGACAATGGGCTCTGCTGATTCATGGTCGAAAATAAGAGGTGCGGTGAACTCTAGTGGCTCCAATGATTTGATAACTGCAGATTCTTCGCTGATGCCACCTGGATTGATGACGACGCGATCACCAATCTGAAAATAATCTCCGGTTACACCTTGTTCTTCAATCGATAATATTTGAACTAGCGATACTCCAGCGGCGTGTTGACCGTCCAACGCTGTCATGGGTGCGAAATCAAGGATGTCTGGATTCCCCAGTGCGATGACTTCGCTGGGTGTGATCTCCTGCCAGCCACCGGCTTCTGTCCAAGCGCTGAGTGAACCGCTGCTGAAATAGGGATTACCGTTGGAGGTGGCTTGAATGACAGGTCCTTCGGTACTGAATATGGGCGAAATGTCTGCACTTTTGTTTGGTATTTCAGTTCCGGGGGCTGCCTTTGGTTGTGGCGGATCACCACTGTCTTGATTGATCGCCCGTTCCAAATAAGCAGGCAGAAAATAAAGTCGCCGAAACGCGAAATCGGCTATTATTTTCCGGTAGGTATAGAATGTGAACCTGCGTTCCCAGGCCTTGGGAAGTTTCATAAGGGCAGCGGTTCCGTTGTAAAAGGGGAATTCGCCACTGGGATCCGCGTGGCGCATTTCAACCAGTATGGGATTGCCGTCTGCATCTAGTTTGATTTTTCCTCCGTCTCCTTTTTTAAAGATCTTTTTTCTTGGACCAAACAATTCAGCATTCGGACCATCTGGAAAGGCAGAACGGTTATCCAGAAAGAAACCTGCGGTCGGTCTTTGCTTTCCATAGGGGCCTATGGACATGACCGGTTCGCCTTCAGGGACGCAACACTGTAGCCATTCCTCACGGTTTTTTTGAAACATAAATGAGTAGCTTTCCCCGTGTTGCATTCCGACTGCTTCGGCCAGTTGCTCATAGATGACGCGCCGTTTTTCCGGATTGGTTAGGAAGAGTCCATTGGGATCCAGAATTGCGAGGAAATCTATGTCTCCCGTGACTGGTTTTGGGGGTCCTCCGTTTGGGCCGGTCATTTCGATTTTCCAGACTCTCTGTCTGCGTCCCGATACTGGATCGATTCTATCGTTTATTTTCTCTTTGTGGATCTGACGAATCTCCTGAGCGCCTTTGTCTTCGACAACGTCATGGACGTATTGCTTTTTGCCTGCGAAGTGAACATCGATATCCGTCGGATTGGGATTCTCGATTTTAAGTTGGCCGACCGCGTCTTGCCATTCTGACACACGGCGTTTGAGCCGTTTCTCCGTTTCGTGGAGGAGGGTCTCGTTGCCAGCCAGATCGGGGTACTCGTTTTTCAATCCTACCATGTACTCCTTGATCTTTGTACCTAGCTCGGCCTTCGGAACCTCGCCGAGTCCTGCAGGGGGTTCAACGATCTCTAAAATGCCGTTCGCGTCATTACGATAGCCCAGGTACTTCCGGTCGATTTCGTTTACTGATTTGAACGTTTCCAGGGCGTGGGGTTTGGGATAGGCGAGTCCGTCTTCAAGTAATTTTACGGACACCGGATTTCTGGACCTAAAGCCCAAAGTAACTCCATTGTTTTTCGCTATCCTTTGTAACTCTTTAAGTTCTTTGCTGGATACGCCGTAGATTTTTAGAAGCTGGGCATCGGTCAATTCATCTCCGGCTTCGAGTGCCTGATAGAGATTGCGTACGTTGGGATTCGCATCTGCTGCGGCTATTCTGGCGTCCAGATCCTTATTTTTCCTTAGCGCGCTTTTTAAGCGTTGAGCTTCGATGGTTTCCTCAAGTCCCCGAGCAGCTGCGCGGATCTGCGGGCGTAATTTTGCCAAAGTGCCCAGGGCGGCGATAGGTTCGAGAAGCAGGTCGGGGTTTGCACCCAGAAAGTGCCCTATTTGCAATTGAAGTTCCCGATTGTCGCCTTCTTCAATGGCAATAAAGAACTTGGTAAGGGTGTCACCGGTAAAGATAGCGAATTGTTCGAATGCCATTGGAGCTTGACTTAATAGGTCAGCTGAAAGGAGTCCTAGGTCGTAAAGTTTCTGATACTGATTGTAGGCATCTTGAATGAGTAAATTGACAGCTTCCTGGTCACCCTTGATTGCTTCCCAACCCGTTTTTAGCAGCCAGGATTCGTAGGCTATCATCTTGAAGTATCCTGACCAGGTTCCTACGATCGCGTTTTTACCGAGGATAGAGAGTTGCAAAATGCCCTCCATGAACTCGGTGTAGAAACTTTGTTCCATCGCGCACAACCAGGTTGGTATATCTAGTAGTTCGCAGTCCTTTACCCAGGTGTCTTGCAGGGATTCCTCGGCCCGAAAGCTTACGTCAAATTCCTTGACCCAGCCCTTTCCTACCGTGGCTTGTCCGTCGGCATTGGTGACAAGCGGTTTACCCTCATCGTCCTCAGTCAAAGCCCATAGGCGAACGACATATTTGATCTTACCAGTAGATTCCACGGGCAGCGGCATCGAACGAAACAGACTTTGAATCTCAATTTTCCTAGCATCGCCTTCCGCGGGTAGGTCGAAGATGGCATATTCGAAAGGCATGTTTCCGACCTTTTGCAACTGCTCAACCGAGGAGAAATCCTTGTCGAGCATAAAGCCCCCCGCGACATTCCCGTCCGGTACCTGGAAAATCATGACGCGAAGATTAACTGCTTTTCCTGCTTTTTCAGTGATGTTCTCGAGGTAACCATCCACCCAGACCGTTTGTCCTCCTAGGAAATTAGTCCTGCCTGTGCGATTTTTTATCCCCCATTCGAGCAAGGCCTCATCGACCACATCAAATTCCTGTTCTTTGAAACCACGGACGGGCTTCCCATTCAGGTCACCGAGTGAGAGCACCTCGATTTCCAGGGGCGCTGGTTCGGCTTTGTCTTCGTCAAAGTCGATAGACCCGACTCTCCAGATATAACTAATAGACTGACCAGGGTTCAGTGTAGTGGGATCCAGTTTCGGCTGCATAGTCACCGGATCAATGCCTGCCGGTGTTTGGTATTCGAGCAATACCAAGGGCACGTTGGGTCGTTTCGGATTCGTGCTGGTAACCATGTTTAAGACATTGGCGGCTGCCGGGACGACAACGTCCTTGATGATTTCATCGGTTTCGTTTTTTATGGTAGCGATAATCTCGATACAGTCGGTCCAAATGGTTGCGCCGGTTTTGTCCTTCTCGATTTCGAGGCAGCGGGCTGACTTTTCACTATTTGAAGTGAGATTGAGTAAGGTTGCCTCAGGAGTGATGAGAATTTGGGTCGAAAGCGGGGTTACATTGATATCTGCGGATGCGCCTAAAGTCTCTTTTTCACCGCCGGTCACTTGGTAGTTTCCTCCCGCAAATACTTCGATAATACCCCCTAGTAAAACTCTCATTGGCACCATGAATTCTTTTGGCTCACTGTCCGGGGCTAAGATAAAGGGAGGTTCCTCTTCAATCTCGCCGATCTCCAGGTGCTGGTCCTTGTCTGTAATCAGCAGGGGATTGTCCATGGTTACGGTCACAGGGTCGGGCAGGTTGTTTTGGACAGTCACCTTGGCAATCAATACATCTCCGATTTTATAGGCCGGTTCGGGAATGGTAATGATTAAATCTACCGGCGCACACCCAACGCAAATTTCCTCTGTCTCTACCGGGTCAGTCGTCGTGGGGTCGGTTCTGCCTGTGGCGGTGGCCATGGCTTCCGCCGATATCCTGAACGTTCCTTCCGCCAGAGCCTTGAATTTGTATTCCAACGAGCCTTCCTGGTTATTGGTCAAAGGCGGTAGGAATGTCGTGGGTGATTCTATGAGCTCAGCTACCTGATCGCCGAGGAACTTAATGCTTGGTGGGTTCAACCGTGCGTTTTCAAAACGGGAGAAATTAATGGTTTTAATTGTTGCGGTAACCGTGAATTCTTCATCGACCTCCAGAATGGTTTTACTGGGTGTCAGGGTCAGTTCTAGTTCGTTACGCTCGAGTTTGTTTACGAGCGGTTCGGTTAATTCGCTGCCGCTGAAGAAGTTTATATCTTCAATGGGATCGCCCGTAACATTGTCAGCACGTCTAAGCACTCCTTTGGCATCTATGCGGTAGGAAGCAGGGTGGGTGACTATTTCTTTAACCGAAGGATCGATGATGTATATGTCCCAGACCTGAACTTTGTAGATTACCTCGAGGGTTGTAGGAGGATTTGAATCCCATTTCAAGGAATAGCCCAGTGAAGGACCACCGGACAATTGACTATCTTCTGCTCCGATTATCGAATCTGGCAGAAGGTCCGTGCCAAGGGGTGGGTAGAGCGTCAACCGGCTCTTTTCCAAATCCTCACGCGGGTAAGTCGAAATCCTTACCGTATAGGTGATAATGTCCCCGGCAGTAACGGGTCCTTCCGTGTCGGAAGTCACGGTCACTTTCTGGTAAAGCATCTTAAAGGAGAATGACCGGGTCTCTTGACCGCTAATCGTGATATCCACTTCCGGAGCAGAGTCGGGAAGTTGGGAAAGAGGTTTTGCAAATGCAAAGAACCAGACCTCGCCGCCGAGGACTCCCTCTTCAACGGTTATGGTGGCGGTCTGGCCCTGGAGTAATGGATTCGACCGGGCCATTCCAGACTGTGTAAGTCCCCGTATAGCTTAGTTCCGGGGGTAGAGTCACGGTTGCCGTTCCGTTATTGGCAGTAAACCGTACGTGGATTTCAAGCCTTTCTCCCAAAGGAATGAAGTCGGAATATGTACGCAGATGCTCTTGGAAAATGGTGACGAAATCCGCCTTTGACGAAGAAGCCAGAAAGAGGAGGGATATTGTTAACAATGAGAATCGCTTCATATAATTAGGTAATGGGTGATTGAGAGGACAAATCGCATGGCTGGAACGTCGCCTTTAATCTGGTGAGATTGAGTTGTTTTGGAAATACGAAAATCTGCCTTATTCTTCATTATGGTGAAAACACCTAGGTAGTACTGCGATTTTGGAAACATTACCTCCGTTTAGTGACTCCATCGCTTCATATAGCACTTTTCAGCTTTCTTGGTTTCGCTAAATCCCACCATGAATGAAATCAAATACGGTAATTTTAGAGGGGTTAAGTTGGGGCATCGACGGCGAACGATTCGCTGGTGGAAATCAGTCGTTCTGGAAATATATTAATTCTTCATCGCGGAGAATAGTAGCGGTAAACCCTAACGCTCTTTTTCTGTAATGCCTTCAATCTAAGGCCTTCTGGCCTGTTCAGCTGTAATTTCCACGCTTAGATTACATTTTCCGAGTGATTCTTAATATCTAAGTAGTTTTTGGGGATTTCAGATCGAGAGAAAAAAGATATCTAACTCGATATCCTCACCAGGGCAATGGGCCCGGTTAGTTTGTCACAATTTCGGATATTTAGAATCTACTATGGAAGCTTCGTTGACACCCTGATTTCATCTCAATTCCTAAAATCATTTGCTTGGAAAAATTCAGGAAATTCGATTTTAATCGACCCATGAAAGTTAACTATTGGCTCTCCTCCGTTAAGCGTCGCCCCACTGGTGTGCTCCTTGTCCTTCTCGCGATCCAGGTCATTCCTCAACTCTGGGTTCGGGCGCAGCCTCCTGCTCTCTATACGCCGGCTCCTGACTTTTCTAAGACAGATCACTACGTTTCGACGCTCGTGTTTCATTGGCAGGTTTCGGAAAGTAGTCCAATTAACGGTCCCTGGCTGCCTATCGTGGACCAGAAAAATAGTATTGGTGAGACCGGCTGGTGGAAGGGGCAGGTCAAACAGATCATGAGTGCAAACATTGATGTGCTCTACGTCCACTTGATGAAGAATTCAGAGGAACAACGCATGAATCTCTTCAAAGCGTTGAGTGAGCTCCGGGCGGAAGGATACGACACCCCAAAGATTGCACCTTACCTCGACCCGGCTTACACTTGGAGCGCGGACCCGATTCAGGATTTAGCCCAGCCGAGCGTGAAGGACGATTTAGTCAATCAATACATCCGGTTCTACGAGCAATATTTTGATGCGAACACCGATGAGCATGCCGACGATTACCTTGCCCGCCAGGACGACAAACCGATTCTCAGTACATTTCATACTAAATTTCATTTTACCAACCTCAGTTCACTGACTCGGACCGACGTATCGGGACGCCTGGCTGCGGCGCTGGGAGCAGAACATCCCTATTTTAATAACGGAATCGTCATGGTGACGACCGCTTTGAATACTCCGGTCTTCGCTTTTGCCGATGAGCAGTTACCTTTCTTCGAAACCAACGAATATTTTTTCCCGTTCACGTTTAATTCCACCACTACCGTCCAACTCAAGGGAGGTTATTGGGATCAGAATGTTATTAATCCGGGAAATTTTGTACCGCGTGATGGCGGAGTCCACTACCGCGACGCCTGGGCCCAGGTGGACCGTGCCACCGCGCAGCGAGTCTATGTAGAGAGTTGGAGCGATTTGACCTTTGGCACCGGTATCCTTGCGGTGGACACAACCACCCCTCCATTTGTTGCTCCCGCAAATACGAGCGGTAACACCGACACCTGGTCTTCCACAAACGATCCGTTTGAATACATAAAAACCACCGCCGCCGGTGCCGCCAGTTTCAATGACACGCCCGAACAGGACGCCCAAATCCTCTGGCACAATATTCCTGCCAGCATGGCACCCGGCGAATCGCGCATCGCCAATATAGTCGTACGCAACACCGGGGATGATAGTTGGACCGCAATAAAAGGTTACCAACTCGTCCAAGGGGATTCCGACATCGAACTCGTTGAGGGGAAACGTGTGCTTTTGGACGACACGATGGACGAAATCACGGTCTACGGCGGCATCTTTCGTGGGCGTGCCAAGGTTTTCTCCGTGTCACTGACCGCACCTGACGAGGAAGGCTCTTACCTCACGAACTGGCAAATGAACCAGGATGAGGTAGGCCGTTTTGGTGAAGATCTCGACGTCAGCATCGAAGTTAAACCCAAGGCAGCCGGCAATGTGGTTTTTGGCAACGAAACCCAAGTTCAGGACGGAACTCCCCGTCAGGTTTCTTTTACCACCTTTCCTGCGGGACTGGACTTGGACATCACCTACAATGGGTCTTCAGTTCCACCAGTCGAGGTGGGTGTCTACACCGTTGCCGGATTTATCAATGACCCCGACTATGCCGGAAAGGCCTATACCATCCTGGTTGTTTCGCCTGAACGAAATCTCATTGCCGACCGAGGCGGATTCGAATTGATAAACGGAAACGCAAGCATCAGCACACCTCCGGATGTTCAAGATGCCACAACGTTTCCAGGCTGGCGTTTTTTCAACGTGGACTCGGCCAATATCACCTTCAACGCTTCAATTACCGATCACGCCTCGACCGGAAATCAGGCCATGCGCCTTTCGGTAGATACCGCCGTTGAAAGCTTTAACTACGCTCTGGACAACTTTGTTCCTTCAGACCGTATCCCCATTCAACCAGGCACCCACTATTCGATCTCCCTCGATACTGCCTGGGTGGCGGGCATTGACGAAAACAACCTCCTTTTACGAATCGAGGAATACAATGAGGCCGGTGAATTTTTAAACAATGCACAATTCAAAACGTTTTCCATCAACACCACGGAATTCACCTCGGATGCCGTGATCTACCAACCGCTTCATCCCGATGCCGTTGAGATCAGTTTGGCCTTCGTTCCCATGGCTGGACAGATCGGAATGACCACCATCGATATCGACAATATTCAAGTTCGCGTTGTCCCTCCCAATCCGAATGGTGACTTCGAAACTGGTAAGGTGCCACTTCCGGCGGGTGGCACAGGGGGATTCTTTGACAACACGTCCATTCCCGGTTGGCGCTTATTCAGTCTCGGCACTACCCCCATCGTGAGCCTGGCGGCGACATTCGTGGATTCGGGAAACTACACGGGAGGCCGACTGGGAAGTCGGGCGGTTCGTTTGGAAATGGACAATTCAGGCACGCCGGTCGAGCACAACTACGCACTCGATACGGGAAGCCACAGAATTCCGGTAATCCCTGGGACGACCTATATCTTTTCAGTGGACGCCGCAGTTCTTGAAGGTCCTGTTGATCTTCTCACATCGGTTATAGTGTGGGATGCAGCTGGAGCCTTTATTCGAAGAGTGGACAACATCATTCCTTCCTTACCCGAAGACGAAACGTTTCACCACTATTCCTATGAATATACAGTAACAGATCCTAACGTGGCGTCGGTGTTTATTGCCTTCCGCCCAGTCACCTCTGGACATATTGTCCTCATGATCGACAACGCGAGTTTTGTACCATACGTGGACCCTGCATTGCTTACAGGTCTCCGCATTACCCGAAGCGAAGAGAGCGTTGAATTAAACTGGCCGGAAACCCACCTCGGCTGGCAGCTCCAGTCCAACCGGGTGGACATCCGCGTCCCCGAGCAATGGATCGATATTCCCGGCACCGCCACTTCCACAACTCAAAGCCTGCTCATCCAACCCGAGTTTCCAAACGCGATTTACCGGCTTCGCTCCCCTTAGGAGACTGGAAAATTATTTCAACTTGTTATTCCCCGTGGTGGTTGTCGCTTCGCTGTCGGCCAAAGCCACGGTATTGCCATAGGGACTTGATTTACCAAAATTGCTTTCTTTTACGTCCACTCATTCGATGAAGATTCACGATTTGCACCGGTTGGAAATCACTTGGCCAAGGAAGGTGTTACAAATTAGAATTGTAGGTGCTTCGTTTACTAATCAACCGTTTCATCAAGGAGCTTTTATTTCTCGTTGCTCATTTGGGGCAGGTTAGACGGATTTCCAAATAAATATTAAGGACACTAGACTCGCTGGTTGATTTTGGAAATATTGTAATGGGCTTTGATAATAGTCCTCTCAGGTACTTGAGGTTTCATTTTTCTTTGATGATAGGGAGGGGAACTAAATTTCAGAAGCTTGTTTCGTTTTTAAGGTAACCTTGCGGACACTCTGTAAAAAGCGGTTCCAGTAGGTAGAGAAGGATCCATAAGGGTGACAGATCCGGCTTCGTCCGGGACCATGGAAAGAATGATTTCCCAAGTGTTGAGGTCGAGGCTGCGCTCCAGAATGTAAAGCCGGCCCACGACGCCTTTGATGACGACGCCCGTTCCTTTGGTGACATCCACCTGATCGATTTGCAGAGATGAGTTCGCACTACTAGGGTCGGTCTCTGAGAGGTATTCCTGGCCATCCGTAAATCCGTCCTTGTCGCAATCCAGATCGGGATCGTTGAAAATGGTCGGGCTTAGACAGTCCGGATACATGGCTTCCCAGTAATCGGGCAGGCCGTCCATATCGTTGTCGGGATAGGGATCCACTTCAATACTAGGCGAAAATTCCGTGGTGCCGTTTATATCGTCGGTTACGGTTGAAGTGATTAACCAGTTCTGGGGAGATGTTCGGGGGAAGGTGTGATCGTATTGATAGGACCCATTCCCGTCCAACTGTACTTCCAGAGTGCCGATGTAGGTCTGGGATACAGGAACGGGTGAATTCGGATCATGGGCGTAAAAATCGAGGATGGCCGCCGATTCGGGAAGTCCGGTGGCAGTTCCGGTCACTTGGGTGCTGCCTTTGAGGGCACTGACTATCTGCATGGATGCATCGTGCCGGATCCTCAAAATTCCTGAGGTTTGATTAAACATTTCGTTTTGCCGTATAATGGCTTTCTGCAATTCGCCATCAACGTTGACCGCGCTTTTCGAACCATTGGCAATGGTATTGAGGGTTATACTAATTTCATCGGAGCCGTTGGATATATAGATGTTGTCGTCTGTGTTTCCAAAGTCCATGGTACCGGTTTTGTCGGTACCGAACATGTTTTTCATGACTGCAATATTTTTGGAATTGAGGATTTCCAAAGGACGTCCTGCAATGCCGGCGAAGACGTTGCCTTGACCGGCTTCCTGGCCGCCTACTTCAACCACGTCGCTGTCCTCGATGCAGAGTGCCAGTTCCATGCTGCCGAGAAGCGCATCTCCTCCGCTATTGGTACCAAAAGAATTTCCCCGCACACTGCTACAGCGGATACTTGAAACCGCCTTCATGATTATGCCGTGCCTGGTTACGAGCAAATTGTCCAGCGCGTTCATTTCCTTGACCCCTTCTGCCACGAGAGCCTGTAAAACTTCCAGTTCAGATGTACCGGATTCGTTGGTACCAAAACGGTTGTTTTGAACAAGAACCTCTTCTGAATCAAATACCTCGACGGCATTTCCGGAAATACCGCCGAACCAGTTGCGGTGTTCTTCGTCCGGCCCGCCCACTTCGAAGTCCACGCAATCAATCAGGCAGATTCCCGTTTCCATTCCTCCGAATGCTTCCTCTCCGTTGGATTTTAATCCGAAGGTAGTTCCGCGAATGCTGCTGCATTGAATATTGCGAATGGCTTTCATCTGGGCTGCCTGTTTTGTGGCCAGAAGCCTGGAAGACCTTATATTGATTTCGGTGATTTCATCGGCCACAATTCCAAATTCTCCGGGCAGCGGTTCGGTGCCCGCTTTATTCATGCCGATGTGGTTATTCTCCACCAGTATATTGATGGACTTCAGTAATTCCAACGGTGTTCCGCTGATTCCTCCAAACGTGTTTTGGTCTGCCTCCTTCGGTCCGCCGACCTCAAAACTTTCAGAGTTTTCGATGCAAACCCCGTTGGCCATTTCGCCTAGTGCGGCAGTTCCTTCGGCATTTAGGCCGATTGTGCATCCGCGTATGCTGCTGCATTGAATATTTTTGATCACATTCAAATATGCAGCTTGTTGGGTGGCCATGATATTACTCATAATCACGTTGAGTTCCGTAATCTCATTGGCGACAATCGCCTGCTTCACCGGAATTTCTTCAGTACCCGCTTTGTTCATACCGATTTTTGTATTCTGGATGAACAGGTTTTCAGAGTTCAACAATTCAATGGCTTTCTCTTCTATCCCGGCGAACACGTTGCCCTTGTCCGGCGTATCGCCGCCGATATGAAAGGTGTCCGTGTCTTCGACGCACACGCCCATGGATGTGCCGCCGAGCGCGGCGTTACCTTCGGCGTTCAATCCGATGTGGCAGTTAATCATTTGGCTACAATTGGAACTGCTGACGTTTTTAATCACCGCTGCAGTGGCAGAGTTAAAAACACTAACCATTTCCGTGATTCCAACCAGCAATTCGTTGGTCCGTTCGACCAGAAGCCCCACTTCCGTATTGGGTAGATTCATGCTGCCCGAAGCATCCGTACCCACGATGTTGGAAAGTATTTTAACGGTATCCGAGTCGAATACTTGTATGCCCGAACCATTGGACGACACCACATTGCGGGAAGCAGCGGTAGTACCACCGATGGTCGGATTGTTGGCATTGGAAACACGGATACCTATACCGTTGCCCAGGTTGCTACTACCCGACATGTCCGTGCCGAGCACATTCCCTGATATTTCGACATTGTTAGCATTATCGACACTGATTCCGGCCCCGCCGAATTGGGTGATTGCCAGCCCTTTTATTTTGGAATCCGAGGCTTTTATCTTCAACGCATCTACCAGGCCAGCCAGCAATCCGCTGATATTAACCATGCCTGAACCCGGTTGCGTTGTGCCGTCGATGATGAGTGTATCTGTTATATCGGGTAAAGCTGAAACGGGACTAATGGAAGGTGCGGATCCTTCCCGTGGGACAAACCCACCCTTGGCTGCTACGGCTCCCGTATCCAAGTCAAATTCGATAGTGTCCGCTCCCGGGTTTTGATTGGCGAATTGTATAGCTGCACGCAACGTGGTTTGCAGACCCTCTTTGTCCAGATTTACGTCAGGGACACCGTCGTTCAAGTCAGCGTCGGGTTCATCTCCCGGATCATTTACCACAATGGCATTGATAGACTTGATGGTTATGGATACCGAGTCGAGGGAATCGGTGTCGGTCAGTTCTTCCTGCAAGGTGAGGAAAACTACAGGATCTCTTTCCCCAGGTTCGCTGGGTGAAGTCATTTCAACCTCAACCATCGTGGACGTCTTGGATTCCAGGTCAGGCACTTCCCAGAAACCGGATGAACCCAGTAGTTCCGTAAGATCCGATCCGCTGTGCGTGTATTTGATTGTCCAGTCGGCAGTGTTGATTGCGTTGGCGCGCAGAACATAGGAGACCGTGTCTTCTCCGTCATTTTCGATTTTTACATCATACCGGTATGTTTCGCCGGGTTGAAATAGCGCCGACTGCGCTTGTGCTTGACTGGGTACTTGCTGGTAAATGTCATTTGAGGAAAAGGAAGACTCCGGTTGGTCCTTACTTTTGATCAACAGATCACCCAAAGATCCGATGACAACTTCATTGCTGAATAATTCTTGAGTGAAATTCTCAGTTCCGTCTGGTGAAACTGCCAACACTTTAAGGCCAAATTGTAGTTTCCCGGCAGTGTTTGATTTCCAAGGAAAGCGCTGTAAGAAAGTCGCACCGGAGGCCAATGAGTTGGTGGCGGGGGGATTCTCCAGTTGCTCCAGGCCGGCCAGGGCGGATCCGAAAACCTTAAAACTTTCTCCAAAAACCCCGGCGAGTATAAACGACTCTTCCGAATTGTTTTTTATGGTGA
Organism: uncultured Opitutaceae bacterium; assembly: GCA_964352065.1. Classification (GTDB taxonomy): domain Bacteria; phylum Verrucomicrobiota; class Verrucomicrobiia; order Opitutales; family UBA2995; genus UBA2995. The sequence continues at coordinate 86,930 of CAYGQM010000018.1, forward strand.
CATCTAGATTGAAGGTTTCTCCAGTCTTCACCCGTTTGGGAACGACCTTCACGATTGCACTCACTCCTTTTGCTAATATAAAATTTCTGGGTGATCCGTCCGAATCGGTTCCATTAACCAAGACTTGTCCGGCACCGTTGATTTTTCGAATAGAGTCCAATGCGAAATCGGTTTGTCCAAGAATGGTGTTGAGCGAATAGAGCTGGTTTTCGGGGATGCTGAAGAATGACCGACCACTGGGGCGATAGAGCTCGCCGTGGGTGGTGAGCATACTAAAAGTTCCTTCATTTTCACCCGCTGAAGGGAGCACATTAAATCCGCTGTTTTTCCCGTAATCACCTGAAGGCAGGTAATAATAACGATTGGATCCTCTCGAGCCGATCATCTGGTCCTTATCATTGATATCTCCAAAGCCCGCAAAAGGATGGTCGCCAGGCATTTCAAGGGGGATGAATCCGTTTTTCCATATTCCCGATACTCGTCGGTTTATAAGCACCCCTTCAATGACTTCCTGAAACGACCAATCGGCTGAATGTATGCCGTTGCTATTGCCTATTTTTATACCTACGATACTGAGATTATCCCTATTGACTTCCCCTACGTATTCTTGCGGCGAGATGCCAGGTCCAATCGTTCGAATCCCATTCACAACAAGGCCCTCGCTATTAGGGTATTGTGCGCGGTTTTCATAGATGATCCCGCTGTTGCTCATATTGAGCGGGCTCCATAAATCGGGACGATCGGTTGACCAGCCATAGAGCGCGACAAACTCCCCCTGGTAAAAGTAAGCCGAGCCGCTCCTGCTGTCCTGGATGAGTGTGGTCCCGTTATCCGCAAAATCTATCACCTGGGTGCCGAAAGTTGAGAATCGAGCGCCGTTTAATTCGGCCGGAATAGGATAGCTGTGGACACCCGCTTCCAAACCGTAGTCAGGCTTTGGGAGCCAGATATGCAAAACGGGTTGTTCGTTTATCACCGCGATCCCCGCCACCTGTCCTGATGTGCCCTGAGTTTTGTGAACACGGGATTCTCGTTATTTCTTTTATGGGTTTAGTTGTGTGATAAGCAAGCGGGTAAGCTTGACTGTTGGTTGCCCCCATGGGGGCAATTTTTTTGTTCAAACTGAAGGGGGCTTTTGTAACCCAAAGAAGAGTGTTTTCTCCAACGGTTATAGAAGACCTCGATATACTCGAAGGCATTACTTCTGGCCTCTTGTTCGGAAGCAAAGGTACGACCTCTAACCGATGAGGTTTTATATCTACCGTAGAACGATTCCTGAGCCGCGTTATCGTAGCAGTTACCGGTTGCGCTCATACTCTGCTCGATGCCCAAACGGCTTAGCTTATTGGCATAATCGTAGCTCGCATAAGTGCTGCCACGATCACTGTGATGAATCAGTCCATGC
>CAYGQM010000019.1:0-87757 GCA_964352065.1 uncultured Opitutaceae bacterium
AACCCAACCTTCAACAGACCTCAAAACGAAATGTGCGAAAGATTCTGGACACTACCAATTGCGACCAGGCCATGATCGATAATAATGCCATGGAGAATGCGATACGCCCCACCGCCATCGGTAAAAAGAACTGGATGTTCGTTGGACATCCCCAGGCCGGAGAACGCGCCGCCATCCTTTACTCCATCCGCATCAGCTGCCAGCGACTCGAAATCGACATCGCGCAGTATCTCAAAGAAATCCTCTCCATCGACACCCGCGTGGCCGAGGACAATCAACTCGCCGCCCTCACCCCAGCACGCTGGAAAAAAGCAACCTCAATCTGAGGGGCAGACTTTGGGTCGCTTACGAATCCTCTTCATTGTAGCAGGGTATTTGTATAATGATTTTCACAAATAGCGGAGCAGACTGTAACAGTTAGAAGCAAGAATAAAATTATTCTGTTCGAAGCACTAAAAAGAACCACCTAACTCGATATTCGATAGCTTCGGACATCACTATTTGAGGCGTTTTTAAGGACGACAGATCGCCACAATAATCTGCGGAAAAAATAATAGAACAAGACTCGAAATGAATTAAAGATCGATTTACTTGACACACTGCTTGAAGGTGCGCGGTAGTGAATTGGCACTTCAGCAACTCTATTTTTTCTTAATAAATATCTCAACTCTGTTTGATAAAAATGTCCTCTTGAAAGTAACGAATAATCCAAAAACTTTCCTACAACACTGCGATGGAATCCCTGATAACCCGAAGTCATATCCTTAAAACCTGTTGACAACAGGAAATTGGAAAGAAACGTACCACCCTTGGAAAGTATATGCCGCTTGATGTTAGAATCCTGAATTGAACCACCGTTTATAAAACGACTACCAAACGCACAGTCATTGCCTTCGGTTAATACTCTCAAGAACATCGGCAAAGCTCGAGGGTCATGAGATAATCCACCATCCATTTCGATCATTAGCTCATGGCCTTTCTCATGAGCAACCCGATAGCCCTTTAAATATGCATCAACCACATTTTTGTTTTCAGGAGACCAAACTAACTCGAACCTTTCATCTTTTTCCTGAAGTTCCTCGCATAATTTCTTGGTATCATCCTTGGAAGCATTATCGACCACTAAATAAACCTTCCCAGATTCAAGGAAATCCAACGTTTCGCTTAACAAACTTATAAGCGGTTGAAAATCCTTCCCCTCATTAGCTAAAGGAATAATAACCGCAAAATCTATGTTAATAAGCATATCAGTTTCCTATGATCTTAAGATCTTCGATCCAAGCATTTAAGAGCCTCAATTCATCTTCCAACACAAGTCCTACTCGAACAAATTCATTGTAACAAATCAGGAGGTTATCATACAGATTTTCTTTACCATCCTTAAGTTTTGCACCTTCCAATAAATCCTTTATTTTTTGGTTATTCAAATAACCAGGTATTTCGTCATTAAAGTCTAACATCAAATCGTGGTCATTTCTGTCCTGATACACATTGGGAGAGTGGAATGATAATTGCGAATCAATGGTCCAAAGAAGCCTTTGCGCGACAAAACTACGCCAGATGTCGGTCATTCTAAATGAGCAATAAGAAGGCAAGTACAACAATGGAAAAGCTTCGGAAAACCAAGTAGTGTTTTGACTATTAAATGGACACCAAACTCCTGTATTCAATACGACGGGTAATTTACGGGGCGAAAAGTTAAACGGCAAATCTCCAATTAACCTATAAATAGCGTCTACATCCGGATTTTCATCAGCCAAGCCCTGCTGAATAGGAGAAAAATACTCTCCGCTTTCTGTCAAATTTGGAGCAACTTTATTGATTTCAGCTAAAGGCAAGCCTCTAGGCCAAATATTGGAATCTGCAAAATAATTGTACACATTAACCCATCCTTTCAGAGAAAGACAATCTCCCACTATGTGGGGAGATTGAGAGAACTCAAATCCATCAGCAGGCAAATTATCGTCGTCAGTCTCCCAAATCGTTTCGACCCCCGACCTTATAGCCTCCAAATACCCTATATTTTTCCTTGCATAGTGGCCTTTAGGACAAATTGAAGCAAAAGAAAAAGGTAATTTTTGTTGTTCCTCAAAACTAAAATAATCGCAATCTTGAAGATGAAAATCTGGAGGCGACTTTAAATCCCCAATCAAAATAAATCTATAACCATACCTTGAAGACATTGAAGCGATACATCTCAAAGGGTGAGAAGGTTGGGAAATGGATGTAACAATGGTTGAACCAATCATAGTTAAAAAAGGAAGTTACTAGTCAAAAGGTGGTACCAAACAACCAACAAGAACGTTGAAATTCATCATGCCAAGACAAAACAGCCTACGGCAATTGGACAGTAAGGGAATAAGATTTGATAGCAATACGCACCAAGGTCAAAGTTGTGGTTAGAGCTTCAAAGAAAAATAAGAACACAATTATTTTTTTTGGTTAAACCGGAATTTGTAAAAATGGTTTTCAGCCCTAAAACTCCTTAACCAAATGCGCTAACGAGGTTCTTAACGGTGTTCGCATTTACATGATCATTCGCGGACTTTAGGTTATTGGCATTGTGGCTACCTAAAATTACGTTACTGAATTCAATAAGGTCGGAATCGGGGGAAAGAGGCTCATTCTCAAAAACGTCAAGGGCAGCACCTCTGACCAGGCCACTCTTCAGAGCATCTACTAGAGCATTTTCATCTATGAGTGGACCCCTTGCTACGTTGATAATGAAAGGTTTTTGTTTCATCGACTCAAATACCTCCTTTTTCAAAAGGTGTCGATTTTCGAGAGTCAAATTGCAGCACAAACACAGAAAATCGGAATCCAAACAAAGTTCATTTAAAGATTGAAAATCCCCTGAAGAAGGAGGCTCCATTTCGCTACTTTTTACATCAAAAGCATTGACCCTCATGCCAAAACTTACTGCAAATTTATAAATTGACCTCCCAATAGAACCAAATCCTATCAGACCGAGTTTCTTTCCTGCTAATCCTTCACCCTCAGGCTTGACCCACTCCCCTTTCCTGACAGACCTATCAACAACTAATAAATGACGAGACAGCATCAACATATAACCCAAAGCAACCTCTGCGACTGCGTCAGAAAACGCCCCAGGAGAGTTGTAAACTGGAATGCCGATAAGCTTGGCAGCCTCCAAGTCAATGGAATCTAAACCTACTCCCCATTTACTGATCACTTTTAATCTAGGAGAATAAGCCTCTAACACCTCTCTAGTAAATTCATCATCTCCGGCAATGATACCATCAATCTTTCCTGCATATTCAAGTAATTCATGCTCTCTGAGGAATTGCTTAACATCAGGCATGATAAACTCAAAATCAGTCCATAATTCTTTAAACTGTCCTGATCTCAAGCATTTTTGCATAAGGACATTCAGTATGAGTACTTTCTTTTTCATGGTGAATCAACTATAGGTGTATTTATTCATTTCGACCTAGGTCTAATTTAATTTTATGGTCAATAGATTTGTAGATCGGACACAGGAAAAAAAACTGACACTAATGAAAATAAGGGAAAATGCAGTATTTGTTGGTTTATGCAATGATACTCCGAAACCACCCATTGACACCATTTAAATATGAAATCGCGGGACATATCCTCAATACCTTCCATAAAAAATCCTACTAAGTTACTATTGAGTATACTTACTGGAATTTATCTAGGAAGAACATTGGCATTTAGATTATTTGTTCGTGATATCAAATCTGAATTCAAGGCAACCGCACTGGGACAGATTTGGAATTTCATGGATCCTATTGTCTACTCGGTAATCTTCATAATCCTGAGTAACGGGCAAATAATCAGCACTGATTCTATCGAAATACCTTATCCTGTGTATGTCGTTGTTGGAATGATGCTGTTTCAAACATTTTCACAAGCCTTACTGTATCCCTTTGGAATTTTTCAACGATCCAAGCCACTCCTTCAAGAAGTGAATATCCCAATTGAAAGCCTTTGGATGTCATTACTCCTGAGGCAAGGTTTTGATTCCATATTCAGAATTGCAGTAATGTTGATCCTTCTCGGATTTTACGGACTAGTCTCACTAAAAGGCATAGCACTTTTTCTTATCGTCATTCCAATTACTATTCTCAGCGGAGTGAGCATCGGATTATTGTTCGCACCCTTAAATGGAATCTACGACGACTTTTCAAAACTTGCCCATATCCTGATGCGCCCACTAATGTTCATCACTCCGACATTCTTTAAAGATTACGATTCATTACCAATCATAAGCACCTTCAACTACTATAACCCTTTGGCAATCTGCATGGAATCGATGCGCTCGGGTGTCGCGATGACCTATTATACCAATGGAACGCAGTTTCTTACGCTCTGCATATTGTCATTTATAATTTTCTTTTTGGCAGTTATTTTCTTTACAATAACAATCAATATAGTTGCTGAAAACTTGTAATATCCTAAAACCTTAGATAACAGATATGATTTCAAAAAAATTTCCAGACGGTCACTTTTATTCGACAATTCCTTCAGAAAAGGAATTAGAGTCATATTCTCCAGCTGGGTTCGAAAAAATTATTGAATCAAATTCCATCGACTACAATATCGACAAACAATTAGCCAACCTGCATGACCTAATCAACGTGGAAAGTGAATTCCCTTTCCCTAAAGATAAAAGCAAGGGATTCAGGTATTACTACGATAACCCTTTTTTCAATATTTCTGACGGCTTCTTTTATTCAGCATTCCTGAAAGCTTTTAAGCCAAAAAAAATAATTGAAGTAGGATCAGGTTTCTCATCAGCACTTCTCCTAGATACCATTGACAGAGATACTGATTACAACCCACAAGTCACATTTATTGAACCATACAACGAGCGACTACTATCGTTGCTCAGAATGAATGACGTGGAAAATTGCAAAATTGAAAAAAGCTTCGTACAGAGCACGAAAATCGAAGAATTCCAAAAACTTGAAGATGGTGATTTACTTTTTATAGATTCAAGCCATGTGTCAAAATTCGGAAGTGATTTAAATTTCATATTATTTAATGTATTGCCGAATTTAAACGAGGGAGTATTTGTTCACTTTCACGATATTTTTGATAATTTTGAGTACCCTCAACATTGGCTAAAAGAAGGACGATTTTGGAACGAAAATTACCTGCTTCGCTCGTTCCTTTCTTTTAATAATATTTGGAGCATAGAGATATTCGCCAGATTCATCCACAAACGTTTCAATGAAGTAATCTCAAATGAAACACCGTTCTTATTATGCCACCCAGGAGGAAGCTTATATATACGAAGAAACACTCAACAGCCTCAGGATCCTGTTCATATAAAATGAATTTCGTAGGATATTACTTTATTTCAAAAATTACGCCAAAACTGTAATTATCCTTAAATGAAAGAAAAAGCGATAGAAGTGGTAAATATATCAAAGAAGTTTGCCGTTAACAGTGATAAACATCGCAGATATGCATTACTAGACTTATTGAAAGAAACTGTCGGCATTGAACGTTCAACTTCTCTGAGAAATGATGAATATTGGGCGGTCAACAATATTTCATTTGATGTACTAAAAGGAGAATCCTTAGCCTTGATCGGAAGAAATGGCTGCGGTAAAACGACGACCCTTAAAATCATAGCAGGCTTACTTAATCCTGACCGTGGCCACATAAAAATTAATGGCAGAATTCAAGCTATGATTTCTTTGGGCGCAGGGTTTAACTCATCACTATCAGGACGGGAGAATATTTATAATTCAGCAGCCGTTCTGGGGCTCACTAAGCGGGAGACACTCAAAATCATGGACGAGATTATAGAATTCTCCGAACTGGAAGAATTCATTAACAGTCCAGTCTCTACCTATAGCTCCGGAATGAAAGCAAGATTAGGGTTTTCCGTTTCAATTAATTTAAAACCAGATATCCTCATAGTTGATGAGATCCTAAGCGTAGGGGACTACGCTTTTCAGAATAAATGCAATGAAAAGTTCGTGGAATTACAGAAAAAAAACGTTACCATTCTTCTAGTTTCACATTCTCACTCCAAGGTCATTCAGCTCTGCAATAGAGCTGTCTGGTTGGAAAAAGGAGAAATGATTGACTCTGGCGAAGCTTCGCCTGTCGTAAAAAACTACATCGAGCATACTGAAAGACTTTCATATCATAAAAGTCTTTCAAGAATTAAAAACAAGGGACACGAGTCAATTTACGGACCAATTTATCCGCTATCCGATATTATTCAGGATTTTTACTTTAACCTTTTACCTGATAAAGAGATATTACCACTTTCCAGAGTTACAATAAATTTCGGATTTAAAGTTACGAGAAAAATTAGTGACCTAAATATCACATTAAATTTTGTTACAAAAGACGGTCGATTGATAACTGCAATTTCCACACTAAACGAAGACTTCAACTTACCAGACGACAATAATTGCGTAAATCTTACCTTGTCTATCGATAAGCTTCCATTAAACCCAGGGACTTATGTGATAACAATGCCAATACACGAAGGACACAGTTATCTGTTTAGAGATATCGTAGCTGAATTCGCCATTTATCCTTCTGGCAAATTACACTGGGGAACTTGTGCATTTCCATATAATTACAAGTTCAACTCCAAGACAATTAACTTCCACTAAGAACTAGATCTATCAACAGTTTCACATCATTAAATAAAGCATAAAATATGAGCTTTATTTATTTTTATAAGGAATGACTAATGCCGACCCCCAATTGAAGGCACTATTTTCCGTCAAAATACCCCTGAAATCGTTCAAGTTTTCCTCCAACACAAAATAATATTCATCTATATATATCCTAGTATCTTGGGATTTGGTTATAAATTCCGGTTGACCACTAAATTCCACAACAGGAAACTCAACAACTTGCCATCCTGGAATTCTTCCATCAAACGTCGAATTCATATTACTATCAAGTAAAGAAATTTCTATAGAGCGAACGGTATTTGTGACCGTTGCATTGTAAACCCTGGCAAATATTTTTATTTTTGAGACTTCCTCATAATAAACAGGAACAAAATATTTCACTTCTAGTGAAGCAACGGCAGAATGAAAGGCATTAATAGGAGATACACTAACCCTCCCCTTTTCCATTTCCTTAATCTGTTCAGCGGGTAAAATTGAAGACAACAATTCTATTCTTCCCACAAGCCTCTCTTTATATTCTATCTGTGAACGAAGAGAATCTTGATCAACACTCCAAATCCAACCAGTGTACCTTCCGGTATTTTCACTAATCTTCCTCACTAGAGTCAAAGCTGGCCAATAATCAAAAAGCGCCCGACGCCTCACTTGTGAAACCGGAATCGAATCAAATCCTTCAGGCCTGGGTTTTGAAAATTCAAAAATAGGCTCAGTCCACCATTCTGTAATATATTTAATATCCAATTCCAAAAACAATCTCCCCATATCTAAATTTCTGTTATACTGTGATACCCTTTTTCCTGCAATCAAACCTTCCAAATTCACTACTTTTCGATCAGCATAGTAACCAAGAAATCCGGCCGCCCATGACCCTATATTATCGTCTTCATTTGTCAGTTCTTTAAGATGTGAAGCATGGATTGTTTTCGCCATAGCGATATTTGGATTTTGTTTTTTAACCAAGGTTTCCGGAACGATCTTAGAAGATAGAAAAAGAAAGAGTAAGACTACAAATAAATTTGAAATAACAATCCTACTACCTCTCTTTAAGCTCTCGATCCAGTAGAATAACACTATACTTATAGTTACAAAAACAGACAACATACTTATTCCGAAATACCATGGAGCGAGAGGACAGCCTATACTTGTCCAATAATAAAATAGTTGAAATACAAAAAATACATTAGGCACACCTAACAATACTATAACAATCGACCTACTAAAATTTTCCCTCTTCTGCCTTGATCCCCACTTCCTAATCATAAGGGCTAATCCCACACCTGAAAATAATAATAGTGGAAACGAAACATATAAAGGCTGAAAACTCTCTCTACGTCCCGATACAGTCGGAATATTCCCGAATGACACAGCATTAACAAAACCCGAGAATAAATCCTGAAGCACCTCTGCCTTCATCATCACATTCCTAATAAACAAAGGCTCCGAAAAATACCCAAAGATTTTTTGGAACAATCCATTAAGTTTATGCCCTGCCCAATCCAACTCAAATAAGTCACGCCAAAAACTTTTTATCGTTCCACTAATGGGCATTAAATGATCAAAGAAGTAATAATTTAAAGAAAAGTAGGGAATGGACAAAACAGTCATAAGAACTCCCGAAATAAATAGATTTCGCAATCCAATCCTAGGAGTAAGCGCCAAATACAGAATAATAAGCAAAAGCCCATTATCCAAACGAGCGAGTAGAATCAAAAGACTCAACACTCCGAATCTGAACGGATTAAAAGTTACCTCCCCCTCCCAAACTCGACGGATATAAACCAAGCATAAGCAAAACAACAGGAGAGATATTGAAGACTCCATTGCATTGACCAAAACCATTGGGCAACATGAAAATGAAACGAAGGAAACAATCAGCGATAATTGCCTTGATAGGTAGGCGCAAAGAAGTTCATATACCAAAACCGCCGCATAAACGGAGATTCCAATATTAATAACAATAACAACTCCTACATAAAAATTAGGATCAGCAAGACCCCTCAGGGGAAACGCAACAAGCATGCATATGACGAACCAAAGAGGATGAAATCCATTAGTTGCCGTAATTCCATCAAATGTCGGGTATCCATACTCCCAAACATTTGAGGCAGTCTTAAGGTAATAAAAACTGTCATCCGGAATCATTGCCACTCCAGTTAGAAAAAACCTCAAGAAATAAAACATTAAAAACCAGCAGCCTAGAAACACAATCAAAGCTACCTTTTCGCGCTCTTTGAGGTATAATTTTATCCCACTGAAGAATCCTCCTAATTCTTTAGTATTTTTTTCAAAGCTTGGAATGCCCATATCGCATATTTAATTATTTTTCGAATCTCTATTAATATAGAAAAAGCTAATTTCCTTTTTCAAAAGATAAACACAAGAATTCATTAACAAACTATTTCATCAACAAATCCCCTAAGTCCACCATCAAAGAACACTCAAATGGTAGATAAAAAATCGCGATAATGACTAGATGAACTTACACCATCCTTCAAATATTTTCGAACCCTACTCTCCAAATTTCGACGAATACCAGTATTTCTCAATATGGCGCTAACCTTTTCTCCAAATTCTTGATAATCCCTAGCACATTGGTCAGAGTATTTATCAAAATATTCAATGCCATCACTGGAATCCTTACTGATAATAACCGGCTTACAATACGACAACGCCTCAATCGCTTTTATCTTGAGGCCGGTCCCTAAAACTACTGGCACAATGGCAACTGAGGCTCTAGCATAATAAGGCTCTAACGTTTCCACTCGACCCGTAATTTCAATGTCCGCTCTTTCCTTATATTCCTCAAGGGATTCACCTACTTTTCCCACAATAACAAGCCTTGCAGACGGACAATCTGAAATGACCCGAATCCACGATTCCTCAATAAAGCGTTTGATCCCTAGCTCATTCGGCATGTACTTATTACCCACAAAAATTACATTGTTTTCGAGCTTTACACGATTGTAATCCTTTCGTTCCGGGACGAAAGGGAGGTATATCAATTTACTTGTTTCAAAATATTTGGAGAGGATGTATAGCTCCTCCCTGTTTATACAGATAATCTTGTCAGCTAATTTGTATTTCCTTATCTCAAATCCTTTGTTACAATCGTAGCCTTCAACTCTTTCCCCTGAAGACTTGAACTGTCTAGCCCTCATGAACTGCAAGTCATGAGTATCTATAATTTTGACAATGTTCTCAGGAACGCCCTTAAAAAGATCTGTCGTCCAAAGATAATTGGTAAGCAAATGAGAATACTGCTTGCTCTGCATGAGAGACCGTCCGGCATCAATTACATTGGAGCAATAGTTCCTATAATAAATAGATTTATCCCGCAATTCCGGCAATCTTTCCCGCATCTTTTTTTCTTTTGTTGTAATAGAACACTCGTGCTCAACCTCATCGATAAATGTAATTTTGCATTCGCGACCAATCAGGTCCAATAACCTGTTCCTACTTACCCGTACAGTCAAAAGTTCCAATCGCCATCCTTCATCCAAAAGAAAACGCAAAATCTGCAGACTCCTTACAACTCCTCCACCCGCCACGGGAAACATTTGGTGGGGATAAACAAATAATAATTTTCCTACTTTTTCCATTTCATCAAATTCTTCAAGGGACCAAATTTCTCAGTTATTGCTCTGTAACCCAACCAGATCAAGGCTAAGCCAGAATAGACAGCATATTCCTTCCATCTGTACAAATGATCTCCCTGAAAGCTAAATACCATAAGAAGCAAAGGGAAAATGAACAAGCGATACCGCTGCCTACCAAACAAGGAAATGTCACCTTTATGCCGGTAAATATTGTAAATCGTGAGTTGCGTAATCAACTGACTTAATAACAAAGGAAAACCGATTGGGTTGAGCGAGAATAAACTCACATACCCGAAACTCTTCAGAGAATGTAAAATCGGGAAAAGGTATTTTCGCCTGATCGCACTCAAGCTATTGAACAATCGGAAGGAGACCAAAACGGAAAGTAACACACCGATCCAACTGAGACCTGCGGCTACGTTCCAGAATCCGCCGATATACAAACCGATACATGCGGAAACTCCACTAAAAATATATGCTCTCGGAGAAAATGGATAATTCAAAAACTGCCTGGCTTCTCTGCTGATCCTGGGATTTTTCTCTTTCGCTTCTGTTTTGAAATCATTCCAAAAATATCCAATTTCGTAAATGGACATCAGAGAAAGAAACAAGAAGCTGATTGCTCCGAATAATCTCCAGTCAAGAGAATAAGCCAGTAGCAACAGCAAGTAATCTTCGCCAAACAACTGGCGAATGACAAAGTTTCTTCCTGGATATTTGGCTTCCGCATAATATCGAAAAGGGAAGTAGAAGTTCTTAAAGGCCTTGAATTTCTCATCTCCCCACTCAAGCAGGAAACTGCGCTTACTGACCTCTAACAATTGCCTGTCACTAATGGAATCCGTAATAAAAATGCATTCCACTAAATCGAGATTCGGCATCCTTTCTTGAAGAGCTTTCACTTTGCCTTGTACACAAACCGATTTTCTATCCTGTAGAAATTTTCCCGCAACCAACTCAGCAGCAGGTATGATCCATTTGAGAAGAGGATTTATGACAAAGCTGAATCCATTCGACACAACAAAAACACGACCTTTTGCCTTTTCAAGATAGTCCGTGAGAACCGGATTAGCAAACTGCATGGCGGTCCGCTTGGCCATAAAGCTCCAAGTTAATAAGTTCCATGGAGTTAGGATCGCAACGAGGTGAACCCTAATGTAATCCCGCCATTTCTCAGACTTCAACCCAGACTTTTTGCAAATATAATCCCCAAATCTAGTCAGAAAGAATACAATGCTTTTCGGCCAAGATTTTTCGAGAAACCATTCTGTCGAATTATTAAGGAACAAAGTGTGATCGAAATCAACGAGTATCAAATCGTTCTCTCCGGCACTTTCAAGTTCATCCCGAAGCAAAAGGTGATTCCTACTGAAGGACCTTATTCCCTTACCATAGTCTGGTTGATGATCTTCTTCGTATTGTCCTTTGAATTTTTTTAACAATTCAGGCGAAACGATATTTGCTCGTAGCTTTTGGTAATCTTTAAAACGAAAAGGAGCTTCCTTAGCCGAACCAATTCGATCAATTATAAACTGAGCTCCATGAACAGGCTTTCGGAAGCAATCCGTGGAATTTTCCAAACTAATGAGGTAACGGGTTAGCAGAAAACCGAGGAATATATTAAGGTTCCTCAATCTTTCTTCCGGAGCATTAAACGCTTCTACCTCTTCCAGGACCTTATCAATTTCAGACTCCTGTTTCGCTTCGAAAACAATTTCCTTATTAGATATGATGTCATTCGCCATATTGATGACGGGCTTACCACGGGACAGAGCATAAAATTGAAGCCCACTTCCAGTTGTGGCGATAATGTCCGCCCAATCGACTAGTTCTCTATAATCGACATTCAGCACGAAGAACTGAATTTCTGGAATAGATATCAAGTCCCAATTTTCAAAAGAGGGATGGGGCTTGAAAATGGTAATGCCCACAAAGCGAGTTGCCAAAGCCTTGGCAGCTTCATAGCTATTTTTAAAACCCGGCAAATGCTTTTCCCTGTCTCTTCCATCAAATGGAATAAATCCGAGGCTTAAATCATCGGGAGGAAAAAAAACCATTTTCTTACACGAAATACCGAGCTTCAAAATTGTACTAGCCTCATCATCGAGGGGATTTTGACGATACTTGGGAATCTCATTCCTGTTCCAGGAATTTAAGTAATTTCTGCCCACTATTTCAAATCCGTGGTATTCCCAGGGTTTTACAAGTTCCTTCAGCCTCTTGCTCGATAATACGGAGTGACCGATCAGACCCCCTTCTTCCAAAAACCAGGTCTTGGGGAAATTACCGCGTTCAAGAAGCAAACATTTGATACCAATTTTGCGAGCAATCTCTCCAGCTATGCCGGCATGAGGACAGAGCGTGTTCCAGATTAGAAAAACATCTGGCTTTACCTCACTTAAAATCTTGTAGCCGAAAGAAACGAGAAACTTGTAGAGTTCCTCGACAGTAAATTCAGACAAATCCTGCTTGGCTAGTAATTGAATTCTCGCAATCCACTTGTTAGGATCCTCGATGAATTTCTGCCCCAACTTAAAGTCATCTTCATCAAATTTCAAATGAGTTTTCCAATTGGCAATGTTCCAATCGAGTGGGACATAGTACTTCGAGAACCCCCTGTGATAAGGACCGGACCAGAAAATAATATTGAATCCAAAAGTTTCTAGAGAATCAATGAGAGACCTAAAAAAAGTCAGATCATCTTCTTTAAGTGGCGCCAAATTGGAAATAAGCACTCTTCCCATTATTTTCTTCCTGATTTATGCGCGAAAAGACTTACAGTTTTTCGCTGAGTCAATCTACCCAATGGTTTTTGCCGTGTCAGCATATTTTCCCAGAATGTATCCTTGAACCGGATATTAAAGCCATTTCGAATTAGCAATTCACAGATACTGGAAAACCTCTCATAACTATGATCATCATCAAGGTGTATTTCGACGTACATATTTCGAACGAGATGTAGCTTTGTTTCAATTTCCTCAATCACATCATACTCGGCTCCTTCAATATCCATTTTTAGCATATCGATTGTTTTCGTAATATAGCTGGATAATCTTTCGACCTGCACTTTTCCTTTTACAAACCTAGAGCGATCCTCCTTACCCTCATTCAGCCGACCAGCCATAGAATCTTCGGAACTGGAGTAGAACTGCATTTCTCCGGTCTCACGACCAAGCGCAACTTCATGCATTTTAACATTTTTCCACTCATTCTTTGCCACATTGCTTTTTAATGTCTTAAAGTTAAGTTTGTTCGGTTCGAATGCGAAAATCTTGGACCGTGGAAACTTAGTTTTAAAATAGCATATCGAGAAACCAACATGAGAACCGCAATCAATGATAGTGGGAATTTTCTTCCTGGTTTTAAACCAATAGTCTTCCTCAATGAATATTTCATGAATCAGAGTCCAAAGAGAGTTCTTATCAATAAACTTCAATTTACAGGAACAAATAGTGACCCAGTCCCCATCTCGAATGAGGTCAAGAAACACGTGTTTTTCATCCCGCTGCTTCTGATGCAGGCGCAAAAGCTCAACCACGTCTTTCTTCTCCAATAATTCAACCCAGTTAAACACCTCACTAGTTTTATGAACCAATTCGTTGAGATTGTAACTTTTGTTTAGGACTGAATAATCCCTTTTAGAATCCAGAATATTGAATAGGTTAAAATTCCTTTCCAAAAGCTTCCCAATATAACCTACATCGCCCCGCAGGTGGTTTACAAAATCTGCTCTGGCGAGAATGGCGTCTCTAACCCGTTTGCTTGCTACAATCCTTTCAAGAGAGATCGGTTCATTGATCGATTTCTCTACAAGCCCGTCGAACCCAAGATAAAGGTCTCGATAGTCAGGATTATCGCTGCTTACAAACTTGAAGTACCTATCTAAAAACGGCTTGGATTTTGCTAACTCACGAGCTACAGCCTCGCTACCACTAAGATTAGAAATGAAGTGATTGTTTGCAACCAAACTCCGCAAGACATTTACTTGGTCGGTGAACAATCCAAATAGCACATTATCCGAAGCGATCCATTGAAAGAACTCCGCGTAAGCCTCGTGGTTTGCTTCAATTGAGACATCAAAAAAGCAACCAATCCAACTGCCGTCGTCGAAGGTAATTAGATTTTCCTTAAGAATCTCTTGAAAGTAAAAATGTAAGATCTCCTTTCTTCCGAAGATAGATTGTAAAAATACCCTAATGGATGAGGTTGTCCTCATATCACCAAGAATCCATGTCACAAATTCCGAACTCCCTAGAATGCAATCCTTAACTCGTATACTTTGGGCTATTCTATTTAGTGAATTTGTTTCATTGATAGACTTTTCAACAAGTCCATCATTACCCAAAAAAAGGTCTCTGCATTCAGATTCATCGCTACTAATGAACCTGAAGTATTTGTCTAAAAAGGGCTTTGATTTTGCTAACTCACGAGCAACAACATCACTGCCGCTTAATGTTTTCAAAAATTTTTTATTGGAAACTGCACTCCTGATAAAACTAGCCTGACCAACGAGCAATTCACACAGTCCTACATCCGAAGCAACTTTGCGAATAAAAACCTCATTGCCTTTGACATTTCCGTTTCTCTCTGGATTGACGAAATAATAGATGCCAGTGTCATCATCAAAGGCTTCAAAGTTTGTTTTCAGCACTTCATTAAAATAAAATCGCAAGACTTCAGTATTTCCGAAAATTGCACGCAATAAATCTTTATTGGATACAATTTCCTTAAATATTTGCTTAGACCTAAGAATGCGTATCAGAAGATTCCTCCGTTGAATCAGAGAATTCAGCTCTTCATCTGCAACCAGATAAGTATTCCAAAACTCTCTAGTATTAACAAGAGATTTAACATGAATGGAACTGCATGAAAGAAGCTCGAGAACCGAAGAGTTATTATAGAAGTCAAAAAAACCCGCGGAAAATAAAAACCCTTTATCTATTTTTCTAGATTCAAGAAGTTGTTCCAGAAATTTCTCCTTAGAAAACAGTCTCGAAAGAGCTTTCTCATTACTTGATAAAGCCTGAACAAATTCCTTCGATGTTACAATATCCCAAAAGACGGAATGATCCAACAGTTCTTGATGATAATCTGCATTTCTCATCAATGCATCTGTGAATTCCTTGTCCCTGATCACCAAATCGTAAAACGCAGTATTTTCAATCAACAATGTTCGTATAGAACTGGATTTAATTACTGCGTTTACAACCAAAGGCTTAAATAGTCCAAACTCTAGTAATTCGTTAAGCCAATCTTCATCACTAAATAGAAGATCGAGCAACTCCTTACTTTGTAATGCAAGTTGCCTTAAACCACAGTTATTGATCCCAAAATTTATTTTTGTTACGCCGGAATTGATCAGTGCATTTATTTTTTGAATGGCCAAATTATCTCTCAGAAGTCGGTCCACATAATCAGATTTTTCGACAGAAATTTGAAGTGCAAGTTTCTGCTTTAGGACGTGGAGTATTACGCCTTCATTCCGCCCAATTTCCTGTAGGAATCGTTTGTTCAAGAACAACTTCTCTAACCACGAATCTTCGTTTACCAGCATTCGCATGACAGAAGCGTCATTCAATAACTTCCGCTGAAAACCAGCATACTTCAAGTATTCCGAATAATAATATCTCTTAGTTGAAACAATATCGATTATTTGTTTTCGGCTTTGTTCGTAAGAGATCAATTTAGAAAGAAATTCCTTCGAAATGGAGGCTTGCTCAATAACCCGCATACTTTGAAGCATATGGGCAGTCAAACTTTCTGAGTTTTGTGCAAATGCTATGAATTCCGGTGATCGCAGAAGCTTATTCTGCCAAACATCGAATTGGAGCAATTCTCTAATCAAGGATTCACTATAGGAGGCTCTTTCAAGAAACCACTTCCCTTCCATAAAAGTCTTAAAGACAGATTCGTTCGACAAAACGCTTCTAAAGAACTCCTTTCTTGAGCCAAACTCTTCGGGTAGAGCCGGATCCCGACTCATCCGATTCCACCATTCATCATCCCAAAGAACAACTTTTTCAAAAACAGGACTATTTAATAAAAACCCTTGGAATAAAAGGTTATCCACAACTTTACCTTGAAACTCCAAGTCCTCAGCAAAATGGTAAACGAATTCCGTATTGCCCGTTACGGTCGATAAGACAACAGACTCGCTGCCAGAAATTTCCTTATCAATACAGGCAGAGGTGAACGCTTTTACCAATTTTCTGCCTGGCTCAAATCGATAAAGATTCTTAACTAAAAGCCTTAGCGCAGTTTTGAACATGATTCGCAGAAGGATGGTAATATCTAAAAGAATACACCCTTATCAGGGTATATCGACATTAGCGCTTGTGCGATGATTAAATCTTCCTCCGTTTTTATTACGTGGCCCGCAAGGCTATTGACTGCGTAAAAGCCAACCTTTCCAGAATAGGTAGCGCAGTTACCTGAATTGAAAGCAGAAAGAAACGGTTCTGATTTCCATCCAGTAATACTCCAACAAATTCTTTGAATGGGATCCAATTCCTGAGAGTTTGTTTTTTCGTCAAAAGTGAAATTTATCGGGCACCCATTCATTGCACATTCAATAAGAATTTCAGTACAGCTCATTAGAGCGTCATATTCAGAGTTGACCATATATTGAACAAAACCCCTAACCTCATCCACGGTTAACAGCGGAGCAATACTGTGAACCTGAAAAATATAATCACAACTCACATGCTTTAAAAAATCGGATGTATATTGTTCACTCGTGGATTGGTTATCTCCAAGAGCTTCCGGTCTTAAGTAAAAGTTCACTCCCTCATGATCTGCAATGTCCTGGAATTCAATAGCCTCGGAATTAACCCAAATTTCTTCAAATACACCTGATTTCTTACACTTCCTGATAGCACGGCTAATCAAGGAAATCCCATCTATTTCCCGCAGATTCTTTTTTTTCAACCTCTGACTTCCCATCCGAGCAGGAATCATTGCAATTGTCTTCATAATTTTGCGTTCCCGTAAATTTTGTTAATAGTGTTCATGACATGTAAAGCATCCTGAGAATTGCCTGAATATTCTGAATGAATTTCATTCAAAATTGAGTTAACAAAATCTTCTACCTCTAATCTCCAAGAATCATCCCGGTCAAAATAGATCATCTGTTCCTGTGGTTTTCCAAATGCCGAAGCAGAATCTTCAAATTGTTTTTTTGCAAAAACCAACTTCTCTTCTCCGTAACTTCTGGTAGACGAAAGAATCCCTTCAAGATTGATATACCCATCTTCCAAACAGATTTCCAAAGAGAAATGATGTTTCCAGTGAGTTGCCGAAGAGTGAAGCATAGCAACTTGGCCTTTGGCGGTTTCCAAAAGAGCAAATGCATTATCTTCGTGAGGTATTTTCCAGAAACAGGTTTTTACAGTACTCTTGACAGATTCAAAATCTCCACAGAAATAGCGCATCAAATCAAGCATATGGATCCCTTGGTCCAATAATATACCACCTCCGGCAAGATGGGATTGATTGCGCCAGGAATTCTCAAACATGATGCCACCGCATTTACCATAAACACCACGCATCCAAAGAATATCTCCAAATTCCTTTGAATCAATCATCTGCTTGGCTTCCATTACTGAATAATGGTAACGGTGGTTGAAACCGTATTTAAGCTTCAATCCAGGATGTGCCCGTTCGGCTTCCATAACCCTCTCAACATCCTCAACACAGGTGCCTGGTGGTTTTTCACAAAAAACATGCAAACCACGATTCAGAGAATCTATCACAATCTGAGGGGCGACATTGTTGAAACAACAAACGAATACAACATCCAGATCTTGCTTGAGAACCTCTTGATAGTCAGCAGAAACAAAGCACTCAGTATACCCGGCTAGCTTCTCAACGTTTTGGTCGCAGATGGCTTTCAGTTCCAACAGAGGATGTTCATCAATGCATTGCATCCGGATTTGACCCATTTTACCAAATCCTATGACTCCTGCTTTAAGTATTTTACTACTCATAGATTACGGATGTCCAAGTCTTTGTAATCGCAGCGTTGTAACAACGAAATGGTTAATCATCAGGTGGAAATCTTCAACAGGACCGTATTCTCCTTTGGCGAAAGGAGCATGAAAACTGATATCAACCGCCTCCCGTAGCTTGCCTCCATCAAAACCCGTTAAACCAATGGTGGAAGCACCCCGTTCCTTAGCAAGTGTTACGGCTTCGATAACATTTGGAGAATTTCCACTGGCCGAGATAGCCACTACCCCATCTATAGAACATAGGCGATCTTCCAGTTGCCTCGAAAAGATTTTCTCATACCCATAATCATTTCCAATAGCTGTTACTAGCGCTTCGTTACAGCAGAGACTTTCTGTGATAAAATTTGGAAAGCCTTCAACTCGTGTGTTATTGCCCAAATCAGCAGCAAAATGATTGGCCGTAGAAGCGCTGCCTCCGTTTCCACAAAAATATATGCGCCCCCCCTTTTTAGCTATGCCTTCTAGCGCCAACAAAACCCTTTCGCAGTCCGAACTAAATCCAGCATCTGTAAACTTGGATGCAAAGTAACGAAAGTACTGGTCACAAAAACCAGTTATGGAATTTGATGATGAGAAATATTCTAGAAGAGACATGAGATTACTTACCTTTTTTGGGCCACCAATCTTAGATTTGAACTTAAAAGATTTTCCTGAAGGAACGTTTGGAGTTTTATTTTGGAATACTCGTCACGATTTGTCATAAAATATTCAGTCCAACGTGGCAGAGAAATTGTTGGATCTTCCTTGATAGCCTTTTCCAATAGCTGCACGTCGAGTTGACCTGGGGTACTTAATTCCTGAATAACGAAGCCGCTCTGCTCGATAAGGCTTTTAATTCCCTCTACGGTAGGAAGATTCATATGTTCCAGTGGGGAAATCTTGGCATGCTCCCAGAGCATTTGAATATCAAAACCGCTGGCAACTCGGGTGGTTAACAAAAAATAACCGCCACTCGATAAAATACTGAAAATCTCTTTAGTAAACGTTCTTGGGTCATGCTGCTGCTCAAAAGTTCTAAACGCAGCAACCAAGCCAATATTACCTAAAATATTGGGCGAAAGATTACTTGAGACGATAGTCCGAATTCCGTGTCGATCCAAGGAATTTTCAGAATGACGAGGGTTTAAACTGTAAGCCAGGTCAAAACCCAAAGCCCGTAGTGAGATAAGTAAATCGGGCGTTTCACTTTCAACCTCCACTACAGACTTTGGAACATCCTGATTAAATTTCAAAAGTCGGTTTACCCAACTGGAATGGATTTGAGTTTGATGAGCCCTGAGAGCCTGAGTCGCTGCGATATAGGGCTTAGACTGCAAATATTTTGCTCTGGGAGACTTATTGAAATACCAACTAACCTGCTCGGATGAAGGTCGCTTGTTTAAGTATAGTGACCCAGTTTTACTGCATAGCGAGTAATTGAATCCCACTTTGGAGAAACCTGCTTGGGGCTCAGAAACAGCATACGGGGAGGCAATTTCAACGAATGAGCTTTTTTCCTCTGTTAATTTTGCCAAAGAATCGTTAATCGCCAAAGAAAACTGTTCGGAAACCTCGGGTGGATGAACCTGAGCCTCATCCAGATAATTTTCAGTAACTACATGCTTCATTGTTGGTCAAATCGAGTTTGGGAATAAGAGATCGAACAGATTCAAAAACGCTGGGATGAAGACTTACACTTTGCAAAGACATTTCAGGTTCCAAAAGATATTCAAAATCAGAGGAAGACACCCAATCCCTGGAGAGTGACTGATAAAAGGCCCCGGCTTCCTTAAGAATCAGGGCACCGGCAAAATCATCCCATATTTTAGCCTCCCAATTCACATTGACTGCCAAACGCCCGGAAGCTACCCAGCATAATTGAAGCGCTTGAGAACCCAAATTGCGGAATTTCCCCAATCTGAGCCAAGCAGATAAAACATTTGGGTGATCACCTATTTCCGCTAGGAAGCCAGAACTTAAAGAAATCAATTCAGGGTATTTGTTTTGGTCAATGAACAGGGGCGTTCCATTGAAGTATGCTCCACTACCTGCCTGAGCAGAATAAAGATCCTTAAGCACTGGGCTATAAACCCAGCCGGCCCGAGGAACTCCCGCATCGAGTAATCCTATAGAAATTGCAAAAAAAGGACTTCCCGATGCATAATTTACTGTGCCATCCAATGGATCAACCACCCAGATACGGTGATCAGCCAGACTCTCAGGTTCTACGCGGAAATTTTCCTCCGCAAGGACCAAATCATCCGGAAATCGGCTCCTTATCGATTCTGCTATTCTGCGCTCAACTTCGATGTCTGCCTCAGTGACCAAATCTTGGAATCCCTTACTTTCAATGGCCTTTAGGCTGACCTGTTTTTGGACCAAGTACTCTCCGGCTTCTATCAACAATTGCTCAACGAAATCGGCATCAATCGAGTTCATGATAAAGCATGTGGGCGGGATTCGGGAACCATCATCTCCGAAGCGTTATCCATTTCTACAACAACCTGAATTGGTGTAGATCCAACATCGAAACACGAACATTGCTCGATTGATAAAAGGAAACTTAAGCCTTAAAATTAGAGGTGACATCAGGAAGGTTAAAAGGAAAGTTCAAACTTTTTCCATTTCTGTTAGCGGGGTCAAGTAGATGCTATGGTGAATAGCCAAAAACTTAAAAAAGCTCCTGAAGGTCCCTTCTTGGAAACACCTCCAAATCCCCTCCGACAGTTGCGTTGTAGATATTCACACCCAATTTATCGCATGCTTCTTTTACTCTCGTGTAGCCATAAATCTGGCCACCTATATTGGGAGCTGACCAAGGATCTCCCTTTTTCAGGTATTCAGGGTGAAAGTGATTAGGATCAGAATCGGCCTGCATAGTAAGGGCAAAACCTTCGATAAGTTCCCCAGTCCCAGGATCTCGGACATGACCTTCACCAGTTGCTAAACCTTCCGGCATAGAAAATCGAGTATCGCAACCTATCAGATAGATGGGATTAAAACCCATGAATACAGCCAGTTGTAAACAGGTTATCGTTACCGTATTGGGCATGCGGAGAAAATCAGGAGGATTCACAGCAAAATAACCTTCATGCCCCATATGCGGCTCCTGAAGTTTCTCCGTCGTCCAGATGATATTTTTCCGATCCGCCCAGTCTCTTGTTTCTCGAAACTCGTTGGGGAGAAAGAATGTTGTCTTAGGCAATAGCAGGGATTGTTGATCAATCTCTGGTGCGATATTCGGAGTCACCCTACGATCTACAGCACAAAAAAACAAAGGGCGCCACGATATGCGATCGTAAAGCAAGTGACACCGATTGACTCCCCAAATAATGTCATTACCCAGTTTTTCTAATGGAGTCTCTTTGAGACTGGGACCATTTCCCATTATGAAGCATCGTTGTCCTTTATATTTGTCCCGAAAACACTCGAATTTTCCATGATTGCCGTCAGAGGGCTGAACACCATCTGCATTCAAAAAATAGTTCTTCAAGGCTTTTAAAATATTCATTCGAAACAGAACAGGTTGGTCGGCAAAAGCTATTATTCAACAAGGAATCGCAGTGACGCATTTCTGTCTGGTAATACGAAGCCCAAAATTCTATTGCTCCCAATCAATGCCCCAAAAGCTAGCGAAATTATCAATCATCATCCCCGCCAGAGATGAGGCAGGGTGCCTGAGAGAGACCTTGGAGAATTTGTTGAAAACGCTTCAGTATAATGATGTTCCCTTCGAGATTGTGGTGGTGGATGACCATAGTTCGGACGATACTTGGAAGATTCTGACGGCAATGCAGAAGAACCATCCGGAAATACGCAGCGTGCAGAATCCCGGGGAACCTGGATTCGGAAACGGTGTTCGATTCGGACTTTCACAGATGACTGGAGACGCCGCCGTCGTTTTTATGGCTGATCAATCCGATAGCCCTGAAGACGTTGTCCACTATTGGAAAAAACTGAACGAAGGATACGACTGCGTCTTTGGCAGTCGCTTTATTAAGGGCGGTACCGTGATCGACTACCCCAAGTTCAAGTATTTGCTCAACCGCGTCGCAAACAAAATGGTTCAGATACTGTTTCGTATCAAATTGAACGATACAACCAACGCTTTCAAAGCTTACAGAAAAGAGGTTATCGAAGGCTGCCAACCCCTGCTTTCTCCACACTTCAACCTGACCGTAGAACTTCCCCTCAAGGCCATTATCCGTGGCTATTCATGGACAACAGTTCCGATCAGCTGGCGCAACCGAAAAAGCGGCACCGCCAAGTTTAAGATCAAAGAAATGGGCAGCCGTTACATTTTCATCATCCTATACGCTTGGCTGGAAAAGTTTTTCAGTCGGGGGGATTATCACCGTTCGAACCAAAGTTCCCAGACCAGCAAGCCTGAAGAGGACCCGACTAAATAATCATTCCCCCGGCAACGGTCGCGTTTGTATTCGGATCGATCAGGATGAAGCTGCCAGTCGCCCTGTTGTTCTTGTAGGAGTCATAAAACAAAGGCGCTGACACCCGAAGACAGATCCGACCCACTTCGTTCAGCTTGAACTCTGGGTCTCCCTCTACTTTATGGAGCGTATTGACATTCACTTTGTAGCGAGATTCGCGGACGATCGCTTTGACCTCTTTAGTCGTGTGTTTCAAAATAAACCTACTTCCAGGACGCAAAGTTTCTGTATCCGAAAACCAACAAATCATCGCCTCAATATCCTGCCCAACTTCCGGTTTATTGTTGGGCTTCACGATCATGTCACCCCGACTGATATCAATATCATCGTAGAGCAGCATCGAGACAGACTGCGGCGCAAACGCCTCCAACAACTCGCCATCCATCGTATGAATGGACTTGATTCGACTTGTGAATCCCGAGGGAAGCACGGTTACCTCATCGCCCGGCTTGAAAACACCACTGGCAACCCTACCAGCATAACCGCGAAAGTCATGATGCTCGGAGGATTGGGGCCTGATTACCCACTGAACTGGAAACCGGGAATCGACGTGATTATGCGCATTTCCAATATATACGGTTTCAAGGGTTTCCAATAACGGAGCCCCCCCATACCACGGCATATTCTCTGATCGGTCTACGACGTTGTCCCCCAATAATGCACTGATCGGAATGAAGCGCACGTCCGCCAAGTCCAATCGGGAAGCGAACTTGCGGAAGTCAGACTCAACGTTCCGGTACACCGATTCATCCCAATCCACCAAATCCATCTTGTTGATACAGACGACAATGTGCTGAATCTGCAGCAAAGTGGCAATAAACGCATGCCGGCAGGTTTGCTCCACTACTCCATGGCGCGCATCAACCAGCAGAATCGCAAGGTTGGCCGATGAGGCCCCGGTTACCATATTGCGCGTGTATTGAATATGTCCCGGGGTATCGGCTATGATAAACTTTCGCCGAGGCGTGGCAAAGTACCGGTAGGCGACATCAATCGTGATCCCTTGCTCTCGCTCCGCTTTCAAACCGTCTGTTAATAGGGCAAGGTTAACATTTTCATCGCCCTTCTTTTTAGAGGAGACTTCGACAGCATCCCACTGGTCTTCAAAGATCGATTTACTGTCGTACAACAATCGCCCGATCAGCGTACTCTTACCATCGTCGACGCTACCCGCCGTGGTAAAGCGCAGTAGGTCCATATTCGTGTCTTGTATGTCTGATTCCATGGGAAAAATTAAAAGTATCCTTCTTTCTTTCGGTCCTCCATCGCAGTTTCCGAACGTTTATCGTCGGCTCGCGCACCCCGCTCTGTCACACGGGCTGCAGCTACCTCTACCACAATGTCCTCAACAGAATTGGCGGGAGATTCCACGGCGCCGGTATTGGTCATATCACCCACCGTTCTGAAACGCACAACTCGCTCCTCCACCGGTTCACTATCCGACGGGGTTACAAATTCGGACTTGGCCAGTAAAACGCCCTGCCGATTAAAGACTTCCCGCTTGTGAGAAAAGTAAATAGGCGGAAGGTCAATCTGCTCCCAAAGGATATACTGCCAAACATCCAGCTCCGTCCAGTTGCTCAAGGGAAATATCCGAAAATTCTCACCAAAGTGCTTCTTCCCGTTAAACAAGTTCCATAACTCAGGACGCTGATTTTTCGGATCCCATTGACCAAACTCGTCTCTATGTGAAAAGAAACGCTCTTTGGCCCGAGCCTTCTCTTCGTCCCGACGGGCGCCTCCCAAACACGCATCAAAGTTGAATTCTTCGATTGCATCCAAGAGCGTAACTATCTGAAGACGATTGCGACTGGCGTTGACTCCCTTTTCTTCTGTCACCTTACCTTGGTCAATGGAATCCTGAACCAATCTCACGATAAGCCGTTCCCCGAGCTTTTCCAAGAGCTCATCGCGGAACTTTATCGTCTCCGGAAAGTTATGCCCCGTATCAACGTGGAGCAACGGAAACGGAAGTTTGGCCGGGTGAAACGCCTTCAAGGCCAGGTGCAGCATCACGATCGAGTCCTTGCCGCCAGAGAAGAGCAACACAGGATTCTCAAACTGAGCCGCGACTTCTCGCATGATGAAAATCGCTTCGGATTCCAGTTGTTTGATATGACTTAGTCGGTAGTCCATGGTTATAACCAATGTGGCATTATTCGGAAAATTGGATTAGCGGAAGAATATTTTGCAGCAGCGCAGTCGAACAGTCTCCAACATTGGACCGCTCTGTGTTAACAGTGATAACTTTGTCCGATACAGGAGCTTCAAATGCCGAGTCTTTTCCCGTAAATTGCTTTAACTCGCCGGATTTCGCTTTCGCATAGAGCCCTTTTACATCCCGCTCCGCACACGTTTCATACGACGCTTCCACATAAATTTCGGTAAAGTCCTGCTCTCCGATAACGGCCTTCGCTCGTTCCCGCAGTTCGATTTTGGGCGTTATGAAAGAAACCAGCGTGATGACACCGGACTGCGCAAACAACTTTGCCACCTCAGAAATCCGGCGAATATTTTCTGAACGATCCTCATCCGAGAATCCGAGATTGCTGTTCAGACCTGTGCGCACATTGTCACCATCCAAAACCTGCACAAAGTAACCTGCTGCAAATAGTTGCTTTTCAAGGGCATAGGCTAGCGTGCTCTTTCCGGACCCAGACAATCCATAGAACCAAAACACGTGCCCGCGCTGCTTCAATTGAGCCTCTTTTCGGTCTCTTGGCAGGAGACCATCGAAGTCAGGATGTATTTCTTTAGTTTCTTTGGTCATAAACCTCAGTTAAGAGCAATGATGATCTTTGAAAAAAGATCCAGCCATAAATTCACATCTTTAAATTGATGACCAGACAGTATTTCCTAAATCTACCTGTCTCCCTATTTAGACGTATTTTTAACTAAATGAATATTCTTTTCGTACACTACGGTACATTTTCCTCGAACAGCATGAACCATATAGGACCCTTCGCTGCCGAGCTGAAAAAGCAGGGACATAACGTGGCGATTACCCTACCAGCCATAGACCCGACTTTCGGTTACTTCCCTTATCCAGAAATACCCGTCTTCACCTTCGAAGATTTTCTAGGGAATCCACATCGCTTTGAAGGTCGTGGCCCCAATATTATTCATGCGTGGACCCCACGGGAAATAGTCAGGCAATTTGTGGAGAGCCTGCAACAAATAGTCCATGCGCGCTGTATCATCCACTTGGAGGATGACGAAGATTCTATTCGCCCACAAGAGCCGCTATCTGGCGACGGCGCACTCCACCGAACAGACCCAAACCACGGATCATGGTTTATGGAAAGCGCCGATGGTTTTACGACGATAATCGATAGTCTCATCGAAGACATTCCCCGTGGAATACCTTATCACGTTCTTTCCCCGGGGTTTGACCAAATTGCAGCTCAAATTAACCCCGAGCCCGCATTTTCAAAAGCGATCTTTGGGATCCCGGAGCACTACAAGGTAATCACCTACCCAGGCGGAGCTTCAGGGCCCAACGGCGAAGACCTGATTGACCTATTCGAAGCAGTAAACCTTCTCAATGAGCATGGAACTCCCACGATTTTGCTGAAAACCGGGTTTCCCGACCTGACGCTTCGAAGCCAATTACCAGCGAACGCTAAAAACTGGATTCGGGATGTCGGATTCCTGAAACGCAACCAAGTCTGGTGCCTTATTGAACTCGCCGACATCGTGGTCCAACCGGGCCGCATAAACGCTTACAACGAAAAACGACTCCCTTCCAAACTCCCCGACTTTTTCTGCTTAGGCAAACCCGTTATCACCACACGAGCAAATATTGGAAAATCGCTAATCAACGAAGAGCAGGCACTCATTTTGCACGACTCCCGACCTGAGGAAATCGCTGCAAAATGCCAGCGACTCTTATCAGATGATAACCTGCGTACCAAAATCGCAAACGAAGGGAAAAAGCTTGGAAATAACCGGTTTAATCTCACTAAGAATACACAGAAACTTTCGGACTTTTACGCAGCGATGAACGACTCATCAAAAGCGTCCAACGCAGCCAAGGCAGGAGACCATGTCGCTCAGGCTATCGAAAAACTCTCAGAGCGTCTTCGCCCGATAAAAAAGCCTGACGAAGAAATTATTAGAATTAGCGACTACCTCAGAACAGTAACGTATAAGGAGTCCCAGACCAAACGCGTTCCCCAAAAGAAGCCACCGATACAAGTGGAGATGCAGCTGTACTTCCCGCAATCACCAGCACAGTTGGAACTCGGATCCCTACGACTGTGGCACTTACCCAGAAAACACCAGCAATTCAAAGTTCCGTTTTCCCCGCCCGAACCTCTGGAGTGGCTCAGGATCGACCCCGGCCAATTCCCTGGTAGTTATATCATAAAAAGCTGGGCCCTCTTGGACAAGGACGAGGAAGTCCTCTATCAATGGACTCCCGAGGATAAGACACCGCTATGCTGCCAACCCAATGGTATCACGATTGGACCGGCAACCATCGACGGACAGGAATACTGGGCACTCACACATGACCCTCAGCTATTGTTCGCCCCTCTCCCCGAGTTACCGCCGGCGCGGATTCAGTGGTTAACAATTGAATTTATAACCATGGAAGCAGAGTCACCGCTTCAAAACCGCTTGTCACTGCGCAGACGTCTGACATCGAAGGAATCGACGGTTCTCACAGAAAGAAATCAAACAATCACCCAGCTCCTTGAAACCGTTGAACGCCGGAAATCTTTTTACCTGAGACTCGTCGACCGAATCCGGAAAAGATAAAGGGTTGATCAATTTATTCAATCCACTCTCAATGCTCTGTTTTTGACTTAGATGCCGCTTCTAAAAAGGTTAACCCATATTGCCAGCGAATTCCTCCCGATTAAGACCTATCGGCACGAACTTAAGCAAACTCCAGACGGGAAAACGTTTTCAATTGATGGGCCCAGGTGGTTACGTCCTCGCAAAGGGGA
Source organism: uncultured Opitutaceae bacterium (assembly GCA_964352065.1). Classification (GTDB taxonomy): domain Bacteria; phylum Verrucomicrobiota; class Verrucomicrobiia; order Opitutales; family UBA2995; genus UBA2995. The sequence continues at coordinate 27,638 of CAYGQM010000019.1, forward strand.
ATTCCTGCTTCGAGGTTGGTGCTTCAACGAAAAACGAAGTATCAAGTCGATCCGTATCAAGACCCGCCAAGGGACTCAGGTCGCACGCTATGGAATCGAAAGGCAAGACCTGCTCGAAGCGTTTAATTCACAGAACGAAAGAATTCTCTATTCCGGATTCGAAGTGCCGTTAAAAGTCCCACGCGGCTCCACTCCTTTCGAACTGCAGTATCAATACGAGGGGGGAGACTGGGATACCCTGATTTGCGAAACGTTGATTCGTCCAAGACTGAAAGCCTTCGACCAGGAAAACTCGAATTTAGCAAAAAGTCCCTACGGGAAATGGGTCAAAAAACACGACACCTTATCAAAGAGAGACCACGATGGGATCAGGCAATACATAAAAATCCTTCCGAAAAAACCCCTCATCTCAGTCGTAGTACCCACCTACAACACCTCCGTAAAACTACTGGATTTGATGGTTAAAAGTATCCGGGATCAGCTCTACGAAAATTGGGAGCTTTGTATCGCTGACGATCATTCAACTTTAAAGAGCACCCGGAAGCGATTGCAATATTGGGCTCAAAGAGATGAGCGGATCCGGGTGCACTTTCGGGAAACCAACGGTCACATCTCCGAGTGTACCAATAGCGCCATCGAAATGGTCCGCGGAGACTACATTGCACTGGTAGATCATGATGACGAAATCCCCGCCCATGCACTCTTCTATGTTGCTCTTGAAATCGTCAGGCACCCGACAGCTCAAATCATCTACTCCGATGAAGACAAAATAACTCCGGATGGATATCGTCTGGATCCCTATTTCAAACCAGACTTCGGTCCAGATCTCCTCTGTTCTCATAACTTCGTCTCCCATCTGGGTGTTTATAAGACAGAACTCATCCGAAAAATTGGGGGGTTTCGAAAAGACTTTGTCGGGTCTCAAGACTGGGACCTGGTATTGAGATGCCTGGATCATGTGGAACACAGTGAGATCCGACATATCCCGAGAATACTTTATCATTGGCGCCTCGCTAAAGGATCCACCAGCGCAAGTGTCGGCAATAAAGATTACGCAGTCACTGCAGGGCGCAGAGCGCTAACGGAGTATCTGGAAAAACATGAACCCACGGGATCTGTCGAAGATGGTCCCACTGCCGGGTCGTTTAGAATACGCTACTCAACACCAGGAGATCCTCTCGTCTCCATTATCATACTGACAAAGAACAACGCTGAAATCCTGGATCGCTGCGTGGAGTCCATCTTGAAAAAGACGGGCTATCGCAATTTCGAGCTTCTGATTGTGGACAATAACAGCGACGAGATTTCCGCTATAGACCTCCTCGCAAATCTTAATAAGAAACAAGAAATCACCGTATTAGAAAATCTGGTACCCTTCAACTTCTCTGAACTCAACAACTGGGCTGCACAAAAAGCAAAAGGGGAAGTTCTTGTATTCCTGAATAATGACATGGAGGTCATCGAAGGCGACTGGCTTAAGGAACTCACGAGTCATGCACTCAGAGACGGCGTTGGTCCGGTGGGGACGAAACTTCTATTTCCCGACGACTATGTTCAGCATGCGGGAATCATCATGGGGATCGCTGGGACTGCGGGGCACGCTTTTAAATTCCTTCATCGACAAAACCCGGGACAAATCGGTCGAGCTGGTATCATTCAAAACTACTCAGCCGTAACGGCCGCCTGCATGGCGATCCGGTCATCTACCTTTCACTCCCTAGGTGGATTTGATGCCGTCAATCTGGGTATCGCCTACAACGATGCGGACTTGTGCCTCAGAGCCTGGGAAAAGGGCTACCGTACTGTCTACACACCCTATGCCCTGCTTTACCATCATGAATCCGCTTCAAGAGGATTGGAGAACAGTACCGAGAAGAAGTTAAGGTGGAGAAAGGAAGCAGACTACTTACTCAACAAATGGATGCCAGTAATTCAAAATGACCCTTTCTATAACCCGGCACTGACGCTCGTCAAAGAGAACTTCGAGCTAGCAAACCCGCCCCGCTACGAATGTCCCTGGAGATCTTATATCAAGACCGACGCTGGACTACTCGACACTCTCTACTTTCAACTACCCTGGACACCCAAAATCAAAGCCGAACTTACTGAGGCTCAGCTATGGCTTCAAGTGAATGAGATCACTGTCATATTTGGTGTCATCGCACCCAAGGGCTCTACGATCAATATACGAAAGGACGGACTGGACCTCATTTACCTCGAATACAATGACGTTCCCCCACTCTACGAGGGATCCGATAAAGAGACTGCCCTAAACCTCTCCACAACCTTCGACTCAGAACCCAAAGACGCAATCATCACGGTAGAGGTCACGACCGAGGGATCCACGAAAACTCACACCCCCTTTCAAATCCGATCCGGGGATATCAGGCCCGACAAATTAAAAAGACCGATCCTTCACAATGTTGACGGCATAATCGCACCCCCAGACCTGAGTAACCGAATCGTCATCGGTTGGTGTTTCGCCCTCAATCCCCTCCTGATTCGAGAAATACAGATACGATTGGACGAAACTCCACTCGTCCTGGAATATCCCCTTAAGAGGGAGGATGTTTCCTCCGTATACACCGATCAGGGTGATGCGCAAAAATGTGGGTTCGAATGCGAACTGCCACCGAATCGCCACGATGGAACTTTCACCATCGAATGCAAAATCAATTCGGAGTCCTGGATCCAGATCTGCCAGATGAGTCTCAAGTCCTTGAAGGAGATAAAGACCCGGCCAAACATCAACGCCCTTCCTGAAACACAAACATTCGATACGCAACCTTTGTTCAATGTGGAAACCATTTTCGTTGAACAACAAAAGAAACTAAAAACCAGGATAAGAGGTTGGGTTTTCCTCAAAGATGGCCCCGCAATCTCCAAGGTTCGCATGTTGTACCGGGACAAAACCCTCCTTTGCCGCTACGGGATGCAACGTGAAGACGTCCAACAGGAATTCCCCGACCAATTGACCGCAGCTCAATCCGGCTTCGAATTACAAGTCGAAGATATCCCCGGTAATCCGAATCTGCGTTTTGAATTCAAAATCGAAGGAGGCGTTTGGCTAGAATTCGATCAACGTAAAGCCGCACAAATCCACAACACATATTACACGGAACGAAAGATACCCTCATCCAAAAGTGGTGTTCACTCAAATGTTGAAAACGCACAGATAGGAAGACGATACGGCCACCAGTTTATGATGACCGGGTGGTGTTTTCGCATCGATGGAGAACCCATTAAGGAAATCCGGATCCGAACGGGTAAGAGCAAGTTTCCAGGCAAGATAGGAATTGAGCGGAAAGACGTATTCTCAGAAAACGGATCCACCCATACAAACAGCCTCGCATCAGGATTCGAGATACCGCTTGATAATATTCCTAGAAATTCGAAGTTAAAATTTGAATACAAGACAGATAACGGAAAGTGGATGTTGTTCGCCATAGAGGATTTCTCTCGTTTTCCAGTCTCTCACTACGCATCTCAATCCGAGGAAAAACGGAATTTCAATAAATGGCTTGAGGACTACGATCACCTGATCTCGATCCAGCCAGACCAAGTCGCTTCCTACAAATCTGAATTCAAGAAGAGTCCAAAAATTTCCGTCATCATGCCGGTGTATAATACCCCGGAAATCTATCTCAGGAAAGCGATTCAGTCAGTGATCGACCAGTACTACGATCATTGGGAGCTTTGTATCGCTGATGACGCCTCAACCCAAGATCACGTATGGAAGATCTTAACCGAATTCGCTAGCCAGGACTCTCGAATCAAGATAATGCAGCGAGATACAAACGGCCACATCTGCAGAGCATCCAACTCCGCATTGAGTCTGGCAACCGGAGAATGGTGTGCGTTTCTAGACCACGATGACGCCTATCCCAAAGATGCCCTGCTTAGGACCGTTATCTACATCAACCGCTTTCCCAATGCCGGCCTCTTCTACTCCGATGAAGACAAGCTCGACAAAAATGACCGACGTCATGACCCCTACTTCAAGCCGGATTGGAATCCTGAGCTATTAGAGGGCCAGAATTTCATCTGCCATCTAACCGTCACGAAACTCGCCTTGGTAAATGAAGTCGGCAAGTTTCAACCGGGATTGGAGGGTAGCCAGGACTGGGACCTGTTCCTCAAAATCACAGAACGTCTCGATCATGATCAGGTGATTCACATGCCATACCTACTCTACCACTGGAGAGCGATTGAAGGCTCCACTGCGTTGGCACTGGATGAGAAGGGTTACATACGCGAGTCTTCTCTAAATACTCTGAAAGGCCACTGTAAACGCACCAATCCAGATGTAGAGATATTGCCAATCGCCCACGGACATTGGAGACTCAAGTATCCTGTTCCTGAGACCGAGCCTCTAGTTTCTATCATCATACCGACCAAGGACCAATCTGCGATACTTGGTTCCTGCATCGAAAGTATCAGGAATCAAACGACTTACCCGAACTACGAAATAATCGTTGTAGACAATAATTCGGTAGAAGACTCTACCACTCAATTGTTCAAAGAACTGAAGACACTCGGCATTGAAATATTGAGCTATCCAAACCCGTTTAACTTTTCAGCAATCAACAATTTCGCAGCCAAGCATGCAAACGGCGTTTACCTCGCATTCCTGAACAATGACATGTCTATCATCGACGGAGATTGGCTCAACGAAATGATCAGCCATGCATGTAAACCTCATGTAGGTGCGGTCGGCGCCAAACTCTACTATCCGGAAGACTGTGTGCAACACGCAGGCGTTATACTCGGAATCAACGGCGTGGCTGGGCACTGTTTCAAATATGCAGCTCGCGGAGAACCGGGCCAACGGAACCGGCTCAACCTGACCCAACAGTTTTCAGCGATTACAGCCGCATGTTTGGTAGTTGAAAAAGAAATCTTCGAAGAAATTAACGGTTTCGAAGAACAACACCTGGGGGTCGCATTTAACGATATCGACCTCTGCTTAAGAATTCGTGAAGCCGGTTATGTAAACATCTGGACTCCTCACGCTCAACTTTATCACCACGAATCACTCTCCCGTGGGGACGACAACGACCAATCTAAAAAAACGCGAGTCGACAATGAAATCGACTACATGCGCAAACGATGGGGCGAACAATTAAGATACGATCCAACCTACAACCCAAATCTTACATTGGAGTTCGAAGATTTTTCACTGGCCTGGCCACCTCGATTACCGAAAGCATGAAGCCGAGTTTCAGTAGCATCGCAAAAAGACCGATCGCGATAGAAGCCCTGTTTGCGTTCATCTGTTTTCTGTTTCTCGTACCCCAACCGTACCTCACCATTCCAGCCCTGGATGCCTCCTGGCAAGTTACCCTCGAGGAGGCATTCTTCAAAAACTGGGAGTTTGGGACAACGATCAACTTCACGGGAGGTCCCCTTAGCTTTCTCTATACTCCCACCTCTCTCGGGTACTACGTCTTCGGTCAGATCTTTGCTGAGTCACTGGTTATTTTCATTTCTTTGCTCCTGATATTCAGAGGTCTAAGAAATCAATCACTATGGATAAAGATTCTCGCAGCCCTGTGCCTTAGCTTGAGTGCAGCAACCGGGAAAGACGGTATTTACCTCATATCGATTTCAGCAGCGAGCCTCACACTCCTAAATGGGAAACCTTCCAAGTGGCTCACTTATGCGATTCCATGTTTCCTAACAGTCCTGAGTATGATGAAGTTCAGCTTTGCTACGTTGAGCATCGCTTGTATCACTATTCTAACCATCGCAGCCATTCTGCAAAAAGAACCCATCAAGGCAGTAAAACTGGTAAGCACCTATCTCGTATCGTTCCTGACCATCTGGATTCTCATTGGACAAAATCCACTGACTATTCCCGCCTTTTTTACTAATTCTCTCCAGATTTCCCAAGGTTACCTCTGGAATATGAACCTGAGTGAAAACGCGGGGACTTTTTGGTATCTGATCTCTTTTCTAATAGTATGCAGTCTTCCGATCTTTGGTTTCTGCCTCTTGGAAAGGAAACAGCTAGATGCCTGGATTATACTTTTGATTGCGGCCGCATCCATTTACCTTGCCTGGAAAGCAGGTATAACCAGAGCAGGTTCACACATGGGGTTTTTCTTACAAGCGACCTTTGTAGTTGTCCTACTGACACAAACACTGGCGAAGACTTTGTTTGTCCGTAGAATTTGGCTCGGAACGGTTACTATATTTTATTTCGTTGGTCTGACCTTTTTTTATCCCGGAGGCATCAAACCCATCGGATCATTTACCTGGAATATTCTTAAGACCAATACAAATTTCCTTCGCAATCCCGATGCCCTCAACCAGACCTTTACCAAAGTAATTCCCATGGTACTCGCAGAAAACGAGTTACCTCAAATCAAGAAACTGATCGGCGACGCAAGCATTGACCTGCTCCATTTCCAGCAATCAGTTCTATTGCTCAACGATTTTAATTTTCAACCCCGGCCAACGGTACAGAACTATCCCGCCTACAACGAACACTTGTCTAGGTTGAACCAGGAGCACATCCGGAAAAATCCTCCCGCATATATCTTAGTTCGTTATGCCTTGGTCGACCAAAGGTACCCCTACTCCGACGACACTCTTTACAATCTGGAAGTATTTCAGAACTACCACCCCTTGATGGTAGAAAAAGGCTACATGCTACTCAAACGGACGGATACTCCAAAACAACTTTCAGAAGGAGAGACCGTTATAGCAACCAGTATTCAGTCAGGAGAAAATGTAGATATTTCCCAGTTTTCGGAAAAGCTACTTTGGTTAAAAGTAAACTACCGTCCTTCACTCCTTCACAAAGTCTGCGCATTTCTTTACAAGCCCGAAGTCATTATAATACGAGTCACACTTACCGATGGTACGGATAAGAACTTTCGGCTCGTCGGAGGTAACTTGAAAACAGGTTTCTTACTCAACCCGCTTATCGAAGGAGACAAGGCACTTGAGGATTTCCTCAATTCACACTCCCCTGTTACGCCGATCACAAGCTTTACCATCGCGAGTATACCGGGAAACACTTTTGGCAGAACCAAGGAATTTGAATTCGAGCTTATCGAAATAAAGAAAGAGGCGACTCCCTAAGGAATCGCCTCTGTAAAATAAGCTCTGTGCCTACGATCTATTCGGAGACTTCGTATATTTCGACCAGTCCTATTCCCGTGCTACCATTTGCGCCCGACATAATAGCGGTATAAGCACCTGGTTCGAGAGTGATCAAGATTGCAGATTCCTTGGCATCAGCCGGAGCGAGTAATGAGGCTACCGTTGCAGAATTCGCAGCAGACTGCCAATCATCGTTCTCAGTGATCTTATTACCCCCTGCGAATAGCTCAAGTTTGGAATCGCCAAGAGCGCCTGAAACGCCGGCAGCCCCTAGACTTGGACCAATCGCACGAATTAGCACTTCTTTAGGACGGCTGCCAGTAACTACGAACCCTCCAATAGTTCTCTGATCCCCACTGCCAACCAGCGCACGGGTAGAGATGTTGATCAAGCGACTGGATACGCCCCCTGAATTTTCATCTTCGACATAATAGACCTCTACGAGTCCGATGCCCGTTCTACCTTCCGAGTCCCGGACATGTACGGTGTAAGCTCCCGGCAACAGGTCCGCCACAAGCACCGCCTCATTCGGATCGATTGGAGCCAATCCAAACTGAGCAACCAGCGCTGGTGATGTTCCATTGATCCAGGATGCATTCGAACCAACAACGATTCCATCTTTAACCAGCAGAAGATCGGGATTAGGAACGACATCAGCCGGATCTAAACCACCTTGAACCAGGGAATTTCCCAACGCGCGAATTAGAACTCTGGATGACTGAAGTCCATCACCTTTCACCACAAAACCGGCGATCATCGTCTCCTGATCAACTCCGACCCATCCACGGGTTGAAACGTTAACCAACTCAACTTCATCAATCGGTGTAAGGTTGATGTTCAATACGATTTCACCTTCATCTCCCTCAACACCGTCTACCGCTATATGATAGGTTCTTCCCGGAATGGCGAGGAACTCAAGCCGGCTGTAACTTACAGAAGCTCCGGCATCGTCATTGCCCCCAATTTCATTCAAAGCCATAAGTCCGGCACCTCGGTAAACGCCAATTGATGTATCGAACGTGCTACCCATGGTATCAATAACAACCATACCCTTGACCGCTGGCGACCAGGACCACCACGATGATTTTCCACCCGAGACACCTCCATGAACGGGCTCCCCATCTTGAACCGTGCCGTTGTAGTTATTTCCATTCGCGATCACGGAATTCTCATTACCAAGATCAAATGAATCTTCAAAATCATCATTCTCAGGACTGAGTCCCAGCTGGATAAAGATGATGCCTCCCGCGACTTCATTATCCACAACAGCTCCATCTACAGCGATACGATAGGTAGTTCCTGCGATGGCTTCAAACGCCAAGCTGGTCGGGTCCTCGCGTTGCGGATCTTCGATCGGCGTTACGGAGATCAACGACGTGACCAACGGGCCAACATAAGCACCTACTAGTGTAGCAATCGTGCTTTCATCCGTCGTTATACGAACAATTCCGTTCCCCGGTGCGGTCCAACACCACCATACGGATTTTCCACCGGGAGAGTTTGCATGCATCGGTTCGCCACTCTCACGGGTAGCAAATTGGTTTGACGCAGAACTTGTATCGGTAAATCCGTTCAATTCTCCACAATCAGCGAAGTTGTCTCCTCCAGAACTTCCTACAGCTGAGAAACTGAGAAATACCTTCCCTTGGTCCGGTTCCAAAGTTACCGCATCGACCGCAATATAATACACCGTTCCAGCCAAGACTTGGAATACCACCTGACTCGTCAGATCCGGACTCGTGTGGTTATTGCTAGAACCATTTGCTACCGGAATAAGTGAGCCCATCGAGCTTCCTTCATAAACTGCAAGTACTGTGTCAAAATCACTTCCTGCAGTATCCAATATCGCGATACCATTGATTTCAGGACTTAACCGCCACCAAACAGAATGATTCGGAGCAACACCAGCATGAAATGGTTCGGCCAGTTCGGCATCCGCGTTATTCACGAAACTGGTAAACGTTCCTTTGCTACCGGTTATCGGAATTGCGTTCGTGAAATCATTATTCGTAGCTCCCAGAACCAGGTTCAGGTTAATAGACCCTGCTTCCGTGATTCCTGAAACAGGATCAAAAACACCATCCACAGCTATATGGTAAGTCGTTCCAGCCAGGACGCCAAACGCAACCGCGCTGGTATTAATACCGGGCAATACATCATCATTGCTGCTCACTTCTGTAAGGGTGCTTACAGAATTTCCTTCATAGACACCCAGCAATGTATTGATAGAACTTCCTGCCGTGTCTAAAAAGAGTGTTCCATTAGCGGGGGCAGTCCAGGTAAACCAAAGCGACTTACCACCGGCATTGCCTGCATGCTGTGGCTCTCCAGGTTCTTGGAAAGCTTCAGAGTTATTTACCGTAATCGAGGCAGCATTACCGATGAGGATATCGCCACCGCTAAAGCTTCCCACTACTCGTTGGCGCTCCAGCACAAGACTCAATTCGATAGTTCCAACAAAGTCTGTTTCTTCTCCTGCAAGTTGATCGTCGCTTCCATCAACGAGGATGTAGTATACTGCACCATTCGCCGCATTGAAGCTTACAGCCCCCGTTTTTTCATTATTGGGTCCGTCGTCTTCCCCTGCGATGAGGGCTAACGTGTCCAAAGAAGTGCCTGCGTAAATCGCGATTATCGTATCAAAATCGGAACCTGCCGTAGAGACTGAAACACGTCCATCTTTAGGAGAAGTCCACTTCCACCATACAGAGCGTCCGGCGGACTCTTCCAGATGGTTCGGCTCTCCTTCTTCAATCGATGTCTCAAAGTTGTGGGACGTAACCGAGAACTCTGGACCCGAAACCTCAATTGCGCCCGCGAAGTCATCATTTGATGGACTTTTCAAACGCAGCTGGATACCTCCGGTGGCTCCGTCTTTACCGTCCACTGCGATTTGGTATTCTGTGCCCTGCACTGCATCAAATAAAACTGCACTACCGACGTTCCCCGGAGCGAGGTCGTCATTTTCTGCAATCAAGTTAAGACCACTGATGCTCTGCCCCGTGTAGACAGCTAACAGGGTGTCAATCGCACTGTCTCTGGTAGTAATACTCACTGGACCCGTTTGTGGGGCCACCCAGCTCCACCAAACGGAACTACCTCCCGGTTCTCCCCCATGATTGGGTTCACCCGTTTCTTTATCGGCCCCTTCATTGCTTCCAAAAATTACCCCTGGATCATACCCCACTATTGTTGAAGGGCTGCTAATCAGGTTGTTCGTTTCAATCAAAACGAAGTTGAAAAATATAGTTCCCTCATCTGCCTCCGCGCCCGAGGATTTACCGTCTACAGCGAAGTAATAGGTTTCACCTGCTGAGGCTAGAAAACTGATCTGGCTCGCCCCGTCAGGACTGGAGTAGTTATCATTTTCAGTTACCAAAGTGAGCGTGCTGACAAAGTCTCCGGTATACGCAGCGAGCACGGTATCAAGAGGATCACCATTCGCATTGGCGCTTCCTGCCGTGTCTACTGACACAAGGACATCCGTCTGGGCTTCCCACTTCCACCAGATAGAAGATCCACCAGCATTTCCGCCGTGACTTGGTTCACCCGCTTCCTTGCTGGCATTGAAGTTGAATGCACTAAAGCTGAAAGATCCACTCCCTACGGGTGCCGCTCTTTCAAATGCATCATTAGCGGGTAGCAAGCTGAGATTAAGCTCAACATCTCCAGCAGCCGTATTGCCAGTAACCGGATTGAAGCTTCCATCAATCGCGATGAAATAAGTAGTTCCTTCGGTTGCAATAAACTGCACGCTACTTGAGGTGTCACTACCAGAGGCGTCGTTGTTGCTAACGATCTCTATCAACTCACCTAATTCGGTTCCGGAATAGACTGCCAGGAGTGAGTCGAAGGTGGATCCCGAAGTATCAATTAAAGCCAGTCCGGTCGCGGGAGCAGTCCATTCAAACCAAATCGACTTCCCGCCGGAATTTCGTGCATGCAATGGTTCAGTAGGTTCCTGAGTTGCTGTCGCATTGGTCGTGGTGATATTGAAGCCGTATCCGAAGATACCAACCGCATCTTCAAATTTATCGGCTGGCTCAAACTCTCCACCCCCTGTGGTAGCGTTCGTGAAAGAAAGACTCAAAGCAACATTACCGGTAGCATTCTGGATATCACTACCTGCAACGCCATCCACCATGATGAAATAAGTGACTCCACTTTCCACCAATACGGTGAGTGAACTTCCCAAGTCTTCAATACTGGCATTGTCATTAAAACCAACCAGAGTCAGATCATCTACGCTGCTTCCGAAAGCAATTGCCAGGATCGTATCGAAATCGCTTTCCAGAGTATTAATTCTCAGCTGTCCCTGTGCGGGAGCCGTCCATTGCCACCAGACGGAGCGACCGAATGTGTTGAATTCCTGAAATCCTTCGCCAAGTTCTGACGACGCGGCGTAATTATTTGCCGCCACATCACCCTCAATACCCGGTATATCTTGAGCAAGTGAGAAATTGTCGTTCGCCGGTGCTTCGGTAAACCCGTAGTTCAACAACGCAGTTCCACGTTCACCTTCTCCGCTTTCGTTAAGTCCATCAACGGCAATCTTATAGCTGGTACCACCAAATACTGGAGTGCTGATAAACGAAACGACCTTACCAGGCTCGGCATTATCATTCGATGCTACCTCAGTCAGGCTATTGACTGTATCTCCTGTGTAGACAGCCAACAAGGTATCAAAGTCCGAAGCGGATGTATCCAAATCGATGCGACCATCTGCAGGAGCAATCCACTCCCACCAAATGGATCTATCACCAATATTCTCGGCGTGAACGGGCTCCCCAACCTCATGAGTTGCAAAATCAGTTACGCCTGACGTCGTGCCCGAGTCATCAGTGAGAAGAATGCGATCTATGAAATCATCATTTTCAGAAATCATAAACAGGCTAAGAACGATATCACCAAAGGCACCGTCTTTACCATCAACCGCGAGCTTGTACGACTGACCCGCTTCAGCGAGAATAACCACTCGGCTGGAGGTTATAACGCCTCCAAGGTCGTCATTGGCGGTGACATTTGAAAGTCCCGCGATAGTGTCTCCGGTGTAAACAGACAACAGCGTGTCTATCTCACTACCAGCTGTATCAATCACAACCATACCTTCTGCCGGTGCGAGATAGTCATACCATACAGAACTACCGCCTGCGTTGCTCGCATGATTACTTTCCCCCGCTTCCTTACCCGCGTTGTTGGTATAACTTTCAATCAGAAACGATCCTCCCGTAAGCAGCGTAGCATCTGAGAAGAAATCATTGAATGGAGAAAGACTCAATGAGAGCTGTATATTGCCCGTTGCAATCGTATTACCAACGAAATCATATTTACCATCCACAGCTATAAAATACTTTTGACCTTCATTCACAGACAGCACGACCTGACTGGTTCCGTCTGGAGCAAACGCCGCAAAATCATCATTGGAAGCCAACGCCAACAAGTTGGAAAGGCTAGTTCCCCGGTAGACTCCAAGAAGGGTATCAAAATCGCTGCCATCCGTTGATACGGTCAAATTTCCGCTATTCGGTGCGATCCATTCGAACCACACTGATCGACCGCCAGAGTTGCTGGCATGCAGGGGTTCGCCCGGCTCCTTAAAGGCATTCTCATTACTTTGGAAGGCTTCAGAATTAAAGCCCGACATATCAATCGCACCATCAAAAGTTCCTACGATCGCTGCTTGCACGAGTTCCAGTTCCAATTCGAACTGGGTAGGTAATCCACGTATGGCAAAAAAGTATTCTTGATTCTCACCGACAGGGAGAGATACTGTTTTATTAACACCAATCGCCAACTGTCCGTTTTCGAAGTCGACAAAGTTATCTCCGACATAGGCTGCTACACTCAGGTCTTCAGTCAGAGAAACCGCTGAAATGTTCAAGATACCATCTGAAGGTGCTGTCCAACGATACCAGACAGAACCACCGGCGACTGCATCTTCTGTCGTTGAATGAGACGGCTCACCAGCCTCCATATCTGCGTTAAAGGTTGTGTGAATGATTCCTTCGTTTACGCCGGTGAGTTCCCAAGCATTCTCCAGATCGTTATTAGCAGGCATGGACACACTGACCCTTAGCAATCCTGAGGCTCCATTTTTTCCATCAACAGCTACACGGTACCGTTCGCCAGCAACTGCTTCAAAGACAATTTTTCCGTAGAGATTTCCATCAAAGTCATCGCTAGAGCCCACCAGATTCAACTGCGCAAGCGCGTCTCCTGTATAGACAGCAAGTAGGGAATCAACAAGACTACCTTCCGTGCTGATTTCTACGGGACCCGTCGATGGAGAAACCCATGACCACCAAAGCGACTTTCCGCCGGCTACTCCTCCGTGAACGGGTTCTCCCACTTGAAGATCAGCAGCGCCGTTGTTTCCTTCGTCCTGATCAACAAACCCTGATAGGATAAAGGATTGTTGGAAATCGTTATTGTTGGTCCGTGTAGTTAGGGATAGTGTAATTTGCCCCTCAAGAGCACCAAAACCGGCATTGTAGCCATCTATAGCTATAAAGTATTCAGTTCCAGCTGTTCCAGTAAAAGCCACCTGAGATGCCAAATCTGGACTTGTGTAATTATCATTCGAATCCACTTCCACAAGGGAGCCTAAGCTATTCCCCGTATATACCCCAAGAAGCGTATCAAAATCACTTCCAGAAGTGTCGATAATCACCTGACCATTCGAAGGCGCGGTCCAACGCCACCATGAGGACCTACCCCCGATATTTCCAGCGTGGTCCGGTTCACCTAACTCTTCAGTTGCATTCAAGTTAAAGCCGCCAACGCTCAATGAAGTGCCGGCAATTACACTGGCATTTTCGAAAAGATCATTCTGTGGCAAAAGATTTAATTGCAGGTATATATCTCCCTCAGTCGTTGTGGATCCATCAAATTCACCGTCCACTGCAATCCAGTAAGTAGTCCCACCGATTGCTAAGAAATTAACTTCACTGGTCTCACCAGGTCCACTATCATTGTCACTCGCTACTTCCTGGAGGCTAGTGATCTCGTCGCCAACATAAACTGCCAGTATCGTATCAAAATAACTGTCTGGAAAAGCGATAGGATCGAAGTCATCCCAATAGGTCTTTAAATTGACCAATCCATCTGCTGGTGCAGTCCATTTCCACCACGCAGATTTACCAGCTGCGTTCCCACCATGTTGGGGCTCAAGTGGCTCCTGAGTTGCGTTGTAATTATCTCCCTGTGCGGTAATCGTATAGAGATCATCCGCATCGTCACCAAGATCCTCAGCATTACTGAAATTATCATTATACTCCTGAATGATCTTTAAAGTGATATTACCTTCTGAAGGCACGGCACCTATGGGGCCATCCACCGCGATACGGTATACGATTCCACGCTGCGCTACGAATCGAACAGCACTATCAGAAGTATACAAGACGATGGGTTGGCCTGTCTGTGGATCCGTTTCAATTCCTGTAACATTGTCCCCAACGAGAGTAGGCTCCAGGGAGTTTAATTGCCCACCCGTGTAAACCGCGATAACTGGCTTCCAGTTGATTTCGTCAAGAACAGTCGTCGCAGTCGTTGAGATAGAAACCGTTCCAGTCGTAGGAGCTTCCCAAGACCACCAGATCGACTTACCCACACTCGCAAGCGCGTGATTAGGCTCTCCGCCTTCTCGACCTGCGGTGACGTTACTGGAATCTTCCTCATGTGCGAGGGATTTGAGAAATTGACTCGAGTCGTTGGTATAAGAAAAGAGGTCATTGAAGGTCTCAAAAGACAGATCGAATTTGTAATCACCAAAGTCTCCACCCGCACCGTCCAAGGCGATTGAAAAAATATCTCCTTTGTCAACCGACAAACGGATTTCGCTGGTGTCAACGGTTCCGTCTTTGTTGTCATTGCCCGCTACTTGAGTCAGATTCGTAAGGCTCGGCCCACGGTAAACGCCCAGAAGGGTATCAAAGTTACTGCCATCGGTAGAAAGGATAACGTCACCAACCGCCACAGAAGTCCAAGAGAACCAAACTGATTTTCCTCCTACTACACCCGCATGGTCGGGTTCAGCGCCTTCGAAAGTCGCAGCGGCGGTATTTCCTACAACCGTTGCTGCAAATCCTCCAAGGAAACGACGGTCGTCGAAGAAGTCATTATCCACGGGCGTGGGTTGGCTCAAATCATACTGAGTTACAAAGCCGGCGGATAACCCCGGATCGATGTTGATCGTATTCCCAATGGTATCTTCTCCACGAAGATATTGAACATCCGATGGGCTAGCTGTGGCGTCAACCGTCGTGAAGAAATCCGTGGAGTTTGTGTAGCCGGTTACAAATACGCGGCTCGGATCAAAAGTGCTATTAATTGCCACCTTATTGCCTTCGTCATCACTGAATCCACCGAGGTAGGTACTAAAATCGAGCGAAGATCCATCCACACTAAAGTTGGCGATAAAAACATCTTTGCTGCCGTTTGCAACAATATCGAATGCATTGCTTGATACAGGAAAATCTTCCGAGGCTGTAAAACCGGTTACGACTGCTTCATCATCAGCATTAATCACAATGGATTGTAAAACATCATCCGCTTCTCCACCCAGATAGGTGCTAAATACCATCTGATCATTGTTATCAAGCTGGGTGGGATCCAACTTAAACAACCATCCATTCAATCCACCTTCGTATTTAGTCTGCAAAGCATCATTAGAAGTTGGAAAATCAGTCGAAGAGGTAGATCCACCGATATAAAGCAACCCAGCAGAATCAATTGCGATATCATAACCGACATCATCGGCGTCGAACTGACTACCTCCAGGCGTAGGTGTAAATCCGTCTTCACCCACTCCCTGCTCACCGTCGCCACCTTCACCAAGTCCGCGAGGTCCGCCACCCAACCAGGTAGCATAGGTCAAAGCATCCAGACGCGCGATTTGCCCTGCCAGTAACACCGCAGTGTAATTCGCACGGGCGGCATCATAGGCAGACACAACATCCGCATAATCAGCAAGTGCATCGGCCCGGGCATCAAGGACATCTTGCTCTGCAGGTGTCGGAGCAAATGGGTCGGCAGCCTCGTAGTCTGGTACCGCTTGAGGAAGCTCGTAAGTCCAACGCGGAACAGACCCAAGATTCGAAACATTGAAAATTTGTAGGTCATCAGAATAACCCTGCAGAGCTATCGCATAAGCATTCAAATCCGACGCATATTGAATAAAGCCATCTTCATCGCCTAAGTCAGTATCGAATTCGGGAACGTCAGCGACTGGCTGAGTTGGAGGCGTAACAAGGCTCGGAGCTGATTCAGGACTAATCTCGATCGCAAACGAATCGAATCCCCCGTTAAAGCTACTGTCGAATGAGGTGTAGTTGTTCGTTATAGGAAAACTGTTTATTAGAGTAATCACTCCCGTTTCTTCGTCTACTTCCTCAGCAACGATAGGAAAATAAATAATAGGGAATGGCGCCGAGTCGTCTGGATCTGTATCGAACGATTTGGAGGCGCCTGTGGCCCAGATATGCACATCACTGATATTGGAATCATCCACGGAAACTTCGTAAAGGTAATCGTCTTCACCTCCAGCAATCAGGGTTGAATACTCAATGTCTGAAACAGCACCTATCGGATTTGCTGCCAATACCGTCACGAACGAGTCGATCGTTCCACCACCTAAAAAACGGGGTTGAAGGTTAATGGCGTTATCCGTAACCGGAAAGATCTGGAACCCCGTAAAATCCAAATTCGGCTCGATCGGCGTCGTCGTGCCAACTATATAAGCTCGACCCGCACTGTCCACATCGATGCCATAAGCAACGTCATACATCAATCCGTTGGCAGCACCTTCTCCGAGAAGCGCACTGTAAACGATATCATCACCTTGTGGATTCAGTTTAAGAACAATAGCATCCTCAGTGTTGGTTCCGTCACCGAATCCTAAATTCGCCGACTCTGCAATCAACGTAAAGCTGTCCAAAGGCACTGGGTTGTGCAGTAACCCAACGTATTCGCCTTCTTCGTATGAAACCTGGGTGTAGTACCGATAGTCTGCAGGAAAGTCTTCGGAAGCAGTAGCCCCTGCTACATAGACGCTACCAGACGCATCCAGTGCCAAGTCGTAAGCGACGTCTTGGCCACTGCCGCCGCTACCGTTGGTTTGTCCTGCCCCACCAATATAAGTGCTCCACTCAAAGCTCAGCCCGTCAGGTGCAACTTTGGACACAAAAATATCCGACGTTCCACCGTTGTAGCTACTGTCCAAAGTACCTGAAAACTGAGTCGTTGGAAAATCGAACGAAGATGTCACACCCGTAAGATAAACATGTCCGGTATCGTCTACTTCGATACCATAAGCAACCTCCCCACCGGTTCCTCCGAAAATCTTTGAGTATTCAATAACAGGATCAATTACCAGAGGAAGTGTCTCATCATAGTCCTTAACCAGGAATTGCACAGTTTCTTCATCAATCAAATGAAACTCACCTTCTACCTGAATGGAATTTCCGTCTACGACCTGATAAATATACGGACGACGCTGAACCAAATCACCGTCATGAATCCTCAAGATCAAATCTCCAGATGCATTTACACTGAGCTCTTCAACCCCATCAAATTTCATCCGAATATTTTCAAATGAAGCTCCTGGTTGAACGATAAAATCATATTGCACTTGGCGCTGGTTACCGTAGTAAACCACATCGATTCCGTCGTAGAGATTCTTGTACCGCACCTTTTGAAATGTGGAAACGTTACGCACCCACTTTTCGCGGTCCCGTCCTCGAAAATAATTTACCTTGGAGGCAAGCTCTCCTTCTGACTCCATTCGGACATCTTCATTAGATCCATCAAACTGCATGCGAACCGCATACGCTTGCGGAACTTCCGGCATCTTATGTGAAGAAGGAATTCCGGATTTGAATGAAGGGGCTTCAGTAACCGGCTGATAAATCATCATGATCCGCTCTTCGGGAGTGAGAAGTAGCTGATAACCTAAACCGCGGGCGACATACTTAACCCGATCGTCGAGCTGACCGCGGTTTTCCTCAAAATGGAGAGGAATCGCATCAAACCGCTGGAGGGTCTCGTTGGAGGGGGACTCTGAGATCTCTCCAGCAGACTCGGCTTGTGACCAAACTGATGAGAAAAGGAAACCTAGGGTCAAGACAGTGAGTAGTTTTTTTGTCATAGGGACAGGTATTAATTTAAACATTTAAAGAGCTAATAAGTAGGAGCAGGCTGCGAGCGTGGCACAATTGGTTCTAAATTCATTTACCATCCTCCCATTCGATACTGTACTAAGGGGGAATCAGAAGCTAAGAGCCGACATAGCTGGCTTTTTTAGAAAAATTTGAAATCTAGAGGAAATCCCTCCGTATATAGAACCTCATCTGGGAGTACCCCACTGTGAGCCTTGGATAACCATTCTAACCCTAAGGTCTCGTAGGCCCATAAACACAGGGGATAAGCGGGCAATCAGCTTGTTTAGGAGAAGCGATAAGAAAGTATTTATCACTGCGCGATCCATACCCACCTGAAGATTCATTGACACCTTGTCCCAATGATCCGTGTTAATTAGTTTCTAAAAACCATCAAGGTGCAGAAAACCTTAGAAAACCAAGATTTCTGGGGGCCTTGTCGTTCAATTCAGGGTATAAATCTCTACAGAACCAATACCAGCATCGCCGCCTGCTGACCTCAGATGAAGTGTGTATACACCAGGTTCAAGGTCCAACAACATAGCAGATTCAGTATCCATCGGTGCGAAAAGCGTAGCCTCGATCTCGTCCCAATTGATTGCATCAAACCAGTTATCATTCGAATAAATCACTACGCCTGAGCTGTTGAATAAGAGCAATTCCGGATCTGCCAACGAAGGACTTCCCGGAACAATCAGCGAAGGACCCATACCACGAAACAGCAGCTGTTTTGATTCACTACCACCAATGATTAAGCCTCCGATCAAAATTTCCGCACCGGATGAAACTCGTCCACGGGTCGAGATGTTGACGAGATCCCCATCTAGGCCAGCCGATGCATCTACATACAGTTCAATTGCGCCGATACCCGTCCCCCCATTTCCAGAAACGATCGCCGAGTAAGTCCCTGCTGGCAGAGTCGTGATAATTGCGCTTTCACTGGTATTGAGACCGGTTAGACCCGTATCAATAATCGCCTGGATCTGCGACGTGTCATCAATCCAATTATCGTTTTCCTCGACCACCATTTGGGTTGTATTGTCTATTATCTGCAATGAAGGATTCGGTAATACGTTTTCAACTCCAACAAGAGATGGCCCAACCGCACGTATGAGAACCTTTTGAGGTCCGTTAAAGATGATAAAGCCTCCGATAAGAACCTCATCATTCAGGCCCACATATCCCCGAGTCGATAGATTAACCAATTCACCGGTTTCGCGATCGTCATCATAAATGAGTGCCTCGCCATTTGAGAGATCCCCGATCCGGGCGTTGTTACTGGGTTCACTTAATGAAAGACTTACCCGTTCACTCTGTTCGGGAATAGAATCATTGAGTATAACAAGATTAAACAGTTTGGGCGACAAATCACCAGCTTCCCAAAAAAGTGCAGTGTCGAGTATGACATAATCGGAGCCAGCCACTGCATTCGAGTCTGCCGAGGAGACTCTAACCGAGGCTTCACCAACGCCATCACCAAATCGATCAACCTGAATCAGAATCTCTTCACTTCCTTCAGTACCGGAATAAAGGATACGATCAAATTCAAACCAGGTACCCGGCTGTTCCTCATCGTCCGTTATTGTGATGGTATGGACACTATTTGCTCCAGCAACCGAACCGCTATCGACATCAGAAAGATAGACCGTAAAAACTTCCGGACCTTCAAACAATTCGTCGTTGAGAAGTCCTATAGAAATCTCTTTGGCAGAAGAGTCTCCATCCGCCCAGTTTAATACACCCACCTGACTAATGAAATCCAAAGACGCCATCGCCGAACCGGCGTTGGTTTCATAAGCGACAGAAACCGCACCGGTGGATCCTCCCAAACGTTGAATACTCACTGACACAGCGCTACTGTCCTCTGAAACTGTTTGAGACGATTCCGCAAAAACGACCGTCCCGGAATCATTGAGATCGTCATCCTCGATGATCACGCTAACAATAAAGTTATCATTGAAGAGTCCACCCGTTGAAGAATCCAAGGAGATAAAAAACGCTTCGTCTGACTCGAAGGCAGCATCGTCAATAATCGGAACCAAGATCGTCTTATCTGCGCCGTCACCGTCTTCCCAAGACAAAGAACCATCTATGCCCGTAAAATCCGCACCCGCATTCGCAGTAGAATCGGAAAATGAATAATCGACATCAATCTTCCCGAAGGTGCCTCCGGTTCTTGAGACTACGATACCAGCCGTTCCCGATGACTCCTCAACCGACAGAAGTTCACTGGCAAACCCTATCGTTCCCACTTCCGATGTTGCGTTGTCATCATCCTGAATTGTAACCGTAACCGTCGAAACAATAAGGACCGCATCTCCCGTGCCAAGAGTAAGCTCCACCTCAAAGCTTTTATCGACTTCATCGACCTGATCATCAGCTACAGAAATGCTAATCGACCGCGAGGTATTGGATCCGTTTATCCAGTTCAAAGTCCCGCTGGCGCTCGTAAAATCGATACCATCCAGTGCAGTGCCGCCCCGGGTTGCATACTGCACCGAAACCGCGCCCTGATTGCCCCCGGTTCTTTCCACAACCAAATCGACTTGCTCTTCAGATTCCGCAACTTGAATTTCTGAAACAGACCAGCCAATATTTCCCGCAGAAGATTCGTCGTCCTCAATGATTACCCTGACCTGCGAGGTAGATCCGAGTTCAGCAGAATCTGGATCAGAAAGAAGTATCGTAAACTCCTCATCAGGCTCAGAGATAAAATCGTCATTCAAACTGATGAAGACGCTTTTCTGAATATCCCCAACGCCAAAGGTCAATGCTCCGCTTTTCGATTGGAAATCGGTAACTGCCAAAGCCGTTACTCCCGACGTTTCATAATTGACAGTCGCAGATGAATTGATGCCCCCGCTTCGGGTCGCGACGACTTCCACCATTGCCTCGTCCTCAGCGACGCGTACCACCCCTTGGGCCCACTGAATAAATGCAGTCTCGTCGTCGAGAATCGTTATTTGAAGATCTTTTCGACTCCCAATGGTAACACCCGTTCCCGGATTGAATAATTGCAATAGAAACGTCTCATCACCCTCTTCTAGAGCATCCTGACTAATTCTGACACTGATCTGAAGCTCCTCTTTCCCTGAAGTGAACAAAGCCTGGCGACTGGATATCGCCTGATAATCAAATCCCGAGGTTGCTGATACCTCTACAGATCGGTAGAAGACCCTCGCAAGGCCGCTCAAATTGCCGCTACGGATCAGCGTTACATCGACTGTTCCAGCAGACTCATCGTAAGAAACTGCCGCTTCGCTCCATTGAATTTCAGCATTCTGAGCAAAGGCAGAAATTGCTGAAATGAAGAGGGCAGGAACAATCCACTGGAATCGTCCTAGATTTTTAATTAGTAGTTTCAAGGCTACGAAGCTTCGGCCCAAACCTGTTTGAAGTGAGTAGCGAAGCAAATGAAATATAAAATTTCACACTTTCATTACTGCCTTCAGGCACCCCTCCCAAACAAAAGGTTTGCGCCCCCCAGTAAGAGGTAAACCATGGCACTGATGTTGGCTAATGAAGCGCCTAAAGTTTCCTTTATCGTTCCCGTATACAATCGACTGGATTGCACGGAAACCTTTCTTAGAACCTTCTTTGAAACCGTCGGCCCTGTTTCCTATGAGTTAATTATCGCCAACGATTGCAGCTGCGATGGGACCTATGAATTCCTCGATAAAATCGATGACAACCACGTAACGGTAATTCACAACGAAACTCGGTCTGGCTACGCCAAATCCGTAAACAGGGCAGCGAAACTCGCCACTGGAGAATTCCTTGGACTTATGAACAATGACCTGATCCTCACCGAAGGGTGGTTCGAGCCCATGATAGAATGCTTCAACCGAAAGCTAAAAGTCGGAACCGTCGGTAACATCCAGCGCAATGTTCAAAGTAAGTCTTTGGACCACGCCGGTATCGTATTCGATCTCGTCGGCCTTCCAGATCATTACGGAAAAAACTACCCGTTTCTTCCAAGCTTCGACTATCGTGATTTTCCGGCAGTGACCGCAGCCTGTATGTTATTGAAGCGCGCGCTTTTTGAAGAGTTGAACGGGTTCGACGAGACCTACCTGAACGGATGCGAAGACGTCGATCTTTGTCTCAGAATTGGGAAGAAAGGCTTTCGCCACTTCGTCGCTGGACACAGTCAAATATGGCATCACGTTAGTGCCTCACCCGGCCGGCGTGATCACGACAAATCCAACAACAGAATTTTGCTATCCCGGTGGGGCGAGGAAATGAACCGGCACGGTCAACGGGATTGGCCCTTTCAATACTTAATGCGCTACTGGAAAACGCCTTGGCTTTACAACGGTACTAAGCTCATTGATGCGCTCTTGCGCTTGGCCAGATTAAAGACTGGTGACTCCAAATGGGCCATTCAGAAACGTGCTCAAATAATGAACCCTGAAAACTAGGATGCGGTCCAATACTCCGTTAATCCACCTGTAAGTCCGAAGATTGGATCTCTTGGTGGTACCGGTAGCGCGGCAATGTTCTCCAACACAGCAGGCCTCTCTTCGGGTCTGCCATACTGCATATCCCAATCGAACCCTTTCGGATAACCACCAATCACTCCAAAATCGGCGCTGGATCCTTTATTGAAGTGTCCCACACCAGCTGGGATCAAAATAACGTCACCCGCATGAATATGAAGGAGCTTTCCATTCTCACCTCCCAAGAGTACTTTTGCTTCACCTTGGTAGCAACCCAGTACCTCGTGTGAGGTGCTATGGTAATGATGGAAGGAGTAAATTCCGTTACGCCAAAACCGAGACCATCCATTACCGGAAAACATCCTCTCCAGTTGATCTGCGGCCTTACGACCTCTACCGACATCCAATTGTGAATACACCAATAACGGTAATGGATTATTGGGAATCGATCCGTCGTCCGGAAACACAAAAGGCGTCACTTTCACACAATAAAAAAGGCCGGAAAATCCGGCCTTTTTCAAATTATTTTGGAAACTAGTTCTATTGAACCGCGTCCTTAAGAGCTTTCCCTGGGGAGAACTTAACTGCGTTACGCGCAGCAATTTGGATTTCGGCTCCAGTCTGTGGATTACGTCCAGTGCGCGCATTGCGACGAGACACTGAGAAGTTACCGAATCCGACTAGGGATACAGCATCTCCACCAGAAAGAGACTTAGTCACTGCTTCTAAAGCAGCGTCCAAAGATTTACCAGCATCGGCTTTTGAAAGTCCGGTCTGTTCGGAGATAGCATCAACAAGATCAGCTTTATTCATATTTAGTACCTTTCGATTATAGAGGTTTAGGTTATGTTCTAACGATAGTGAGGTAATTGGTGAGACAAGGCCAATTTTTAAGCGATTACAAGCGCCATTTAGGGGGTTTCGACTTGTTCAGAGCCAAAAAATCCAGAAAAGTCGTGAAATTAATGTCTCATGCCTCTTTACACATTAGAAACCTCACCAAAAGCTTTGGTGAAACCACCGCTGTCGATCGACTAACACTGTCCATAAAACCTGGGGAAATCCTCGGTTTGCTCGGCGCTAACGGAGCTGGAAAATCTACCACAATGCAGATGATGCTGGGCTTAATTAAGCCTACATCCGGAAGAATCGAAGTATTTGGCCTGGACTTGGAAAAGTACAGAATCGAGATCCTGAAGCGCATGAATTTCTCCTCTACCTACGCCAATCTCCCGTCCAATTTGACGGTTGCACAAAACTTAAAGGTGTTTGCTGGACTCTATAGTATTAAGAAGCCCAAAGAGATAATAGAGGAAATGATGGCGGTTTTTGAGATCTCCCATTTGGCAAAACGGGTCACAGGCCAACTTTCATCGGGAGAATCCACCCGACTCAACCTGTGTAAAGCGTTCCTCAACAATCCTGAACTGCTATTACTCGATGAACCCACGGCAAGTCTTGACCCTGATATCGCCGACAAGGTTCGCACTATGATTAACAGGCTGCGCTACGAAAAGAATCTCTCGATCCTGTACACATCCCACAACATGAGGGATATCGAAACTATCTGTGATCGCATCATATTTCTCCACAAAGGAAAGATCATCATTGAAGGAACCCGTGAAGAGATCGCACAACACTTTAACGAACAGTCTCTCGAAGATGTATTTATAAAAATAGCCCGCGATGGTGAGTTGATCAGCACCGAGGAGGACGGCGAATCATGAATCCACGAGTTGTTCTAGCTCTCATAAATCGCTACAGCTATCTTTTCTTACGAAACCCTGTGCGTTTGGTGGAGCTGGTATTCTGGCCGGCATTGGAACTCCTCGTCTGGGGGTTCCTCACCATGTATATCCAAAAGGAAACTTCCGGAGATTTCTCAACTTTCATACGATTCCTGATCGGAGCGACCATCTTCTGGGACGTCCTTTTTCGGGCTCAAATGGGTATTTCCATTTCTTTCCTGGAAGACATGTGGACAAGAAATCTTCTGAATATCTTTGTCGCTCCCATCCGTATCAAAGAATACCTCGCAGCTATGTTCTGCATGGGGCTCATTCGAGTCAGTATCGTGATCATTGTTCTGTCGATTCTTGCCTGGCTTCTGTATGCATTTAATCTCTATGCGTTCAGCTGGTATCTTATTCCTTTTTTCATATCGCTGATGGTTTTTGGATTTTCCCTGGGAATCATATCGGTCTCGCTGATACTTAGATGGGGCCAAGCAGCGGAGTCACTCGCATGGGCCTTGCCCTTCTTGATCCAACCCTTCTCGGCTGTATTTTATTCGGTGGATACCCTCCCCAAAGTGATGCAGTTTGTCGCCTGGTGCTTCCCGAGTACCTATGTTTTTGAGGGCATGAGAGAATTCATCCGCTCCGGAATAATGGATTGGAACGCCATTTTGATGTCAGGCGTTCTGAATCTCGTTTACCTGTCTTTTGCTGCGGGGATCTTCAAGTGGATGTTTACAAAAGCCAGAAAACTTGGATTACTCACAAAGATTGCGACTCAGTAAAACTTTGCTACGTTACTAACCTATGAAAAAGAAACTACTCATTTTCACTGCTATTCTAAGCGGAATCCTGATCCAAGGCTGCACCCAGGAAAGCGAAGATATTTGGATAGATGTCCGCTCTCAGGAAGAATATGACACAGGTCATCTGGAAAATGTCTGGCACATTCCCCACGAGCAAATCGCGGAAAGAATCCTCGAGGTGACAGACAATAAAGATGCAACGATCCACCTTTACTGTCGCAGCGGCGGTAGAGCGGGTAGAGCAAAAGCTGCTCTGGAAGAACTTGGATTCGTAAACATTATCAACGAAGGCGGATACGAAGACATACTGAAGAACCGTGCATCTGAACAAACTCTTCCCAATTAACCGGCCTTACCTCTATATCCATGAGCCAACTAAAGGAAAAGCATTTCGAAATCGAACACTTCGATGAAATCAAAGGAGTTCCCTGCCCTTGTGGAATCTCCAAACGGGCATTCTTTTCTCCCAGTAATCCAACCGCCACGGTGCATCGCGTTGATATCTCAATCGATGCAAAAACTCACTATCACAAAAAAATCACCGAGTTTTACTTGATTCTAGAGATGGAAGAAGGTGCTTACATGGAATTGGATGGAGAAAAATACTCCGTTCAGCCTATGAGTACGATCATGATCAAGCCAGGTTGCCGCCATCGGGCTGTTGGAAAAATGAAAATCGTCAATTTCGCAGTTCCAGCCTTCGATCCGGAAGACGAATGGTTCGATTGATCCATTACATCCGATTACAATATTTCATACCGAAATAACGCTTGCAATTGGGTCTCCCAGACCTACTTTCCTCCCCTTTACTTCGAAACTCGATAAGAGCAATGTCTAGAATTTGTGCAATTACAGGTAAACGGCCCATCACCGGAGGATCTATTTCTCGGAAGGGTCAAAGCAAAAAAAGCGGTGGTATTGGAACTCACGTTACAAAATCCAATAAACGCGTATTCCGCCCCAATCTGCAACGCAAACGCGTTCGTCTGCCCAATGGCACCGTGAAGCGTATCTGGATCTCAGCCAAGGCTTTGAAATCTGGAAAAGTAGAAGTCGTTTAAGGCGAAACTCCTATAATTTTTTTTAAAAAACCCGGCTCAGCGAGTCGGGTTTTTTTATCCCGTTTTTTGGAACCGGGGGATAAACACAGCTCCTAAGAGTAGCTGAATCGGGTGGTAGATCATCAGTGGCAGCAATATTATTCCAAATGCTGGATCTGCGCCCAGCAGCGAGACTCCCAAGGGTATTCCTGTGGCCAACGTTTTTTGAGTTCCACAAAAGAAAACCGCCGCCCGATCACTTTGCTCAAACTTCAAGCTGTGTAAAAGCAACAGGCACACGATCGAGATAACCAGAAAGAGGAATAGGCAAATAAGGGTCGTCAAAAAGATCAGACTCAGACTTTGACCATCCCAGGCACCACCTACCACCGAGTTCGCGAAAGCGGCGAAAACAATAAATACAATCACCAGTTGACTAAAATGCCCTACGTACGGACGGATTTTTTCCAAAGATCCTTTGAAAAGTACATGGACGACCTGACCAACGAGGAGAGGTAAAATGATCAATTTAGAAAGCTTAACAACAACTGTTCCCAAACCCGCCATCTCGCTCATGTCTGCCTGAACCAATAGAGTCATCCAAAGGGGGGTAATCACTACTCCGATTACATTGGCGACCGTCGTATTAAATAAAGAGACCGCGGTATTCCCTTTCGCCTGTGAGGTAAACACAATCGCCGATGAAATAGTAGTCGGCAGTGCAGCCAGCAAATAAAAACCTACCCTAAGCGGTTGGGAGAGGTAAGGACCCCACACTAAATCACCGCTTATAATAACCAAAGGAAAGACCAGAAAGATAAAGATTTGGGTAAACAGATGGGCCTTCCAACGTAAAAAGGATCTTTTAAGAACTTCTGTCGGTAGCATCCATCCTTGAAAAAAGAAAATTAAGACGATTCCAATTTTTGTCGTTAGCTCTGATCGCAAGTATCCCCCAGTAGCGCCCCATTCAGGAAAAACGAATGCCAGACAGACAGCCGATAGAAGTCCCAGAAGAAGCCACTGTTTTTTGAGAAAGGCCCTCATCTATCCGACAGGCCCTTTGCGCTTCAGAACTCTCTTCAACAGTCGCTGCAACTCATACATCTCGCTGAACTTTATAAGCCACAAAAAACCAAAATAAATAGCGACGGAGATGGGTATTACAATCAACACCATGACCGCGGATTCTCCTTTGTTAGTAAACGGTAGAACCACCACCGTTTGCTTTAGAAATAGTATCACGCCTCCCATTACAACAGAGCCACCAGCAATTTTCAGCAAATCACCCAACAGGTCACGCAGTAAGTTTTTCTTTAGTTTTTGAGATAACATCCCAGTCAAAAGGACAGTCTGTCCCAGAATCGACAACACATTAGCAATCGCCAAGCCAACTACACCGAGTGGCCACATTAGCGCCAAACTCAGCGCGAGATTTAGCACGAAACTAAACATCGCTACCTTCATCGGCGTTGAAGTATCTTTGTAGGCGTAGAAACCCCTCACCAACAATGCCACCATCGAATACAAAGGAAGGCCTATCGCAAACGTCCAGAGCAACGGAAGTGTCAAAGAAGTATCGGATGCACTAAATGCCCCCCATTCAAAAAGGAACCTTAGTATCGGCTCACCCAATACGAGAAAACCCATCGTCGCCGGAATGGTGATCGCGAACATCAATCGCATCGCCTGTTGGAACGTCGATGAAAACTCCTTCTTCTCATTCCTCGAGGCCAACTCAGAGAACGCCGGGAAATAGACGGTCGCGATCGCGATCGTAAATACCCCAAGTGGAAGTTCCACGAGCCGATTTGCCAAATAATAGACCGAAACGGCCGACTCATCCAGAAAATGGGCCAACGATCTGGATATCAATAGGTTGATCTGAATAACCGAAGCGCCCAGAATACCGGGAAGCAATAGACGACCGAATTCCCTAACTTCCGGACAAGGTTTGAAATCCAGCTCGAATCGCCAGCCTTCACGGCGTAAGGCTATCCAGGGAATCATTAACTGTAACCCACCACCGAACAGCACGCCGATACACAACCAATACATACGGTATAAGGGAACTTCAGTCGCGAAGTAGCCCAACGCTCCTAAAAACAGAATAATCGACAGGTTCAACCAGACCGCCGTCAGTGCAGGAATGGCAAATCGATGCAGCACGTTTAGCGCCGCCGCGAATGCTGCGGCTAAACACACCAGAGCCATATAGGGAAACAGGAGAACTCCCAGCACCATCGCCAAGTCCCAACGCTCCTGCAGTCCCAGTATTTTGCTGACCATGATCATGAGCAAGCTCCCCAATCCCACGATGACAAAGAGCAGGGTCATCACCCGGCTCAGAATCTTGTTGTACAACCAAAACAACCGGTCCTCCCCGTAATTTTCCTTTTGCTCGGTAAGGAGCGGTAGCAACGCCGCGGTCAATGCTCCCTCACCCAGTAACCGCCTGAAAAGATTGGGGAAAGTAAAAGCCAGGATAAACGCCGAATTTAGAACTGAACTCCCAAAGATAGAAAAAACCAGGATGTCTCGAAACAGTCCCAATACTCTCGATCCGACAGTGGATAAAGAGACAACAAGGATACTAAGAAAGCGGGATCGCATAGGATTAACGAGGACCATGGAACAAACCTCGCCCAAGTTGAACCTAAAAATGGTTCACAACCTGCTTCATTTGCATTGAGCTTGGCTCATCGATGTCTAGCTCTAACCATGCTCTCAATACCTCCGCATGAGATTCATCAATAAACTTACCCAAAAACTCCAACGCCACCCCAAACGTATCGTCTTCCCTGACGGCACGGATCACCGCGTTCTTCAGGCGGCCAGACAATTTGCCACTAAACGTTTGGGAGCCCCCATTCTGATTGGAGAGCGGCAAAAGATTAAAGAAACCGCTTTTCGGCTCGATATAAATCTTGATGGCATTCGTTTGATCAATCCACTAAGAAGCGAGGAGCTAGAAGGCTTTGCCGACCAATATTTTAGGAGTCGACAAAGCAAAGGTATCACTGAAGAAGAAGCACTAAAAACCGTCAAAAAGCCCAACTACTTTGCCTCAATCATGCTGGCAAATGCCCAGGCCGATGGACTGGTATTCGGTGCAGGAACTCCCGCTTCCGAAGCGTTGCCGTCGCTATTCAGGACGATTCCGATGCGGAACAATGTTAAGACTGCTTCCAGTGTTTTGATTCTGGATCTGGAGGAAAAACAGGAATTCGGTATCGAAGGTGGCTTGTTTCTCTCGGATTGCGCGGTCCTTCCCGACCCCAATGCCGAGCAATTAGCGGATATGGTTATTTCAACCGCCTCACTCGCCTACCACTTAACCGGCGAAACGCCCCGGGTAGCATTGCTGAGCTATAGCACGCACAGTCAGAATCCAACGGATCCCTCGGTGTCCAAAATGGCAATCGCTGCGAAACTCGCGCAGAAAAAATCAGAAATCTTGGATTTTCCTATCAAAATCGATGGAGAGATCCAGGCAGACGTTGCCCTCGATAGGTATGCCGCTAAGCAGAAAGACGCAGAGGGTGGAGTTGCCGGACAAGCGAACGTACTCATATTCCCAAACCTAAACGCAAGT
The DNA here is from genome assembly GCA_964352065.1 of uncultured Opitutaceae bacterium. GTDB lineage: Bacteria > Verrucomicrobiota > Verrucomicrobiia > Opitutales > UBA2995 > UBA2995. The sequence goes on from CAYGQM010000019.1 coordinate 57,517, forward strand.
AATATTGCCGCTAAAATGGTTACCCTCCTCGCTGGCGGTTATGGATACGGTCAGATCATGACCGGCATCAGTAAACCGGCAGCCCAAGTCTCACGAGGAGCCAGTGCCCACGATATCTTTGCGACCGCCGTAATCGTCGGTGCTCAAGCCACCGACCGTGAAATATTGCTGACCTAAATCTATGGAAAAAAGCGAACCCACTAAACCCACCAAATCAAAGGTTCGACCTAACACGGAGACGCTCCTCACCAGGCCTACGAACAAGGAAACCAAACGGATCTTTGTCGCCGCGACTCGTATGAATGACGGCAAAACGACCACCTGCCTGGGTCTTTATGCGTCGCTGAAAAACACTTTCGACCGTGTCGGATTTATTAAGCCGATCGGGCAGCGATTTCTGAAAGTCCAGGGGAAGGATATCGACGAAGATTCATTCTTACTGGATTCGATTTACGACGTCGCCACACCGATATCTGCCATGTCGCCGATCGCAGTCGATGGCACCTTTACCCGGCGTTATCTGGATAAACCCAATACCACCCTGAAGAAAACGATTCACCAGATTTGCACTGCCTTCGACCGGGCAGCTTGGGAAAAAGATTGTATCTTGATTGAGGGTACCGGTCATGCGGGTGTGGGTTCAGTATTCGACCTATCTAATGCCAAAGTCGCCAAGCTGTTGGACGCAAAAGTGGTGATTGTAGCCCAGGGAGGTATCGGTAGACCCGTAGACGAAATAGCCTTGAACAAGGCACTTTTTGATAAAGAAGGACTGGAGGTTGTAGGAGCTATTCTAAACAAAGTTAGAGCCGACAAAATCGAAATGGTGCAAGAGTATGCAAGAAAGGGACTCGCTCGATTAGGAGTACCTTTACTCGGAGTCCTTCCCAAGAAAAACATTCTGAGTGCGCCCAACTTGTCACAAATAGCCAAAGAGATAAAGGGTTATTGGCTGAACGGCCAACTTCATGGATCCAAACAACGAATCAACCGTGTTGTGATCGGAGCAATGACCGCTAAGCACATCATCGACTATCTTTCACCAGGCACCCTTATCATAACTCCGGGTGATCGGGAAGATATCTTACTCTGGGCAATCGCTAGCGCCACAATCTCTGGAGCGAGACTCATCTCCGGTATCATCCTTACCCGTGACATTTCGCCGCACCCTAAGATCCTCGAGATGTTGTCTTCCACTGATATTCCCGTCATCACAGTCGAGCGGGATAGCTACGAAGTCGCTTCTGCAATCAACAATATGACAGTAAAAACAGAACCCCAGGATTTGGACAAGATACCCGTTATCAAGGAAATGGTCTTAGACAACGTTGACCTTTCCCAGTTAATAAAAGCCTTCTAAGACTTCCATGGGATTCGACTTAGGGACAAAGTGCGTTCAACAACCGCTCGGTCTCATAGGTCAACTGCTGTCCATCCAGTAAATCTTGACTCCATTTCCTTACCGCATCCTGATAGCCACTCAGATCACTTTCCAATGTCGTTAATAACACTTCGTTGAGCGAGTGACAGGCGTTAAAAAAATAGGGGTGTATTCTCGTAGCCAATACCTCCAATTCGGATTGTTTCTGTCTTAGTAACTTGATGATTACCGGATTCAACCGATGCAAATACCAAGTATCGAATTCCAAGAGTTTGGTTTGTCCGTTCTCCAATACTTCCATCCTCGCAAGAGCCTCTAACTCTTGGATCGATTCGTTCTCTGACAGACAGATTGCTGACTCAGACGAGGTCGTTTCGGAAACAAATGTCCGCCAGAGAAGTTCCATTTCAGCACCGTTCAAACCGGGATACAGAGGCGAAAAAAACTGATTTAACTGAGTCCAATCAAAACCACTCTCCCAAAATTGAATCAGGCGGCGCTGAAAGGTGCGTTTATCCAAACCACCAGCTTCCAGCCAGCGGTATAGAAGGTAATCCCAACCGATGTCCGTCGTTCTGTCGTAACTCTGGATGCGTTGAGAAACCGACGGTATTTCAGTATTCCTTAGTCGCCGCAAAAGAAGTGTATTGGCTTGAGGATTGCCGACCAATAGTCCTTTTACTAAGACAGCGTTGACTAACCAAAGAGGTGGAGCTCGATCATTACCTTCCCGAAACGCGAAACGGATAAGTAGAGCCCGGACCAGCCACTCCGCCTTTACACTGGCATTTAATCCAGCATTGAGTTCAAGGCGCACCGTTCCAGTAGCACTGCTATCTATTCGAGGAATCGGATCTTCAGTCAGTCGCACCAAAATCTTTTGAGGAAATCGGTCTGGCCAATCAAAGGTCGAAGCACAACCCGCCAGTGCTTTTTTACTAAGCTCTTCGATTGCTCGGAGCTCAGCCAATCTTGTCCCTACTATATCGAAATCCTGCGTAGACACCCATTCGGGTGTGGCTTCCTCTTGCCCGCTAAGGGGACCAAGGCAGAGCGCCAGCATTACGATAACCAAGACGACAGACCTCCCACAAGGAATGGAAGACGTCCTTACTTCTTCGCGGTAAGAATCAATTGTGATTCGTGAACGTTCGCTGATTGAATAGATTCCCACAGAGACTGAAATTCTTCATCAATAACGTAGCCAGCGGATAACTGTTTCCAAACGAAATCTTTTGCAAATGGTGGCACGCGGAAGGAACCCACAAAAAGCTCTTCAGGTTCCATTTTGAATATCCCAGCCGCATTTAAAAAATCACCCTCCATGGAAACCATAAGAGTCCGATCCCAACTGCCGAAACCACTGTCGGCCGTGGCAGAGAGAAGTAACTTATCACCATCGAGGCGGAACAGTGGCCGTTGTGGTTCAATGTACAAAGCAGGCTTCTCGTCCGGATACTCAGTCTTAAACGACGATGCCCATCTATTGAGCTCAGTTTCTAAAAACGCCACTTCTACGTCTCCACTCTGCAATTCGTTGGCCTTAAGTCGCCACGCATCTCCGCCACCGGAGCGGCCCTTCAATACATATTTCTGCCCCGGCTCCAGCACATCCGGCAGATCTGTGACCCCCTTGACCGGGAGTGTAACTAGGTAGAATGCGCCACAAAGACCTCCGAGGGCCAAACCGAATAAGGCACCTAAGAGAAGTTTGAACGCTGACTGTAGATCGAGGTTATTTTCAGATGACATAGCTAATTATCGGATTTGGATGCAGAACTGCTTCCACCCGAATCGCTAGCGCCCGACTTTTTCGAACTATCACTCGTTTCTTTCTTGGTCTCAGATGTTGAGGAATCTTTCGCAGACTTCTTGTAATCGGTCTCATAGAAACCGCTTCCTTTGAAAATAATTCCGGCACCTGTTCCAATTTTGCGTTTGAGTGTTTGGTCTTCACAAGTTGGGCATTGCGTGAGTGGATCGTCTTTCATTGACTGAAAGAACTCAAAATTCCCCCCACAAGCGGTGCACACATAATCGTAATTAGGCATAATTCTTTTAAGGTTTTTTACCGGATAACTGTTAAACTGCGAATCAGAACTATAGCGTCCCAAATTCGATAGCGCGGTAAACTGAGGTGAAATACACCAGAATGACAAGACTTATGATAAAGAGCGCGACGACTGAAAGCGGCCCCAAAATAAACAGTACCCCACAATAGCCAAGCAGCGGTAAAAGTCCGTAACTGACGGTCCGTGAATAGACTTTTACTGTTAACCCAACATCCATTGCATCCTTAAAGGATTCGAAATTTTGATACCTGTACAGACTCGATGAAAAAAGCTGGATTCCAATAGGGATGCTGATCATGAAAGCCACCCGACCCAGATCATGCGAAACGACTCCTACCAACCAAGACACGAACAACCCAATAAACATTGGAATTCCCACCCAGACGATCGCGAGCACAAGAAACCTTAACCCGTCGATAAACAAGTCTTTCCAGCGATCCCAATCCGGGTAGATGAACGGAGCTCCAGCCTTGACCAATACTGTTGTCCGGTAAAGGTATCCCATAGCGAAGATATTCACGACGGGTATCAACATCAACAAGCTACCAATTCCTAATTTGGCCCAACACCCCGGGGTATTAAACACTTTCCGCCATACTTGCTCAACTGAAGCCATAATTCTTCTTTTCTAAAACCTAGGATTTTTATCGATATGGATTTTAAAGCAACGCTTAACACTTATCAAATGCGCGTTGAACAAGGTATTAACATTTGGACTCCGCCCAAAGATACCAAACCCGCCCATCTCCACGCAGCCATGCGATACAGTTTGGAGGCTGGTGGTAAACGTTTGAGACCAGTACTGGTCCTTGCAATCGCGGAACTCTTCGAAGCATCTGAAGATCCGATGCCTGCGGCCATCGCGCTTGAAAGCATACACACCTATTCGTTGATCCACGATGACCTCCCAAGTATTGATAACAGCGACCTCCGCCGAGGGAAACCCACCTGCCATAAGGCATTTGATGAACCGACCGCACTTCTCGCAGGGGATGCCCTTCTCACGTTGGCGTTTGAAATCTTGGCAGAAGCTTACCATGACTCCCCCGTTCTGGCGAAAGATCTTATTCTTGATCTGAGTAAAGCAGCAGGCAGTCAGCGCCTCATCGGCGGACAGATGGAAGACATTCTGGGAGAGGGTTCCGATTACACGATTGATCAGCTCGACTTTATCCACCTGAACAAGACTGCCGCACTCATAACCGTTGCTATGACCCTGGGCGCTCGTTTGGGGAAAGCTTCCAAACAGGAACTTGAAACGATTCGGAAAATCGGGCGCCATGTCGGCTTAGCGTTTCAGATCACGGACGATATTTTGGATGCAACCTCCGACGATCAAACGATGGGCAAACCTACCGGTGCTGACGCGGAAAACGAAAAAACGACTTATATCAAACTATACGGTATCCACGGGGCCCGAGATAAGGCGAACGAACATACCCAGGCCGCGATGAAACTTTGCGGGACTCTCAATCGGAACACCCAATTTCTCGAAGCACTCGTCCAGTATCTGGAACATCGAATCAGCTAATAAGCCTCCAAAAATCAGAGCCAACCAAACGGCCCTCTGATCGCCACCGTTAGGCCCGGCTTTTGCAGGTTTACGAATACAATCTGCCCATCCGGCGAATGACAAACTCCCGCGAATTCCGTGTCGCCCGTAGCGTTTCTGCCTAGCTTAAACCATTCGCCTTCCGGAGTCACTCCCACCAGAAAATTATCCCCCTTACCGTCTTCGCAAAGCAGCAGGCCACCATCTGGAGTCACATCAAGATTATCGCACATCTCAACGATCTCACCATCATTGGGTTCCAGATAGAGTTCGAGCTTCGCGGGTACCTCCTTTTCCCGGTCAGTTCCCTCAAACGGACTCGGACTGTAGGCAAAGACCTGTCCTTTCAAAACCCGACCGCCGTTGGTGCACACCCAAAAGATACGCTCATCGCTGTAAAACATTCCTTCACCCCGTGCAAACCGGGCCGCTCCCGCCTCATACCCACGATATCGCAGATCGTCTAACGGGGCTTCAGGGTCATCCAAATCGATCCACTCCACTTCATAGGACGTGTTAAGCTTAAACTCTTCTGTAGAAAGATCCTGCCAATTTCGGGTATCGCTGCTGGGCCAGTCCTTTACCACGAGGGCCTGAAGTCTCCCCCCTTGAGCCAATTTCCCAGGCACTTTGGGTATGAAACGATAAATGAGGCCGTCCCCTCGGTCTTCCGTCTGGTATACCACGCCCGACTTTGGATCCACCGCAATCGCCTCGTGGTTAAACCGCCCCATATCCTTCAAGGGGATAGGCTTCGCCAACTTCGGCCGATCCGTTGCCGGCACTTCAAAGTTGTAGCCGTGATCTTTTTCAATCCCGTCACCTGCCAACCGTACGGTTTCTTCGCAGGTCACCCAGGAATTCCAAGGCGTAGGACCACCGGCACAATTCCGATGAGTACCTGCCAGACTTAAAAATTCTCGCTCAACTTTCCGCGTCTTCGGATTGTAGACCAGAGTCGTCGTGCCCCCCAACCCTGGTTGCTCACCGAATCCGTAGTCATAAAAATCCTCTTTATCGACCTTTCCGAGTAGCTCATTCTGAATACCAAAGGGACTCGCAAGACCCTGATCAGGGTTCGACTCATGATTACAGATCAGTATAATCCGTCCCATCCGTCCCGGAAACACAGCCATACCATCGTGATTACCAGGAGTAACCAGACCATCGCTCATCCGCTGCCCCATCCTCGAGATCACCTGATACTCAAATCCTCTCGGTAAATCGAGGACCTTCGCAGGATCTTTTCTCAAGGGTCCATAAAGGCTGGAAACCGGCAAGTGTTGAGCTGCACTCAATACACCCGAGGCTCGATGCATGGTCAAAAAACCGGCCGATACGACACTGGCCGACTTTAGGAATGTACGTCTACTCTGTAGTGAAATTTTCATAGGTAAAAGAAGATTGCGACTTATCAGAAACCCTGTGGGTTAAATGAAAATAGGTAAAGGTATTTGCAATCCCGTAACCTAACTTTTGCAAAGATGGATTGGTGGTCATCATTTATTATTCAAGCAGGCGACTGGTGGGGCGCTTCGCAGCCAATTCTGGCATTGCTGGTACTACTCGGCTTCTTTCTGACCGGGCTGATCGGTTGCATACTCCCGATCGTACCCGGACCGGCCATCGTCTGGGTGGGCATGGTGATTCATAAGTTGTGGGTGCCTGAAGCCTCCGCCAATTGGTGGCTCATCCTTGTAGCCGGTATTTTTGTCGGTATCACATTTTTACTCGACTATGTTTTGGCGCTCATGGGCGCAAAAAAATTTGGGGCCTCGCGCAAAGGAGGTATCGGTGCCCTTTTGGGCGGATTCATCGGGTTTTTCATTCCTCCCTTCCTTCTCTGGCTCATAATCGGCCCATTTGTCGGAGCCCTGATCGGCGAATTGTTTGATGGTCAAACCCTTCAAAGAGCAAGTCGTGTGGGTTGGGGAAGCTTTCTTGGAACTATTGCCGCGTATGTTTCTAAACTTACCATTTGTTTTTTAATTATTGCCGCCTTTATGGTGAACACTGTTTTTTCTTCCATTTCCTAATTTTAAAGACACATGGCCAAAGTAGACACGGAGCTCCTAAAACTTATTCTAACACGCAACGAACTCGATATCCGGGTTGTTTCTCGTATCATGGACGATATCGAGGTCGAGTTGAAGAACCAGGTCGACGAGGAAAAACCACCCCCCGTGAAAAAACAATGGTGCATTGTGATCTCCGATCCGGCCGGCGATCTTCAAGGGAAAGACCACACCGGTTGGGTCCTTCAAATTCCAGAGGATGATTCTCCGGCCACAACCCAAGAACGAATCATCAACGCAGCATACGACTACAATGCATCCCCCCGAGGCAGACGTATTCCCGTCCAGACTATCGGTGAAGCCTGCGAAGTAGTACCTGCGCGATTCTTTAAAGAGCAAAATGCCTGGGTTAAAACCAAAGTCCCGGTCCTCATGTTGACCACCGACAATAAGATTCCCACAACCGCTTAGGGCAAAGTCGTGATCGTTTGGATCAGGACGCTTAAGCGAATCCTCTGACTTACTTCATGGAGTGAAGGCCAATCATATTACCTTCAGTGTCGAGTATCAACGAAATGAAGCCATAGTCTCCGATCGACATTTTCGGACGAAATACCTGACCTCCACTTTCAGCGACTCGACTTTCTTCAACGCCGCAATCTTCACAGCTGAAATACACAAGCGTGCTATTTCCGCCCGAGGATTTATCTTCCATCTTTACCAGAGCGCCCGAGGCACCAGCCTTATTCATATCCATAGGGAAAACCCACATTTCGATGATAGGAGAGTCGAGCTGGGTAAGCGTATATTGAAAGACACCCTCATAAAAAGCTTTTGCCCGAAATATGTCTTGCACATAGATTTCGAACCAACCGACCGGATTTATTTCTAAAGAACTCATAATCGTTTATCGTTGAAATTACCCTTTAAACACTGAGGCAAAACTCTCGCGAATTCGAGGATCCTTTTGAGAAAAATAGCTCCTAATACTCGGTAACGAACTCCAAAACTACAGTCTCACATGCCCGGTCGACCACAGGAGTAGCAACTGCAGTAAACCGATCATGAAACCCAAGACTCCACCCAAAAACTCAATCCGCCTGAACTCTTTGGCCGCAATTCGATGCACCAATCGCTCAAGCTCATCGAGATCGAGTTCATTGATCCGATCTTCAACGAGTTGTTTTACATGAATCTGGTGTTCCACCTGGCTGGCTACTTTATCGATAAACGGTCCCGCATGGGTATCCAGTTCCTCTTTCGCCATCGCCGTAAACTGGTCGACCAGCGAATCATTTAAAAACCCTCCGATAAACGGCATAGCCCGCAACCTGGTTACCAGGGCCTTGCCGACTAGCTCATCGATGAAGGCATGGAAGTGCGGCGTCAGGTTCATGTTCCGGAGCGAGGCCGCCAACACATGCTTCTGGAGTATTTCCTTCTCAATCACGTCACCCGTTTGTTCGGCGATTTCTTTCTGCCTTTTCGGAATCAACCCCTGCCACTTTAATCCCAGAATATTCACCGGTTGTTTAGGATGAAACAACATCCATACAGCCACCTTGTTGGTAAACCAACCGATGAGTGCTGAGACAAAAGGCAACGAAAAGATTACGAGCTTATCCATAAATCAAACGCCCAGTTCATAGGAGAAATAACCGAAGGAGCGAGATGAAAAACACCTCCACCGACCTGCTTTCTTTGACAGCAAATGAAAAGTCTGATCCATCTACCCCAACATGAACCTTGAGCTAACCGCCATAGAATGTCGCGTCCTCGGTGTTATGATCGAGAAATCGATCACAACACCCGAGAACTACCCCCTGACTCTCAATAGTCTGGTTAACGCCTGTAACCAGAAGTCCAATCGCGCTCCCGTCATGGATCTAGACGAGCCTGAAGTTCTTGACGCTTTGGATGAACTGCGAGCGCAGCATCTTTGCTTTCGGGTGGATACTGCCGGTTCACGCGTGCCTAAGTTCAAATACGCCGTCCCGGACAAGTGGGAATTCCGTATAGGACACCTCGCCATCCTATGTGAGTTACTCATCCGAGGCCCCCAGACCCCCGGTGAGTTGCGTACCCGCGGTGACCGCATGCACGCCTTTTTCGACTTGAATGAAGTTCACAGCACCCTTGAGTTTCTTCAGGACCACGAGGAAGGAGCCTTCGTCAAGAAACTACCCATTCAACCGGGTAAAAAAGAAGCTCGCTACGCGCAGCTTATCGGCGGTGACATCGAATTTCCTGACGCAGAAGTAGCGATACCAACTTCGGTTACACCGGGGCCTTCCAGAAACGAACGCGTCGATCAACTGGAGGCTCAGGTTGCTGAGCTTCAGCAAGAGGTTGAGTCGCTAAAGTCCGCATTTGCAAAATTCAAGGAGCAATTCGAGTAAGGGATTTTTCCCTGCAATACTCACTAAAGCCCCCCCTACCCTTTTCCGGAATCAACTTCACCTCTCAAATTTTCCAGATCCTTCCCTGAGGGTTTTTGGAAAACCCGAAGTTTGAATTGTGGGATTACCGCTAATAGGTGATCAAAAATATCGGCTTGGATATCCTCGTAGAAGGCCCAGCGAATATCTTTGGTAAACACGTAGATTTCAATCGGAAGGCCATCCGGGGTTGGCTGCAATTGGCGGACCAGCAGGGTCATATCCTGGTGAACCAACTCATGATTTCTCAAATACGCCAGACAATAGGCCCTGAAGGTACCCACGTTAGTCAAGTGCCGCCCATTGATAAGCTCGGTCATCAGTTCTTTTCTCGATTCGTTGTGTTCCTGAATCTCTTTCAACTTTTTTTCTAAATACGGCTTGAGCAGAGCGAACCGTTTGAATTTCTCCAAAAGCTCCTCATCCGCAAACTTAACACTGTTCATATCGATATGCAGAGAACGCTTGATACGTCTTCCCCCGGCGTCCGACATGCCTCGCCAGTTTTTAAAGGAATCAGAAATGAGAGCATAGGTGGGAATCGTAGTAATCGTTTTGTCCCAATTCTGCACCTTCACGGTAGTGAGGGTTACATCCAGCACATCGCCATCGGCATTGTATTTAGGCATTTCTATCCAATCGCCGACTTGGACCATATTATTGACTGAAATCTGAATACCCGCAACGAACCCCAGTATCGCATCTTTGAATACCAGAAGCAGAACCGCTGTAACCGCCCCCAAACCCGAGAAAAAGTAGATCGGCGATTTCCCGAAAGCGATCGAGAGAATAATGATAAGTCCGATCAAATTCACGACCAATTTTACAGCCTGCAAAAATCCCTTTAGCGGAATCCTACGGGTTTTCTCACGGCTATTGTAAAGACTCAGGATCGCATCCAGAAACGAATCGAACACCCACATAAAGATCACAAGCAGGTAGATATTCACCCCCATCTTCAGCGCTCCGACGAGCTCCGGGTTGTTAAAAAAGAACAGCGGTGATAACCAATTGATAGCGATGGCCGGGGCTATGTGCGACAAACGGGTCAGTACGTTGTGCTCGATCAGCGGGTCATCCCAATCCGTCTTACTGCGCTTGATAAGTGCCACCACCGTCCTGAGGATAATCTGCTTCGCGATAACATTCAGGATCACGCCGACAATCACAATTGCGATTAAGCCCAATACCAACATGAGGATATCCACCTGGCCCTGAGCCAAGCCCAGGTCAGACAACCAACTTTCAAAATTTTCTACCATTATAATTGAGGTTCAAAGGGAAGTAGCCACCTGAAGAATAGAGTGGCAAGGGAATATAGACCTGAGGCTACAAGCGCTCCAACGGAAAAACCACGACGTCCAACGATTTGGAAAACAAGATGGAAGGATGTCGCTCCCCCACATTAAACTCATCTAGCAGTGTATTCCTTCGCACCGCCAAATCGGCATGCTGTAGCGGCCACTTCGGATGATGTACTTCTCCTCTGAAAAGAGTTCCGGACTTGCTCTGGCTATATAGGCTATAACGCTCGGTGGACCAGCTTTCGAAAGAACCGGGTTCAAAGGTCACAAACTCGCCTGGAACATAAGTCGCATCAAACACCTTTGCTCCACGCTCATGGAAGTAATTGATTTCATTGCCCGGTACATTCACGTCAATTTTCGCTTTGAAGTAAGGCAAATTGAAAAAGTTCCGGGCTACCCAAACCCCTAATCCACTGGTAATATCCAGACTGAAGAACCAGACTCCCGGTTTTCCCCCTATTTTCACATAGGTCCGAACGTTGATTTCAGGAAAATCACAGAACAACTTCGGGGCTGGCCATCCACGCTTTGTCACGCCCTTCATGTCAAAGGGGACGATGGCCAACCACGCCATACCATCAAACGTATCTACGTCCAGTTCAGCCGGAATCAGGTCGCGGATCTCTTTCACCTCAATCGGCCAGTGCAGAAACAACAAATTGTCCCATCGTTGCTTCCAAATCCATTTCGTCTCCGGAAGTGGCCAAGGCCGGTGGTCAATTTGCCTGAATGCTGGATGTAGGGTTTTCAATCGAATCTCCGCTATTTTAGAAAAGGGTAAAAACCTCTGATTGCAACCGCGATACGATTGAGGAAGTAGTTCAAAGACTGACCTCTGGTCACATTTGATGATTTATCAATTGCTGTTCCTGCCAATGTTGCCAAGTCGATCCGTCATACCAGCGGGGTTGAGCGAGGGGTTCCTCCCAGGCGATGATCTTCCGTGAGAGGTCTTTGACCTTGTCTGGATACCGAGCAGCCAGATTGGTGGTCTCCGCCGGGTCGTTGTCTATATTCAGCAATATGAGCGGCGCCAGAAGCTCTCGGTTCTCCATCAATGGATTGTCCGCTACGCGAATTAATTTCCACGGCCCTTCTCTCACCGCACTCACCCGCCAAAATCTCCAGAAAAGCCGCTCATGCGGGGCCTCAGTAAGGTTGCCTTCCAGATAAGGAAGTAAATTGACTCCATCCATCTGCCAATCTGGATCGACTTCTTTACCGGTAGCCGCCAAGCTCGTCGGCAACAAGTCCAAGGCTGACACAGGATGATCAAATCGCTTTCCTTGAGGCAGTCGTGCTGGCCAGGATACGATAAAGGGAACTCGGATACCTCCTTCCCAGTAAGTGCCTTTATAACCACGCAACGATCCATTCGAGTGAGCCCCACTGTTGGTGCCTCCGTTGTCATTTAGAAAAATGATCAGAGTATCATCCGTTAGATCCAGATCACTCAGCTTCGCCTGCAAGCGACCTATGTTTGCATCCAGGGATCGGGTCATCGCGGCTACTTTCCAACGACTGTCAGGCTCGATCTTAGTCGAGTTCTCCAAGTCTTCTTCTTTCGCTTCAAAGGGGCCATGCACCGCGTTGTACGCCAGAAAGATAAAGAACGGCTGCTTTTGATTTACATCGACAAACTCCATGGCCACATCGGTGAAATCATCAGTAAGGTATGTAATCTCTTTCAATTCATCAACCGGGTCGTCATTGCGACGTATCGCTCGCCCGTGACTTGGGTTCTCATCCGGCCAGTAGGTGCGCGATCCACCGAGAAACCCATAAAACTCATCAAACCCCCGTTTGTTGGGATGGTACTGAGGCAACTCACCCAGGTGCCATTTTCCGATAGCCATCGTTCGATACCCCTGAGCCTGCATCACGATGCCCAAGGTCTGCTCACCGGTGTCCAACCCCAAATCATCCTTCGTATAACCCGGTGTAGGTATCGTTGGGACATTGCATTCTGCACCGAATCGCTGTTGGTAGCGCCCCGCCATCAATCCCATTCGGGACGGCGTGCAGGTAGACGCTGTCACATACCCTTGAGAACAATATATACCCTGCTCTGCCAGACGATCAATATGCGGCGTTTCCACCAACTCATCCCCTTCCGTAAAACCAAAATCTGCATAGCCCGCGTCATCCGTTAAAATAATTATGACGTTGGGTTGCTTTGCTGACCAGGCTGGCAAAACCCATCCAACGAAGACCGAAGATAACAACAGTGCGCGGAATTTCATGAATCATTCAATCGCACCTGGAAAGGTATTCAGACAAGCCCATTCGTAAATCATACATAGACTCCTTTATCAAAAGTGGTATTGCCTCTTCTTTTGTGTCCAAACAACATCGTTTTTGTGAATACCAATCGTTGGATACTCCTAGGACTCATTTGCACTTTTTTAAGTTTCTCCACCCAAGCAGCAAAGACGTCTTTTGAAATGCCGCTCTGGCCGGACGGATTACCAGGCAACCAATCAGTTCAGCTCGAAGAACTCTGGACCGAGCGTCCAATTGAGGAAGGAGCCGGAGTCGCACTCGACCGGGCCGTTAAAGATATTTCAATACCCACCATAACGGTTTACCTTCCTCAGAAACCAAACAAGCAGCGGACTTCAATCGTTATCCTTCCAGGAGGAGGTTTTGGTCATCTCGCTATCGACAAGGAAGGTCACGACATCGCACGCTGGCTCAACCAACACGGTATCGCCGGGATCGTCGTAAAATACCGAGTCGTTCATGAAGCAAGCAACTTCCACGTCTACAATGCCTGCTTACCCGACTCCTTTCGCGCGATACGATTAGTAAGGCAGAATGCTGAAGCTTGGAACCTCGACCCAGCCAACATAGGTGTCATGGGCTTTTCTGCGGGAGGTTATCTAACTGCAGCCACCGGTACGCTTTACGATGAAGGAAACGCAAATGCGATCGATCCCGTGGAGCGAATGAAATCAAAGCCGGATTTCATCGCCCCTATTTACCCTTTGATAGAGCTTGATCAACGCTTGGCGACCAATGAAGGATTTAAGCTGCGGATGTTTGGGCCCGATTCCAACTCGAACCTGATCGATCAATTCTCTCCCTTGAAGCACGTCTCTTCAGCAACCCCTCCTACCTTCCTGGTTCACGCACACGACGACAGCCTGTCATCCCAGAGCAGCGTCCGATTTTACCTGGCTCTCCTCCAGGCCGACGTCTCAGCCGAACTCCATGTGTATTCACAAGGAGGACACGGCTATGGCATCCGGCAACGCGGGCTTCCTATTTCTGCCTGGCGTGAACGTTTCCTCGAATGGATGCAGCTCCAAGGGTTTCACGAATAAGAATCAGGAAAACATAAGCGTTGGTAGTCACCTCCACCGAAAACGTAGTCTGTGTCTTAAAGAAATGACTCCAGCATCCCAGGCACTGCTCCAAAGCTTTTTGGAGGGTCCACTTCTCGTAACCGACCTCCCTGAAGCCACTACGTTTCCCTTTCATGAGCTGAGCCTTCCTAATACTGATACCGAGCTGAACCCCAATCAAAAACTCGGTCATCTCTGCGAAGACGCTTTCGCCACCTTACTAGACTCTTCAACGAACTTTGAAATACTCGCCAAAAACCTCCAGATCCAAACCGATATTCATACCACAGTCGGCGAGCTTGACTTCCTCATACGCGATTCGGAGAGCGGGAACCTCATCCACCTTGAGTTGGCCACCAAGTTTTACCTCGCAGTTGAAACGAACGATGGACTCACGCTCCCCGGCCCTGACGCACGGGACAACTATTTCAAAAAGCTCAATCACCTACGCACCAACCAACTCAAGCTTACCCATCACCATCAACAGGCGCTTCCAAATGAATTTCGAGACGTGTTCATAATCCCCCAACAACTCGTTTATGGCTGCCTCTTTGACTATGTCCAAGCTGGAAGACCTGCCAGCGCTGAATTTATAGACCCCGACTGCCGTCGAGGGCGCTGGTTAAGCATCGGCGAATGTACCGACTACTTTCCCTCGGCCACCCAATTTCAAGTCATCCCGAAACCTCTATGGCCTGTGCCGCTCGAGTTGTTTGGCGACCTCCCTTTGGAAACGTGGAAACCAGACACGTCCCTCGACCGCTGTGTCATGCTTCGCGTCAACCGGGAAACAACCCCTTACTTCGTCACCCCGGAAAACTGGCCACCAACTCACTGAACGCTCAGTCGTTCAATTCATAAATAAAATGTAGGCATTGAGCGAGGTTGCGATCAAGAGCCACGCACAATAGGGTGCCAGAAATACAGACTTTGATTTCAAGTGAGGGCGGTAGGCCAAAAAGAGGTAAACCATCAAGCCCGTGAGCAGGACTATAATTACAAAAGCGAGTAACACTAAGTGATAACGAAAAAACGCCGGATTCCAGGAAGTATTCAAAATCCACTGACAGGAAAACAATATCAGCAACTTCGATCTATTAGCCACAGCCACCCAGCCAAAGGACATATAAATAGCGAAGCAGATCATCACCGTAGTCCATGCGGTTCCAAATACCCAGCCAGGCGGCGTCCAGGGCGCTTTATTAAGCTGTAGGTACCATTCAGAGGAAGGACCATTCCCCATCAGAAACCCTCCAATCCCCAAGGCCAAAAGGTTTAAGAACAGAAATGTAATGAGTCTAATCGCCATGATTTTCTATTCGTAATCCAGGAATCTATTTATCGCAACCAGTTCATGCAACCACCGCCTAGTCAGCCTAAACCAGCGCAATCCCATCGCCTTCGATCCGTATACGCTTCTGCTTATAGAGAGCACCGATCGCCCGCTTGAAGGCTTGTTTACTCACATCAAATTCTGCGCGGATCGATTCGGGCGATGACTTATCACTAAAAGGCAGAGTTCCTCCCTGGGCCTTTAACGCTTCGAGGATCAATTCACCGATCGGTTCGACACGCCCATAGCCAGCACGATCACGTCTGAGATCGATATTTCCATCGTCTCTAACCTTCGTAACATAACCGACGATCCATTGCCCGTAACTGAGAGGCTCTGAAAGCTCCGTGCGGTAGAGCAATCCCATATGGCAGTCATTGATAATCGCCTTATACCCGAGTGGCGTTTCATCTATCACGAGAAGATCAACTTCTTCCTCATAAGCATACTTGGCTCCTTCGTTGTTGACGAATTCCGAAAGGTGTTCGCTCGCAAAGATTCTCCCGCTCAATTCATCCACGAGGATATAAACGACACAGTTGTCCCCCTCCATCGGATCGCTTGTTTGCTCCCGATAAGGTAATAATAGATCCTTACTGAGTCCCCAATCAAGAAAGGCCCCCACCTTGGGATTTACGCTCACTACCTTCAGCACCGCAAATTGTCCGACCACCGCCTTGGGGGTTTCCGTGGTTGCAACGATACGGTCCTCAGAGTCCTTAAACACAAACACGGATAACTCGTCCCCCAACTCCATCCCCTCAGGCACGTACCGTTTAGGTAGCAATATCTCTCCCAATTCGCCCCCATCCAGGTAGACCCCATTACCGGAGTCTCTAATACACTTCAAAGAATTTTGTTTACCAAGCTCAGCCATTTACCAATCAAGCTGGCCTCAGTTCTAATCCAACGCAAGCCCTCTGGCTTGTTCCCCGGATTTCGCCAATACTTGGCATAGGGAATGCAGCGAAGGAACTATGAATCAATCGGCCATCCCAGTATTTCTATTCGCGCTGCTTCCATTTATTGGCCATTCAGGGCTATCCGCGGCTACCCATCCGTCGAAAGACTTCAGCCTGATACTAGGAGCGGTTCCATGGGAAATGACAGCCATCCTTGATCAACTAACTGATCAGGAATCAGGCACGCTTTACAATATTCCCTACACAAAGGGGAAGCTCTTTGGAATGCCCGTAATAGTGGCGCTCACGGGTGTTAGTAAAACCAACACGGGTATGGTAACCGGTGCCCTAATCACCGCCTTTGAGCCTACGAGGGTTGTCTTCAGCGGAACCGGGGCCCGAGTTAAACCTGAAATCAAGGCCGGCCACGTATTTATCATCGAAGAAACAACCTTCCACGACACTGGAAATCTTACTGAAGATGGTATGGAGATTCGCCCTGTAATTGGACCCACTCCGAACCTCCGACGGGAACCGATCTTCAAACCGGATCCGTCGCTGTTCGAACTGGCTCGATCCGTAGCAAAAACCTACGTTCCGATAGAACCGGTGCACGTCGATGAACAAACCTACAATACCGTGGTAAAATCCGGATCCATTGTAACGGGCGACTTATTCAGTGTTAACCAGTGGAAATACGAGGAGATCGTTAACGAGTTTCGTACCGATTTGTTTGCCATGGAGACAGCGGCACTCGGACAAGTTTGTACGTTTATGGATGTGCCTTGGATAGCGTTCCGTGGCGGTAGCGATCTGATTCAAGCAGGAGACGCTTCCGACGACTACAAGAAATACGGTCCCATCGCTGCCCGTCAGGCTGCCCTGTTTACGCTAGCCTTTATGAAAGTCCTTGCAGCATCCCAGTAGTAACCTCAAGCACCGGGTGCTTTGGAAGCGCCCTTACCACGTTTGGGTGCGCGTTTCGTCAGTTTCTTCACAGGCGATCTCTTCGCCTTTCTTTCAGGAGGCCATTTGGCGTACTTTTTTACCGGCGTCTTTTTGGCAGGCCTTCGTTCGGTAGATTTTTTTGAAGATTTTCTTTTGGATCGCATGGACTCGACGAGTGTTCACTCACAGCTATGTATGGAAGCCTACCGATTGTCAAAGTATGGTCGCGCAATAAACCCTGTCCTCCAGATATGAGAACTAACCGCCCGCAATTGCTCCAAGAATCACAAACGGTTCCGAGCCATTGATCACTGCATCCGGCAAGGATTCATCAGGTGATTGGTGTGTAAGATCCAAGTCACAGGCAAAAAACCGCAGCAAGGGGCGTCGCTCTTTCGTAACCCTATCGCGAATGGTACCCTGCAAGACGGGGTAGCGCGACTCCAACGCATCCAGCACGGTGCACTGAGTCACAGGTGCTTCGACTTGGAGTTCCACTTCCCAACCGACCGAAGCGAGCGTCTGGAGATGGAATGGTATAATGACTCGAATCATTTCAGAGTTTGAACCTCGACAGAAAGAACTGCGGGCAGGTCTCGCACTATCGGCATCCAATGATCTCCCGAGTCAGCCGAACAATAGACCTGCCCTCCCGTAGTGCCAAAATAAATACCACAGGAATCGAGCCTGTCTACTGCCATGGCATCACGCAAGACATTCACATAGCAGTCTTCTTGAGGAAGACCATTGGTGAGTGCTTCCCAGTCGATACCACCTGTTCGACTGCGGTAGACCCTGAGCTTCCCATCCGGTGGAAAATGCTCTGAGTCGCTCTTGATCGGCACCACATAAACCGTATTCGTTTCATGGGCATGCACGTCTATTGGGAAGCCAAAGTCACTGGGAAGATTACCACTGATCTTGGTCCAGGAATCACCGGCATCATCACTACGCATAACATCCCAGTGTTTCTGCATAAAGAGCACATCAGGCTCTGCTGGATGCTGCGCAATACGATGCACACAGTGTCCGACTTCAGCAGTCGGGTCAGGGATGTATTTGGAATGCAGGCCTTTGTTAATCGGTTTCCAGGTCGCACCCGCATCATCCGATCTGAACGCACCCGCTGCCGAGATGGCCACAAACAAACGTTCCGGTTTTACCGGGTCCTGAATGATTGTATGCAGGCACATGCCTCCCGCGCCCGGTTGCCATAGAGGACCGGTTCCATGCTGACGCAGGCCTGGAAGTTCCTTCCAGCTTTGACCGCCATCCGTTGTTTTGAATATCGCTGCGTCCTCCACACCTGCATACACGGTATTCGGATCTTCGAGCGAGGGCTCCAAATGCCAGACTTTTTTGAACTGCCAAGTCTTGAGCGACCCATCGTACCACTGATGCGTACCCAACTCGCCGACGTAGTCAAAGTCTTTGCCAACCGCTTCCCAGGTTTCGCCCCCATCATTCGAGCGTTGAATCATTTGGCCAAACCAGTCCGAGCATTGGGAGGCATAGATCCGGTTGGAGTCTGCAGGGGAACCTTTGAGGTGGAATACTTCCCAACCACCGAACAGGGGGCCTTTAACGTCCCAGCTTTCTCGGGCTTCGTCCGAAGTGAGCACAAAGGCTCCTTTCCGCGTTCCGACTAATACTCTTACACCACTCATGATTGGCTCCTAACTTATTTGGGGGTTATGGCTGAACCAGCCTATACGACTGCCTTAGGGATGTCGGATTATGCGCACGATTGTACAGCTTCCAAGCTAGAAGTTCACGGATTACTGCTTGGCACGTGAATACGTCGAATCGCCTCGACGGTTACTTCCAACCTCTAACTTACAATCTCTCGAATCACATCACCCGCTACATCTGTTAACCGGAAATCACGCCCGTTGTGCCGATAGGTAAGTTTCTTGTGATCCATACCCAGCAAATGAAGAATCGTCGCATGGAGATCGTTTATGTGGACTGGATCGTTGCCCACTTTATGACCCAGCTCATCGGATGCGCCATAAGAGACACCCGGCTTCACGCCACCACCGGCCATCCATACCGTCATGGCGTGCGGGTTGTGGTCACGGCCTGGTTTCAAACTACCAACCTGTGCAACCGGAAGTCGCCCGAATTCACCGCCCCAAATGACCAGGGTATCCTCAAGCAATCCACGCTGCTCCAGATCGGTTAGGAGGCCCGCGATCGGTTTATCCGTCTCACCGGCAAACTGGGAATGGTTACCTCGTATGTCTTTGTGACCGTCCCAAGCGCGTTGATTTTCCATGCCCCCTGAGTAGATCTGGACAAATCGAGTTCCCCGCTCGAGTAATCGTCGACCGATCAGGCATTGACGCCCGAAATGAGAACACCGTTCATCAGAAAGTCCATAAAGCTCCTGAATCGACTCGGACTCAAGATTCAGATCGAAGGCCTCTGGTGCAGCACTCTGCATACGGTAGGCCAGTTCGAAGCTTTCAATACGAGCCGACAACTCAGCCTCATGGGTCCGCTGTTCCTTATCAAAACGATTGAGTTGTTGAATGAGATCGAGCTGCGCACGCTGTTGATTCTCTGAAAGCTTTTCCGGACGGCGCAGATTCAGAATTGGATCTCCTTGTTGCCGTAGTAAAGTCCCTTGATACGCGCTGGGAAGAAATCCGGAGGTCCAATTCATAGGGCCCCCTTTGGGAAGTCCCCGCTCTAACGGATCAGACATAACCACAAAGCCCGGTAAATCCTCCGCTTCACTTCCCAACCCGTAAGTCACCCAGGAACCCAGCGACGGGAATCCCGTTCGTGGGAGTCCGCTATTCATCATGAATAATGCCGGTGAATGATTATTCGATTCCGAATAGAGCGAGTGAATAAACGCCATCTTGTCGACATGAGCACCCAGGTGAGGAAACAGTTCCGACACCATCTTACCCGATTCCCCTCGTGGCAAAAACTCAAATGGCGACTGCATAATCGAGCCTACTTCTTTGGAAAAGAAACCCGTGTATTTATCAAAGCCGTCCAAATTCTGCCCGTGGTATTTTTCCAAGGCTGATTTGTATTCCCAAGTGTCCATATGACTCGGCCCACCATTGATAAATAGCCAGATGACTCGCTTCGCCTTTGCGTCATAGTGCGGGAGCTTGGATGCCACCGGATTCAGGGCCTGACTACCAAGCGGGTCTGCGCCTGACAAAAGTCCTTCTTTTTGCAGTAGCGAGGAAAGCCCAATCATCCCCAATCCCAGTCCACACTTCTTGAGCAGCTCACGCCGCGTCATTGACGCCGGAGAGTCGTGGTAGTCAGGGCCACAGTGGCCATAAGGATTCGAGTTCATCTCTAATCTTAATCGTTATCGTTATCTTAACCTTAACCTTAACCTTAACCTTAACCTTAACCTATCGGCAGCAAGCTACCTCCTACAACTGAAAATCGGTTATGCCCAGGTAGGAGCTAGCTTGCTGGCGATTATTCTCCCACCGGATGCTCCCTCAACCATTCTGGATATGAAATATCCTGGGTAACCATGCTCTTGAACCATAACCATTCTGCGTTTCGGCATCGGAAATACATCCCCGGCTGTTTCGGATTGTTCCACATGTAGCTCAGGACCGGTGCCACCTCGTCATCGTTCCTGAGTTTCCGATCGAAGAAAGCCGACTGCCATAATGCACCGCTTCGGTTAAGCTGTTTGTTGATGGCTATGGCTGAGCGGCTTTTGAATACTTGAATGGCTCGAGTGAGATCACCGTTCACTAAGTCGACAAGTAAGTGCAAATGATCCGGCATCACGACGGACGCAATGAGTTCGAATCCATTTTCTTTTTCCCTTAGCTGATCAAAGACTGCTTCCGGGATACCGTCTGCATATAACCACGGATCACGTTCGACCGTGCAGAGCGTTATAAAGTAACGAGCGTTCGGCTGCGAATATCTGCCTCTTCTAAGCGCCTTGTGACCTGGTGGTATTTGTTCGGTCATAACTCATATCGATTGTTCGGCAGCAAGCTACCTCCTACAACTGAAAATCGTCTACGCAAAAGGTAGGAGGTAGCTTGCTGCCGATTATTCACCCATGGGGGTTTCTTCATCGTATATACAAAAACTCGTTCAAACTGAATAGCGACTGGCAATAATCGACCCAGGCTAAATTTCCATCGTCACCATTTTCTAAATACGAACCCATTTGCTGGCTGACAAACTGAACGCCCCACTCCAGTTCGTTATCCATAGGAAGTCGAGCGAGGACGATCTGGTAAAGGTGCCGGATCCGTTCTCGGGGCTCACTGATAGACGCCACTCGCTGAGCCAAGCCTTCGGCATACCCTCGCGTTTGAGGACTATTTAAAAACTGTAGCGCTTGAGGAGCGATCGTCGTGTGTGAACGTTGACCGATGCTGATCAGGTGCTCTGGCCAATCAAACAGAGTCAAATCAGGTATAAGCGCTGCCCGCTTGATAAAAAAATAAACGCTACGGCGATTCATTGCTGGATCGCGCGAACCAGGACCAAACATGGCAGGGTCCAATAAACCGGAAACGGACAACATGGAATCTCGAATCACTTCCGCTTCAGCTCTACGGGAAGGAAAGTGCCAGAGCAGCACATTATCAGGATCTATTAACGCTGGCGGCTTATCCCATACTGAGCTCTGGCGATACAAAGCACTCGTCATAATCTGTTTCTGCAGTCGTTTGATGTCCCATCCGTGCTCTACAAAATCGTAGGCCAACCATTCAAGGAGCTCCGGATGGGAGGGCTCCGTACCGTGGGTCCCAAAATCGCTAGGGGTAGCTACGAGACCGCGCCCGAAATGATAATGCCACACCCGATTCACAAATACGCGCGCTAACAAACTACCTGCACCATACTCAACATCGACCAGCCATTTGGCCAACGATTCCCGTGGGGATCTACCGTCACGCATGAACGACTCGTCGCCTCGGCGAAAGACTTCAGGAAACGCGAAAGAAGCAGGCGGGCCTTTTTGATCCACGTCACCGCGCTCGAGGTGATAGGTATCCTCGTAAAACGAAGGGAAACCTTTCTGCGCACTCCGATGCCATACCGGAGGAAGGCCTTCGGAACTCGCAAGAATCTTGGTCTTCGTCTTCAGCGGTAGACTCGAATGCTGAACGATAAAACGATCCCGTAAATCAAGCCAGCCTGCATCCTTTCTGGCGAACCACCGTCGTAAGGCGTTTCGTTCAGCAACATCCAGGTCATCAACAGACCTCCCCACCAACAATTGCAACATCCCTTCATAAGCCAGCGCAGGTATTCCTTCACTAACCACAAGGGGAACCCGCGGATCGAGCGTTACGGAAAACCTCGGCCTACCCACCATTTGCTGGAGGTTATAACCACTGGCTACGGTTACCCTTATTCTGGTACCGGCTGCAAAGCCAATTGGCTCTTTAAACTTGATGACCAATGCCTGGTCTTTTCCGAAACCATCCAGATCGATCGACCATCCTTGAGACACGCTGTTGATAGCGGCCCCCGCACTCAGAGACGTTTGATTTTCTTGCGAGGTGGCTTCTGCAGATTCGAGTTCCACTTTTCTCCAAACGGATTTGCGGAAGCTATTTTCCTGCACGAATACACTTAGCTCACTAATGGTGAAGCCTCCTTCATGGTCCCGACCAGGACCGTTGTTTGGCAAACTGGGATGAGTCAGCGTTTCCATCCTCAGGCCGGTCATCCCCTGCAATCCGGTCTCAAATTCGAAGATAAGGTTACTGTTTTCTCTTTCAGGATTATTACCTGAAACGAGCACTGAATCGTCCCATAACACTTCGAGTACCGATTCGTCCAAAGAGGTCGTTTCTGTAGGTTTTAACACAAGCCAACGTTCAAGCGGAATTCCAAAATCTCCAGCAGCGAGCCATGCTTCGAACGCCTCGTTCACTACTGAGTCCTCATACTGCTGCCACTGTTTGCCAAGTATGTTTAAGCGAACAGACGCAGAGTCATCACTAGGCGGATCTTTCGGTTGAATCGTATCCACATCCACATAGGTTCTGACCGTTCTGGTAAACACCGAAGCCAGCGAATAATAATCCTCGGTTGTAAACGGATCGTGTTTATGATCGTGGCAGCGAGCACAGGCAATCGTCGTACCCAACATTGCGGTACTCAAAGTGTTGATCATATCATCCAACTCATCATAGCGAGCTGATTCAAATTCACGTTCTGTCAATACTGAGGGAAATGCACCGGCCCCAAGGAAGCCTGTCGCCATCCATGCAAGCGGATTTTGCGGATCCAACTGATCACCGGCCACCTGCCACTGAACAAACTGATCATAGGGCATATTACTATTGAAGGCTTTAATAAGAAAATCCCGATAATGATACGCATAGGGACGGTCGAAATCGATTTCGAAGCCACTGCTCTCAGCGAATCGGGCGATATCCATCCAGTGCCGGGCCCAGCGTTCGCCATAGTGCTTAGATTGAAGCAGGTCGTCCACAACTCGTTCGTAGGCTCCAGGCTCGAAGTCACTCATAAACCGGATAACCTGTTCAAAGGTTGGAGGCAATCCAATGGCATTGAGATACGCACGACGCAAAAGGGCTCGCTCGGATGCCCGTTCACTCGGTTCAATAATAGCGGACTGCATTCTTGCCAGAATGAATCGGTCAATCTCGTTTATCGCCCATGAAGCCTCATTAGTTAGCGGCAAAGCAGGCTTATGCAGAGGTGTGTAGGCCCAATAATCTCGATCATCATCTGAGATAGTTTTTATTGATCGTTTCGAGCTCTCAAATCCTTCTGACAATGGACGGTCATAGGGCGCACCCAATTGGATCCACCTCTCGATGGCAGCGATTTGTCCTGCGGAAAGCTGATCTGCATCTTTTGGCATAAACGATTCTCCCCGATGGTTAATCACATCACTCAGCACAGACTTATCAGACGACCCAAGGATGACTCCGCTCTTCACTAATGACTCTCGGGAGGACAGGTCCAGGTCTCCTTCAATGGACTCCCCACCGTGACATTCGAAGCAATTCTGAAGCAGTGTCGGTCGAACTGTTTCCTTAAATAAATTGAGCCCCTCCGACATCTGCTGGCTATGAAGCAAGGGATTCTCAGCAGAGGACAAATCCGCAGCATCAGTTGTTCCAAGCCCCCAGCAACCCACAGCCATCAAATAGGTCGAGTGAATACCAGTAAGGATCTGGCCGCATGTAAGACGATAACCCATATTTCTAAAGCGGCGGAACTTCGACCCCGATCTGCTCAAAGATGCCACGGGGGGCTCCTCCCGGAATCGGGTCGGGTCGAATCACCGTCAGCCTGTTATCAACGACCGTGTAATGAAAGAAATGTTCGGGTATCGAGACTTTTTTCCCTGTGGGTGCAACCCCGTCGAAACCGGGAAACTCCAGGACGCCTGTGTGCGTCCCACCCTGCCACCACTTCACCGCGAAGATATTTTCTCCCTCCTGGATCGGCGCTTCATGGCCATAGGCCCAATCAGGAAATCCTCGATAAAGCGCTGAAAGAAAACCGAGAATTTGCTCCTTCCGCATGGTACGAACTGGTGTTACGAAACGAATGTCGTCACTAAACGTGAACGCGATCCGGTCGATATCATGCGTTTTTAGACCTTCGATGTATGAAAGCAGTGCTTCTGGGATCGTAGATTCTTCTGGTAACATTTTTCTTCTAGTTACAAGTTCAATTCCAAGACCTCAATCAAAACCATGATATCCCCTAAAAAGCTTTGGTTCACGAGTTGGGCATCCCTATGTTTAATCGGGTTGACCCACCATCTCTATGCCGATGCTGGGTTCGCAGCCTGTCGTTTCGTCCCAGAACGCAAAGACGATTTTGCCATCGAAAACGACAAGGTCGCATTCCGTATCTACGGTCCCGCGCTCAGGGACTCAAAGGAAAATAGCGGCATCGATTGTTGGCTCAAACGAGTCGACTACCCGATTATTGAGAAGTGGTATCAAGGAGCCGCCAAAGGAACATCCTACCACAAAGATCACGGCGAAGGTTACGATCCCTACCACGTTAATGATTCTCTCGGCTGTGGTGGTTTGGCACTTTGGATCGATGGTCAAATGCATCTGGCAAACGTTTTCCAGGAATACCGGATACTTAACAATGGCCCCGATGAGGCCGTGTTTGAAGTCAAATACAGTTGGGAGAATCTGCCGGGGAAGATGACCGAAATCCGGAGATTCACGTTGGCCGCTGGATCTCAATTGTTCAAAGCCGAGAGCCAGATTTTCAAAAATGGACGGCCTATCCAAGCCGAGGTGGCGATTGGCGTCACCACGCACAATCAAAAGGCGCAACCCTACCATGACATGGGAGGCCATTGGGTTGCCGCTTGGGAGACCTTTGATAAGAGCGGACTGGGAACAGGTGTTGTTCTGAAAAACCCTTCAAAAGCCCGCACACTCACTATCACCAGCTATGAAGAAGATCGCAGCCACGTAGTGTTGATAACCCCCACCGACGAAGACGGAAAGGTCACCTACTACGGCGGCTTTGCCTGGGAGAAAGCGGGCGAGATAACGACCCCAGGGGCGTGGCGCAGCTACCTATCACGATTTAATCCCTAAAGCCTCACCGAACATATCCTCATGAAACTCTTATCCGTATTCGCTTCCCTCATAATTGTCAGTTCACTTGCAGCTATCGAGATTGACCAGTCAGGGTTCGATTCCGCGGATGATTTCGGACTTCAAACCACCGAAGACGGACTCCGAATCGAATGGAATACCCCTCAAGGCAAAGGATTCCTCGAATTACAGGTCGAATATTTGCAGGACGGTAGAAGACTCACCCCCATTATTAAATCAATCGGACTGGATGGTTCGACAATTATCGAGGACTTGGATCCCCAGTATTTGTTCTGGGTCGGTGACCGCGACTTGGAAAAACGAGAAGACGGCTGGATGATATTCTTCGACCGTGTCCCGACACGTCCCTACTCGGTGGAGAAAGCGCAGCTTCTCCCTACCCGCATAGCGGTCACGACTCAAGGAGGGCGCGCCAGGATCGAACTCGATGGTCTTAACAGTCACCATTTTTCGGGTACGTTGAGTTTTACGATCTATCACGGGAGTCCATTTATTCAGATGGAAGCCCGAGTATCAACGCAGCGCCCAGCCACGGCTATGCTCTATCACGCCGGGCTAAGCAAAGCTGACACTGCGGGACTTCGGCTCAACTGGATTGACTCACTTGGCAATCCCCAGGCAACAGAGGTGGGGAAGGAAACCGCCCGTGTCTACCAAACCCGCTACCGATCACTTGCCCTGAGTTCGAAGACCGGGTCCGTAGCTCTGTCCCCCTTCCCTCACCAATTTCTCTACCCTCTGGATTTCGTGGAGAACTATGGCTACAACTGGGCTGGCGATGAATACCTCGATATGATCGACGGATTCTCCTTTGGGCTGCGCCAACCTCCTATCGGTGACCGGCGCTTCGTCCCCTGGGTTAACGCTCCTCCAGGCACCGAACAGAAACTTGCGGCGTTGATTTTCCTGTCGAAAGACTCTGGCCACGAGAACATTGACACCATACGCACCTACACGCGCAACGACACCTTCAAACCCTTGCCAGGATATAAGACATTTACCAGTCACTACCATGTGGAACACGCGCTCGATTACATCGAGAAACAGGCAAACCAGCAAACTGAAGAAATTCCACAGGGACTGCAAAACCCGGAGTTCGTAGATTTTTTCAAACGTATGGGTGTTGATATCGTTCACCTGGCCGAATTCCACAAAGGGGCCACGCCCAAGCTTGGAACGCTGGAGCGACTGGAACAACTCAAGGTGATGCACGATGAATGCGCACGGCTTTCTGGAGACGGGTTTCTCCTGCTACCAGGTGAAGAACCGAACGTACATTTTGGCGGTCACTGGATCAGCTTTTTTCCGAACGACGTGAATTGGGTCCTCAATCGCGACGAAGGACAACCGTTTGTCCAAGACATGAAAGGCTATGGGAAGGTCTATCACGTCGGGAGCTCCGAAGACGTATTGAAGCTTCTCGAACTGGAAAACGGACTAGCCTGGACCGCTCACGCACGAATCAAAAGCTCCACGGGGTTTCCGGACGCCTATAACGACAAGCCTTTTTTCAAGAGTGACCGTTTCTTTGGAGCGGCCTGGAAGGCCATGCCAGCTGATTACTCCCGGGATACCCTCGGCTGGCGGGTGCTTGATCTTCTCGATGACATGGCCAACTGGGGAGCTGAAAAATATGTTATGGGCGAGGTCGACATCTTTAAGATCTTTAACGATTATGAACTGTTTGGGGCCATGAATATCAATTACATCCGATTGGATGACATACCAGAATACCAGGATGGGTGGGAACCCATTCTAAACACCCTTCGCGCCGGCCGTTTCTTTGTAACCACTGGCGAGATACTCATACCGAACTGCACCCTCTCAGGGGTGGATGGTGGCGGGATCCTGAATGCCAAACAACTCACGAATGTATCACTGAGCGCAGAACTGGAATGGACCTACCCCCTTTCTCATATGGAAGTCGTTTCCGGTGACGGGACCCACGTATTTCGAGAACGTATTGATCTATCCCATACGAAAGAATTTGGAGATAACAGTATCGTTAAAACGATTGACCTGAGCGGCCGGAAGTGGGCGCGAATCGAAGTCTGGGATATCGCCAAAAATGGAGCCTTCACCCAGCCTGTCTGGATAAAATAGTCCGAATCCTCAACAAGGACGACTAGTGATTCTGCAGGGCCAATCGTGCATCCCGATCAAAAGTATTAGACAGTTGAAGCTGACCTTCACCCTGTTTAATGTTCGTATCATATAGCTTCACAGATTGAGAGCCAGGAACCACTCCGAACACAATTCCTTCTTCATCAACCGGGCACACTTCAAAACGTTCGCAAAATGCTATGTAACTCAACCAGACACCATCCATAGTCGGAGCAGTCATTCGAAAGCGCTGTCCATAGTCTTTAATCTTCTTCAAGAAATTCGAAGGCAGGATTGCACCTAGTGAGGTTGTTATGAAGTTGGATCCTCCATACGCTTTTCCGGTCGCGTAGCTCCAGTTTTTGTAGGGCTCAAAATGGTGCCGATTCAACCGCGCACGGCGGGCTTGATAACAATGAATCGCATCCGATTGGCGATCATAGGAGCACAATAATCGCTCCAGCCAGAGAGAGGGATAAATGACGTCGTCATCTGCAACCACAAGCGGTCCCTCCTCGATATCTTCAGATAGAACATAAGGGAAATACTTCGAGTGTGGACCATAGTCTTTAGTCCGTCGTATTTCGAGCCCCCGAACCTCCAAACGCCTCAAGGTATCTGGCAAACGCACGTCGGCTCCAATCCACAAAATTATTCTCCCTGGTTTCAGGCTCCCTCGCGCTATAGACTCGATCGCCTGATACACCATCGGAACCCGCAAAGAATGGGACGTGATGGATACCGTCGGACCGCCAGGACCTAAAATCGATTCACGACTCGAACGATTGACCCGGAGAGTCTTGAGCTCACTGATCTTCGGCTTGAGGCTTTTCTTAAGAATTGAAGCTCTCTTAGATCCTTGATCCCACTCTGCTTTTAAGCGATCAGAGAGCTTCCAGCGACGTTGTATCACGCCTTGCTGGTTATCGGAGAGATCTTTGTCCCGGAATCGACGAAGGTGATTCAGGGTTTCTTCATCAACTGGAACATTCGCAGGCTGCAAACAACTTAAGTCCCAAAACTGAAGAGTCCCCAGCTTATGAGTTGTTATGAGTAGCCCGTTTCTTTGATCAATGAAAACTCCCTTGGCGCCTCCTTCCCGTAGGCTGTATCGCCCCGAGAAAAATGCTTCATCAGACAAGACCCTGATAAGTTGGGTTGGACGGTATTGTCCAGTCCAGGCTTCAGCTGGTTTTTCGAATCGATATAAAAAGGGACTCGTACCGTCCGCGGCATACAAAGCTCCTTCTCCATCAAAGGCGAGTCCATGCGGACAAATCGGACCATCCAAGCGGGCAACGGGATGCGTTTTCCGGTTTAGGTCTTTCTCATTCTCATAGATGACAACCTGACCGTCCACGTGGTTGCTGATCGCAATCCAACGGTTGTCTGAACTTAAGCAAATTCCATCGGGTATCTTTAGTCCTGCTTCTATAGATACCCCTTCATTGATTAATCGGAAACGGTCCCCAATCTGTATAACATGAGAGGTTACGAAATGCCACTGGTCGCTGCAAATGAGCACCCGGTATCGGCCATTTCCTAATTCATAGGCCGCAACAGATCCCGGAGTCTTTACAACCGCCCCCCAAAGTCCTTTTCCCTCTATTCTAAGGACCGGAGTAACACTTACAGGCTGCCCATTCTTAGCATATCCTGGAAGTCTATATAAACAAACATCCCCTCCCCGGTTACACACAAGCAAATGATCATTACCTAAAAAAGACAGCCCGTGTGGCTGATCAAAATCCGTGGACACAAGCACCTGGGAATTCAACACCTCTACGTTGCACCCAGAGGCGCCAGTATTCATGCGAGTAGAAAAAACATAGACCAAGTTCGCGTTAAACGCAGCCAATGCAAGTCGTGAACCATCCGGGGAGCCGGTAACATCTTCCGTACGTCCGATCCGATTGACCTCACTCTTGAGGGTCTCAGTTGTATCATAGGAGATGGGAGCGAGCGTATATTCGTTTCTTACAGATTCTAGTAGCATCTAAGAAGGAGCTTAAAGGAGAGTCCGAACAATCACGGTGAAAAAGGTTTCACAGTATTCAAACCACACTATCTGATCAGCCAAGAACCATTTATCTCAACCATCAAGATTCGCAAAGACCGCCGATAACGTCTTTTTTACTGCACATCCACTCCATTCAAGTAAGCTCCAAGTTACCGTGGAATCGCCCACAAGCTTAGAGGGTGTCTAAAAACTCTGATTTGATGATATTCTAGCAATCATGAGTCTT
>CAYGQM010000020.1:0-46488 GCA_964352065.1 uncultured Opitutaceae bacterium
GCCTACACGGCCACCAATACGCCAATTCCAGGAGAGCATTATTTTAAACTGGTAAATATGAATAACCGGGCCGAAAGCCGGGGAAGGACGAATAAGCTGGGTCAATTGGACAATCTGATTCTATCGCCCGATTCGACTTTCTACCTGACTTACTACAAACCGGATTCCAACGAGATAGCTCTTTCCATTTTCCGGACGCCCAGTGCCGGCGCCACAAACCGGGTACCGGTCACTTATTTCTTTGAGGTCGATGCCTCCGAAGCAGATTCCGACGGTGACCATGTTCCTGACATCGCAGAAGATATCGTGGGAACGAATCCCAATGATGCCGATAGTGACGGCGACGGTGTCCTGGACGGTGCGGAATTGGTCCAGGATGGAAATCCTTTGGATAATCAGCCTGCGGCAATAGGCTTGGTCGCGAATACTCCCTCATTTGCACGACTGGTAGATCTTGCCACAGCAAATGACCTGTTGTTCGCGGCAACTGCTGGCGGAAGTAGCATTATGGATGTTTACGACATCAGATCGAGTCTCGATCCCGTGAGAATCAGTAAGTTTGCTCTGGCAGGAGTTTCTTCTGCGGTACAAATTGCGGTCCAGGGTGATATTGCAGCCCTGGCACTGGGAGAGGATGGAGTTATACTACTGGATATCAGGGATCCATCCGCTCCGGTTGAATTTAAAAGAATACCATTTCGCGATGGATCGGTTAGCGCCATTGCCATGGATGGAAATTATATTTTTGCGGGATTGTCCGATGGTCGAATTGTCACAATCGATGTTCTGACTGGTATACCCTTTTCGGCGGTAGAATTGAATTTACAATTCGCTTCCACCAAACTGACCGACCTCACGCTTGGCCCCAACTTCTTGTATGCCAAATCAGACGACTATATTTACACTTTAAGAAGGACAGCGGGCGCATTTCTTGAGGAAGTTTCCGCATTTGCCAATAATGATTTAGATCGCGGAAAACTGTTCTTAGGAAATGGCATCCTTTTAAGCACTCAAATATCCGGCTACCTCGCATTGGATCTTTCTGATCCAGCCATGCCAGCCTTGGGAAACTCCTTCAATGTGGGAAGTGTAGGTGGCTGGATAGAGATGGTGATGAATGGTTCGGGACTCCTGATATCCGCTTCTGCAGCTGGATTTTCCTTACCAAAAGATATTGATCTCTACGACATAGGAACTTCCGGTTTTAACTCATCTTATCTCCAGACAATCAGCACACCTGATAGCGCTGAAAGCATAATTCTGAATAACGGAATTGCCTATGTAGGCGGTTCATTAACGTTAAGTGTCGTCAACTACCTGGCGTCCGATACTGGAACAACACTTCCGACCATTTCCTTATCCAGTGATTCAGGAGAATCGATAAACGAAGGAGCCAGTTTCACTCTCAACGCACAGGCTGTGGATGATGTGCAGGTGAGAAACGTTGAATTCTATCTGAACGACGTCCTGATCGCCAAGGACGGTAATTATCCATTCAATGCCCGCATACAAGCTCCCCTGTTAGCCAATGGTTCGAATATTTTAACTATCCATGCAATCGCCAACGACACAGCAGGAAACAGTGCCCAATCGCAACCGTTGGTGATAACCCTTACAGAAGACACCGGATCGCCAAATATTCTGAGTTCCTTACCTTTGAATGAAAGCTTCAATTCTCAACTGGACCGGATTGGCATTATCCCCTCTGAAGTCATCGATCCGCAATCGGTGAACGGTAGTAATTTTTATTTAGCCTTTTCAGGGCCCGATTTCAAAATAGGCACGAGTGATGACTCGATTGTTTCAGGGGGGGAGATTGCGACTTCAAACACGAGCACATTGATATACATGACGTTTCCGAATCTACTGGAACCTGGTTTATACCGGATTCAGGCGACCGATACCATCACTGACCTGAAGGGAAACCCATTATCTGAAAACTTCTCCAGTACCTTTTCTATTTTTGGCATCAACGATACCGATAGCGACGGTGATGGCATCCCCGATGAAATTGAAGAAGCCCTCGGCTACGACCCCTTGGTAGTCGACAGCGATGGCAATGGAATATCCGATGGAGAGGAAGATTTTGACCAGGACGGCGTAACCAATCGTCAAGAGATCATACTGGGCTCCGACCTGAACGATAGCGATTCGGACGACGATGGATTAAGCGACTCCGAGGAAGTGGACCTGGGCACAGATCCTACTCTAAAAGATACGGACGGGGACGGCCTGGACGACAAGAAAGAAGTCACCGAAAGCCTGAACCCCTTGAATCCCGATACCGATGGTGACCATCTCGACGACGGCACCGAAAACAATAAAGGTTACGACGCCAAGAATCCCACGACACTGGAATTTGCAGTATCGGCCCCAGTCGTTCTCTACTTTAAATTAGACAACTCAAATGCTGAATCGCTAAGCGCAGTCAGCAAACCCGTTGCACAGGAGAATCAATAATTTACATGAAAGGTCTCTCCGAAAATTACCTGAGTAAGAACAGCCTGATCCAGGTCGGATTAATCTGGCTGGGATTGTCGACTCTCGCATTCGGTCA
Source organism: uncultured Opitutaceae bacterium (assembly GCA_964352065.1). GTDB lineage: Bacteria > Verrucomicrobiota > Verrucomicrobiia > Opitutales > UBA2995 > UBA2995. The sequence goes on from CAYGQM010000020.1 coordinate 2,558, forward strand.
GGCAGGCACCTTCGACAGCACATCCGATGGCTCGGACGGACCGTTGGTTGTGACAGGGGCCCTAGCTCCCGCCGCGGATTTTTCAGCTGTCTATGATTCTGCCAGAAACGAAGTGCTCGCCTTTGGCGGTCAAAACTATTCGCCCTCATACAAGATCGATCACACCTACACCTTCGACGGAACCAGCTGGACCCGCGAACGTCCTGACCTCTCGCCATCATTACGTGAAAGTGCCGCTATCTGCTACGACTCAGTTCGCCAGAAGGTGGTGCTTTACGGAGGTAATTCCGGGAAGAAAGATTGTTGGCTGTGGGACGGTAGTTCCTGGATTGAAACGGTATCGCCAGACCCGGATACTATGTTTACCCAATTCGACATGGCGTTTGATACTGGCCGTGGGGAAACCCTGCTTGTGGTCCGTCGTACCTTTGTCAGTGCTGAGCTGGAAACCTGGGGATTCGACGGATCCACCTGGACCCAAAAAACACCAGCCACAGCAATCCCTGCGAAGAATTCTATCTCACTCGTTTACGATGAAACTCTTCAAAAGATGGTCCTTTTGATGCGAGTTGACTCTTCGACCTTTCAAACCTGGACATGGGATGGCACCGACTGGACTCAGGTGATCACCGACGCAGTTGATCTGGATCCCGGCAGCGGAGAGCTTGTTTACGACGGTCGGACTAACACTACCATTTTCCTCGATTACCAGTCAGCCTTCAGCTTTACAGGCTCCAACTGGATACCTCTGCTAAACGTGCCCGATGAATTTATTCTCGGAGAGGCCAAATTTGTATATGACTCCGGTCTAAATGCTTTGCTGCGTTTGAACGGAAATTCCCGGATCGCATCGGGTGGTGTGGTCGAACGCAATGAAACCTGGGCCTGGTATGCCAACGGTTCCACCCAGCTGCTGACCAGCGGCTCTTACACCTTTGATATGTCCACAAAACCGGATGGTATCTGGAATTTCACTACCATCGATATAGGATCCAATGTTTTAGTGGATTTCAAGAATAACACAGCCAACACGCCGGTGCGCTGGCTGGCATCAGGCAGTGTAAAAATTGAAGGCACGCTCGATCTTTCTGGTAAAAAACGAACAGAAGCCGACCTATATCCTTATCCAGCGGGCCTGGCGGGCATTCCCGGACCCGGCGGCTACGAAGGTGCAACGGCAGGTCCTGTAGGAGCCAACATGAAAGTGCCAGGAAGCGGCCCCGGCAATGGTCTCTATACCGGCACTACCACTTCGGCAAATGGCTCTTTCACCACTTACAGCAATCCATGGATCTTTCCACTAACAGGTGGCTCAGGTGCTGGAAACGTAAGTTCATTCAATGGTGGTGGCGCAGGTGGTGGTGCTTTACTAATCGCTTCCAGCGATACGATTATTGTCCATGGCCAGATCCTTTCCCAGGGCGGCACACAAAACAGTATTTCTTCCGGAGTAGGTTCCAGCGGCGCTGTCCTCCTTCAGGCAAACACAATTTCGGGCACAGGTTCTATCACCGCTGGACGCATCCGACTGGAAGCCTGGGAGCGGGACTTGAGTAAGCTTATTCTTTCAGCGGCTTCCTCTAACTACCTGACTAACGGTCCACCCGTCAGACCTGTAGAACTTGGCCAAAATCCTCCCCGCCTTTGGGTAAACACCATCAACGGAATCCCGGTAGCCAATCCACGTTTAAGCGCCGACTCGCAACTGAATGCCGATGCCTACATCTCCGGGAGTGGATTAACAGCCATCGTGGTATAGGGTGAGAACATCCCTGACCAGGCAGAGGTGTATCTCACGATCAGTTTGCAGGATGGATCTGTGCTGAAACCCGAAGCAGCAATTTACTCGGGCGGTCAAACAACCATCAACGTGGATCTCCCTGCAGGATTTGGAGCTATCGCTGTAACCGCTAAATTCCCAGTGACCCCTTAATGATGAAACCGTTTAACGACATTTTCAGAATTAGATTCGGCGGCCAGGGAAAAACCCTGATCAAGAGCCTGCTCCTTTTACTTTCAGTTTTCCAGGCACCCGGATCCCTGTTTTCGGAGTATTCGGATCTTCCTTACACAAGTCCCTCGACGGGCGCAGACGGTGCGTTGCTTATTCAGGGAACCCTTCCCACCTGGGTTGATAGCGATTATCCGGTTCAATTGGCATACGATACCAGCAACGGCTTTCTCATGGCTCTCGGTATGGATGGAGAGAATTCACAATACATGGGGACTTTCGTGCAAATCGATGGGGAATGGGTCGAAATAACGAAAACCAGGTATCTGAGTGAAACCACCCTCTGCTATGATGCTGCACGCAATCAATTGATTCGCTTTGGCGGTATTCCCACCAATTCAAACAGTTACCAGACCGGCCCTTACATCTGGAACGGCAGTGAATGGATTTATAATTTCATACCGGTCGATGCACGGCCCAGCAATCGCTCAAGCACTTCGATGGTATTTGATTCCGTCCGAAATGAGGTTCTCCTCTTTGGTGGTAAAAATACTGATGGAAACCTCAACGACACCTGGGCGTGGAACGGCACTGCCTGGACGGATAAAACTCCGGCAACCAGTCCAAGCACCCGAACCAGAGCCAGCATGGCTTTTGACGTCGCAAGAAGCGAGGTCGTGCTTTTCGGCGGCAGGTATAAAAACGATACCTGGACTTGGAATGGCACATCCTGGACGGAAGAATCCCCGACAAGTAATCCACCCTCCCGCGAATCCTCTTCCATGGCCTACGATCCAGTAAGACAGGTTGTGGTTCTGTGTGTAAGCGGCAACGGAACTCTGGAGACCTGGGAATGGAACGGCAGCGACTGGACAAAAAAAGCCACCACCACTACCCCTGGCCAACGCGAATTCCATGGAGTAGTCTACAACCCGGAATCAGCGACTATTGAACTTCACAATGGCGAATATCCAAATGGATCAGACACCAACTCAGATAGCTGGTCCTGGGATGGCAGCTCGTGGACGCTGTTAAGACAGTCCCCTTTCATGTTCGATATGACGAAGAAACCAGATGGTATCTGGAATTTCACTACCATCGACATAGGCCAAATCGAAGTGAAATTTAGGAAAAACGCAGCCAACTCACCAGTCATATGGTTGGCCACAGGTGATGTTATTATCAATGGACATATCAACCTCGATGGTAGCGACGGCTACCAAGGGTATGTTGGAGGCACTGAACCCTTCAACACCCCCGCACCTGGTGGTCCCGGTGGCTATGACGGCGGTCTCGGAGGCTATTTCGAAACAGCTACTGGAAATAACGTTCCGGGGAATCCAGGGATGGGTCCTGGTGGTGGCGCTGCCTCACTCATTGATGGCGGAAACGGAAACCTCGACGGCTACCATGCTAGTCATTTCGAAACTTATAACAGCCCCAGCCTACAAGCCCTTTCCGGTGGCTCTGGCGGCGGTGGTGCTGCTTCTACCTATTACTCGGCTTTAATTGAATCCGGACGTGGAGGTAACGGTGGAGGTGGCGGTGGTGCCATACTTATAGCCTCGTCTCGCGATATTTGGGTAAATGGCTCCATTACTGCCATCGGTGGCGAAGGCCGTTACGAGACTTATAAAGCTACCGGTTCCACAAGCCAACAAACAGGTATCAGCCAGGGAGGTAGTGGTTCCGGCGGCTCAATCCGTCTGGTGGCCGATCGCATTTTCCAATCCTTCGGAAGCAATCTGCTGACTACCAGCAACATTGCCACAGCCCATGACCGCAACAAGACAGAAGCCCACAAGGGGCTCATTCGAATCGAAGCGTTTTATCAAAATACAATTTATCCTCCCGTTACTACCTATGGTTATTTTTCGGTAACCACCCCCAAAACCTCTCTGTTGAATTCCGCTGAGCCTGATCTGATAATTGCATCCATCGCCGGACAATCCGTATCAGTAAACCCTAGCAGCGACCCCGCATCTCCTGAAGTTACTTTTTCATCCGCAGGCGCAGTCAACATTGTAGTCTCCGCCCAAAACATTCCGGATGGAACCACTATAAACCTAAGAGTCACATCGGGCAGTGAAATTGTAACCGCCGATCCACAGGTCCTGGCTGGTGGAACCGTAACCTTCTCATTAGCTGTTCCGGCAGGCAAAGGCATTGTCCAGTCCTGGACCAACCCCGAACCGGCACCATGATCACCTTCAAATTTGTAGGAGCGGGTTTATCCCGCGATCGCACGGAGGCATTTAGCCTAATCCATCTATTTAGGATTCTCGCACCCGCATCCACCCTCCTTCTTTCCTTTCTTACGTTAGCTTCCGCCCAGGACAACCAATCCTCTCTCGCTTTGGGCGACCGAACCGGAGCACCGAGTACATCCATCTCCGTGCCGGTCCAAATCGCCAGCAACGGTGAATTGGTCGGGCTGCAGTTTGATGTATTGTTCAACGCAACCCAGATCGACATAACCGGCGTAACACCAGCCACGTTATCCACCGATCACACTTTTGTTTCGGAAACCATAGATTCAGGCCGCCATCGCGTACTGGTTTACTCTTCGACCAATGCGGTTTTTGAGAATGGTATCATTGGCAATCTCGAACTGGATTTATCCGGCTCCTTTGTCGAAGGAATTGCGGATCTTTCCTTATCCAATGTCAGCTTCGTAACTGCCGATGGAACAGTGCTGTCGGTTGACATCGCCCCATTCGTTCAATTGACGGATCCGATCGGAACGGTTTCCGCTAATGAATTAGGGTCACTCAACCTGTCAGCCATAGCCATCGCAACCAGCGGCCAGGTAGCCCGTGTCGAATTTCAAGCCGATGGCCGCACCATTGGTTTCGATACTGAAGGCCCCTACTCCGTTTCATGGGCGGTAGACGCTCCGGGCAATGTGCTGGTAACCGCAGTGGCCATTGACACCGAAGGTAAAACCGGAACCTCTTCTGGCGTGCTGGTCAATGTCGCCTCCTCTCCCTTCCTCGATGCCTGGCGTCAGGCAAACTTTAATGCCCAACAACAAACGGATGCCGGCATCAGTGGTTTCAACTCCGACCCGGATGGCGATGGCATCATTAATTTCTTTGAATTGGCCTTCGGTCTAAATCCGCTGGTCTCTGACTTGTCCGGAATGCCCAAGGTTGAAATCGTCGAGGAAAACGGCATGCGCTACTTGACGCTTCGCTACCAAAGACCAGAAGGAATGACAGATCTTATCTACACCGTGGAAATCTCAAGCGACTTGTCCAACTGGTCGGGAACGACCGAAGCGGTTTCCGAATACATTCTGGAAACCGTTGGTGGTTTAGAGAAAGTCCTGGCCAAGGCGGTTAGTCCCCTGGACGAAGATCCAGCTTTTATCAGAGTGCGGATAGAGCCAGCAGAATAGTCAGCAAAGTCAGAGTGCGGCGGCGCATTTGATCCCTTAAATTACCGTAAAGAAAGGGGGAGATTTATTTTGAAGTGACTACCCTTCAATGTATAGAAATTCAAGGTTGACCCAAAGTATCCAAATTCCGTGAACGTCTCCCATCACAATCTTCATGTATTCTTGTGCTTCGGTTTCATTTACTTCACGAGCTTTTTGACAGGGTCGGAAATAAACGAGACCAGGAAGGCGTTGAATTTCCAAAGTGATGTAGTTACATTTATAGATACCTATTGCATAGATTGCCATGCCAGCGACGTACGCAAAGGGGAAACCAACCTCGAAGGGCTGAAAGAGGTAGGATTGGTTTATTCGGAACGAAATATCTGGGAGCATATTCACGACCAGCTCAAAGTCGGGGCCATGCCACCCGATGACGAATTTCAACCAACTGATGAAGAGCGCGCCACCCTCGTTTCCTGGCTCCATGAACGCCTCAACTACGTCGATACGTCCAAGCCGATTGACCCTGGTCGGGTAACCGTGCGACGTATGAACCGCACAGAATATGACAATACCATTCAGGATCTGTTCGGGATCCGCCTCACCCTAGCAAATACCTTCCCCGGAGACAACGTAGGCTACGGTTTCGATAATATTGGAGATGTTCATACCGTGTCCCCGCTGAGAATGGAACGCTTTCTGGAGGCTGCAGAAATTGTCAGTGAATTTCTCCTTAAGACAGGTAAACGCATCGAACTGAACCACAATGAGCAAACGGTTTTCTTCAAACGCCAAAACCATAAGAGCAGCGACGCAGGAGTCGTCATCGACCAAAGGGGTTCGATGGAGGGTGACTACGAGACGCCGCTCCCGGGAGAGTATGAGCTTCGCATCAAAGCCTTTGGACTGATGCCAATCTCTATCATGGAAGCCCGTGGCGTAGACCACACACAAACCTGGCCAGAACACTTAAATGCGCTAACCCCTGAAGACACAGACCCCATTCTCCCCATGGAAGTGGTCGTCAATGGCGAGGTCGTTGACCGCATCCAGGTGGATCAAGTGGAATCTTCGATAGGCCTAAAGACCTACAAGACCCGATTTCATGTTCCGATGGGAGTCCACAAGGTTTCCTTTCGACTGGGTAATCCGGAAGGATTATCCCAACGAGAGTTTGCCGCCTGGAAATCCGATCAACCACGACTCGGAGTCAAGGAAGCGAGACTCATAGGTCCTTACCAAGTGAATTGGGAGCAACTGCATCCCCTGCACCGCCTGATCGTAACCACCAAACCCGGCAAGAATCTGAGTGTCGATGACGCTGCTCGCACTATTCTACTTCCCGTTGCGGAAAGAGCCTACAGACGTCCAGTCAGACCAAGTGAAATTGATAGCCTCATCGAATTTGCAAAGGGCCAGATCGAAAGTGGTCGCAGCTTCGAAGAGGCTATTCAAACAAGCCTGCAGGCAATACTTGTATCACCGCACTTTCTATACCGCTTCAATTTGGGTCCCGAATCATTGGATCCGGAAGCGATCCTCCCGATCGACGATTTTGCGATCGCCTCACGCCTTTCCTATTTTCTATGGGGCAGCATGCCGGACGAAGCACTATTCGAATTGGCAGAAACGGGGATGTTGAAGCAGAACTCAGTCCTAAGGAACGAGGTTGCCCGCATGATTGACCACCCGAGGGCAAGGCATTTCAAGTCCGAATTTTTCCGCCAATGGCTCGATCTCCGGAAACTGCAGTCGCTGGCCATTGATGGGGATTTATTCAAAGCGTTTAGCCTGGATCTGAAAAAAGATGTAGAAACGGAAACGCTGCTGTTCATAGAATCGATTATCGACGGGAACGGCAGTATCCTCGACATGCTTAGAGGCGAATACTCTTACATGAATGAACGCACTGCCGCCGTCTATGGCATCAGTGATTTCAAGGGAGAAGATTTTAAACGCGTCTCGCTGAAAGGCATGCCCAGGAAGGGAATCCTCACTCAACCGAGCATTCTCATGCTCACGTCTTATCCCAACCGCACCTCTCCCACCAAAAGGGGAAATTGGATACTGGAAGCGATTCTCGGCGACGAGCCGCCGGAAGCCCCGGCGAACGTACCCACCTTGGAGGAGGCCCAGGAAAGCAATCCAGACCTTACTCTTCGGGATCACCTTGAACTACACCGAACCCAGAAGACCTGCGCATCATGTCACGCTGTAATGGATCCTATCGGTCTCGGTTTGGAAAACTTCAATGCCATCGGGCAATGGAGAGTTACCGATGGTGGACTGCCCGTTAACGCAAGCGGTGAACTGCCCGATGGTAACAGTTTCGATGACCCCCTCGAATTACTCAATATCCTGATAAATCGTGAAGAGGATTTTGCCCGCAACTTTACCCGCAAGCTGATGACGTTCGCTCTCGGCCGAGGACTCGAATACTATGATCGTATCGCCATCGACGAAATTCTCGAACAAACCAAGCCAAACGGCTACCGGATCGTAGATATTGCCACGGAAATCGTTTTGAGTAGACCTTTCAGATATCAGCGCGGCGACCCCCTTTACATGGATTAATTCTATTTCAATAAAAAATGAAAGCCATATCCCGAAGACATTTTCTCCGCGGCACCGGTGTTGCCCTCACACTCCCCTTTCTCGATGCGATGATCCCGAGTGGCTTTGGACAGGTCGCACGAGCAGCCGCAGCTAAAGCAAACCAACACCCGGTTCGACTCGCCTGGCTGTTTTTCCCCAACGGCGTGGTCGGTGAAGATTGGTTGCCGAAAGGCGCAGGGAAGGAATTCCGGTTTAACAAGACCAATCAGGCGCTGGAAGCGGTTCGCGACGACATTCTGATGATTTCGAACCTGGCGCAAGACCGAGCCGGCAAAGACGGAGGCGACGCGGCAGGAGCTCACGCACGAGGTGCCTCCAGTTTCCTAACAGCCGCTTCAGCCAAAAAAACCAATGGCAAGGACATTTACATCGGAATTTCGGCCGATCAGGTGGCTGCCAAAATGGTCGGTAGTAAATCCCGTCTTCCATCCATCGAACTCGGCGTGGAAGAAGGGAAACAGGAAGGTCGTTGCGACAACGGTTACAGCTGTGCCTATTTGTCGAACATTTCCTGGCGCTCTCCTACTCAACCCAGTGGACTGGAAATCAATCCGAGACGCGCTTTTGATCGCCTGTTTGGTATCCCGGGCCAAGAAGCGGATGAATTCAAGAAGCGCTCAGCAACCCGCTCCAGTGTCCTGGATTTCGTTGCAGAAGATGCCAAGGCACTGACCCGTAAAGTAGGCGCTACCGACCGGCAAAAATTGGACGAATATTTCACCAGTGTTCGGGAACTCGAACTCACTATCGATCGAATAGCCTCACTTCCGCCCGTTGATATCGACCCTGCACTTCGGCCACCCGCTGATCCGGAATCGGTGGTTCACCACATGCGGTTGATGTATGACGTCATCGCTCTGGCGTTTCAAACCGACTCGACTCGTATCCTCACAAACATGTTGGCGGATGGGCAAACCAACCGGGTATATGAGCACCTAGGCATAACTTCCGGCCACCACCAATTGACGCACAGCAACGGGAAAGACGCCGAGATCCAGAAGATCGATCAGTTCATGACCGAAGAATATGCCAGATTCATTCAAAAGATGAAATCCATCCCCGAAGGTGAAGGCTCACTCCTCGACAATTGCATGATCATGTTTGGTTCGGGCTTGGGCGACGGTCGTAAACACATTCATCACGAACTCCCTTGCGTTGTCGCAGGTAAAGCGGGGGGACGGATCGAAACCGGAAGACATCTGGTAGCCGAGGAGAAAACGCCGATTGCGAACCTCTATCTATCCATGCTTCAAAACGCCGGGTGCGAAGTAGATTCTTTCGGCGACAGCACCGGCCCCCTTCAGGGTCTCGCGGGGTAAGCTAGTAATAGGGTTAACCTAAACATTCGAAACCGAATCTGCCGGACTGCCTGTAGACCGCTGAAAGACACCGCTAAAGAATAATTCCTCTTCAAGACTCACGTTTGGAGAATTCATTCCCGAATCAGTTTCAGAATCTGCCGGTTCATTCTGCTTGGCCTTCCGATTATCATACACTGTCTTTCCCAGAAACAGGAAGGCGTTGAAGATGATGAGAAGTATCGCCACCCAAAAAATGGGATGTTTACTGCGACTCGGTGGTAGTGGTTCTTCGGAATCCATGACAACAATTGACCTTCTTTAATAGGGGAGTCGCCCGCATTGTGGCGACAAAAATAGCGACGCAATGGATCACTGCGTCGCTACAAAATACTTGAGGCTTTATAACAAAACCCGATCTGAATTAGAGGGCGTCCGCGTTCGTCTCGCCGGTACGGATACGAATGGCCTGCTCAACGGGAAGCACAAAAATTTTTCCATCCCCAATTTTTTCGGTCTTCGCTGACTTAATAATTGCAGCTATGACCGCGTCCACGATGGAATCATCCACCACGATTTCGATCTGCGTTTTCGGGACAAAATCCACCGTGTATTCACTCCCTCGATAGATTTCCGTATGTCCTTTTTGCCGACCGAATCCTTTGACTTCCGTAATCGTCATTCCGACAACACCGACTTCGGCGAGCGATTCTTTCACATCTTCGAGCTTAAAGGGCTTAATGATAGTTTTAATAAGTTTCATGGGTAAATTACGGTTTTATTTTCTACGAATAGAGTTAGATGGGTTACAGATATAAGCTATTACTCAAAATGATAAGAGGTTTCACCATGCTCAGATTGGTCAAGTCCCGTGTGTTCAGCTTCTTCTGTAACACGCAACCCAGTGACAACTTTGCAAATGGAGACAATGACGATCGTTCCGATAGCAGACCAGACCAAAGTGACCCCAACGCCTTTTACCTGTGTAATAATTTGAGCAACAACCTGATGATCACTGGAGCCACCGAATGCAGCAACGCCAAATACCGCGACCAGAATGGTTCCCATAATACCGCCTACGCCGTGAACGGCAAACACGTCCAATGAGTCGTCGATCTTCAATTTGTGTTTCACAATACCACAGGCAAAATAACAAATAAACCCCGCAAGGAACCCGATACACATAGCACCCATCGGCCCGACTGCACCTGACGCAGGAGTGATAGTTGCAAGCCCCGCAACCATTCCGGTAACGATACCCACTAATCCTGGTTTACCCGTTTTCAGCCACTCTACGCACATCCAGGTAAGACTGGCAACAGCAGCCGAGATATGTGTGACCAACATCGTCATACCAGCCGCTTCATTGGCGGCTACCTGGGAACCCGCATTAAAACCGAACCATCCCACCCAGAGCATAGACGCTCCGATCATCACCATCGCTGGGTGATGAGGCGGATGAAGTCGCTTGGGAAACTCGGTTCTGGGCCCAAGCATCTTTGCGAGTATGAGCGCCGAAACCCCAGCCGTTGCGTGCACCACGATTCCACCTGCAAGATCAATGGTGCCGTTGTTATACATCCAACCATTGCTACTCCAGACCCAGTGACAAACAGGAGCATACACGATAATGAGCCAAAGCGCTGAAAATAACATAATGGCCGAAAACTTCATGCGTTCAACAAATGCCCCCACGATCAGCCCCGGTGTTATGATGGCAAAAGTCATCTGAAACATAATGAAGACCGTTTCAGGGAACGTCCCGTCATTCAGCTCACCGACCGAAATACCCTTCAGGAATGCATGATCCAGATTGCCGATCCAGGCATTCCCATCTGAGAACGCCAAACTGTAGAGGCCCAAGACCCATAGAACCGATGCCATGCAGGCGATCGCGAAACAGTGCATAAGCACCGATAGTACATTTTGAGCTCGAACAAGCCCTCCATAGAAGAGTGCCAGTCCTGGTAAGGTCATAAAGAGAACCAGCACCGTCGCAGTCAGCATCCAGGCGGTGTCGCCGGAATCGAGGGCTGAGGTTTCGTGGGCGTTCGCAAAGACACCCACAGGAGCCATCAGCAAAAACAGTACAGGCAGAGAAATTTTGGAGAATAATCGGAAGCGCATAATTTTGGAGTAAACGGAGAGTTACTATCCAAAACTAGTTCGTCCGCTAATGATCGCTCAAGTCATTTCTCTATTTAATTAATCATTACGATTAATTATTTTCATATAAATGACACTGTCACCCTACTCGAACAGTTCATTCAACCACCGGATAAGGGAATCTTCCCAACCGAAATCAGTTACCAATCCGAGGCCGTGTCTACCTTTCGGATACACATGCAATTCGAAGGGCACTCCTTGAGCCTGAAGCGCGGAAGCAAAGATCAGACTGTTCTCTACCGGCACCACCGGATCTTCCACGGTATGCCAAATGAAGCACGGCGGTGTATCCGAGGTAATCTTGAGTTCCGGCGAAACTGAACGACGAAGTTCCCTCGATGGATTGTCACCCAACAGATTCTTACGCGACCCGGCATGGGTGAACGCTCCATCCATTTCAATGACCGGATAACAAAGAATACCGAAAGCTGGCCGTAACGCCTTGGAATATTCGCCATAGCTCGTCACCGTATGAGCCGTCAAATGTCCTCCAGCGGAGGAACCCATGACACCCAACTTGGCCGGGTCGATTCCAAATTCCGAAGCACGGTTTCTCACCTCCTGAATCGCCGCCAGCGCGTCTTCCAACATAGCAGGGTGTTTATGCCCTCCCGGGGCGAGACGATATTCCACGACAAATGCTGCAATCCCCTTCGACTGGAAGAAGTGGGCATACCCTGCCCCTTCGTGCTCAGCAAGCCCCCGATACCCTCCACCCGGCAGAATGACCACACCGATATCAGTTCGCCCATTTTTAACAGGAAGAAAGGCTTCGATTTTCGGAGATGCGTCAGTCGTCGAGCCCTGAAGTTTCCCCCGAAAAGAGGGTGACGCCTGTGACGCAGAAATGATAAACGAATTAAGTGCCAGGATAAATAATAGTCGTCGGTACATACCCAATGGCATCGTGATTGAGTTTCCGAAGCAAGCGGAATTCAATGCAAGATAAGGCTATACCCAAAAAGAGGCCATACTCTCTACCCTACGCAAAAAATCCATACGATCCACAAACCGTCGCAGCTTACTCTGACCTTAGTAACCCCATCGCCTACCCCACATTCCACTACAAAGCCCTTTGCGACTTTGATTTTCTAATGCGCGTCCCTTCTTAAAGCAAATCGCATATTCTATGAACCGGTCATTACTCTCCACACGTTGTAAAGAGTTTACAAACCAAAGCATAACGGACAGAGCTTTAGTATGAGAAACATTTGCTTATTCTTCCTGTTCGTTTCATTAACTGTAACTGCATCCGCCAACGACGCGGCTTATCTGATCGCTCAGCGTTATGGTCTGTCCAATTGGGATAAGATCGAATCCATTAGCTACACATTTAATGTGAAAAGTCCTCGCGGTGAAATCGCCCGAGGATGGACCTGGCACCCGAAGGAAGACAAAGTGTTTTCGCACAAAGACAACGTAACCTACACGCGCGGTGAAGGTATGGACGAAGCTATCGATAAGGCATTTATCAATGATGTCTTTTGGTTACTCTTTCCGTTTCAGATCGTGTGGGATCCGACTCTAACGTTTGAGGAAGAAGAGAATGTCGCAGACCCCATCAGTGGAAACACCGTGCAGATGCTCCGCGTCATCTACAACAAAGAAGACGGTTACACACCCGGTGATGTGTATGAGCTTTTCTATGACGATGATAACACGATCACATCGTGGATTTTCAAACGTGGCGGAGAAGGCGAAGGGCGTCCTACCGTTTGGAAAGCCAACGAGACCTTTAGCGGCATCACCATATCCACCGACCACCGTAATCCAGAAGGGGGCGGACTCTGGTTCACCGACATTCAAGTCAAACTTAAGTAACCCCGAATTCCCTAAAAATCCCCTACCCCATGAAGGTAATATCGTGCTTCCTCCTATCGTTTATCCTTGTTACTCAGCTCCAGGCCCAAGATCCTGATGTCCGCATATACAAAAAGGTCGATGGCCGCGAGCTGGCCGTCCATATATTCAAACCAGAAAAGCAGGAAAAACCTTCTCCTGCCATCGTTTGGTATCATGGTGGAGGTTGGAACGACAAAGGCAGAGCCGGGCAGTTTTTTGAGCACGGAAAAATCCTCGCCAAGATGGGAGTCGTTTCGATTTCTGTCGATTACCGCGGCTACACCGGACCTGAAGAAAAACGTGATATCTCCCGCTGTATTGAAGATGCCAAGTCCGCTTTCCGCTGGGTCCGCGCTCACACCGAGGAACTTAACCTCGACTCCAGCCGCATTGCCGTGGGAGGAGGATCAGCCGGTGGCCATTTGGCTGCGGCCGTTGCTACGTTGCCGGGTTTCGATTCGCCGGATGATGACCTGAGTATACCCCTCGATCCGAGCCTACAAATTCTATTCAACCCGGCCGTGGATCCTCGATCTGTAACGGATGCTGATTACTCCCCACTGCGGACGGTAAAGAAAGGAATCGCTCCAGCGATCATCTTTCACGGCGTGGCCGATACAACGGTTCCAATCACTCAGGCCTACGACTACCAACGAGCCATGGATAAGGTAGGCAGTGATTGCCAGCTATTCGCCTACAAAGGTCAGAAACACGCTTTCTTCAATTACGGTAATGGGAAAAACCCCTTTTACTACAAAACCGTTGGTGACATGGTCGTTTACTTACACGATACCGGTTACTTGTCCCGGTAGGAACGAGTCAGCTAATTCAATACTTACGATGAAAACCACTTCCAGAAAACTACTGATTATCATCACTCTCCTTTCCTGGGTCGCGAATCTGACTCAGGCTTCTGAAGTCATAGCCCGCAACGGCAAACTCACCCAGATACAGGATGGATTCAAATTCACCGAAGGGGGTGCCCGCGATGCGCAGGGGAACATTTATTTCACAGATATTCCCAATAATCGGATTCATAAATGGAATCCCAAAACCAATAAGGTCACTGTATTCAAAGAAGACTCACGGGGTGCCAACGGCTGCTGGGTCGACAAGGATGGAAACCTGATCGTCTGCGAACACCAGGGGCGCGGTCTCTACCAAATAGCTGAGAACGGTGATCGCAAAACGGTCGTTGACGAATACGAGGGCAAAAAGCTCAACAGTCCGAACGACCTTTGGATGGATAAACGCGGTGGCATCTATTTCACCGATCCCCGCTATGGTCAAAATCGTGACGACATGGAGCAGGATGGCGAACATGTTTATTACCTGTCGCCTAATCGCAAAAAGTTGACCCGGGTAGCCAATGATCTTGTTCGACCGAATGGCGTGCTTGGAACGCCGGACGGAAAAACGCTTTATATAGCCGATCACGGCGGAGGTAAAACGTTCGCCTACGATATAGCGTCTGATGGCTCACTCAAAAACAAAAGATTGTTTGCAGATGAAGGATCGGACGGCGTTACCCTGGATCATAAAGGCAACGTTTACCTCACCAGTTCAGCCGTTCGCATTTTCAGTCCAGACGGAAAATTCATTGAGGAGATTAAGACTCCCAAGAATCCGGCCAATGTGTGTTTTGGAGGTAAAGAAAACAAGACCCTCTTCATCACTGCCAGAGACGCTCTTTACGCAATCGAGATGAAGGTAAAGGGCGCCAGCGTTAACTAATTTTCACACAAAGAACTCCCCTCAGAGTCATGGACCCCTTAAAAACATCCACCTATTTCATCGTTGCCGCAGCGCTGATAGCATACTCCTCTGGCGCTATCGGACAAACGGATATCTCATCGAGCACGAACCCCAACCGTGCAGCCGAACAGATGCTGTTTAGCAACTACGACAAACCGGAGGAAAAGCCTGTCGAACGTATGAATCGCCGCGCTGTAGAGGCCATCCAGGCAGCGGATTGGGAGAAAGCATTCAAACACCTCATGGAGGGGATCAAAGAAGACCCTACCTACGTGGAGACCTACAATAATTTTGGAATGGCTCACAGTGTAAGAAAGGAATACCCCTCTGCTGAAAAGGCCTATCAGAAGGCACTGGAAGTCGACCCTCAGAATGCGAAAGCGGCTTACAACTATTCGAAGATCCTTATTATTAAGGGGGATCAAACGCTGGCCTATAAAATGGCTACCGACGCGGCTGCAAATTCAGACCCCAAGGAATGGAAATATTATTCCTGGCTGGCAACCCTGCAAAGCCAGAAAAGTGAGTTTGTTAAAGCAGTTGAAAGTTACGCATCCGCTATCGAATTCCTGAACCAACGCCTCGATACGGTTACCAAGGCGATCAGCAATGAGGAGTTTAAGGAAGAGGTCGTAGAACAGTGGACGGACACTGAAATCGTAACCGAGTTTGGCGGGGTCACCCGGGAAGTCGAAGTTCAACGTTTCCGCACCGAACGCAAGAACGCTCCGGATGCCTGGCACGAATTAAAAGCGAGTTTGGAAAAGCAGCGTGATGAGCTGTTCGTCCTGAAAGCCACTGCGGAAAAAGCGAGCTCATAAATAGACAACCAACCTATGAGTATCGGAAACGCCGCCTATAAGACCGGCATCTTTTGTTTACTCGGCCTGCCAGTTATAATCTATTGCGTATTGATAAATAAGTACGCTTACGACTTCCCTTTCCTGGATGACTACGAAACGGTGTTAGATCATTTACTACGCCCGGTTTCTGAACAATTCATCGACTGTTTCATCCCTCACAACGAACACATACACTGGGTTCTGAAAGCAGTAGCCAGTATCGACTCCCTGTTATTTGGCACGGTGAATTTCGTTCGCCTTATCTGGGCGGGAGTCCTGTTTCTCCTCATGCTCTATGCTTTGCTATTAAGGACGGGACGAAACGCAGGGATCCCCTGGTTATTTCTTCTTCCTGTACCCTTTCTACTATTTCAGCCCTCGTATTGGGGGACGATGACATGGGCCACCACCTCGCTCCACAATTTTCCTGGAATTGTATTCGCTCTCGCCGCATTTACCTTCTGGACCTCTGAAGGTAGCACGAAAAAACCATGGGCGATCGTCCTGCTCATTTTGTCCCTTTTTACCCACGGGTTTGGAATAGCCGCCTGTTTATCCATCCTAATCTGGGAACTAAACCAGAGAAGATTCTCGGCAGCCGTATTGCCATTCGTATTGGTGGTTGGCTGGTTACTCTTCCGCAACTCCCTGACATCAGGCCTCGGTATTCCGGCAGTCTTTCACACAAATCCGCTTTTAGTCGTCCACTTTTTCTTTAATTTTCTGGGATCAGGCGCTCATTTCCTCGGATCACCAGGAACTATAGCCGTCGGAGTTGGTACTCTGACCGGTTGCGTTATTTTGATAAGAAAAGGTCTCGTTCAGAAAAACCCCGCACTGTGCCTAATGATAGTCTACCTGCTAATCTGCGCTCTATTGGTAACCGCCGTTCGCGCCGACATGGGACCCAAGCAAGGTCTGGCATCCAGGTATAGAATCATCTCCGCCCTTTTACTCTGTAGCGTATACCTGGGATTTACCCTGTTTTATTGGAAGAACTGGACCCAAAGCATTTGGATAAACAAAACCCTCATCGCTGCCGCATGCACATTTTTCGTAGTGTCGCTACTTACCAACATCCACAATCTTGAGAAAATCAAAACCCGTCTACAAGAAGACCAGCTCCGATGGATTCGAAACGAACCGATTCAGGAATTCCCGCATCCCGCGCACGCAGCACGAATACTCAAAGAATCCGAAGCAGCCAGTATCTATTCTCCGGGACTCCCTCGATAATACGATTACAGAATAAAGCGTTTTCTCAACTCCGGTGCAACCAAGGGACATGCACCATCCGGTTTTTTGAAAATTTTCTTCCTGACCGCGGCAACACATCGGTACCCAAAATCCCGAACCGGCGTTGGGAATACTTCGATAACTCCTCCCACTTTGCGCCAACCAGGCGTCAGCGTTTTTAGCGCATACACAGCAGCATCTGACAGTGTCAGTGTTTCTCCTTCTTCAGTCAGCAAAATCAGACTGTCCGGGAAGCTTTTCACTTCCTCCTCGGAGAAACTCTTCTTGAAAGTATCGCCGTTTAACGGTGCAAACACAAATACGGGCTCAGGCTCGTTCTCGAGTACAAAGCTGACGAAGCGATGGCACAATCCACACTCACCATCGTAAAACAGAACAGGTCTATCCTTCGTTTCATTCATTGTGAATCCTTAGTATCACTAGAACTCAGTTTCCTGACACACTAAAATATGTCACTTTTGACGAGAATAAACGGGTTCTTTCAGCCTTCCGCAGAATTCTGGGTTCATAATAGCGGCCACATCCTCGCCAGATATAAATTCTATTGACACGCTTAGTAATATCGCGATCTCAGTGTAGAGGATGAACGCTTGGAGGAACAAAGTTACGGTAGTATTTATGGTCGTTGCCATTTTGCTTCCGAACTGTCCATGCAAAGTTTTGAGTCTCTTTGGGATTAATGTAAGAGAGACCATAAGTTCATCCGATTATAATCAGAGTTCTGCTGAACTTGATGTATTCCACGGGAGTACATTCTCGCTAACTTGTCACTGCGATGACGAGGATCGAACTTTCGATGGACCCTCTGTTGAGGTTCGAGAAAGCGTTACAGCAACGCACGGGGAGGCCTATAACCTCTGGTCTGAGAACGATACCTTCGCTTCTCAAGTAGCCACTGGAAGTTCCAAGCAAAGGGCTCCGCCGGATACTCAAGGAAATGGGATGCAGACTCTGTCTCGCGGTTTCCTCTGTGTTTATCTAATTTGATCTTCATCTGATTGGCTGATGACGGGATGCGTATTCCGTCAAAGGCTCGCTTGATTTTCGGTTACTCGCTGAGGCGGTTCGACAGGTTCTATCTGTTGATGTATACTGCTCTGGAGAGCCGATCGTCCGTATCGTTTTTCAATCCATGAATCCATCAAATACAGATGAAGCACCATACTTCAAAATTTCTACTTACACTCGTCTTTCATTGTTTAGTCATACACCCATCCATCGCAGATTCTGTTTTTCAGTACAGCAGCAAGCCCCTTATAGAGCCTAAAGAAGGCTTAGCTCTGGCTGATGCCATTGCACTCACTCTGGGTCACTCTCCTCACCTGGAGCCATTTTCCTGGGATATCCGAATTCAGGAAGCTGAGGCTATTCAAGCTGCTGCAAGACCCAATCCCGAACTCGCGTTCGAGTTGGAAAACGCATTTGGAGATGGTATTTACTCAGGTACGGACGTTGCCGAAAAAACGCTGTCGATCGGTCAATTGATAGAGCTCGGCCGGAAACGGGCAAAGCGGATTGATGTGGCTGAGCAATCAGTCAAGTTGGCGAGTCAATCCTACCTAATCAAGAGAACGGAGGTGCTCAACGCTGTCGTAAACTCTTTCCTCGAGGCCTTGGCAGCACAACAGAACGCTGAATTTGCGGAAGCAACCTTGCAATTGGAGGAACAACTGGCAACCGCTCAAGAAGAGCGCCTACAGGCTGGAAAAATCTCCGGGTTGGAAGTCGAAAATGGAAAGACTGCATTAGCGCTGGCCAAGATTGAACTCGAAACGGCTCGAAGAGCGCTAAAACAATCCAAGCTGCGACTCACCGCTCATTGGGGCAATCCGAATCCTAAGTTCAAACACCTTGAAGGCACACTGAGCATAGACCCGGTCGTTCCTGACGCAGAGGTTTACCGCGAGAACCTTAATAATAACCCTATCCTAGAATTCGCTGCGCGTCTCATAGAAAAACAACGAGCCAGCCTCGCACTTGAGGAATCTTCGCGGGTACCTGATTTGACTGCTGGAGTAGGATTACGGAGGTTCCGGGAGAGCAGGGATAACGCGATGGTTTTTCAATTTTCCTTACCCTTGCCGCTTTTTGATCGCAATCGCGGTAATATACAAAAGGCACAGGCAGAATTATCCAAGGCCAGAGCTACCCATAAAAGTACGCAGGTCATGCTTGAAACCACATTTTCCGAGGCCTATGAGAGGCTCTTGGCGGGTCACCAGGAGACAGCAGCCATTATACAATCCGTTTTACCGTCGGCTCAATCTGGGTTTGAGCTCGCGCAAGAAAGTTACCAGCTGGGCAAGTTCAGTTACTTCGAACTTAAGACCGCCCAGACTATTTTGATCGACTCAAGAAAGAAGCTGCTGAGCGCGCAGCTACGCTATCACAAAGCCAAAGCCGATCTCGAGATGCTCGCAGGCAAGACCCTGTAATAAAAAACACACAACTTTTTACAATGAACACTTATGAAAACGAAATTTTTGACCCTTCTTATTCCGGCAATCATCCTCGCCGGTTGCCAAAAACAAACAGACTCTGCCGTTGCAGAAACGGATACCGTTTCCACTCAACGGCAAACGATTACCCTCAATGACGAGGTTCTCAATAACGCAGATTTTAGCTTTGCTAAAGCGAAACCGGCGGAGATTAGTGACCTGGTTTCTGCCTTTGGGGAAATCAAACTGAACAACGATAAAGTGGCCTCTATAGTAAGCCGTGTTGAAGGGGAAATCATGGAAGGACTCAAGCAACTCGGTGATAAGGTAGAGGCTGGCGAAATCATTGCCCGCATCGAGAGCCACTCGCTCGCCTCCTCCATCGTTCGATACCTTCAAACCGAGCATGATCGGCAGTTTACGATGGATGCATTCTTACGGGAAAAAGAGTTGTTCAGCAAGAAGCTGACTTCGTCTACCGAATTCTACGCAGCGGAGCAGGCCTACCAACGAGCGCGTATTGAGCACGCAGCAGCTTTACAGCCGTTAGAATTGCTAAATTTCACCGAAGGTCAGCTCCATGGATATTTGAATGCTCCCAATGAAGCTCAACTAACGGTTTTGGAGGTTGTATCGCCCATAAACGGAATCGTAACCAGGAAATCGATCATTACCGGACAGGCAGTCCAGGCGGACACAGAGTTGTACATGATAGCCGATCTATCGGAAGTCTGGATCGATTTCCAGGCACCACTGGCCGCAGCCAATGGAATATCAGCCGGAGACCAAGTACGCGTAAGTATCACCGATGGAGCCGCAACCAGTAACGCGACAATCAAGTATGTGGCGCCTCTTGCAAATGAGATCAATCGTACGGTGGAGGTACGTGCAACCATGCCAAATGAGAATAGAATCTGGCGCCCCGGATCTCCAGTAAATGTCGAGTTTGCAAGGGAGCGATTGAAGGCCGGGGTGGCCATTCCATCCGAAGCGTTACTGGACTTCGAAAGCGAATTTGCCGTCTTTGTTAGAAGAGATGTGAACACCTTTGAACTTCGTAAGGTAAAGCCGGGAAAGCGCGATAATGCACTGGTTGCCATTGAACGGGGACTGGTAGCAGGAGAGACGGTGGTGAGCACCAATGCGTTTCTGCTGAAGACGCAATGGCAAATGGAAACCGGAAACTGAGCTCTAACACCTTCATATCATGTTGAAACAATTGATAAAATTTTCGTTATCAGAGCGCTTCCTACTTGTAGTCTCGGCGGCAGTGATTGCCGTCTGGGGTTTCTATTGCTACCAGCATTTACCGATTGATGCGTTTCCGGATATTTCGAACACCCAGGTTCAGGTGATCGTAAAAGCACCCGGGATGACACCCCTCGAAGTCGAACAACGCATCACCAACCCCATCGAAGTCGAAGTCCGTGGAATCGAAAACCAGACGATCTTAAGGTCTATTACCAAATATGCCTTATCGGTTATTACTATCGATTTCGAAGATGGAACGGACATCTATTGGGCACGTCAGCAGGTCTCCGAAAGGACAAGCCAGATTCTGGCGGGTCTCCCGGAAGGAGTCGAAGGAGGTCTGGCTCCCATCACTATGCCGCTTAGCGACGTCTATATGTTTCTGGTTGAAGGCGAGGGTTACAGTAAGATGGAACTCAGGAGTGTCCTGGACTGGGTCATCCGTCCGAGGCTGCTGTCTGTGGATGGAGTGGCGGATGTCAATTCACTCGGGGGTGAAGTTCGAAGCTTTCACGTTATTCCGAGTCCGGAAAAACTGGCGGCATTCAATCTCGGACTCAACGATATCATAACCGCTCTGGAAAAGAACAACCGCAATGCAGGAGGAGACCGGTTTACCAGAAACAACGAAGTCATACTTGTTACCACCGTGGGGCAACTTAAGGGCATCGATGATATAAAAGGTATCCCTGTGGCCAATCTTAGTGGTGTTCCGGTTCACATGCACGATGTAGCTGAGGTGGTGGTAGGTGGACTGACTCGTTACGGTGGCGTCACAGCTCACGGGAAAGGCGAGGCCGTCGAAGGCCTGGTCTTAAACCGTCGAGGAGCTAATAGTCGCAAGACGGTGGAAAGCGTGAAGGAGATTCTGGAGGAGATAAAACCTTCTCTGCCTGAGGGTGTAAAAATCATTCCGTTCTATGACCGTTCAGATCTTATTACCAAAGCGGTGGGAACGGTGGAAACCGCTTTGATGCAGGGGGTCGTGCTTGTGCTGATCGTTCTGTTTCTGTTTCTGTTCAATATTCGAAGTGCCATCAGTGCTGGAATCATTCTGCCACTTACGGTACTGGCCACCTTCATTCCCATGTACTACCTGGGCATTACTGCCAATTTGATGTCACTGGGTGGAATAGCCATCGCTATCGGGATCCTGGTGGATTCGGCGGTCGTCATGGTGGAAAATGCACACGGTTTGCTCAGTGGACAGAAAGGTATCGATCGATTGCGCATTGTCTGGAGAGCGGCCAAAGAAGTCAGCACCCCGATTCTATCCGGTGTTGTGATTATCATTGTTTCGTTCCTCCCGATACTCAGCCTCACGGGCATTGAAGGTAAACTGTTCAGGCCATTGGCTATTACTATCGTTATCGCACTCGCCAGTTCCCTCTTGATATCCCTGACGGTCATCCCGGTGGTTTCGAGCCTTATTATGACGGGTGGTAAAAGTGGGAGTAATAAGATCATGGATTTATTGAACGGAATCTATGAACCGGTCCTGCGATTTGCTTTAACAAAGCGATGGGTATTAGTAGTGACGGCGCTGATACTTCTGCTTGTTTCACTCTTTATTGGCATGAGAACTGGACGTGAGTTCCTACCCTATCTCGACGAAGGTACCCTGGTTGTTCAGTTGGAAAAACTTCCCAGCATCTCACTGGAGAAGTCGATGGAAATTGATAATGCCATCGCCCGTGAATTGATGAAACTTCCGGAAATCACCGGACTCGCTTCAAGAGTCGGCTCCGACGAACTTCGCCTGGATCCGATGGGGTTGAATGAAAGCGACGTATTTTTTGAAACGATTCCAAGGTCAGAATGGACCGTGGATAGTATAGAGGAGCTACAGCAAAAGATTCGCACGGTCATTGAAAAATTTCCGGGAATTATCTATGGATTCACCCAACCAATCGACATGAGGGTATCAGAGATGATCTCGGGGGTAACGTCTGCCGTCGCTATTAAATTGAAGGGTGATGATTTGGAGGAACTTGAGCAGCTTTCCAAAAGGGTTGAATCTGTGGTAAGTTCTATAGAGGGGGCTGTCGACGTGGCACGCACTCCACTGACAGGGCAAATGTACCTTAGCATTCGCATGAATCATTCTGAGATGAGTCGTTTGGGAATCTCTGTTGAGGACATTAATGACCTGGTAACCACCGCGATTGGTGGAAGTCAGCCTACTGAGATCATCGAAGGTAACCGGCGTATCCCGATAGTAGTACGTTATCCAGAAAAATACCGTGCATCCCCAGCGGCCATGGCTAACCTCTCCCTGACCACTGCCAATGGTGTGCGCGTTTACCTGAGCGATGTAGCCAATATCACCGAAGAGGACGGTCCGGTGCTGATCGAACGCGAGAATGGCAAACGACAGGTGATCGTTGAAGCGAACGTTATTGGTCGCGATGTTGTGGGTTTCGTTGATGAGATTCGACGACGCATTGCATCGGACGTTAAAATGCCAACCGGTTTTTACGCAGAATACGACGGGCAGTTCGCAAACCAAGCTCGCGCCTCAGGTCGTTTTGCCCTGGTAGTCCCGATATCGTTGTTTCTGATATTCATGATTCTGCTTTCCACTTTCAACTCACCTCGTCAGGCACTCTTAATTCTTTGCAACGTGCCTTTTGCCTTCATCGGTGGAATCCTCCTCCTTTACTTTTCCGGCATGTATTTATCCGTACCGGCATCCGTAGGATTTATAGCCCTACTTGGACTCGCCGTGATGAATGGTGTGGTACTGGTTAATTATTTTAATCAACTACGGGATGAGAATCCGGACGAGAATCTGGAGTCCATCGCTATTCGCGGTGCGCGAAGACGGTTGCGCCCCGTCTTGATGACGGCGATTCTAACCGTCCTGGGTCTGGTACCTCTTCTACTCGCGAGTGGCCCGGGCTCTGAAGTTCAAAAGCCGCTTGCAATAGTAGTAACTGGCGGAACTTTTTCATCAACCCTTCTCACACTGGTTCTTTTACCAACCCTGTATGTATGGTCTGAGCGAAGGGCGCAAAAACACGGTGTTGGCGTTCACGAATCAGGAGGTATGCACGTCTTCGCAGAACCCGATTGATCGTCGAACACCCAAATAATAGCAGGTATTTTAAATGTAACCCTCGCAGTTTAACAGACCGCACTTACTCACCATGAAGTTACTTGAGCTGATCCAGGAATCGGATTCAGCAATCAACGAGCATCGTAGGTTAATTGGGTTATCGAAAGAATATAGGTTGAAATAGTCCCTGTTTCTTTAAATCCTGCCGTTTCAATTCTCAATACCAACCCGTTAACCTACCTAGGCACCGCCTTGCCCAGCCCATGCTAGCTATCCTTTCTTTCTTTGCCTTCACAGGACTTGTTGCCATCATTTCCTGGTGGAAAACCCGTAGCGACGACCAGAGCATCGGCAACAATTACTTCCTGGCCGGACGAAGCCTGCCTTGGTTCGTAGTGGCAGGCTCACTCATGCTGACAAACCTGTCGACCGAGCAATTGGTGGGACTGAATGGAGGTGCCTATCAACACGGATTCGTGGTCATGGCCTGGGAGGTCATCGCCGCAACGGCGCTGGTCGTCATGGCCTGGAAGTTCTTGCCTATTTACTGGTCCGGCCAAATCACGACCATTCCTCAGTTTCTCGAAAAACGGTTCGATTCTCAAACGCGAACCTTCGTCAGCGTTCTATTCCTTCTGGCACTGGCATTAAGCTTCCTCCCGTTTATCCTGTATTCAGGCGCGCTCGCCATGAACGGTCTCTTCGATGTCGCCGGCGTATTCGGACTGACGGAGATGCAGTCTATTTTCCTCATGGTTTGGGCCATAGGTATTATCGGTGCCCTTTACGCTATTCTCGGTGGACTGGAAGCCGTTGCGATTTCAGATACCATCAACGGCGTAGGCCTTCTCATTGGCGGACTATTGATCCCATTTCTGGGGCTCATGGCACTCGGCGATGGAAACCTCTTTGGTGGTATCGAAAGAATCGTCGATGATCAGCGCCCCATGCTGGATCCTGTCGGCGACAGCCAGTCGAACATTCCCTTCAGCGTTCTGTTCACGGGAATGCTGATGGTAAACCTATTTTATTGGTGCACCAACCAGTTTATCATTCAAAGAACCTTCGGAGCAAAATCTCTCAAAGAAGCCCAAAAGGGCGTAATCGGAGCAGCGGTTCTTAAGCTGGCCGGCCCACTCTATCTGGTCCTGCCTGGGGTAATCGCACTCGAGCTTTTCGGTTCTGACCTCGCAAACGGGGACCTTGCCTACCCCATGTTGGTCAAGGAAGTACTTCCGACGCCGCTGGTGGGCTTTTTTAGCGCAGTCATGTTCGGAGCTATTTTGAGCTCTTTCAACAGCTGTCTTCACAGTGCCTCCACTCTTTTTGGCCTCGATATCTATAAGAACGTGATCCGTCCCGATGCGACCGACAAGCAGGTCGTAAAAGCGGGTAAAATGTTCGGTATCTGCCTGGCACTTTTCGCCATGATCGTGGCTCCCTTCATCATCCATGCCCCCGAAGGATTATTCACACTGATGAAAAAAATCGGCGCCACGTTCAGCGTTCCTGTATTTGCCTTAGTCGTCTCTGGAATCCTGATACACAAGGCACCCGCACTGGCAGCGAAGATAATCATCTTCGTCGGGATCTCCCTTTATGTGATCGCCAATTGGTTTATTCAGCCCACATGGAACGGTCAAGTAATACACTGGTTGCATATTACAGGAATCACCTTCGTCATTTTGATCATTATTATGTTAGTCTTCAGCAAGATAAAACCAGACAACTCTGATCACACGATTCAGATATCCGGCGACGTCTCGATGGAACAATGGTCAGGTACAAAGGTAGCCGGTTCACTGGTCGTCCTCACTGTAATCTTAATGTATGCTTTTTTACATTACTTCTAAAAAATCCCTACCTGTTTTTGCGGAATTCCTGAGAGTTTAACGGGAAGTCCGCCTTTGTTGAAATACCCCAGCTTCCAATCAAGATTTCCCATGTCAATCAGTCTTTGGGTCAAAGCACGCGACCTCACCCCTTCCAGCACTGCCGGACGCCAATCGATACTCTACGCTAGTATTCCCACCGGTCAACGACGGCTAAGGCTACGAATCGGAAATAACGCTTATGCGAGCCACCCTCAACTGAAGGCCGTATTGACCACATCTATGTAGGCAGGCCCTACGTCAACTACCTCCGTTATTTTAGCGGAGCTATTGATGAACTGCAGTTTTTCGATGAAGCCCTGACCGACCAGCAAGTTAAGCGCTTGTCAGAGAGCAACGTCAATTAATCGATCACCCTGGAACCTTCGTCTTACTGGAAGCAGTCACAAGACCATCAGACGACTCAGCATTTTTTGATCCTGTTTGCCACCGCCAGTAGGCTCCGAATCCACGCCTCATATCATCCAGTATAAGCGTGTTTACTGGAATCAATATGAGGGTAATGAACGTCGCAAAAAGCACTCCCCATCCCAGGGAAATAGCCATCGGCGTCATAAACTTCGCTTGAGGGCTCTGCTCGAACATCAAAGGCAATAATCCCGCGAACGTCGTTAAAGAAGTCAGCAAGATCGGACGAAAACGACGCACTCCGGCACTGCGTACCGCTTCCTGTAAGCTATCGCCAGCTTCGACACGTGCATTGATCGTATGCACGAGTACGAGGCTATCGTTCACCACGACGCCCGATAGCGCCAGAAAGCCCAAGCGCGACATTACGTTAACCGTCACGTTGTCATCCCAGAGTGCCCCCAGGATCCAATCCATAATCGCATGACCGAGTATGGCACCTACGATTCCGAACGGAATTACGGTCATCACAATAAGCGGTTTCGTATAACTCCTGAACGGAATCGCCAGAAGAATGTAAACACCGACGATGACGATGATCGTGCTAAATCGAATATTGCGATTATCCTCCTCCACTTGCTTCGCATTACCCGACTTCACATAATTCATGCCAATATAGTTAGCCACCAAATCATCGATGTAGTTCGTTTCTATATCTGTAACGATTGCGTCTGAATCGATCGTATCCGAATCCACTGCCGCAGATACCGTCAGCTGCCGTTTACGATCAACACGAAAAATGGACGGCAGACTCTGCCCGAGTTTAATCTCAGCGACCGATGTAAACGGCACTTCCGTCCCATCAGGTGTTCGGATCATCATGGTATCCAGAGTAGCCAGAGATTTTCTCTGGGCTTCAGGATAACGCACCATCACGCGCACATCATCTCGTCCCCGCTGGATGCGTTGGGCTTCTGCCCCAAAAAAGGCCTGTCGCACCTGACGGGCAAGATCATTGGCTGTTATCCCCAGGTATTCAGCTTCGGGCTTCAACAGCAGTTCGAATTCGGACTTGGCCCTCTCAAAAGAATCAGTGATCTCATTCAATCCATCATACTCAGCCAGTTTGTCCTGCAATCGTGCTGAGGCTTCCCGTAGGTCGTCAAAACTCGGACTCGTCAATCTGAGTGAAATGTCGCCACCCCCACCACGATAAAACCCAAGGGACAATCGTTCTGCCCCGGGAATATCACCGATCCGCTCGCGCAGTGCCCCTGTCGCCTGCATACTCCCATAAAGTTCCCCATGCTCTTCCTGCGGTGCCAATTCTATAACCAGCTCCCCGAGCTCAGCGACTCCAACCGCCCGCGTGCCCCAACTGGATCCCATAGGTTGACCTCCCGAAGTGGCAAAAATGTTGCGTATAATGTCCTTCCCGTACTGCTCATTCACCTCGTCTTTGTAGGCCAAAGCGATTTCCTCCATACGTCGGACATGTCCATCGGTAACCTCAAACGGAGTACCTGACGGCATCGTCAATCGAACCGTGACCTGATCATTCGGAATCCTTGGAAAGAAACTGGATTCGATGCGGTTTGTTTGTACCATGCTCCACACGATGGCCAGAATACTCACGAATATAGTGAAGGTCA
This sequence comes from uncultured Opitutaceae bacterium, assembly GCA_964352065.1. GTDB lineage: Bacteria > Verrucomicrobiota > Verrucomicrobiia > Opitutales > UBA2995 > UBA2995. Next base: position 30,306 of record CAYGQM010000020.1, read on the forward strand.
GGTAGCGACGGTTCAACGCGTGGTTTAAGACAGGTTTGTAGTATTTCTCCACGCCCTGCTCCAGTCCGTCTGCGATTCGCCGTTGAATCCTGAGAAAGAAATTCAGCTTCCGCTTTTCGCCCATATGGTGGCCGATATTCTTCAAGTGCTTTAAGTGCGCAGGAAGTATCAGCTTGGACTCGATGAGGGAAAAAATCAGAACAGGTAACACAACGAAGGCTATCTGCTTCAGATTATTGCCAATCCAGCCAGTCATCGCCTGAAGTGGATAAAAAGCGATGATCGTCGTAAGCACTCCAAACGTCACGGGGATAGCAACTTCCTGCGTTCCCTTGATTGCTGCATCCAGCGAATTCTCGCCATTCTGCATATGCTTGAACACATTTTCGCCCGTAACAATGGCATCATCCACCACAATCCCCAACACGAGAATAAATGCGAAGAGCGTACTCATGTTCAGCGATACGTCCCATAAATAGAGAAGTATGAAGGACCCCGAAAACGCCACCGGAATTCCCAGAGCAACCCAGATCCCCAAGCTCGGCCTCAAAAAAAGCGAGAGAACCACCAGTACGAGGATAAAACCGAATATAGCGCTCCCTCCCAATGTTGAAAGACGGGCTTTCACCCGTTCCGAATCATCACTCCAATATTCAAGACTCACCCCTTCAGGCATTTTCAGCCTCGCCTCCTCCAGGTACGCCTTCACCTCGTCCGCGAGCACAATCAGGTTTTGATCTCCCGCTCGGAATACATCTAACACAACACACCGCTCACCGTTGTAGTTCGAGATCAAAGGCGTCTCGTCGAAGCCATCGTTCACCTTCGCCACATCCGAAAGCGTTAAGCGCGTTCCATCAGCTCGGGTAAAGACCACGATCTTTGAGAAATCATCGAAATTATACGCCTGATTAGTGGTCCGCAGCAATATATCACCGCCGGTTGTTTTGATACTTCCGGCCGACAAATTGACTGATGATCGCCTCACGGCTGTGACAATCTGATCGAAACTTAGACCATAGCGCTTTAAATTTTCCTCCGATACTTCGATGCTGATCTCATAGGGTCGAGCTACCTTCAATTGAACCATCGTAATGTTGGGCAGATTCGAAATTTCATCCCTGACCATTTCGCCCAAGCGCTTGAGATCTCGTTCCTCTAAATCACCGGAAATCACCACTGCCATCAGACGTTCGATCGCCGTGTAGCTCTGCAAATTGACTCGCGGTCGTTCCGCGTCGACCGGAAACGTGTTAATTCCATCGACTCGGTCACGGACCTGGTCAAGCACCTCACTCAAATCATAACCATCCTCGATATCGAGACTCACACTCCCCGAACCTTCACGTGCACTCCCCGTCATCTCTTTGATACCCGGCACATCGAACACTGCCTCTTCGATTCGCATCACGATCGACTCTTCGGACTCAGCTGGAGTGGAACCGCGGTAGGGAACAGAAATACTGATCGTTCTAGATGGATAGTCAGGCCATTCCCGCAGAACCACCTTTTTGACTGCCATGTAACCTCCAGTGAGCAGGATGGCCACCATGAGAATATTGGCAGCTACCCCGTTTTTCGTAAACCATTCGATAAGTTTATGCATGAAAAATCCGATTGAGTTTTAGGACCGATACGGCCCTAGCTTCCTGAGCCATAACCTCCGCGCTTGGGTTCTTCTTTTCTCACAACTGGCATTCCGTCCTCCTCTACAATGGCCACGGTCATACCGTCTACGGGGAAATTCATCGGAGTCAGACAAATACGCTCGCCAGCTTCCAATCCCCCACTCACCACGAGGTTTTGTTCATCTCCCCATTCGACGGTAATTTGTCGACGCCGAAGCTTGTTCTCTTTGTCGACAACCAAAACATACTCGTTCTTTCGATACAACTCCCGGGGAATCACGAACATACCTTCTAAGAGCTTCCCCCGGATATTCGCTTGTACAAAAGATCCCACTTTCAACGGGGGCTTACCGTCAATCTGCTTCCCATAAGGATTGTCAACCTGCGCTACGATAAACAGCTGCCGGGAACGGGCGTCCAGGGCACCTTCTGCTCGCACAATTCGGCCCTTCCACTCGTGGGACTCGTTTCCAACAGACCAGGTCAAAAAGACTTCAGCCCCATCTGTTTTCTCTACGTCTTCACCGCGGTAGGACTCTTCCAAGTCAATAAAGGCGAACTGCCGTTCGCTGAGCGGCAAGCGAATCTCGGCGTAATCCACCGCATAAATTTCAGCTAACATATTCCCGGGGGACACAAACTGGCCGACGTCCACGTTCTTGGATAACAAACGTCCCGCATAGGGCACTGAGATTTTTGTCCGCTCCAGATTCAACTTCGCGATCTCGACCCGTGCTCTGGCAGAATCGACGTTTGCTTCAGCTTGTCGAAGTTGTGGTTTCCGCATCACCAGATCATTCGGCTCTGTATCAGGTTGTAATCGTTTCCAGTCTGATATAGCCTGCGTAGCGTTCGCCTGTTCCTCTGACAATCTGAACTCGGCTTGAGCCAGACCTGCCTCAGCAACCGTTACCTCCATCCGGTAATCTCTGGGATCGATCTGGAGTAGCACCTCTCCTTCTTCAAAAAAACCGCCCGCACGAAACGACGGAGAAACCCACGTAACCTCGCCCCGCACCTGAGAAACAAGCGTGCTCGATGTCCTTGCCTGAACCGTGCCTTGAGACGACAACCAGACCTGATAAGCCTGCGGCCTCAGGACGTTGACTTGTACCTCTGGAACTACTTCTCGTTGAGGAAATTTACGCGGCTCTGGTTGCGACCAGTAGAGCCAATAACAGATGCCAAACGCCAAACAGATAACGATCAGAGGTGGTAGGACACGGAGAAACTTCATAGGAATTAAAAGGACAAACACACAATCGGTAATCAAAAACTACGTGTTCACAACCATAGAGAGGAAAAAGTAGCTGATTCATAAATACTTCAACGCCGAATACTCCTAAAATAGTTTCAAGCTGGAATAATCTCACAACCAATACATCTTTGAATTCATGACCCAACTCAATGCCTTGGCAAAAGACCTAACAGTCGAATTTCCACGCAGCCCTCGCGAAACACTCGCTGGCTATGTCGTTGCTGGACGAACACTCGACAAATGCCGAGCCGTTATAGCAGGGAGCAACGGAGAATATCACTTCGATTGCCCACTGGATGGTTTCTTCTTCGAGTTCACAGGTATTAGCGCTGAAGACTTTAAGGCTTTTGTTGCAACAGGAGCCGACGATAAATCCGTTGCTGAATGGATCACACAGCACGCAACACCAAGAGACAGACAGGAAATCATACAGTGGAATAACGACTTACGGGGAAAACGCATTTGTGAATTGCCCATAGAACTCCAGGAGTTTCTCGAAGGCTACATTCCTCAATTCATTCCCAGTGGTAAAATCGTCTATGTCTGGTTCGATGTGTACGACATCGAAGAGCAGCGCCTCTAGATCACCGGAGTCTTAGAGCTTCATCGCGGTCATTAGTCCACGGTCGGCAACGGTATCCCGATAGGGCCCCACTTCAAATCCAAGGTCCGCCAACTCAGAGGCATATTCCGCAGTTGAGTAGCATTTCCCCTGCGTAATGTTCATTAACAGCGCGGAATATTCTGCTACGGGCAGTGGGCCTGTTTTGTCTTCATTGATAAACGCACCATGGATAATGATTAATCCCCCCGAAGGGAGGTAAGCACTTGTTTTTTCCAGGAGACGCTTGACTTCAACGATCCCCCAGTCGTGAAGAACATTCGACAGCAAGACCACATCCGCGCCCTCCGGCCAAGTATCCTCAAACATATTTCCCGTCACTACCGATACGCGATCGCAGAGACCGTGTCGTGCTATTTCTTTGGATACGATCCTGTCAACCGGCGATTGCTCCAAGACCACTGCAGAAAGTTCAGGATGGGTCGCAACCAAGGCGCTGGAATAAATGCCGGAGCCACCCCCTATATCGAGTATCTTTGAATACCCGCCCAACGTGCCAGTCAACGCTTTGGCAAGCATCTGTCCACAGGCCAGCCCACGACAATTCATCAGATCCGTAAAACTCTGGGCGAAACTGTCAGAGAGCATTGATTGGTGCCAATCATTACCATCCTCTTTTGCCTGCCAGTTGGCTGGCTTATCCGTTTCCAGAACCTTCAAAAAGGCCGCCGTGATCGGCGTATCCCTGATCGGCTCGTAGTAAGGGCCCAAATACCAAGGTGATCCGACCACCAAATGCTCCCGGGCGAGCTGCGTAAGCGTATGAGTACCACCAATACAAGTTTTCAGAAACCCATTGGCTCGACAGAGGGTTAACAATACATCTGTGGGTCGCTCACAGATCCCATAGTGCTTTAAGATGCGTTCGGTCGTGACCGCCTGCTCAGAATCCAACCAACTGAATAAATCGTAATGCAAGAGCGCCACCGCGATCAACTCTGCGGCGTACTGTCGATCCCTGTAGCGGAGAATCTGAAAGGGGTCGGTAGTAGGAGACTTTATCAAAATCGGGTTCATAGGCTTCAATCGCATGTGCTAAGAACGCCTTCCAAGACTCAGCAGGTCAACGTCCGAGTGAGCAATTCCTAAAACCGGTGAATCACCCATAATATAAAAATAGTTACAAAACCAGCCTCGGGGAAATAGTTGTTTGTGCTCAGGCCGACACCCAATAAACAACAATGCCTTCTGCGTGATCTTTTCAAACTGAATACACAGCCTAAAATACGTGAAAAACTACATAATTCATATCGGACTTCCGAAAACCGGATCGAGTTTCCTGCAGGAAATGGTTTTCCCCAGATTCGAAGGAATTAGTTATCATAGCAATGTGGCCCTTAGGTCTTACGTCGAGTTCAACCACCTCCAACTGGCGGATGACTCCCTGTATGATGCCAAAAAAACTCAAAAGCTGATCGATCAATTCGAAGGAGAGAAAATTCTTTTATCAGATGAAAGATTCGGCGGCCGTTTTCTGGGTTTCGGAGGAGCGATCAACCGAAGTATTACCGCCAAACGCCTGAAGCAACATATGCCCAATGCAAAGATCATCGTATTTTTGAGGGGACAGACTTCAGCTATCTATTCTTCCTACAGTCAATACGTCAAAGGTTTCGCAAAAGGAATTAAGCCTTTTCAAGAGTTTGTTCACCAGCCGGAACGTTATTTGGAATCAAATATGGGAGCTCCGTTCTACGATTCGGTCTCTCTCGGCCTGACACCCCACTATTGGTGCTACTACGAGCTCTTAACACTCTACACATCGCTTTTCGACGAAGTAAAAATCCTGCTTTTTGAAGATCTGGTTGAGGACCCGGAAAGCGTCCTTGCCGAAATCGAAACCTTTATCGAACCAGACAATTCGCTCCTCGGAAAGATTGAGTGGAAAAAAAAGCTCAATACGTCGTTGAAAGGAGAAGATATTCACACCTTACGCTACGCCAATGCCGTCAGTATTTTCGGCCACCCACTTCTCGCGAAAGTTTTCCGAAAGCTTATGCACGTTCTAAACTACCGTATCACACGGCCAGCAATCTCAGACCGGGAGGCTGCTGAAAATCTCGCCCCTATTTTCCACTCGAATAACCAGAAAGTAATCGAACATTTTCCCCTGGCCGGCATTCAACGCTACCCGGAAAAATACCCAGTCCAAAACACATAAGGAACCACGTGCGCATTTGAGACTTCCTCTAGAAAGGTATTCATAATTCCGGGGTCATCCCAAGAATTTTACTGCGCTTTCGCTTTAGTTATCTCAAATTCTACATTTACGTTAGTCATGGCATCGATCAAATCACTTTTCTTCGTGAACAAAATTCGCACCGGCATTTCCATTCTAACAATTCTCGTAGCCCTCTACGCATTGGCTGGATTCCTGATCGTTCCGTGGATTGCCAAAACCAAAATCGAGGAAATCGTCACGGAACTCACCCAACGAGAAACCCGTCTGGAGAAACTGCAACTCAATCCTTTTGTGTTCTCCGGGGCCCTGACAGGGTTTTCAATCACCGATCTCGACGGTGAAGCTCTGTTATCCTTTGACCGGGCCTATGCCAACGTTCAGGTAGCTTCCTTTCTATTCGGCGGTGAGATTCATTTTAAGGAACTCGATTTAGCGAAACCGTATTTCCGTTTGCAGGTCGATCAAAACGGAGACATCAATATCGCGGATATTCTCAATCAGATCACCGCCAGCGATTCAGAAGAACCAGAGCCCGAAGCAGAACCGAAGGCCGTGAAAGTTGACACCCTAAAGGTCGCCGACGGTTCAATTTCATTTACGGATCTCTCCTTATCCGCTTCGTTTACCTCGGTCATCGCACCTATTAATTTTGACATCACGGGGTTCCATACTTCGGGCGAAGATGATGCCCCTTACGCATTCTCAGCGACCTCTGAATCCGGTGAATCCTTTTCCTGGGAAGGATTCGTGGCTTTGGAACCCTTACGCTCAAAAGGCAACTTTGAGGTTAAAGGATTTTCCATGCCCAAGTATGAACCGTTTTACGATATCGTTCTGGAAACTGACATCGTGGGCGGAACCATCGCCGTTAAGGGAAGCTACGATTACCGTTCTGGCACCGACGGCACGATGAAACTACAGAATGCTGATGTGACCATCGAAAATGTAGATATTGTGAAAGGATCGGATCAAAGCCCGGTCATGGCACTGGCCCTCGGAGAGATTTCCGGTATCACTATGGACTACCTTACCCAAACGCTCGAAGTCGATTCCGTGGCATTTAAGGAGGGTTCACTTTTTGCCAAGCGTCTGAAGGATGGTCAGATTGACTTGCTCTCACTACTCAAGGAAACCGCATCGACCGGACCTCTCGCCGACTCTGATTCAGATGACATTTCGGCCGAACCTTCCACACCAGCACCGAGCTACCACATCAAGAAAATCAGTCTGGAAGACTTTTCGATCCAAATGACAGACGAAGCGATATCCACACCCGCTGTGTTTGCATTCGAAAAGGTCAGCGTTGCGGTCACAGATATAAAAAGCGAGATCGGATCCAAGCTAGGTTTACTAATGAACGCGAATGTCCGCTCAGGTGGATCCATTGCATTGGATGGTTCCCTTGGACTACAACCCATAGAAGGTGCATTCTCTTTCAATCTGAACGAACTCGCGCTGGAGGCAGCTAATCCATACATCGAACCATTTGCAGCTATACTGTTAACCAGTGGCTATCTCTCCATCAACGGGGACTCAAATGTTAGCCTTGAGGGCGACACGCCCGTAGGAAATTTCAAAGGTAGAATCGCACTAACAGACTTGAAGGTCGTGGAAAAGGAGCTGGGACAGGACCTTGTTTCCTTAATGGCACTTGAAGTCTCAGGCATCGAAGCTGATCTGGAGCCTATGGCAGTAAAGATCGAGAGTATCACCTTGAGAGATCCCCGTGCGACTGTGCTTATCAACGAGGACGGAACGATCAACCTGATGCAAGCCCTTGGCATCGAGTCCGAGGTCGATGAATCAGGCGAGGTGACAGAAACTCCTGCCGAAGCAACGGAAGATATGGAAGCATCGGGACTCCCCTTCCCAGTCTCGATTGGGTCTATAACCCTGGAAAACGTCGGGGCTATTCTGACTGACCGGTCCATCTCACCAGCCGTCAATCTTGGACTCGAGACGCTCTCTGGAACGATTTCCGGTTTGTCATCGGAAGAGCTTGCCAGAGCTGATCTGGATTTAAAGGGCACGCTCACCGGAGGTACCCAAATGGCCATTACGGGTAAAATAAACCCCCTAATCGAGGACCGCTACAGCGACGTAGAAATGTCATTTCAGGGATTCAATCTCACAGCAGTGAGCCCCTATTCAGGAAAATTCGTCGGTTATGCTCTGGACAAAGGTAAGCTCTCATTTGACCTCAAATACAAAATCTCACAATCGGAAATGACGGGGGAGAATGTTATGATCATTGATCAACTCACACTCGGAGATAAAGTAGAGAGTGAAGACGCGCTCAAACTTCCTATTCCTTTAGCCATATCCCTCATGAAAGACAGGAACGGTGTCATCGAGATTGACATTCCCGTGTCTGGCAATCTCAACGACCCGGAATTCGGATTGGGCCGTGTTATCACCCGGGCGATCGTGAATGTTATCACCAAACTCATTACCTCTCCTTTTTCGATGCTCGGAGGACTCATTCCCGGAGGAAGCGATGTCGACCTTAGCCAGATCAGTTACGTCCCCGCGGCCAAAGAATTCGATAACGAAGCAACGAAAACACTCGAACTATTAGCTGACGCACTCAAAGAACGTCCAACCCTGCGCCTGGAAATCGTGGGAGGCGCCGGCGGGCCGGCCGAGGTCAACAAACTGAAACAGAACCTGTTTGAAGATAAACTGAAGACATTCCGGTGGAAGGAACTCCAAGGCATGGGCAGTACAGGCGTAACTCTGGAACAGGTAGCTCTCACCGACAGCGATCGAATCCGCATCACAACGGAGGCATTCAACGAACTTTTCCCTGAGGAAGCCGTAAATAGCATAACACAGTTAGAACCGGTAACAACCACCAGACAGCCACCCTCTGCTCCAGAGACAGCAACCAAAGCGACCGAGACTGCTGATACTCTCCAAACAGACGAAGAACCCAGCGGTCTCACAGGTTTCTTTCGTCGTATCTTCGGGGGTAATAGCGCCCCCGCAGATGCCGATCCGGTAGCCGAAGTCGCTGAAAGAACTTCGCCGGAATCTTCTCAGGAAACCACAACTCCACCGGAATCTGTTGTCGCGAAGCCGACCTTGTCTCCAGCACAAATGGAAGCACGCATCATCGAAACGATCGAGGTATCTTCCGAATATCTGGCCACACTCGCTGATTCCCGCGCTGAGGCCGTCCGTGCGTTTCTTGAAACAACAGGGGAGATCCCAGGAGAACGCCTCTTCGTCATCGCCCCCGAAGACCCGGCCTCCATTTCCTCAAGCACTGGAGAACCCAAAGTGACCTTTAAACTGGAGTAATCACTCACATCGGTAAAGAACAGCCAATCCAAGCTACATCCTACCGCGTCATCATTAGTCGGGCATGGCCAATCATACTGGCAAATTCGGCATCCCCATTACTCGGACTCACAGATACCGCAGTCATTGGACGCATCGGCTCTGTAACCTCTCTGGGTGCAATCGCACTCGGATCGTTGATATTCAGTTTCGTTTACTGGACATTTGGCTTTCTTCGTATGGGAACAACAGGGTTGGTTGCCCAAGCCAAGGGCGCCGGAGACGAAATCGAGTTACGGACTACCATCGGACGCGCCATTTTACTGGGAATAATTATCGGGATCTTGCTCATACTTGCCCAACTACCTATCTTCAAGTTAGCGCTGACGCTATTAAGCGGAAGCGACGAAGTTGAAACCTCTACGGAGGTCTATTTGAAACTGCGGATCTGGGGAGCACCCGCAACCCTTGCCTCCTATGCCATACTCGGCGGGCTTATAGGACTCGGGCACTCAAAAACCCTATTGTTTATTCAAATAACGTTGAATGCCCTAAACATCGTACTGGACGTCCTTCTCGCAGGTTATTGGGGTTTGGGAGTCGCTGGCATAGCCTGGGGTACGATGATCGCGGAATGGACTGCAGGTCTAATAGCCCTCTTTCTGATTATACGCATTCTAAAGGACCGCCATACCGATAAGGGTTCGTTTTGGTCGTGGTCTCGTATCACCCATTTTCGGGACCTGAGCCGGACGATGCTGATACAATTTGACATCATGATCAGAACGCTTTGCCTCCTGATCGGGTTCGGATGGTTTACGCAACAGGGCGCACGCTTGGGAGATGTTACGTTGGCTGCGAATCACATTCTTCTACAATTTATTTCATTCAGTGCATTTTTCATGGATGGCATCGCCTACGCGACAGAGGCGTTGGTCGGGGCAGCTTCCGGAGCACGCCGCGTGGATGTATTTAAAATACTGGTACGTAAAACGGGTATCCTTGCCGGTATTATTGCCCTGATACTTTCCGTTGGACTCTATTTCCTTGGTTCTTCTTTGGTATCATTGCTAACAGATCTCGACACCGTTCGTCAGGCCGCCGAACTAGTCCTTCCATTCGCAGTGTCATATATACTCGTTTCCTTTGTAACGTTTCAACTCGACGGCATTTTCATAGGAGTTACCAGAACTCGTGACATGCGCAACGGTGCCCTCATCGCACTCACGTTGTATATTGGAATTGACTGGCTGATTACGGGCGCCTTGGGCAATACAGGACTCTGGCTGGCGTTCATTTGTTTTATCCTAGCCCGTGCTTTAACCCTCGCCTGGTTTTACCCAAGACTGGTGAAATCGATCAGCCTCTAGACTTTAGAGGGACGCGTCACCTTTCCCAAACCGGGCAAGCAGATTACGCTACTTCGACAAGAATATTGAACTCTGAACAGCTGAGTGAACGAGAGATCGAAATCCGTAATCATCATGCGACAGATCTTCGACGATCTGATCAATCTCACGACGGTCAGCGAATTCAATGCCTGCACCGGTTGCGTAGGTGAGCACCTGATTTAAAAGATTCCGGGCAATCTGGTCGCTGTCTGATAGCGTAATGTCCTTAAAACCTTCAATATCGTCAAAGGGCCTTCCGTCTGCCATCTGGTAGCTTGGATCAACAACGGGGCCATCTGCCCATCCTTTCCCTTCTTTAATAGCCCGATAATTTTCTCTCCAACCTCCAATCACGTCATAACTCTCCAAAGCAAACCCCGGTGGATCGATCATCCGATGACAAGCCATGCAGGATTCAATCGATCGGTGTTTATCCAACTGATCACGAATTGAAACAGCGCCCCGAATGTCCGGCTCGACGGCAGGAACCTGATCAGGCGGAGGTGGAATGTGCTTACCCATAATACGCTCGAGCAGCCAGACACCCCGAATGATCGGTGAAGTGGTTGTCCCATTGGCGGTCACCTTCAAGACACTCGCATGGGTCATAATACCACCACGACGGTCCTCTGGCTTCAACACGACTTTCTGAAGTCCTGTTCCTTCGAAACGATCGATTCCATAATGCAATGCCAATCGCTCGTTAAGTATCGTAAAATCCGAATCAACAACGTTCTTTACACTCAAATTATCTCTGAGCATGTATTCCAGAAACCCGTAGGTCTCATCGAGCATCGAATCCAACAAGATGTTATCAAATTCAGGATAGAGTTTGTCGTCGGGTGTGGTGAAAGTGATATCCCTCAGGTTCAACCAACTATCGGCAAAGTTCTTTACGAACGCCTCTGCTTTAGGATCGTCAAGCATCCGTTCCACTTGAGCCTTCAGGTAGCTGGGCTTCGACAGTCGTTTGCGCTTCGCCTCCAACAACAGCTCTTCATCCGGCGGACGGCTCCATAAGAAATAGCTCAGTCGGGAAGCGATGCTGTAGTCATCCAGCTTACCTACCTCCTCGGTAAAGTAGAGAAAGCGGTGAGAGGAAAGAATGGCCCGGTAGCCCGCTCTGACAGCCGCCAGCAGTGAATCGGAGTTGTCGAGTTCTTCTTTCGCAAACGCATAGTAGGGTTCCAATTCCGATTTCGAAACCGGCCGGCGGAAGGCAAGTTCTGCAAACCGATCCAAGAGCTTTTGGAGATCTGACTCCGGCCGTTTGCTAACCAAGTCTCCATCCTTAAGCTCCAGCTCACCGAACAAACGCTCTTGGAGATCCGGGATCTCCAACCCCGGATAAATACGTTCAACCTCAAGACTCTGAACGGCAATTCCGGCCGTGCCGTCTGTGATGACAGACAGGTCTGTAATGACTTGGGAAGAAACCCAATCAAGTGTTTTGTCGATCGGCTGTATACCAATTATATGTTTCTCTCGTATCCACGCATCAAAGACGAACTCCTGCGGTTCCGGAGTCGCCTCGAATTTCCCTACCCAGAAAGTTGCCGGTGCTTTCGCACGAAGGATTCCCGTGTAAATACGACCCCATACACTCCGTCCCTCCGGAGGATTGTGAGCTCTAGCGGTAACTTTGATACGATACCACCCGGTTTCAGGGACTTCGGTTCCAGCCATACGACCGTGAAACCCATGGGTGGTCGGAAAACTGAACAACTGATTATCGTAATAGATCCCCTGACGTTCGTTATTTATCCGCTCAGCCCCAACTCCCAACTCACTTGGGTGATAGTTCCACTTGTAAGGTTTCGCGCGAAGAGTCTCGAGAATCTCCGCGTTCTTGGCGATAGTTCCTTTTAGATCCAGGGTAGATCCCGTATCGACAAATTTACCGTTTTCGTAGCGGTAGGTTTTGTTCTCACTCGTTAGAAATGTCTTATAACCTTCGTAGAAAAAAATAGTCGGTAATTTGGAAGTGGCAAACGGATCGATCTCTGTGAGACGCAAATCCTTGGGCAAAGGTTCAGTCGCTACTGGCGGAGGATTAATCGCTCTACCGAACGATTCATCCAACATAACATCGACCACCTCGAGGTATTTCTGGAGCAAATGATAGGATACTTGTTGGGCCTCAGCAATATTCGTAAATCCTCCTTCAGCCTGGTCCTCAGGAATAATCTCCAGCAGGGGAATTTCCACGCCAAGAATATCATGAATAGTATTTTGATATTCGATACGATTGAGTCTTCGTGACTTTACCCGGCCCGCATCCGCAATATACTCCCGGGATACACCGTGCAGAAAAGGTTCAAATTCAGTCAGAAACGAAGCTCGCTCTTCCGGCTCGATCAGCGAGTCCTCTTTGGGTGGCATTTCTTCATCGCGAATGCGGTCATGCACGAACGCCCACAACTTCATGTTCGCTTTATCGGTTGGATCGAATCTCATGGACTCCAGATCCAGCGACCCCTTCTTGTCCACCGGATTATGACACTCATAACAGTTAAGGTCGAGAAACCCTCTAACCCTCTCAGGCAGTTTCTCGTAATCCGGTAGTTTTCCGAAAGCCGGAATCGTAAACCAAGCGACACACAGACATAGGACCAGACGCAGCATTACTGATGAGTATCAAGAATTAAACTACAGAAAATCGACGGCACAGACTATACCAATTCCAATCCGGTCATTTCCCCAGTACTGGTTGCAAACCGATCAACCTCCAAACCATGACGCCGCAGAATACTAAGGTAGAGATTTGGAAGCGGGTAATTGTTGGTTTTATCAAACGCCAAGTGCTGGCCATGCTTAAAACCACCCCCGGCTAACAAGACCGGCATGTTTCGATTATCATGCGAGCTGCCATTACCTAAATTCGAAGTCATCAATACACTCGTCGTGTCCAACATCGTACCCGTTGACTCTTCCGAGCCTTTCAACTGTCTCAGGAAATCACCCCATTTTCTGACCAGTTCTGTTTCAACCAAGGTCAGTTGCTCGAGTTTATCCTCATCCAGTCCATGGTGACTCAGACTGTGATACCCTTCTTCAACACCGTCGATTGGAACCGCACCCCCTTCACCATTTAGGTGAACGGTGATGAACCGTGTCGAGTCCGTCTGAAGTGCCAGGAACATAACGTCCAACATCAGTTTCTTGCGGTCGATGATCGCATCGCTGTTATCGATATCAACCGGAACCTCTGCGTTCACCTTCGGCTTATCCCTGAGTGCCCACTCCTGCGCCTCACCCAGTCGTTTTTCAAAATTACGAACGGAAGTAAAATACTGATCGATCTTGTCCCGGTCTCCCTTACTGAGTTTTCCTTCTACGCGCTTCGCATCGGAAGCAACGACATCCATGATGCTCCTTCCCTGCTTCAAGCGTTCGACTTGGCGCGCTTGTTCCTCAGGAGTGTCTGGAATGAATAATTGATTGAACACCCGAGAGGGAGACTGTTCGGCAGGAATCATGCTTCCTGACTCTGTGTACGATGCGCTGGTGGTTCCATTGATGTCCAACACCAGCGACGGAAAGCGGGTGTGGTGCCCCTGTTCTTTCGCCAGATACTGATCTAACGAAACTGAGTTCTTAAACGTTCCATTTCGCGAGTAGGGAGCTGCCGTCAATATACTACCCTCGGCTTGGTGACCACCACTCACGCCTGGGTGAGATGACCCCGTCACGACCGTTAAGTCTCCGAGCAAATCCTTCACCTCAGACAGATACAGCGACGGCGTATAGTTACGGCCCACCTCCACTGGATTCAAATGAGGACCATGAAGCCCCAGAGCCAAGGTCACCGCCACGAAACGCCGGGGAGGCTGGTAGGCTACAGAAGAGGCAAAAGCAGGGGTCATTGCATCAAGCCAAGGCAATGCCATAGCAGCACCCGCGCCCTTTAAAAACGTACGGCGGGACAAGGATTTAGAAAAATTGAAATAAACGTTTTTCATAACGGGATAGCAAATGGGATTGAGGCGGAAAGAATCTTAGGGCTGTCAACCTCTACGCAATAAGAACAATCTCTTGAATCGCGCAAGTCAGGTCAATGATTCTTGAAGGTACACAGTTGACTCGTAATATCAGTACGACCCCATTGGTAGACCGCCAGTCGATACCGTTCACCCCGTTCCCAAACACTGATTGAAATTTCCCACACCGGATTCAGTGACTTAATAATTCACTGAGATGCGAAAGGCCGGAGTATTCTGTTCAAAACTCCATTCAGGATGCAGCCAATCAGTAGGAAGAACTCTCCTTATACGCCACCAAAATCCAATCGCGCCGGGTAACAGGTTTCTTCGGATCTCCAATTGGAATCATTCGTTGCCATAGCTCACGAAGTTCTGGAGTCAATCTGCGACCCAATTCCACGGCATGCCCCGGATGAGCTTTGGAGTATTGGCCCCCCATTTTTTCAGGCAGCGGTTGATTATCCTGCTCCAACCCATGGAAGCACCTTGAGTTCCAAACCAGTGAACCGCCGGAAAATCCTGGGAACCTGAAGAAACGTCCCCCACATAGATCGTCGCACTGTGATCCTCGTGTAAACGCAATTGCAATTCCGAAACTTCCACGGACTGAACTGCCCCATCCTGCTCTAAAGCCATACTTGCCGCCCAACCCGCCGCTTGTCCCAGGCTACACCAGATAGGTTCCAATCGCAGCGCACCAAAACCAAAGTGACTGGCCGAGCAGGCCACTGGAACCAGTAGATTTTCCGTTTTTTGCGGCACGATAACCCCATAGGGTATTTGATAAGGAGGAATATTCTTATAGAATTTACCGCTGTGTTCGCCGTTAAACCTGGATCCGATGCGACCGGTTCCATGGCAATTATGGACGTAGTCTCCGATCGCGATACTATCAATATGTAAACGGCCTCGCGCATCACCTTCGACCTGAGTCGTATCATTACCGGTAAAAATGTGTTGCCCGACCATCCGCCGCGCCTCCCGAATATAGAGCTGCGGCGGAAGCCCGGAGGTTTCCAGAAATTCATCCCTACAGAGCCCCCACGACCGAGCATCCTCCTGAATAGCCGCAGGAACCGCAGCGTCATTCTGCAAAAAATATAGCAGGCCCAAATTGTAATAGTAGTGTTCTGCAACAATACGTTGCCGTGTCTCAGAATCGCCATCTGGATAGGCATCATTGATATCCGGCATTGAAAGCCGAATGAGAGCATGCGGAGTATCATTCACGTCTGCCTTTCCATTGGGGAGGAGAGGTTCATGAGCACGATAGATACCTGACCGATCTGGCGCGAACACTCTTGTTATTTCCCCAGATCGGAAATGCCTCAAAGCCCCCATAAAATCTTCACGATTATATCCTTCAGGCGCTATAACCTCCTGCCGGTTGGATCGTTCCCGGGTCATGATCAACCTGAGATTATACCCTTGGACCTGACCATCCGCGAACCCGTTTTCATCGCCTGCCGATGGCTCGTTATACTGATCCCTTGCTTCGCGGCCTACATGATAACTCTCCCCAGCCATCGCCATAAGATCACCCTCATAGGTACCATCGATAAACAGTCTGGCCGTATGCGGGGCGGCTTCTCCAACTGGGGTATGAAACACAGCAGAAAGGATTTTGCGGCGACCCCTTTGAAAAGGCCCGAATTTCAATTCCTGCAGAATAAGTTGTTTCGCAACCCGGAGATTCGGATACTCTGCCAGCATTTCATTAAGTACTCTCAAATTCACGGATGGCTCCCCATGAGTTCCGAAAAAACTATCCTTCACTTGAGCAGATTCGTCTCCAAAATGCCGGACATAATCCACTTTAACCCGCTGCGAAAAATCC
>CAYGQM010000020.1:46498-86129 GCA_964352065.1 uncultured Opitutaceae bacterium
CCAGAAAAACCCAGACAACGATTCGAAGGATCGAAAATCCGAATTGGATAATCCGCAGGTCAAAAGTCCTCCGATCCGATCTGTGGGTTCAACCAACAGCACCCCCTGCCCTCCCTTGGCCGCACTGACTGCAGCCGCAATTCCTCCGGGTGTAGCACCGTAGACTAACACGTCAATTTCCCAAGAAAACAACGGGCATGATGCAAAGCCAAACACCAGGAATACCACGCACGTCCTCTTTAAATCTTTGAGGCCCAAATCTGTAATCACATTCACTGAAAACAGTCTTGGGCGCCGGTAGGCTTGTTGGCAACAGACTTAAACCGTCTCCACCAGTTTATTGTATTGAGACACCACGGCCCCCAATGCCTTGCTATGTGTCACGTAGACCTGCCATTCCGGGTCTGCCCACATGAGTTCACGTTTAGCTTCACGGTCGGCCAGGTCTTCGTAGCTCCACATCAGAATAAACTCATTGGGGTCCTCAATGGACTTCACGTAGGAATACGGCTCACCGAGTATCCTGGACTGCGGACGAAGCCCGTATTTTTCATAAAGCGCGAAATGCTCTTCCCGCATTCCGGGTTTGGTTTGGTAGATTCTTATATCGACTAACATTTTTAAGTATTCTTATTCGTATTTAAGTATTCCTGACAGCGAGAATAATACCGTCTATAAATTGAGACAGAAATGAACTCAAATCCTGGGATTCACCTCAACCCGTTTTGGATTTAAAAAATTGTCCAATCCTCTCGATCGCTGCCAAGGCCTCCGGAATATCCGGGACGACATGGGCACTGTTGTGCCAGCCGTGGGGAACGTCGTCGTAGCCTTCGAACTCGACCTGAACACCTTGTTGGCGCGCTTTGTTTACATAGGCTTCGGCATCGCCATACATTGTTTCGGACTTCCCCACCTGAATCAATAACGGTGGCAAACCTTCGAGGTTTGAAAAAACCGGAGAGGCAAGCAGGTCCTTCGGATCCACACCATTCAGGTAGAGTCCGGCCATGCGATCCAGATATTCCTTGGAAATGGTGGGATCCGAATCGGCATTGGACGCAAACGTTTCGGCGCTTTGGGTCAAATCCGTCCAGGGCGAAAGAAGTACTGCCGCCGCCGGCTGGAGCTCACCAGTTAGTTTGAGTTTCGCCAACAAGGCTGCGGTCAATCCGCCGCCCGCCGAGCTGCCACCCACCACAATCTGCTCCGCTGGAATCCCCTGCTTCAATAACCAACGGAATGCGGTATAGGCATCGTCAACGGCCGACGGAAAGGGATGCTCTGGTGCAAGCCGATACTCAACGGTGAAACAGCGACACCCGCAAGCCACACTTAAATCAGAAGCAATCCTCCGACTGGCAATGGCGGAACTTCGATAATACCCACCGCCGTGCAGGAACATAAATACACTTTCAGTCGAGGGAGTTCCGCATACCACCCACTCCCCGTAGACGCCATCGGCATCACACACCTCGATTGTCGTATCAGGCCGGGGCACACTGCCACCATCCGGCCCCTTACCTCGCAGAGATTCAATTGACTGGCTGGGACTATAGGGATTCGCGCGCCTCAGCGCGATGAGGGCTTTTAGTTGGTCGCTTGGCATGGAAGTTTATTGAATAATTAAGGTCTTGATAAAGCCTGACTGTTGGAGATCAAAGCAAGGCACGGATTTGGCAGGGTAACCGAGAACATCGACATAACAGACCTTATAAAATCTATCGCCAGAAAAATCAGTATACGAGCGATTCATTTCAAATCATTACTTGTCATGGGAGCTTAAATTTCTGGTTTCTATCATTCACCGCTTATCGTTTGCTGGAGTGCGCCTTCATCGATTTCGAGGTTGAGACGGGGGTTGTTTAGTCTCGGGATTGAGGTACTCTAAATTTCGCCAACCGTCCTTCGGCGAACGATTCTGTTTGTCGACGGCGTCGTTCTCCGCCATCAGCTGAGAGAGTTTTTCCGCCGAAACAAGGGGGTCATTCGTATCCTTCTGCCAATCGTGCAAAGCGGCGATCAATCTTGCTTTGGTCGGCGCAAGTTTGGCGTCGTCGACCAGGTCATTCCATTCATGGGGATCGCGTTGCAAATCGTAAAGCTGGTAAACTGGCGGGTATAGCCAACGCTCGTAGGCCTCCCGCACGTGGATCGGCGCGAAGGGAAGCTCGTCGATATTAAGTGATCCAATCCAAGAGCTACTAGCATTGTGCTGATAGGTTTGGGCAGCCGCGTCTCGTCTTCCGGAAACAAGTGTGTGGATGAGCTTGTAGCGTTTGTCGCGAATGGTTCGTTGGGGAAAAGTAAGACGAGCGGCGTCGCAATTGCCTTCGCAGACCAGATATTCTCTAAAATCGACTTCGGATGGACCAGAGAACAAAGGACGGATGCTCTTGCCGGGTAGGTTCGTCGGCCCATTGAAAACTCTTGCGGCATCCAGGAAAGTGGGCAGCAGGTCTATGGTTGAAACAAGGGACCGAGATCGTTGGCCGGGCAGGATGACGCCAGGCCAGCGTGCGATGAAGGGGACGCGCATACCTCCTTCATAGACACTGAATTTGCCGCGGGCCATCTGAGCGCCATGATCCCCTATAAAGACCACCAGTGTATTGTCCTCCTTCCCAGAACTTTCGAGTTCGGCGAGCAACTGCCCGACACAGGCGTCCAGCCGGAGCATGCAATTGTAGTAGTTTTCGACGATTCCACGCAGGCGAGGTGTCTCGTGACCGATGTAGGGCAGAACTTGAATTTTCTCCGAATCGACCAGAATCTCAGGCAATCCATTCACCCGATCCTGAAGAGGCCAATGTGCGTCGGGGTAATTGACCGTGAGGAAAAAAGGATCGTCGCCGGCGTTCATGAACTTCCCTGACTCAGTCGCGTAGGTGGCGAGATTCTCCTTGCTGAAGTTTGACGAGGATTGATATCGAAAGTCCACATAGTCCTCGACGGTTTCCTCGGGATTGATGTGTGTCTTACCAATCAAACCTGTTCGGTAACCGGCACCCTTGAGCAGGGAGTAGCTCGTAGGCCAGTGTTTGAAGAACGCATAGCCGTGGGTGGCTAGCCCGAGTTGGCCGGTCTGATGGGGATAAAGTCCGGTGAAGATTGTGCTACGCGATGGGCTGCATACGGACTGGGTAACGTAGCCGTTCTCGAAAAGGATGCCCTCCTCAGCAAGGCTGTCAATTCGAGGCGTCCTAATCACTGGATCGCCATAGCAAGACAGCTCAACTCCATGATCTTCGCCCACTATCAACAAAATGTTGGGACGCGTGCCGGTACCGAGGGCAGTATTCACAAGCATGACCCAAAGCAGTGCAGGAAGGAAGCGACGAGGAAAAACGGCTTTCATATCAGAACCCGGATTTGAAGCCAAATTAGTTGAGAACAACTCCTCCTTGTAAATTTCATTGTGTTTTTAGACCGTGCTCAATCCTGATAGAAGTTTCAGAACCTGTCTTTATGGTGGCTGATGGAAGGACTTGCATCATTCTAATTAAGAGTCAGCACGACTGTGAATCAATTTGGCAATACTTGCTCGGTAAACGTGAGCAGAGCGATGCTTAGGTAAGTCTTCTCCACCAAATACATAAATCCATTGCTCAGTCGCAACAACCGCCGGCAACAGGAGACCCATAGGTAAGGACGCCAAGGAAACCAATTCCTTGTTTCCGGGTTCAAATAGCAACACCTCAGGGGAAGATCCCGCTGGTTTGAAATATCCGCCGATGACCAGAATACCTACAGTTGGAAGACTAAGTGTCGCGGCTCCCCGACTTGGTTTTGGCAGGTTTTTCAGTTTCGTCCAGGATTGGTCGGTAAGATCGAAAGAGTAAATCGAGTCAGTGGATTTTAATCCCTCTGGATGGGGAACGCCGCCTCCGAATACCAGGATGTTTTTTCCCCAGGTGGCCACAGATGGATTGATCAATGGACCTTCAGGCAGTTGCCCAAAGTCAGACCAGGACCCATGCTCAAACTTGCTGACCAGGCCGGAAGGAACTAAAGGTGAGAGATTCGCAGAACCGCCAATTTGATAGAACACCTCGTCAACCAGTGCGGCTCCCGCATAGATGCGAATTCCTGAAATTGCGATTTCCACGTCTTTGATTTGCCGAGTGGAATCCATCATGATGATTGTGGAACGAAGCCCTACCCCATCTGTGCCACCGATCGCGTAGAGTTGCTCATTCCCGCTCGCGACTGCGGCATAGGCAACAGCTTTACCCAGAGAATGAACGGGATACCATTTACCATTCCGCATCTCATAGCCACTCGCATAGAACTTTTTCTCACCACTTACCCAGGAGGTGCCGCCGAGATAGATTGGTTCTCCTCCTTCAGAGATCATGGCAAACATCCCGGCCCGCCCTTCCGGCATCGGTGCTAGCTCTTTCCAGACCGAATCATGGGAGGCAAACAGCGTGTGTATTCCCAACCAGGAAAGGAAAGTTACGGCAAACAGGGTTCTTCTGAATTCGGGGGATAAATGCAGACTTTGCAAAGGCGTGCGTGGTCTATTCATCATTTATTCTTAATTTGGGTTCCTAATTTAATTGCGGTGACAGGAGTCACCAACCGGCACTTCTCAAAAGACTGTTATGGTTAACCTGTTTGATGAGAAGGCCTGCCGACTTTGACCAGGCGTTTCGGAGATGGAGGTTGAGAGCGCTTGCATAATTCTAGTCAAGAAACTCTGAACTATCGAATTGAAGACGGATGATGTCAGGAGTGTTTCCCAGGATTCCTCGATAATCGAATACGTTTAAAAGTATTTCATCACCGGTATCCACTAGTATGGGACAAGGGTAGTAGCCGTCTGTGACTTTTCCCTGGTCCGCGTTGTCCAGCACAAATAGTTTTTCAACCTCAAGATTCTCAGGATCAAACCGTATCAGGGCGAGTTCCATGGGCAATTTGCGATTGGGAGCTCTCCAATTGCGGCCTATGAGAAAATATTCGCCCTCGTAGGTAAAGAGCCGCGGCCTTCCTATATATGCTGAAATCGACGGTGTATACTCAGTGATATTTTTTTGTTGGATTGTTCTGAACTCCAGATCGACCTGATGGAGCCGTTGCATGTCGTCATAGCCGCGCGTAGCAACCAGGAATCCATCTTCGTAGGGGAGCAGGCTACTTTCATTGATCCGGATATCACCAAATTCCTCACTAAGATTGCGAATAAAATGCCAGGTTTCCCCATTGTCGTCGGTGTACAGCGCGTCTACAGAACGCCTTCCGCCAGCAAGGTATTCGAAGGTCATGATCAACGCATAAAGGCGTCGGCCTACGATAGCGGTGTCGAACAAGTAGCCATATTCTACACCCTCGATTACACCGACTCGCTCCAAGGCTCCAAAACTTTCACCATTGTTTCGACTGATGGCTCGCCGTAGACCGATCCGGTAGTGTTGCCCCCGGTCATCGACTTTCATGGCGTCGATGTAAGTGCCAAGCGTTCCATTGGGAAAGCGAACCCATTCGCCCATCTGCATAATCTGATCCGGTTCTCCAAGCTGTATAGGGTTCTGCATCTGGAGCCCACTTTCGAGATCAACTCGAATGATCTCCAGCATGGCTCCAGTATCCGCGACGTGGGTTTTTCCCCGTTTGTAAGAGAGCAAAATCTGGTTATCGCCCGACGCTACGATGGCTGGAAATGCCAGATAATCCCACGCATCAATTCCTCGGTAGGACTTGATGGTTTGCTCGAACCTGAAAGATGGAATGAAGGGTATCGTTGCAACTGGTTCTGCGTCTCGACCGTGCAACCCCTCACCATTCCTCGGTAAAGAAGCGGAAGGTATTTTTTCAGTTGGCTGCGCTGCCCAAAGGCCAATAGGCAACAACAAGTAAGTGAACCAGATGGATTTCCAATGATCTATATTCATTATTATTCAAAGATCACGCTATAGTTCAGTCACCATTTATCACTCGCTGGAGCACCTCTTCATCTATGTCGATTCCGAGTCCTGGTTTATCCGGCGTATACATGCAGCCATTTTCGAATCGCAGGGGCTCGCGAAGAATGCAATCCCCTAATGGATTATCGCCGAACCAGTATTCGGAGGTCATGGTATTGGGCATGGATGTTGCCAAGTGGGCGCTCGCGGCAAAATGAATCGCTGAGCCGATGCTAATGTGCGGCGCAAATGCCAGTCCGAATCCATCGGCCATTTCCGCGATGCGCTTACATTCGGTGACGCCTCCCGCACGACAGACATCCGGAAGCACGACATCGAGTCCGCCCGCGCGAATAAACTCGGCTGTTTCGTAGCGTGAAGTCAATGAGTCGGTAGCGATCGGGATGCGCAAGGCTTTGGCAATCTCCCCATACCCGGCCACATCTTCCGGAGCGGTTGGCATTTCAAACCACATGCAACCCATTTCCTGGAGTTCGTATCCGATCTGGATCGCTTGAGCCCGGTCATACACACCAGCGGCGTCGGTGTAGATCATAAAATCCTCCCCTACGGCTTCACGCACGCTGCGTATACTTTTCAGATCACCCTTGAAGCCTCGACCTATCGCCATCTTCAATCCGGTAAAACCTCGGGTCTTGAGATCGCGGGCATCCTGCGCCAGTTGTTCAAACGCTTCTTCAGGCTGATCGTAACTCAGTGCGGGCAAGCCAGACGCATACACCCTTACCGGATTGCGAAAGCAGCCCCCCAACAGTTGATATAGCGGTTTACCCGAAGCCTTGCCAATAAGGTCCCACAAGGCGATGTCGATGCCGCTGATCGCTTCGAGATAAAAACCTGCCCGGTGACCTCGCACACGCATCCCGGCATACATTTTTTCCCAGAGCACAACTACATCGTGGGGATCCTGTCCCATAACGATGGGTACAAGTAACAAATCAATGATCTGCTTGGTCGCCTGCGGGGCCACGGGTGCTTTCGCTTCGCCCCACCCGACCAACCCGTCATCCGTAGTCATTTTGACGATCACAGTATCAATCGTTTTGGAATAAATAAAGCGGCGACGCAACGGCGGCGGATACTCGGTCGACAGTTCCGGAGAGCGGTTTTCACTGCCCCATCCTCGGCTGCCCCAATAACTCTTTTTGTCTATGGGCTTCGCCTGCACGGCGAAAGTTTCAATGCTGGTTATTTTCATAATTTTCTTGAGATAACATAAGAAGAAGCGGCCCCTGTCCCCAGGGGTAAATTCCAAATGGGCGTGTGGCGTACATCTTCAATTCGCCAATGGGCGTCGCATCACTGACCAGTTCCAACGCACCCTCCGCATTGATACAATCATGAGCGGCGGTTCGCGCTTTGCGCTCCATCTCGCCAAACTCCTTCTTGTCCAAAAGTGAGGAATCAAAGGCCTCCCGAAGCGCAAACGCTATCATAACCGCCAGAGTAGACTCCAGGTAAGAATCAGGCTGGTTGATAACGGTATGCCAGAGACCGTTGGCGTGTTGGTGGCGCTTCAGGGCCTGGCACAAGCACTGGAGGCGCTCAAGCAACTCGGGCCGCCCGGAGCTCGATTCCGGCAACAACTTCAATGTTTCCACCAACCCCATCAAAGCCCAGCCATTCCCGCGAGCCCACAACTGTCCGTTGGTGCCGCACTCCACTTCGTAACCATGCCAGAATAACCCGGCGGTTTCTCCAGCATCATCGACCTGTAATGCACGTGCATACCCCAGTATTTCATCAAGGCCTTGCTGCGTGTAACTTTCATCGCCTGTGAGGCGACCAAGCCGGACCAGAAATGGCGCATCTACGTCCATACAATCCACCCAGATTTGTCTTCGCCAACCCGACATGTCAGGGCGATGCATACGGGCTCCAAACTTGTTTTTCGGAAACGAAGCATTCAATCCTGCCAGCTGTTTCGCAGCTTCAAGAAATTCGACTTCCCCACTCGCTTCATACATCAACAACAATTCCGTTCCAGGCGCGATATGCTCGTCATTCGACTTCCCCACGCTACGAGCGACGTAGGTCCGCAAGAGATCGTTCACGAATCCATAGTACTCGGTTTTGTCGACAACGCGATGCGCCGCAAGCAATCCGCGCAAAGCAATACCTTCTCCAAAACCCCACATTCTGAAAGACCAAGAAAGCGTTTTTTCTGCGACCAGATCTAGCTTCATAGCCATGACACTCTCCTCAAAAACGCTAGATTCCTAATACACTCAAACTTCATAAATCTTTACCGTATCGGCGCCATCGACTCGCATATCCAAACTCACCGCCACAGACAACCAAATCATAATTTCTAATTTTAGTCTCCATTTTATGCATACATCCTAACACAACACCCATTCGCAACTCGCACGAGACCAACAGTAGTCAACGGTTGACGCTTTAGACGCGGTGAAAGCTCAGGTCGTTATCCGCAATAATCAATCCATCCAGCTTAACTCTTCCCAGCGTTCAGGCCCATCATTTTTCTGCCGTTTTCCGGGCGTACTGCGACCCTCAACGATATATTTCTCGAGAAGGCTTTTCAATTCCCGAACCCGCCAGGGATACTCGGAAACCACGTTGGTCGTTTCACCGGGATCCTCCTTCAGATTGTACAGCTGGAATTCAGGAAGCCCCTTCATGTCTTCTTCAGTCGCAGGGTAAGCCCAACCACCGGAACCCGGCCAAAGAATGAGTTTCCAATCCCCTTTTCGAATCGCGAAGCGGCCGTCGGAGGAATGCATGACCGTGGCTTCACGAATCGGCTGGCTATATTTCTTCTGCATGAGAGCTGGCAGAATACTATAGCTGTCTTCTGCGGCATCGTCGGGCAAATCAGTATCCAGGAGATCGGCCGCGGTGGCCATGAAATCAACGGTACTAATGATCTCATCAGATGTGCTACCCTTTTCGATCTTGCCTGGCCAGGACGCGATAAACGGAACCCGGTGACCACCCTCAAAGATGTCAAATTTCTTACCCCGATAAATATAACTACCGTTGTGTCCGGCCAGCGGTAATTCATCGTCGTCGAAATCCGCGCGCGGAGATTGCCCATTGTCACTGGTGAAGAACACCAAGGTGTTTCTCAACCGTTCATCTCCATGAATAGCATCCATGATCTGACCGACCGTATGATCTACTTGAACAACAAAGTCTCCATAAGCGGTGGCATTGCTCGTACCGATAAATTCAGACTTAGGGATGATAGGCGCATGCGGAGCGGTAAAGGCACAATACAGGAAAAACGGGGCTCCATCTTCAGCTCTATCTTTCATGTAGGCTATTGATCGTCCGGCGATCTCTGACAGCACCTCCACGTGGTTGAAGTCTGGGGCTTTCGGGCCTTTTCTCCAAAACGCTTTCTCATCATAGTTAACCGAGGTGGCATCCGGAATGGCCGTAGCCTTGCTGTTTTCTACCCATACAAACGGGGGCGATGAAAGAGAGGCCATCGTTCCGAACGAGTAGATAAACCCATGTTCCTCGGGACCGTTATGGATGGGTTTGCTAAAATCGATAACCGGTCGCACCTTGCCATCGTATGTGACTTGTTCCGAACCGACATACTGCCAATTCCAGCCAAGGTGCCACTTACCGACTAATGCGGTCTGATAGCCTTCGCCTTTAAACAACTCAGCAATCGTCGTTCGTTCGTTGTATATCAACGGTTCGGAGTAACCATCGCCACCACCACTCTTCCGCGTCGAACGCCAGTTGTATCTACCCGTCATAATACCATACCGAGTGGGCGTACAAATGGCGGCATTTGTATGCGCATCCAAAAACCTCATGCCACTAGCTGCCAGTTTATCTATACGCGGAGTTTCCCAAGCCGAGTTCTCGTTGTAGGCCGAGACATCTCCGATTCCCAAATCGTCGGCCAGGATGATAACTACATTGGGCCGTTCCGCTGCTAAAGAAGAGGTCGTCGTCAAACCGGCGAGAAGCGTTAAACAGAAATATAGAGATTTCATAGGTTTATCCATAAGGGCGCATTTCTTTAAATTCTCGATATCTTTCATAAGACTCTTTCAGTGACTTGGGTTGGGACCACCGGAGTTCTTTCTCGACCTTGGAACAATCAACCAAAGATTCCAGCGATTCGATGGGTTGTTTGAAAGGTAAGTGGGACAAGCCCTCCTTAATCACCTCGGCGGTCGGTCGTTGTTCCATGTTATCCTTGGAGGCGACGAAATAGCTCCGGTAGCCTTCAAGTTCAGCCGTAGCAGCAAGCACCGCTGCTTCAGCCCCAGAATAGACAGGCAGGTAGGTAAATCCATCGTAAGGATTCCCACGAATCATACCTCCATTATCCATCATCAATTTCAGCATCAACGAATCCACCATAAGCGGATAACGAATCACGACACAGGTCATGCCCATGGTTTCAGAGAAATAGTGCAGCGCACGTTCCGCAGCTTCCTTGCTCAATCCGTAACTATTCCGCGGAATCGCTGGCATATCAGAATCCATGGGTAGGTATGGTAAATAAATAGGATGTTTCAACCGATCTTTGATCGGCAACTGACCATCAAGTACCTGCACAGAACTTGAAAACACAATACGGCTACAGCCTTGATTTGCCGCCGACTGAAATAGATTCATGTTCATCTTCGCATTGTCGATATAGACCTCCTCCGGGTTGCTACTGTCCCAGTTGGGATGATTCGCGAAATGCATAAGAACATCCACGTCTTCCAACAAACGATTGCAACGGTACCAGTCGAGTAGATCAGCGACATCGACCGGAAATTCGATCGAGTCATTCACGACTTTATCCACTGCCCTAAACGCAATCCCCTGCTCTTGAAGCAACCGACATACGCAACTCCCCAAACGACCACCCGCTCCTGTAACCAAAATCTTCATACCACGCTACGCTGTGAACGCCGGATTCCCCAACCAGCCAATGCCACAAAAGTGCCTACACTGGCGACCAATAAAGTTCCCGTTTCGGCAAATAACCCCAATAAAGCAATTAAAATTCCCGTGGTCAGGACACCAATTCCGATAACCTGAATACCATGGCGATTTTCCCGCTTCAAATCCTCGACCTCTTCTGGATTCACCCGCAAAAGTTCATCCGCCTGTTCCCGATTCAAGCGCCCTTCCTCATACTCGAGAAATTGGGGTGATACGGGTCGTTTCAAAACCGCATAGATTTCATAAGCACCCATGAGAGCCAAGGGCAGGAGTACCCCGAGAGCCTGGCTCTGCGCCTGGGTCAACTCATACAGGCCGCTCCACTTGAAGAACGAGTTTACCGAAAGACAAATCAAGGTTGTTCCCAACACACTGCGACTGCCATGCCGTTTCGAAAAAAGTGCCCACAACATGGGAATGAACATTGCCCCTCCCGTCACGGCACCAATTGCCCAGATAACTGACAAGATACCTCCCATACGGTCGACAGAAAGAGCGATTACCATAGCCAGTAAGCCAAATGTCACGGTCGATACCCGGGCCACAAAAATCAACTCTCGGTCACCGGCCATCGTTTTGATGGTTTTGTAAATATCATTCGTGAAGACACCGGATACGATATTGATCGTCGTGTTAACCGAACTGGCGGTCGCAAATACCATGGCGCCCACCATAAGCCCCAACATTCCCACAGGCAGCACCTCTTTCGACATCAGCATATACGCGTGATTCGCCTCTCCTGCCGCGATGTCCAAAGACGGGTTATAGATACGGTAGATCATCGGTGGCAACATCCAGATCACCGGACTGATCGTATAGAGGCAGCCAAAGAGCAACGCCACCTTACGTGCGTCCCGGGGTGTCTTTACGCTCGTGTACCGCTGGGCATACGCCCAGTTGCCTGCGATATAGATGATGTTATAGATGCCAAATCCCAGATAAAATAGAGGCGTAATTTCATCCGTGGTTAACGCAAAAAAATCGTCGGGAGTTTTTTCCAGAAATACACCCACACCCCCAATTTTCCCAAATGCCAAAGGAATTATAATCACGACGGCTGCAGCAAGTATCACGAATTGCAATACATCAGTAACGATGACTGCCCACAGCCCGCCCGTCGCGGTATAAAGCACGATCACAAGTGTCAAAAATATCACGATGTACTGGAACGGAAATCCAGTCGCTCCCTCCACTATCTTGGCGACCGGATATAAAAACGCACCACTGGTGAACACCGAGATAGCCATGAAAAGATAGGTGTAGGCCTTCTGCACCCGCGAACCCAACCGCGCCCGAATAAATTGGGCACCCGTCAAAACGCCTGTCTTTCTCCACTGAGCTGCTATGAAGGCCGCAATCACAAATCCAGACAGGCACATGGTCCACTGAATCGAAATGGACACCATGCCATGGATGTAGGCAAGGGATCCCCAAGCGACAAAAGTGCCCGCCGAGAAGAAACTCATAAAGAGCGACAAGCCATTGATCCACCAGGGGACCGCCCCTCCTCCGGCAAAGAAGGTCTTCAAGTTTTTGCCGGACTTCGAAAAAGACATACCCGCAGCCAAGACACCCAAGGTGAAAAAAATAATTACGACGTAATCGAGAGTGGACATGGGAAAACGGTTTCGGGGTCTTTAGCTGAAAAGCTTACTCGAAATGAGCTTCAACCACTTTCCTCAGTTTCTCAATAGAATCCGCACTTCGTTTGGTGGTAGAAATACCGTATTCATGAAAGTGCTTCACGATCGCATCGCTATCTTTTTCGAAACCACGATCGCCACTCTGTTTTATCCAGTCAGTCAACTTCTCGGAAAGTACTTCCAGTATTTCCTCATAGCCAGGATCTCCGAAAAGGTTCACGACCTCAAACGGGTCATTTTGAAGATCATAAAGCTCCTCGCCGGCAATGGGTTGAAGCAGTTGCTCCTGAGCGGGCGTAAGCATCCGTTTTTCTCCCATTACATTCAACAGGTGGTGAATCGGGTGGGTCGATCGGCGGTAGGCAGTTGAAGTTTCGTTAACCGAACCAGGAATTTTGAAATTCCTTATGTATTTATAACGTTCCGTACGAACCGCCCTGCTCCGGCTCTCGAATTGTCCGATCCGATCCACCGCCGTAAACACGTATTCCCGAGGCTGAGAGTCGTTTCTCAAGAAACTCCTCCCCTGCATCCAGTCAGGAATTTTTGCGCCTGCTAATAAAAGTGTCTCAACAACCAGATCGACACCACTCAATAGCGCGGAGTTCTGTCCACCTCTCTCATAACCGTCCGGTGTTTTCACTCCTTCCGGAATATAGACGACCATGGGAATAAGGGTGCCACTATCGTAAAGCCAATTCTTTCCGCGCATCATGGGACGACCATGATCAGAAATAAAAATGACAATCGTATTGGCAGCCATGCCGTCACGACGCAGGTGATCCAATATATCTCCCACATGCTCATCGGCTGTTACAACGTCCTCCAAATATTCTGCCCAATCCTGCCGGGCTACCAGGTGATCCGGATAATAAGGGGGCAAAGTCACCGAGTCTGGATCAATCGGATATCTCGGATTACCGGCAAAAACACGGTGGGATTGCTTAAAATTAATCTGACCATAGAACGGTTGATTGTCTTTCAGATCCGCCCAGCGATCCGTATCCCAGGATTTTTGTTGGGTCTTAAAGAGCCAGTCATCTTTGCCCGTCCCGGTCTTCAAAAACGATTTGATGTTCCCAGTATAGTAACCCTGCTCACGCATCATCTCCGGCAAGATTTTGTAGGGCTTGGGCAACTCCGGAAGCAGTTCATCGCTGTAACGCATGTGATAGGCCCCCAACGTGGTTTGATAAACCCCTGTAGCCAGCGCCGTCCGGCTGGGCGAGCAGGCAGGCCCCGTCGTGAACATACGGTGAAAGATCATTCCCTTGGCGGCCAAACCATCAATGTTTGGAGTGGCCACCAAATCGTTTCCATAACAACCCAGGTCTTGCGACATATCCTCCGCAATGATCCACAAAATATTGGGCCGTAGATTGGCGTTGGCCCCGACGCTAACAAACAGTAACACTGCCGACACTATTCCTAAGGTCGAGCAATTGAATATTCCTCTTCGTAACATAACGGCAGGAAGATACGGAGCTAGTAAACGATTAAGAATGGGATATTGGGGCATAGAATTGAGTGGATACCCTCTATTGAAATGGTGACGGATTCGAAATTAAAGACAGTCAACGGTTGACTTCACGGCAATGTAATAAACGGCATCACTTCTCGCACCCTTTTTCAAAGAATCTGAGAATTACGTATTCTCAGAGTAAAAGATTTGCGTCTCTGAAAGGCAGTGTTTTGTTGAGGGGATGTCATACGAATTAAAAGGCACCGTAAAAGAGATCTTCGAAGAACAGACTTTCACCAGTGGATTCAACAAGCGCGCGTTCGTGGTAACGAGTGAAGCGGACAAATACCCTCAGGACATTCAGTTTGAATGCCTCAAGGAACGGGTAGAACTCGTTGATAAACTCAAAAAAGGAGACAAAGTCACCGTGAGTTTCGATGTGAACGGACGCGAATGGAACGGCAAGTATTTCGTGAATTTAGTCGCCTGGAAAATTGAGGCAGGCAGCGATTCGACTGCGGCGGGAGACGATGAACCCCCTTTACCCGATCCAGACGAAGACTTCGACGCGGACGAACCACCGTTCTGATCCCAATCTATCCCGCCAGCCTTCCTAGCGCTTGGTAGCGCGGAGCTTCACCGGGCGTGCACGACCCACCTTACGGAGGGTGTTCCCGGGCTTAAAGTGACTGTCGATCAGCACCGTCTTCGGGTGCTCCGGAACCCCCGGATTGTTTAGGTTGATGTCGGAAAAGCTGAGTTTAAGCGATTCGCGTCCGACAAGTTCCATACGATGATCCAACCCCGAAGCCTCCTTGTGGTCTTCTACAATTTCGAGACTGGCAAATCCCAGGTCGTCTGGAATCTTATAGCCTAGATCCTGAAGAATTCTATAAATTTTCCCCGAGCTGATAACGACATCAGGCTGATATTTCTCCATCCATTTCTGGATTCCGTCCAAAGCGATATCCCGTCGCCTCAGGATCGGAATACGTAACGATTCTTCAATCAGCGTTGAATAATACAGGTAAGCAGAGGAATAGAGTTTGTGTCCCACACCCCCGGAACCATACGTCATAATAAAGCCAATACGTGTATAACCAAGCCTACAGATCTGCTCCAACAACTCATCCATCATTTGCAGATAATCCGGGCAGGCGCGATTCAGCATAGGGTTGATGATACTATAACCCGCTGTGGAAACGCAAAAACCTGACAAATCCAAGTCGAGCTTTCCTACTCCCGTCTGAAACGGCATAACCACCACACCCTTGATGCCACGCGCGGTTAGGATATTTCTAAGACGCTTGGGACTCACTTTCATGTCTTCAAGAAACATCAAATCCACGTCATACCCATTGTCTTGAGCTTCACTCTCAATCCCGGAAATCAACGATCGTATGCGGGGATACAGCGCTAAGTCCGCCCGCCCAAAATCCAAGACCAGTATCGCCACGGTCGCCAACTGCTTCTTCGCTCGAAAGGTTCTCAGGTGCTCCATCAACTCGGTTACCCGACCGTCTTTTACATAGCCCATGCGTTTTGCAATACGGACGATAGCCTTACGTTTTGCAGGAGAAACCTTGGGGCTATTGCGCAGAGCCAGCGAAACGGCTGACACTGATACTCCCGCTTCTTTCGCCAAATCCCGCATACTTACTCGCACTGCCTTTTCCATAGAAGGATAGAAAATCTCGAATGCACTTTAGTCAACAGTTGACCCTTTGTTTTTTAGACTTCGCTGAATAATCTCTTAATGATAACGATTTCGATAGTCCGTGGCTAAAAAACGCGGACGACATAGAAAAGAAACCTGTTTATGTCACCTGCCTCTATTAAATTCGCATCCTGCACCATCATCCTCTCACCGAGATGACAGTTTTGATCCGCACGTCTATCGCCTGCCTAATGGGTGTGTATCTACTTTCTTCAGGTGGTTTTTTGGATGCCCGGCAGACAGACGCTAATCAATGGTCGCAGTTTCTCGGATCCGGGGGGTTGGCAAACGCAGGAGATGAGCATATCCCCACTGAGTTCGGTCCCGATAAGAACCTTCTCTGGCGTATCCATCCACCAGAGGGACATTCGTCTCCCGTCATTTGGAATTACCACCTTTTCTTGAGTGGCTATCGAGACACCTACCGAATCATGCTTGCGATCGATCGACGAGATGGATCCACCATCTGGAAGAAAGAAGTTGCTTCCCAGGGAGAGGAAGACTTTATCCACCGACTCGCCTCCCCTGCCGAGTCCACTCCCTGCACCGATGGTAAACGGGTGTATTTCTATTTTGGAAACTATGGTTTGATCGCACTCAACTTTGACGGATCACTCGCTTGGGAAAAACCCTTGCCCAGACCACGTTCAGGCATGGGCATTGGAACATCCCCTATTCTATACGAAAACATGCTTTTTCTTAAACGGGACGGTGCAGATGATTCCTGTATTCTTGGTCTAAACGCAGCAACCGGTGACGAGATATGGAAACACCCGCGTCTGGGTTACTCAACCAGCCATGCCTCCCCCTTTCTTTGGCGCAACCGACTGAGAAACGAGCTCATCATAGCCGGTAGCCAATCACTCGTTTCTCTGGATCCGTTAACCGGTAAGCTCATTTGGAAAGTCGACGATACCAACGCGTTTCCATGCACTACGCCCGTCGCAACAGACGAGTTGTTATTCTTTGCATCCTGGTCAGCCAACAGCGCCGGGAGTCGCGACAAGTTGGAAGCCCATTTCGATGATTCGCTGGCAATCACGGACGAGGAGATGAGAGATGCGGAGCTATTTTTCGACCGCTTCGATAAGGACAATGATGGTATGCTTACGATAGACGAAATGCCTCCCAGCCGTGCTCGTGACGTATTCAAATGGCTCGATCGAAACGACAATCAACGCTGGGAACCCGATGAGTTTTCTTTGCTCACCCGCCCAAACGGCAGAGGCAGGAACCTGATGGTCACCATTCGCCCAGGAGGAAAAGACGTGTTAAACGACACTGACTATATTGCTTGGGAATGGCGCAAAGACTTACCTTACGTTGCAACGCCCCTGATAAGCGACAACCGGATATACCTCGTAAAATCAATGGGGATCGTGACTTGCCTGAATATCGAAACGGGTGAACCCGTCTTTCACAGCCAACGGACCGGGGTGAAGGGGGAATATTTCTCGTCTCCCATTAAGGCTGGAAATAAAATCGTACTAGCATCGAACCAAGGAAGCATCTTTATTATGAAAGACAGCCCAACCTACCAGGTTCTTGCTCACAACCAGATCGACGAAGAGATTATAGCCAGCCCGGCGGTTATAGACGACACGCTCTACGTCCGGTCCCTCCACAACCTTTGGGCCTTTAAAGAATCTTAACTACCCTAAAAACCTCTATGAAGACTCTACTCAAACTCACAGCTGCTACTCTTTTATCGTGCACGACACTGACCGCTCAAAACTGGCCTCAGGCAGGCGGTCCCAACGGTGACTTCATCCAACCGGGTAAATCGGCTCCCACTACATGGAGCGTAACCCTGAATCAAAACGTTGCATGGACGAAAACGCTGCCAGAACTCGGTCAAAGTTCGGTTTCAACTTGGGGAGACAAACTCTTTTTTACCATCAACAAACCGGTCGAATCGGATACCGTATTATCCAAAGACATTATCGCTTACTGTGTCAGTGCAGTGGACGGCAGCACCATTTGGAAACGTGAGATCTCTGGGATTTACCCGCTAAAGATCGGAAGCAGTTTCGGAGACAGCTCTGGATTGCCCGCTGTGACAGACGGAAATCTGGTCGTCTTCTTCAATGCCAGTGGGGCCATCGAGTGCTTCGACTTGTATGGGAATCCGATGTGGAGACACGAGGCACTCTCCTCCTACCGTGGGTCACCGTTTCTCGTAGGAAGCACCCTTATCTACGTTCAAATGAACTGGCCCCCCGATGAAAAAGGTGGCTACCCTCACCCGGAAGAAGAACTTCATGTCTCGGAGTGGACTCAAATGCAAGCGATCGATATCGAAACTGGTAAACCTCTTTGGTCAACCGAGTGTGGAGCCAACATCGGAAGCCAACCTCTTCCCTTGAAACTGAATGATGGCCGAGATGTCATGGTCGTCGGTCGCGGTGGAGGCCACACCCCTCCAGAAAAGCCTCTGGGTATTTCCTTGGTTGATATCGCGGATGGGTCCGAAATCTGGAAACTGCCGATCGATCAGTGGGAATGCAGACAAACGGTGAATTACTACGACGGAAACATTCCCATCATTCACGATGAAGAACACTGGTGGGTGGACATCCAATCAGGCAAAGTTGTCCGAAAGACTTCCATCATCCAAGACGTTTCGGTTCGTAAAAAGGACAACGGAAAATGGAAGACAAAGACCATGACTCTCAAAACCAGTGAACGTCCCTATGAGATCTCGAACCAGTCCAATCTGTTGGTTGGTCGATACCACTATTTCCGCAATTACCAAAGTAACCTGCTCGGTAGGGTAAATATGGATACCGCTGAAGTAGAATACGTACAACTTCCCACCAGTATGCTCAGGGAGCCTGGACAAGAGGATCAGTTTATTTGGGAAGCATCGAATCTTAAGACTCAACCCCCCAAGACGTTTAACGTACCAACCGAGCCCACCTACTGGAACTTCAAACCCAATCAGGTCGCCAACTCCCGGGGCTTCAAACTCCTGGGCGATGCCCGAGCCCAGGGTAACGGCTGGGGACACGTAGCCACTCCCATCGCAACGGCCATTGGAAAGAATCTCTACGTGCCGACTATGAACGGCATGGTCTATGTCATCGACTGGAACGCTCCGAAACTCAACGAAGACGCTATCCTTGCGATCAATGATTTGGGTCCACTCGGTGATACTTTCACCCGCAGTAACATTACTTTCGGAAATGGACGGCTTTACGCCCAAACAATCCGCGAGCTTATCTGTATCGGCGAATAGCCTGGATTTGATTACCAATTCGTAATCGATCCATCACCCCTTTGAAATACCGGGTGGTCATAAGCAGACGGTTTGGTGATTACATTCACCAACTCCACTTTCTTGGGATTGAATTCAACTCCCAGCCCCGGGCGTTCGTTAGGGTACAGTTTACCGTTTTTGAAACTCACAAAATCGTCGTTCAAATACCGAATATTTTCCGGACCATTCTTGGTTAGCTCTGTGAGTACAAACCCGGAAGAGGACGCCAATACGTGCACCAATGCGGCAGTGGAAATCGGTCCCGTAAAATGAGGAATTATGCCCACATAATGCGTTTCGCACAATGCAGCAATTTTCTTCATCTCCGTGATGCCGCCGACATTGGGAAGTGTTACCCGCGAGTGATCGATCAAGTTTTCTTCAACCAGCTCATTTAAGTCCCAGCGATCGCCAAAATGCTCGCCCACGGCAATCGGTACATTGATACGATCCCGAAGCGCTCGATATACACCTGGATTCTCGGATCTTATAAGGTCCTCCACAAACAGCGGTTTCAGGTGCTCGATCATGCCGGCCATCGTCACCGCCTCGGCTGTATCAAAACGCGTATGAAAATCCGTTGCCCACTGTCCTTTCTCACCGACACCTTCGCGAACCTGCTCGTAGAACCGCAGGTTTTCATCGAGAAACTTATGAGAATCGAAAATCGGTCCGTTTGAAACGGTGCCCACGCGATAGGCATAAAACCCAGCCTCGATGCAGGCGCGTGCTGTCTCCTTGACCGACCCCTGATCCGGAAATCCAGTCGAATAACAAGGCAAGTAGTCACGCGTCAGTCCACCGAGTAACTCGTAGATCGGTGTTTTAAAGAACTTCCCCTTGATATCCCACAAAGCCATATCCAAGCCGCCCATCGCATGTAGACGCTCTCTGCCTGATGGATAAAAATACTGGCGGTACACCTTCTGCCACAAATGCTCGATACGAAACGGATCCTCACCGATCAACATTTCCGCGCAGTTTTGAATCATCTCCTTCGAGCCACCTTCACCGATACCCGTGATTCCAGCATCTGTCTCAACCACCACAATATCCCGTGCCTGCGCAAAGGTAGGCTTTAAATATTGCGGGTCACGGTAGTGACTAATTTTGGTAATTTTAATTCCAGAGCTCGGAGCCCCTTGTAACGCATGCGATCCGAGAACGAGCGCACTCGCTCCGAGAATACCTTTCTGGATAAAATTTCTACGTGATTGATTCATAATGTCGAAACCTTAGGGTTTAAATGATGGTATTTATTTGTTTCCGCATCTACTTGCGGTAGCAACGAATTTCTCTCAGCATTCCTCACAAGAATCATCCAAGTCATCCAGTCTGACCTAGTGGTCAGCCTCCGCTAGACAGATTCAACCATCAACCCTACCCTATGAAACACCTCCTGCTTCTACTCGCCCTCACTACGGGACTAACCGCCAAGACTTACTGGCCAGACTTCCGTGGTCCCAATCATGATGGAATGATTGAGAACTCCCTACCGAAATCCTGGAGTGAATCAGAAAACGTAACTTGGAAAACTGCCATCCACAATCACGGAAATTCCACCCCCGTGATCCTCAACAATTCCATAGTCCTCACTTCAGCAACCGAAGACGGAACCCAAAACTCTCTCCTGATCATCGACTACAAGACCGGAGAAATCATCCACGACAAACTGATCTTCGAAAATACCGACGTCGAACCGCTGGGGGGATTTGGCGTAAACACCTATGCAACTCCATCGCCAGTCACTGATGGGAAGTATGTGTATATTCACTACGGTACCTACGGAACTGCCTGTATCGACCCCAAGACCGCAAAAGTCATTTGGCAAAGACGCGACATTAACTGCCTGCATTATCGAGGCCCCGCTTCATCTCCCATTCTTTATGACGATCTCCTGATCCTGACCATGGATGGCATCGACTATCAGTATGTCACCGCACTCAACAAAAAAAACGGCAAGACTGTCTGGAGAACCGACCGCTCAACCGACTATAATGATCTCGTCGACGGAGAGCCCAAAGCTGGCGGTGATATGCGTAAAGGCTTTAACACGCCCTTGGTGATCACCGTGAAGGGTAACGATCAACTGATCAGTATCGGCGCAAAATCTTGCTTCGCTTACGACCCCAAAACCGGAAACGAAATCTGGTCAGTCACTTTTCCCAGTCATTCGGCAGCCGCTCGACCCTTCTTCGATGGCAAGACCGTTTATATTTCTACCGGATACGGAAAGGCCGACTTGTTGGCTATCGATCCCGACGGCAAAGGAGACATCACCGATACCCATGTTAAGTGGACCTACAAAAAAAACGTACCTCGACGTGCTTCGTTTATCGTAACCGAAAACCGTCTTTACATGGTGGATGACGGAGGTGTCGCTACCTGCCTCAATACCGAAAATGGCGAGATGGTCTGGCGAGAAGGCCTTGGTGGCAATCACTCGGCTTCCCTACTCTATACAAACGGCCTCATCTACGCCTTCAACGAATACGGCGAGGGTCGTATCTTCAAAGCCAGCGATACCTTCCAAGTACTTCAGGAAAACAAACTCGACGACGGTATGCTCGCATCCCCTGCCGTTAAAGAAAGATCCCTCATCTTGAGAACGAAAACCCATCTCTACCGCATCGATAGTTAAGTGACTCTCGTTAAGAACGTGTATCCAAACTTCAATGAAGTAGTTACACCGAATGTGCTTAAATGAATATCTCTAGCTTTAAGATTGCAAAAAAACTGATTACTGGAACCGGAGCAGTCAGTTGCTTAGAGGACGAAGTTAGGCGGCTAAGGATCACGCGTCCATTGATCGTGACCGACTCGATTCTATATCAGCTCGGTGTAGTTAGCTTAGTTGAAAATCAATTGGCAGCCATCCCTTATGACGTCTTCTCAGGAGTACTTCCGGAGCCAGAAATTGATATTGCAAAATCCTGCTTAAGCCAATTCCAGGAAGGCAGGCACGACGGACTCATCGCAGTAGGCGGTGGAAGTGCCATCGATATTGCCAAAGCTGTCTCAGGCGCGACAGCCAGTAAGGCGGACATATCTGAATTATTCGGCACCGACCAGATAAGCGTAAAAGGTGCCCCCATCATTGCTATTCCGACTACGGCAGGAACCGGTTCTGAAGTCACCAATATCGCGATTCTATCAGATAAGAAAGCCCAGTTGAAAAAAGGAATCGTGAGTGATCACATACTTCCTGACGTAGCAATCGTATCCCCAGAGATGACCGTGAGCATGCCTAAATCTGTCACGGCTGCTTCAGGTGTCGATGCCTTAGTACACGCGATTGAAGCCTATATTTCAGTCAACGGTTCCCCAATCACAGATGCCCTCGCCATCCATGCTATCGGAATGATCTCGTTCAGTTTAAGAGAAGCTTTTTCAGAGCCTCAAAACCTGAAAGCCCGTGAATCTATGGTCACCGCAAGTCTGATGGCAGGAATGGCCTTCGGAAATGCGGGAGTGGGAGCCGTCCACGCTCTGGCCTACCCGCTAGGCGGACGTTTCAATGTAGCTCACGGCGTCAGCAATGCGTTGCTCCTGCCCTACGTAATGCAGTGGAACAAAGATAGCTGCCTGGAAAAGTTCAAACTGATCGCGTCCGCCATGGGTGTAGATACTTATCACATGAGCCGGGAAGAAGCAGCCAACCAGGCAGTTCAGGCCATGGATAACCTTTGCCGTGACGTAGAAATTCCAGAGGGGCTTCGGTCAATACAGGTACCTGAATCCGCAATTCCAGAAATGGCAGCTGATGCCATTCAGATTGACAGACTACTCAAGAACAATCCCAGAAGCCTATCAGAACAAGACATCGTTGAGATTTACCAATCAGCCTTCTGACCCAGACGTACACCTGCTGCATGTGGAAACAACACAATCACGGAGATGAAGCACCCTATTTCCCGTTAGGAGGGTTCAAGCTTCGTCTCCCTTTTATTCACTACCGCTTCGAATGGCCCGATTACATACAAGGCCTATTGATGTGCGCTGTCGATCTGGCAGCCATTCCTTTGATGATCGAACTATTGGGTATGCCTTTCGAGGTTGCCTTGGCCGTAGTTATTCTAAACGGAGCGCTATACCTCACTCACCACCTCCTCGGAGATCCAGTAATTCCCGGTTGGATTACACCTGCCATACCACTGATAATGGCCTACTGTTCCCAATTCCCGGAAGGTCCGGATCGGGTCTATGCCTTGATCGCATTTCAACTTACCCTCGGCATTTTTTCAATACTACTGGGAATAACAGGACTCGCCAGCAAGGTGGTTAAACTCATTCCGCCAGCCATTCGGTCGGGCGTGGTAATGGGCGCAGGCATCGCGGCAGTGATATCAGTATTCAAATTAGGAGGACGGTTCGAAACCTATCCCTGGAGCATAACCATCTGTGTTGGTATTGGATTCTATATCATTTTTTCAAAACATTTTGCTCATTTTAAGCTCAGCCATCCCGCAGCAAAACTCATTTCAAAGTTGGGCATCTTTCCAATCATCGTATTGGCTCTGTTTATAGGCCCTCTCTTTGGAGAAGTATCATGGCCCAACCTGGAATGGGGATTCAGCAAGCCGGATTTCATGACGCTGTGGAAAGAGTATACGGTTATCGGATTGGGATTTCCACCCCCGAACTTATTTCTGA
This sequence comes from uncultured Opitutaceae bacterium, assembly GCA_964352065.1. Taxonomy (GTDB): domain Bacteria; phylum Verrucomicrobiota; class Verrucomicrobiia; order Opitutales; family UBA2995; genus UBA2995. The sequence continues at coordinate 70,089 of CAYGQM010000020.1, forward strand.
CTGCACTTCCCACCGTACTAGCAACCTACATAGTATTATTTGGAGACATCCTTCAGAGCAAAGCTATCTTAGCCGAAGCCGACGATATTCGTAAGGATGAGAAAATTGATTATGATCCAAATCGGTCACATAAAATCTTCGGTCTTCGCAACTCGATCATGAGTCTATTGGGGCCCGACATTACGATGTGCGGTCCGCTCTGGGCAGCGATGCAAGTGGTAGTTGTCGAACGTTACAAAGAAGGGAAAAAATCCATGGATTCCATCTTTGGTGGATCAGGATCCTTTCGCTGGGGGACCAACACCGGGCTGCTTTTTCTACCTATAGTGAGTCTTCTACAACCCATTCTTGGAATAGCTTTGGCGCTTACTTTGCTGATTCAAGGCTACGTGAGTATTCGAATCGGAATACTCGAAGCCAGGAGTCAAAGAGACCTTGGCATAGCCGGTATGGTTGGGGCCATTCTTGCCACCAAAGGTGCCACTTGGGGATTTGCGGCCGGCACCGTTTTGTGCCTTCTCATTTACGGGAAAGCATTCTTCAAAGGGGAGAATGACGGCACATTTACCAAGGATGTCTAATCGAATTGTCCATTGCCAATTCGGCTACATCCAATCACTAATTTCGATCATGTTACACTTTCCGCTCCTACTCATCTTTAGCCTTCTCGTTTTATCGAATATATACGCAGAAAGTGACCGTCCCAACTTCCTCATCATCTTCATCGATGATCTTGGATACGGTGATCTGTCCTGCTATGGAAACGATCAGGCAGCTACACCCCATATTGATAAGTTAGCCAGCGAAGGGACTCGCTATACCTCATTCTACGCTCAAACAGTTTGCGGGCCATCCAGAGGAGCGCTCATGACCGGACGCTACCCCCACCGGATTGGTGGTGGATGGACAACGAATTCAGATGAAGTATTCATCGCTGAGATTTTACAGGGCGCAGGCTATACCACTGGCTGCGTTGGCAAGTGGGATATGTCGAGACGCCGTTACCAAGAAGCACTGGTTCCGAATTCACAAGGGTTTGATTACTACTACGGAGCTCTGGGTGCCAATGACGGAAACAAAGTAACGATTCACCACAATCGGGAAGAACTGGAGACAACCACCGACATGGCCAAACTGACAAGGCTCTATACAGACAAAAGCATCGAGTTCCTGACCGAGCATAAAGAAGAGCCATTCTTCCTTTATCTGGCACATACCATGATGCATGTTGTGATCGATGCATCGCCACCGTTTCGCAATCGCACGGGTAATGGTCTCTATGCAGATACCCTGGAAGAATTGGATGCCGAAACCGGACGTCTACTTACAGCCTTGGATGATTTGGGATTGAGAGAAAATACGGTCCTACTGTTTACGTCAGACAATGGACCCTGGTCAAATGACCACGCACGGCAGCATGCCAAGAACGCCAAGTTTGTGGAATGGACTGAGGGTCCGGAACTTGCCTGGGGACACTCGGGCCCGTTGCGCGGCGCCAAAGGCTCCACCTGGGAAGGCGGCGTTCGCGTTCCAGCGATTGTTCGTTGGCCTGACAAAGTCGCAGCTGGGAAATCCAGCGATGCCATATTCTCCACTCTGGATGTGCTTCCCACCTTGGCCGCACTTGCTGGAGTAAAGGACCAGGTTCCGACCGATCGGATCATAGACGGCGTAGATCAAGTGGATCTTCTGCTCGGCAACACTGAGTCGGGCGCTAGAGACGGATTTTTCTACTTTGAGGCTCATGAGCTCCAGGCAGTTCGCCAAGGCCCTTGGAAACTCAGGCTCCCAAACCTCAAAGAGCTACGCGACTGGACTGAGATGGATTACGGAACCAACCAAATAGAGCTCTATCACTTAGGTCGGGATCTCAGTGAAACAACCAATGTCGCGGCAGAAAACCCGGACGTCGTGACTCGCCTCATGGCGCTGGCAGAATCCTCGAAGGTAACTACAGTCAAGTAATTCTTCGGACCTACCCCCTCAAATTCAGGAGTCATTCCTGAATGTTACACAAAGCCGTAGATCAGGTTTGCATTGGCTAGATTGAGCCGTGAACATCGCCGCTTTTTTTATGAATCAGCCCTACATTGAACAGATCGCAAAGGAGTTGAACATCCGCCCGCAGCAGGTAGCTGCGGTGGGCAAACTGCTTGAGGAAGGTGGCACCGTACCGTTCATAGCCCGTTACCGCAAAGAAGCGACCGATACTCTGGACGAAGTTGCCATTACCAGTATACGGGATCGTCTTGGCGAACTCGCGAACCTCGACCAACGACGTCAGGCTATCCTCAAATCCCTCGAGGAACGCTCACTCCTCACAGACTCCTTGAAAGCGGCCGTCATGGATGCGTCCTCTATGACCAAGCTGGAAGATGTTTTTCAACCTTACCGCCCCAAACGTCGTACACGAGCAACCATTGCCAAAGAAGCCGGACTCGAACCATTAGCCGATCTGCTTTCCGAGCAATCCCCTTCACTGAATCCAGCCTCAGAAGCGCAACGATTCATCAACCCTGAAAGCGGAATCGAAGATGCTGAACAGGCACTCGCTGGCGCACGGGACATTATCGCTGAACGCGTGAGCGACAGCCCTGAGTCGCGTGGAAAACTTCGCACACGATTTCAAAAATCAGGGGAAATCCGAAGTATCATGATACGTGGGAAGGAGGTCGAAGGAGCCAAATTCAAAGACTATTTCGACTGGAAGGAACCGTTATCAAAGATACCCAGCCACCGCCTCCTGGCAATACGCCGTGGCGAAGCAGAAACGGTACTCATGATGCGCATTGTCGTCGATGACGATCTCGCCTGCAGTGATCTGGAGTCATTATTTGTAAAGGGCCAGGGGGCCGCAGCGGAACAGGTCCGACTCGCGGTCAAAGACGGCTATAAACGGTTACTTTGCCCAGCAATAGAAGTGGAGACCCGCTTGAACTCCAAAAAGCTTGCCGACATCGAAGCAATTCGGGTCTTTGCTGACAATCTGTCCGAACTCCTCATGAGTCCTGCCCTCGGTCAGAAAAACGTCTTGGCGATTGATCCTGGATTCCGGACTGGCTGCAAGGTCGTATGCCTCGATGCCCAGGGAAAACTGCTTCATCACGATGTCATTTATCCGACGATGTCCGGTTCCCAAGTTAAGGCAGCTGCCGATACGGTCCTGGGCCTATGCGCCCGCTTCAACGTCGAAGCGATCGCGATCGGCAATGGCACAGCCAGCCGCGAAACCGAAACGTTTGTCAGAGCGATCGGGCTCCCAAAACATATTCTGGTCGTTATGGTCAGCGAAAGTGGAGCCTCCATCTACTCGGCGTCCGAAGTGGCGCGTGAGGAGTTCCCCAACGAAAATCTCACCGTACGCGGAGCCGTATCCATCGGTCGGCGGCTCATGGATCCTTTGGCAGAACTGGTGAAACTCGATCCAAAGTCTATCGGTGTTGGCCAATACCAGCACGACGTGGATCAAGGGCTTCTGAAGCAAGGGCTCGATGACGTCGTTGTCAGCTGCGTGAATCGCGTAGGTGTTGAGCTCAACACTGCCAGCAGACAATTGCTGTCCTACGTGTCTGGACTCGGTCCTCAATTGGCGGGCAACATCATCACCCATCGCAACGAAAACGGACCCTTCAAGTCTCGCACTGAACTTAAAAAGGTAACCCGTCTCGGTCCCAAGGCATTTGAACAAGCTGCGGGATTTCTCCGAATTCGTGAGGCAAAAAATCCCTTGGATGCCAGCGCCGTCCATCCGGAACGTTACGGAATCGTGGAGCAAATGGCCAAAGACGTGGGTTGCAAGGTTATCGACCTGATGCGCGATGCCTCGATGCGTCAGAAGATCGACCTTAAAAAATATGTATCAGACGATGTCGGCCTTCCTACCTTAAACGATATACTCGAAGAACTGACCAAGCCGGGTCGTGATCCCCGCAAGCAGTTTGAAGTATTTTCTTTCCAGGACGGAGTCGAGAAGATGGAAGACCTTGAAGTCGGCATGAAACTTCCCGGTATCGTAACCAATGTTACCGCCTTCGGCGCCTTCGTAGACATCGGCGTGCATCAGGATGGATTAGTACATGTGAGCCAGTTGGCCGACAAGTTCATAAGCAATCCAGCAGAGATCGTAAAGGTGCAGCAGAAGGTTCAGGTCACCGTCACAGAAATCGACCTGGGCCGAAAACGGATCGCACTCTCCATGCGGGCTCAACCCGAACTCGGAAACAGCCGACCCGCTCAGAATGAACCGAAGGGGCCACGCAAACAGCCGAGTCCTCAACGGACTCACAACTCCAGATCCGAGCCTACCAACGATTGGTTCTCGGCTGCTCTGGATAAGGCGACCAAACGAAAGCCGAGCTAGCGTTCGCCTTAGGTCTTCACCGAAAATGCGAGAGGAATCTGCACTCGGGTTTTGACGGCCTTGCCATCTTTTTTGCCTGGCTTGAACTTCCATTGACGAATCGCCTTGAGAGCAGACTCTGCCAACTCATCGTGAGGAGACTCGGTTACCCGCTGCTTGCTGGTGAGGCCGTTTTCATCGACAATAAACAGGATCCAGACCCTGCCTTGAACTCCCGCTTTCTTGAGCTTACTCGGGTAAACCGGTGCTATCTGAACAATAGCCTCCGGAGCCTCGTCCAAATCTGTGATTTCAAACACCACGTCCGTCAGGCTGTCGGACAGTTCAAACGAAGCCAGATCGATCGATGCGGTTCCGCTCATCCCTCCAGAACCAGGATTGAGCGCCATGCTAATTTGGTCTAATGACAATTTTTGCATCTCCTTATCAAGTTCTGGCGCGTCCTCTTCTGTAGTCTCCTCGGGAGGTGATTCTATCTCTGGCGGATTCGGCGGCGGAGCGATCATCACTGTCGTTCCCACATCTTCTTCGTTATCGAAATCGACATGGGTGGCCATCTGGGTGAGCGGTAAAGCAATGAATAATCCGGCTGTTATCCCAAGGGAGCCGACAAAAGGCAGGACCCGATTTAAGACCGGAGATTTTGATTCGTGTAGGTACATGGATATATAGGATGTTTCTTACTAGCTATAATGATACAGGGTTTGCTTGATGGCTTAGCATCCCCGCCAGAATAAGACTCGCGGACCAAAAAAGGCAGTACGATACTCTGTTAAAGTTTGGAAACTGACAGGTTACAGCTATGCAAAGATCTGATTTACCAAGGAACAGATACCTCCCTTGGCCACTGCGAAATTAGGGTTCAAAACTGCGGTAGTCTCAGGATTTCTGAACGAAAAGAACGCAATATATTCTCTCATCAACGTTTGACGGTAAGCGGCCGAATCCTTTGAATCCGGAAACTGAGCTCTGAATGGATCTTAAACGCATAGTCGAAAAGAACGATACGAAACCTGGAAAGGCCTTCGACATCTGCATCCAAGCGTTGATCGTTATCTCGCTGGTCACTTTTTCGCTGGAGACCCTGCCCGACTTGAGCATCGAATCTCGCATGATCCTCCGGAGTATCGAGATAACAACCGTTCTGATTTTCAGTATCGAGTATTTGCTCCGGCTTCTGGTTGCGGACAAGAAGCGGAAGTTCGTTTTCAGCTTTTATGGTATGGTTGATATCCTGGCCATCCTTCCCTTCTACATTTCGACCGGAGTCGACTTGAGGTCCATCAGAATATTTCGACTGCTGCGATTATTTCGAATTTTCAAGATACTCCGATACAGTCGCGCAATCACCCGCTTTCAACAGGCATTCAGGAGTATCAAGGAAGAACTCGTTTTGTTTTTGTTTACCGCGGCCATTCTGGTCTTCATCGCTTCAATCGGTATATATTACTGTGAGAATGCCTCGCAACCGGAGCACTTCTCCTCTTTCTTCCAATCTCTCTGGTGGTCCATCGTAACCTTAACGACCGTCGGATACGGCGACGTTTATCCAGTCACTCTACTCGGCAAAATCTTCGCTTCACTCGTCATGTTTGTGGGGATCGGCGTCGTCGCCGTTCCTTCCGGGCTTATCGCCTCAGCACTTACTAGAATCGTTAGAACCGATGAAGACCCTGAGTAATTGTTTCATGAATACCCGGCCAGTATCCTCCGACCGACTATCTTACTTTCTTTACAAATGAAATACCTACAGTCTTTGGTAAACCGAAATGTGTTTCAGAGTGTTCGTAAGCTGAGCCTGACGGTTTCAGCGTGGCTTTGCACAATTGGGGGTCTCGTTGCCGACGTCCTGCAACCCATCGCGCCATTCGCCTTTTACCTGTTCCTTATCTCATTGTCCCTGCTGGTCGTTCTTTCGATCATCTATGCCATCGGCAAAAAAGAGATTCTCGGCGCGCTCATCCTTGCCGGAATTTCCTGCGCGGCAACTGGAGTCTTCACCCTCATGCAACAGGGAAAAACATCAGAGGAGATAGGCATCCTCGCCGCCACAGTCCCCGGAATCGAGGCCCTGCAATCCCAACTGGGAATCATCGATAAAAAGCTCGACGATCTCAAAGAGGATACCGAAACCATCAAAGCCAGTACAGCCAGGATCGAATCTCAATCCGAGGCTGTCCTGCAATCAATAGAAGCCATCCAGGAGGGCATCACCAATGACGATGGAATCATCGGAAGCCCCCGTTCTCCCGAAGACTATTATCATAATGCTCGGATTCACGAACTCAGCGGTGACTATGCGGCAGCGCGCAGAGCCTATCTCGAATATTTCAAAAGCGACCTCCCGCAAATCGACCCACATCTCCGGTTTATATCATTCCTCAAAGTTCAAGAAGGAACCGCAGGTGCCCGCGAAACCTATAACGAACTCACCGCTCGAAGTAGCAGCCCTGTTCCCGCCTACACCCGATTGCTCTTGCTCAACCCGGACAGACGAAAAGAGGAATTGAAAAGCTACTTTGATCAGAACCCTGAATTCGCGCCTGCTGCCTACCATATGAGCCTCGAATTTTCAGAGAGTAGGCTCGGTAGCCAGACTCTGTCAGACAAACGGGAAGAACTCTTCTACCTTAAAGCCTTTCAGGAGGCCGATGAAAACGGCGGACTGCTGCGATATTTGATCGATCAAGAACTGGCCGCTGAATGGCGAACCGATGCACAAGAACGCAGAACTGCCATCGAAAACGGTTTCTCGAGCACCGTCCTGGAAAATCCTGTATCGATCAGTTGGATGGCTCACAACGCTGGGTGGAATGGTAATATTCAGATAAGCGAACCTGCCTTGGATATTCTTTGGAACGTGAAAGGACAGTCCGGTCCAACCAGCACCGGCGACAGTGGTTACAATAATCCGTCCACCGGAAAGCCCGCCCCTAGAGCCTTCTTTTCGCTGCCCAAGTCGCAGCCAGACTCGACCATCGAAATTCGCTACCTAGATAGCAACAGTGTCGAACGCGGACCTTATGAATTTCAATTCACAGCTCAAAAAGAAAGTGACGACGGAAACCGCCGTATCCTCGAGATGACTTCCACGAGCTGGGTCCTTTTACGTGATTACGAAGGTTCCACCCTCCTCTACTTCACGCAGCTTCTTACCTACCGTGGAGCCCTGGAGAAAATTGAATATGGAATCAATACCGATACCCCCGACCAAAGCTTTCCATTTCCTTCCTGGAACAAGCCCGGCCTAGCAGACATCGACGGAAGTTTTCCGATCTATCAAACCGTACCGAACGAAACGGAGTATGTAACGGTTCAGCTTACCTACAAGAATGGTGAAAAATCACCGATCACCAAGTTTTATAGGAATTAAATATCTTTAACGAAAACCTACGCCCACGGCTCCCGCCGTTTTCGACTTCTTAGGGCATTCGCATCTTTGTCATCGAACGACTCGGTTTCAGAATCCCAGTTAAGAGGTCGACCGAGTTCCATCGCAATGGCGCCGATGTGCATCACGTTACTGAGCTTGTGCAGCCCTTCAGCTGAATAGGTAGCCTGTTTTCCGTTGCGAATGATATCGAGAAAATTGCGGTGCTCCGAGGGCGGCATAGGCCAAATCTTGTTTGTACCCGGATCATACTTACGGCGGTAGATAGTGAGATCGCTGGCTTCCAATTGTCCTTTCCAGCCGGAATTACCAACCCACCCTTTCGAACCTTCGAAACGGATGGAAGGCTGGTCTGACTTCACCTGCATCGTCACTCCGTTCGCATAGGTGTAGTTCAGCTCGTAGGTCTGTGGAACCGTATTCATCGCGTTAGGTGGTACCTTGCCCCAACCGGAAACAGAAACGGGCGCCGAATCTTCAGCGAAATTCCCTACCTGTGCGGTATCAATGAGGTGGGCTCCCCAGTCTGTAAGAGAACCGCCCGAAAAATCTCGAATCTGCCTCCAGCCCTGTGCGGTCGTAATACTGGGGGTATAATCCTGATATGGGGCTGGGCCCAGCCACATATCGTAATCCAGATCATCGGGAACCGGGACGGGGTCTTCTTTAGGGAAGATGGGTTTTATCGGCAACCCCACGCTGATGTGCTTCAGTTCCCCTATCGCTCCGTTCCTAACGGCTTCCGCCATTTTGTGGTAATGGGTGACAGCCCGGTCCTCGAGTCCAGTCGCAAAGACAGCATCGTGGCGCTTAACCGCTGCGACCAGCTCCTGTCCCTCGGCGATGGTCAATGTCGGTTTTTCACAAAAGACTTTTTTGCCTGCCTTGATTGCCAGAACAGCCATCGTAACATGCCAATGATCGGGCGTGGAAATAACTACAGCATCAATATCGGTTCGTGCAAGCAGCTCACGGAAATCTGCGATTACAGAACACTCATTATCACCATTGTGTTCATTGACCGCCTTACGAGCCGTTTCAGCCCGTTCTTTGGACACATCGCAAACCGCAACGATCCGACAGTCATCCTCTTGCAGGAAAGACTTTAAATTGTAACCAAAGCCATGAGTCCCCACGCCAATACAACCGAGGGTAATCTGATTGGCCGGAGAAGTTTTTCCTACCAGACGGGGTGATAGCACCCAGGGAGCCACGCCGGCTGCCAACATGGACTTGATAAATGAGCGGCGACTACCACCATCGAACTGGGAATACTTTTTCATTACTTACTGGAGTGAACGGGTTAAGGTTCGAGGGGACGGAGCCAGATATTTCTAAACTGCACCGCGCTCGAATGCCCCTTGAGTCGAAGCGGAAGTTTTTTCGGGTGAGATTTTTGAACCGACGCAACTTTGTGGACGGTCGGCGCGCGAATGGGTTCGTTAAGATGAACAAGAACTCCATTATGGAACAAAGTGACCCGAGCCTGACTGACAAGGGTCTCTCCGTCAAATTTTGGAGCGGTGAACACCAAATCAAAAGACTGCCATTCACCTGGCTCACGACAGGCGTTTAAAAGCGGTGGCGTTTCTCCATATATCGCGGCGCATTGACCATCAGCATAGATTTGTTCAGCATGCATTGGATGGGAATCAAAGATTTGAATCTCGTAAAACCCCATAGGCGCCAATCCGTTATTTCCACGATTAAAGAGTTCGGCCTTGGGATCGACCGGTAGCTTAAACTCGATGTGAATCTGGCAATCTCCAAACACCTGCTTCGTATTCAGTTCTCCCTTCCCAGAGACTAATATCCCTTCCTTGATCGACCACTCATTTTCAGCCCAGGCACTCAATCCACTTCCGTCAAACAACACGATCGCATCTGCTGGGGCTCGCATCAAAACAGGAAAAGCCTCCACATGAAGGGGAACGGGCCGATCAGGATCGTGTTTTCTAAAGTCTACCCACGGCAACATAGGAGTGTCGTCGTAACCAACAATCCCTTGCCTGTTTACCAAAGCACCTGCTGCGACGGACGGCGTGATGAGCCCTGCCGCTCCGCAGATCATAAAGAGTGCTGACAAGGCTGGGAAAAGATTCAGTTTCGTTACCATAAGATCGGTCTCAATGAAGGAAATACACACACCCGTAAAGTGTTGTGCTAAGTTTCACTAGGAATTCACTTCCATGGCAAGGCTACAGTCTCACCCAAGTCTCTCCAGAAGATGGTACTAGATTTAATTCTTAAGGGGCCATGGTTGAACACCGTGTTTCTTCGCCCAGATCTGATAAAGATCCTGCAGTCTCCTGGCGATCCCCGGATTCCCATCGATCTGGTTTACCAATTCAAACGGGTCATTCTTCAAGTGGTACAACTCCCACGCTGATTTATGGAGCGCGACCAACTTCCAGTCGCCATCACGAACGGCCCGATTCCCTTCATGTTCCCAATAGTAAACTGGAGATTCTGATCTCTGCTTCCCAGTGAGCAGAGGTAGAAAACTCTGCCCGTCCAACGGATCCAGTTCGACACCCTTGCGACTACTCGGGTAGCTGACACCTGCAAGTTCCAAACAAGTCGGCATAAAATCATTGATATGAGCCGTCTCTGAGATCCGACGTCCCTTGGATGCTATTCCATCAGGCCAACTAACGACCATCGGAGTAATGATCCCACCCTCGTGCTCCCGTGCCTTGTGCATACGGTAAGGCGTATTACTAACATTGTTCCAGATCCCGTAAGCAACATTACTATCGCGTCCCCCGACCTCCACTTCTGGCGTTTTATTATAATCAGTTTCACAGGCGCCATTGTCCGAGAGAAACATCACAACTGTATTCTCAGCAATCCCCTCTTCTCGCAGGGTATCCATCAAGAGACCTATGTTCTGATCCATGCAATCGACCATGGCCGCATACACTGCCATCTCCACCGCCTCCTGGTCCGGATCTTCAACCGTCTCCCAGTCAGGGTGAACCCCTTCTGACATTTCAAGATGATCAGGAATCAAACCAATCGCTTTCTGTTTTTCAAAACGGGCTTTTCGAATAGCTGCGTAACCTACCTGATACTTGTCTTTGTATTTCTGAATATCTTCCGGTTTCGCCATGAGCGGAAAGTGCGGTGCCACGTAGGCCATATACATAAAGAACGGTTTATCCTTCACCCGTTTATCCTTTATATAATCGATAGCATATTCCGTAAACGCATCCGTCGAATACCAGCTATCATCCGGATGGACTTGCTCCCCATTCCAAAAGACCGGTCGATCCCAGTATTTAGACGGGTAAAAATAGATTCCTCCCCCATTTGGCACGCCATAAAACTGTTCGAACCCCCGGTAATCCGGCCACATGAAACGCTCTCTGGAACCAACATGCCACTTGCCACTCATAAAAGTTTGATAGCCATGGTCTCTCAAAACCTCAGCAATCGTTACGCTCTGGTCATTAATAAACCCCTGATACTCCGGAAAGCTCGACTTACTCGTATCCATGTGTCCCATACCCGCATCCCACTGATATTGGCCCGTGAGCAAACTGGTTCTTGAGGGACAACATCGGGAAGTATTGTAGAAATGGGTGAAAAGCGCCCCTTCTCGCGCCATACGATCCAGATTCGGTGTCTCAATCTCTGCGCCAGTGCAGCCCAAGTCTGAATAGCCCATGTCATCGGCGAGGATGATAATGATGTTGGGGCGATCCAGCCCATGCGATGCTCCCTGCCCCGCTCCCAGGCAGGCAAACACCCATAGAACCCCATTACCGATAATTCGGGATAACCTGCCCATTGGGAATTCCAAGGCTATAATGCAGCCTTATCGGCTCGTCTCAGGAAAAAGAATAACACTCCCGCTATACCAAGTAAAACAACCGAAAGCGTTATCAATACAACCGCTTCCTTATGATCAATGATCGACAAGCCTCCCATTAAGGCAGCGATTACCACGAGCGATATCGCAACCATCTTCCCCGGAAGCGTGTAGGTCTTCGCTGGAGGAGCTTCGTGAAACGATTTTCTTGCCGCAATGACTTTACTCCACCCAGAGCTTTCCTGTTTTGCCAAAAGCTCCCACACAATAAGTATTGCAAACGGAGTTACGATACCAGACAGCAAATCAGCGATCCTGGAGTTTTCGGCGATCCAACCTACAATGGGCTGCAAAAAAACCACCTCTCCCAGAAAACCCTCCTTCGCCAATGCAAATTTCACCAAATAGGCAGTCACAAATCCCGCAGCGGTAGTGACCCACGCTGCCGTGATTCCAATTTTCTTGGAGAAAAGTCCCCAGATCGTAGGAAGGAATAACGGCACGTAGAGCAAAGTATTTATATCTACAATAAACTTTGCGTATCCATATTTTGGAACCAGAAGCGCCCCTGCGACTACAACAAGTCCCAGGAAGATCGTGATGGCTCTTCCGAAAAAAACCAGCTGCTTCTCGGTCGCCGATTTATTAATCAATTGGTGATACGTTTCAGTAAAAGCACCTGCAAATACATTGAGGCGGGTCGTCGCCATACTCGCGGTTGCGGAGGCCATTGCAGCGACCATCAATCCCACCATTCCGGCTGGCAAGACGTATTTACAAGCGAGAATGTAAGCCTGCTCGGTTTCCACATTCGGATTAATGACGCGAAAAATAAGCGGCGGTAACATCCAGAAAATCGGGCTCACCAGGTATAACGCGCCGATGAGATAAGCGGCCTTCTTGGCGTCTTTTGCTGTGGGCACACACACCCAACGCTGAACGAATGACCAATCTGCGGCGAATACGAAAAAGTTAACAATCATCCAGCCCAACAAAAACCACCACGAAAAGTCTGCAGCCACAGGGGCTAAAAAGCCTTCAGGAGCAGCTGCTCTAAACGCACCCCATCCACCAACCTCGATAAGGATCAGAGGCACAACAAACACCACGGAAACGGTCAGTATCACAAACTGCAATACATCCGTCATCAACACAGCCCAGAGTCCTCCAACAAAGGTGATAAGAATGACAATAAAGCACAGTACGATTGACGTGATTGGAACCGACAGATGCCCGGTAGCCGGATCAGCCAGTATATGCCCCACTGGCAACGGCATCAACGCACAGACGATCTTCGATAAGGCATACACCGCTCCACCAGTGCTTAACAACGTTAACGATCCTTTAAACCAGGTATAGAATTGAACGATCGAACCACCAAAACGGAGCTGCAAGAATTCTGAAGCGGAATCAACCCCGGCTTTTCTCCAAACGCCCGCCAATAACCAGCCCACCAATAAAGCGGACACTCCGTAACAAAGGTTAATAGCGATGGCGACTGCTCCATACTTATAAGCAATCCCTCCCCAAACAACAAAGGTTCCCGCCGAAAACATCGTCATAAAGGCCGACAGACCCGACACCCACCAAGGTGACTGTCCACCTGCTGCAAACATGTCTTTGGAATTCTTCATCTTGCCGGCAAAAACCATACCAGCACCGACGATGCCGACGATGTAGAGAAGGATTACAAAATAATCTACGGTTTGCATATCTTTAGAGGTTCATCAGGTAAAATGTTGGATAGTATATACAGACTTACTGGTATTTGAAAATCACCTACTCCATCATCGAAATAGCATTTTCAGTCGGCTCAATGCCAATCCCCGGCGAATCTGTAACTTGGTAATAACCCTTGGAGCATGTAAGTCCTGGCGAAATGAGTCCATCATTTCGATCGAAAATCGAATGTTGAAATTCATGACCGATCACACCTTCAAGCGCCAAACTAGCCTGTAAACTCGCGGCCAGAAAAATACCGGAGCCAATCGTAGCGTGGGGAAGAATCGAAATTCCGCGCGCATGCGCTTCTTTTCCAATTCGGATAAATTCTGTAATTCCAGTATGGCCCATCTCCGGCTGGACGATATGAACCGCGTTCACATCGAAACGGTAGCGGGCATCGTAGACTGAGCGCCATTCCTCACCCACCCCGATCGGCGTCGACACAGACTGTGCCACCTTCGCGAGCCCCGGAATATCTTCAGTGACGATAGGCGCTTCTGCGAACCATAGACCATGAGGCTCCATTTCCTTTATCACAGCGATAGCTTCATCGGGAGTGAATGCCCAATGCATGTCACAGGCAATGAGTGCATCCGGTCCCAATGCCTTTCGTAGTTCTACAACTTCCTGGACTACGCCATCGTCGGCCACTGTCCCGGCGAATTTAAAACTGTCGAATCCCCGCTCCATCCACTCCTGGGCAAACACCACCCGCTCAGCAAGTGTCGGTTTGGGAAGTCCAGAGATATAACCTTTTATCGTTTCTCGACGACGACCGCCCAACAATTCAGCGACGGACTTGCCCGCTTCGCGCCCAGCAGCATCCCACAGAGCGATGTCTACAGCAGCCAGTGCATCCATGTAGTAACCGCTGCCATACCCGCGAACGCGCATGAGATTGTAGAGATCATCGTGAATATCCATCACATCGGACGGTTCACGTCCTACTACAAATGCAGCCAAGAGATCATCGATTATGGCCGTCGTGGCTTTAGGAACAACGATGCCATACGTTTCACCCCAACCGACGATACCTGACTCCGTTTCCACCCGGACCAAGACTGATCGATCCACGGTCGGGTAGACTGTCTTGTTTCCCTTACGCACAAAGTAACCCTGTGCATTTGGCTCTTCCCCGACTCGCAGGGCTCCCAGGTAGGGTTCATCGCGCGGGACTGTTAGGATGAAGGATTCTACTTTTGAGACGCGACTCATAGCTCGACGGCTTTCAATGTCGCGACCTCGAAGAGTTCATCAAGGGAATCCATTTGCGCATTCAATTCGGCTTCATCGTAGTCATCAAAATCCGGTAGCGGCGCACGTACGATCGAATTCGTAAATATTCCCCGTCGCGTTAGCACATGTTTCGTCAGGCGCATACGATAGATCAACTGAATAATAAGAAGCGGCAGTGTCCTCATATACAAATCGCGGGCTTGATTCACATCGCCATCTTGAAAAGCGTTCCACATCCGTACATGCAGATCCGTAATCTCTGCAGCCGGCATTGCTCCGATCGCACCCCGGTTCATCTCATCGATCAAGTAGCGGGCTCCTCCACCTCCAATCACACCAAGCAGGTGCTCAGGAGCCTCGTTTAACAACGCGCTGATCCTAGGCCCGGATGGCAATGCCTCTTCTTTAACATACCGAATCGCGGTAGTGGCGTTAACGATACGCTTGAGTGCGTCGGAATCTAATCCCGCTCCCACCGGTGCTGGAGCATTTTGCAAAATGATGTCTATTCCAGGAGACTTTTCTATAACCGAGAGCATAAACCCCAAGGCTCCGGCCTCATCTCCAGCAAAACGATTCGGTATCAAGACCATCGCAGCCACGACTCCTTTGGATTTCGCCGAAAGAATATTCTCGGCGATTGTTTCCGGATCTCCTTTGCCGCCTCCGCAAATAACCGGCACGCGACCTTGAGCGACATCGCACACGACATCCAGTAGATCGGATTGTTCGTCTTTAGAGAGGTGATCATATTCACTGGCCACCCCCGGAAACACCAATCCACTCGCTCCAGCATCTATGCAAAATTGAGCCACCTTTCCCATCGCTTCGGTATCGATCGAACCCGCATCATTAAAGGGTGTTGGCAAAACGGGCAAGATGCCTTGCAGTTTATTAATATTCATTATTCTAAAATATACATGTAGACTGAAAATCAGGACTTGAAACCATCAATCACTAATTGGATATCGGATACTAGCGAAAATAGGGCCATTTCGGAGGGCGAGCGATTTAACTAACAATTACTTTCTTCAATTCTTTTTCATCAAATTCGATACCAAGCCCCGGCTTCTCGGGAACCACCGCATAACCGGGTTGAAAATCAATGGGTTCCTTAAGAAGCACATTGCCTCGAGATCCCCGGACATCCGTGGCTTTGTGAATATTTCCGGCCTCCATGATAACCGCGTTGGGTGTTGCGACGGCCAGGTGGAGGGATGCTGCCACGTAAGGTGGCATACCGCTACTCACGTGGGGAGACCAGAGGACTCCAAAGTTATCGGCCAAATCCGCAATCCGCTTACACTCGGTAATACCTGCTGCACGACCCACGTCAGGATTAATCACATCGGCTCCCTGTTTCAAAAACAGATCGCGAAATTGAAACCGGTTCGAATAGGTCTCGCCCACGCATACGGCTGTATCCAAAGCCTCAGCGAGCTTGGAATATCACAAGACATCTTCCCTCATCAGAGAGTCCTCAAACCAACAGATGTTAACGACCTCATCAAAACA
>CAYGQM010000021.1:0-86064 GCA_964352065.1 uncultured Opitutaceae bacterium
TGACTCCGCAAATGAGGAACTTTCCATTGCGATTTGCGATACCGGGATCGGAATCCAAGAATACAAATTCGAATTTCTTTTCGATCCATTTTTCCAAGTTGAATCTACAAATTCCAGACGCTTTGGGGGTACCGGCCTGGGACTCTCAATTTCCAAAAAAATCGCACACCTATTGAACGGAGAAATTCACGTTGAGAGTATTTTGGGTACTGGGTCAACTTTTACATTCAAGATTAAGACCCCTCGTAGCAAAGAACCGACGATGATTAACTTTTCCCCTGGAAAGCGTGTCCTCGTGCTTAGCAACAATTCGACGATTCGATGCAGTCTCAAAGATCAATTAACCAGTTGGAATATAACGACAGAATTAATCGATATTTCAAACGAATCGCTCGTAAGTGCTTTCGAAGAAACGGCATACGACCTCTTAGTGATAGACGACTCTAAAACAGAGTACTCCCAACAGGTCGCTACAATCGAATCGTTGATTAACTCGCCGGAGACCAAACTTCCTCCCGCGATCCGAATATTGGCTTCCAACAAGAAATCACAACAAGAATGGCAGGCGCCAAACGTTAGTCTTCAAACCCCTGTTACTCCAACGAAACTATATGCCACGCTATCCGCTATTTTCGATCATAGTAACCCTGTAGATCGAAAACGTAATACGATAGCCAACGAACAGAAAGATTTAAACAGTAACTTTGCCGAAGACTTTCCATACAAGATTCTTATTGTGGAAGACAATCAGATAAACGCGAAAGTACTGGGAACCATTCTGCGCAAATTAGGGTATACTCCTGACATTGCCTATAACGGCGAAGAGTGCTTAAAAGCCCTTGAAACTGTCACATACGATATCATCTTTATGGATCTTCAAATGCCGGTCATGGACGGTTTTCGAACCACGCTTCGTATCCTTAATTCCGAAACGATCACGCATACCCCCTTCATCACCGCGTTCACGGCAAATGCACGACAAGACGACCGGGATGCCTGTCAAGCGGTGGGCATGCACGACTTCGTCGCTAAGCCTGCCAGACCCCACAAAATCATGGAAGTTATTACCCGCGGTCATGCCTGGCTCGAAAATAGAGCAATAACTACCAAAACTGCAAATAGCTGACTTGCCGTCTGCGACGTGAGGCAGCTAGCTTAGTCCAATTGTTCAACCTCTAAGCCTATGCATCCCGTTTTGAAGACTCATCCCATTATTTTAGGAACTCTACTCCTCATCTTCCTCACAGCCTCAGTTTCAGGCACAGCTATCTCCCCAGGTACTGCGGACCTCAAAATCACGTCAAGCGACTGGCCCTGGTGGCGCGGCATCCATCGCAATGGGCACGCAGCGAACCAGAATATCCCTACCAGATGGAGTGAAACTGAAAGCATCATCTGGAAAGCGCCGATATCCGGCCGTGGACACGGATCACCCACCGTCATAGGTGACCAGATATTTCTCGCAACAGCTGATGAGCAAAACCAGACCCAGTCTGTCATCGGGTTCGACCGGAAAACCGGCGAAAGAGAATGGATTACCGAAGTTCACAAAGGGGGCTGGCAAGGTCGAATTCACGACAGAAACACACAAGCATCCAGCTCGATTGCGAGCGATGGCGAAAAACTCTTTGTTACATTTATGCACGATGCAACAATTTGGCTCAGCGCACTCGATCTAACAGGAAAGCTTCTTTGGCAGAAGAAAGCCAGTGACTACATATCCCACTGGGGTTATTCCTCTTCCCCTACTATTTATGAGAATCTTGTAATCGTGGCGTCAGACCACAAAGAAGGAGGCAATCTCACGGCTTTCGATCGTAATACGAGCGAAAAGGTATGGAATGTCTCACGGCCCGCGATACCCAATTATGCCTCCCCGGTGATCTACCACCTCAACGGACAGGATCAGCTTATACTGCCAGGCTGCGATATGCTTGCCAGCTACCATCCCCGTTCGGGCAGGTTGCTCTGGTCAGCTCCGGTTACCACCCAGGAAACCGTTGGAAGTGCGGTCACCGACGGAACTCGTATTTTCGCGAGTGGCGGTTATCCAAAGAACGAAACCACATCGGTACTCGTCGACAATACTCCAGAACTTGATTGGAAAAATCCTATCCGCACCTACGCCCCATCCATGCTGGTTGATGGCGGCTACCTCTATACTATGACCGACAAAGGACTTGCACATTGTTGGGATACCGAAACCGGTAAACTTATGTGGAGAGAAAAAGTCGGAGGCGATTTCAGCGCTTCCCCGGTTCTGGTAGGAAACAACATCTTCGTGTCAAGCGAACAGGGAAAGACCCTCGTGTTCAAAGCCTCCCCAGAGAAATTTGAACTCATAGCAGAAAATCAATTGGGCAATGAAATCTGGGCAACACCGGTTATCTGCGGAGACAGCATTTATCTTAGGGTTGCGCACCACGAAACTGGAGGCCGGCAAGAGTATCTTTACCGCATCGGAGACTGAATAGCTACTTGAGTATCAAATACTTGCTATTTGCGTTTTGGAAACAAGCAGATTGTATGGTCGAATGCGTCTTCAATTTACATTTATTCTCATTCTTTTCTCCCAACTCCCTCTAGTAAATGGTCAGCGCACTCCGGCACCGGAGCCTCTCTACGAACAACGTTCTCCGTCTAACCATGACGGCATCGGAAAATTTTACATGGGAAGAGAAATCTCTCATGTCATGGGACACCAAGGT
The DNA here is from genome assembly GCA_964352065.1 of uncultured Opitutaceae bacterium. Taxonomy (GTDB): domain Bacteria; phylum Verrucomicrobiota; class Verrucomicrobiia; order Opitutales; family UBA2995; genus UBA2995. The sequence continues at coordinate 2,709 of CAYGQM010000021.1, forward strand.
GCAAGCTGGCTAGAGCGCCCCTCAAGAAAGCAAGAAGAGAGAACTGATCTCTTAATTGAGTCACTTACCGTAAAAGAAGGGGACGTCATTGCCGATATCGGTGCTGGCAGTGGTTACTTTGCCTGGCAATTCGCCAAGCGAGTTGGAGAAAGCGGCAAAGTCCTGGCCGTAGATATCCAACCGGAGATGCTCGAGATCCTGGAGGAGCAAATGGAAAAACGGGGTGTGGCTGATCGTGTCGAGGGTGTTCTGGGATCTATAACCGATCCAAACCTGCCACCTGATTCGGTCGATCTCGCCATCATGGTAGATGTATATCACGAGCTCAGTCACCCTTACGAAATGACCGTCAGGATGGTAGAGGGATTAAAGCCCGGTGGGTTGCTGGTATTCGTAGAATACCGTGCGGAAGATCCCTCTGTCAGAATTAAACGCCTGCACAAAATGAATGAAGCGCAGGTTAAAAAGGAAATGACGGTTCAGAATCTTGAGTATGTCAAAACCATCGACGTTTTGCCTCAACAACACATTGTGCTATTCAGAAAGCCGACGTGATTAATTGATCGTTATGGTATATTCCAAAACACGCCACCGATCTATCTGCATCGGTCATACTGAATCGACAAACTGGCTTCTATACAATCGGCCATGAAGCGAAACCTATCCACATTTTTTATTCTGCTATCCCTTACGGCTTGGGTGGACGCCTCTGGACCAGAAATCGAAGATCGTTTTCAGACGCTTAATGAAAAAGACTGGTCAGTTGCCTTCTTTGATTCCTGCACTGCAGACTGGCAAAACAACTGGGTGCTCGACGGCTTGAAGGGAACCGTTACTCATTCCCTAAAAGGCATGAACCTGCAAGCAGGTCCGATACCCAAGGAAGATGCCAGTCATGTTGTTTTATGGACCAAGCGATCATTCAAAGGCGATATCAAGATTGATTATGAATACACACGAACGGACAACGCGAATCAGTTCGTAACTATATTATACATACAGGCAACGGGGAGCGGTGAAGGACTTTTTGAAAAAGATATATTCACATGGAACGCACAAAGGACGATTCCCGCCATGAGAACCTATTTCAACCACATGAACACCTACCACATTAGCTATGCTGCCTATGGTGGGAAAGCAGTCACAGATGACTACGATTATATACGCGCCAGGCGTTACATGCCATTGGCCGAAAAGGGTCTCACCGGAACGGCACTTACGCCGGATGCGTATGAAAGAACGGGCTTGTTTAAACCCGAAGTTTCACACCAGATAACGGTTATCAAGCAAGACAAGGAGATCTACCTGCGGATTTCGAATCCAGATAAGGTTGGCACCTACCATTTCCGAAACAACGATCTACCTGCCATTACCGAAGGACCGATCGGGTTGCGACATATGTTCACACGAAGCGCCCGATACCGCAACTTCAGGGTTTCGACGCTAAGCGAATCACTGCCATAAATATTTCCATGAAACGTTTACTACTCGCCTTAAGCCTACTGATTCCTTGTGCGGCCCTATTCGGTCAAAGAGATACCATCCCGGAAAAACCCAACATAGTCTTTATTATGGCTGACGATTTGGGTTGGGCTGACGTTGGCTATAACGGAGCGGCGTTTTATGAAACACCCAATATCGATACACTTCGGGCTTCCGGCGTAGAATTCACGTCTGCCTATCCCGGCGCTTCGAATTGTATGCCTTCTAGGTCGTGCATAGTCAGCGGCATGTACGTCCCTCGGACTCAGATGTGGACACCTGGTGGGGAAGCAAAGGGAGACATTGATTATATGAAGCTTCTCGTGCCCCGCAAAGGAGATAAAAAGGGCCATGGACAGTTCCCATCAAAGCTGAGCCTGGAACCCTCGATCACGTCTATTGCCGAAGTTTTGAATACTGCAGGTTACAAAACAGCTCATTTCGGGAAATGGCACCTAGGCCCTGACACTCAGGGCTTTGATAGTAGCGACCCCAATGGACTCGGTGGCCCCGTAAAGAACTACTATGGGGATGTAAACGTCTCGGAGTCACTTAGTGAGGGGACTATCAAGTTTATCAACGAGAATAAGGAGGAGCCATTTTTCATCTACCTGTGTTACTGGGATGTTCATACACCCATTCGAGCCCGTTCAGAAGTCGTTTCCAAATACGATAGTAAGTTAGCTGCGGCAAACTGGAGCAGACATTGGAATACGACCTATGCCGCCATGATTGAAGCCGTCGATCAGGGCGTCGGGAGGATTTGGAAAACGATCCAGGCAGCCGGCATCGAGAAAGAAACGCTCATCGTATTCACTTCTGATAATGGCGGACACTCGGGCGCCACCTGGTGCGAGCCACTCAAGGGCGCTAAAGGTTCATTTTACGAAGGTGGCATTCGCGTAGCGACCACCATGAGTTGGCCAGGAGTTATCGAAGCGAGTTCCATATGCCACACACCAATCACCGGAGTAGATTATTTGCCTACCTTCGCTGAACTGGCTGGAGCCCCTCTCCCAACCAATCAACCTGTCGATGGTCGTTCAATCGTCCCGCTACTACGCGGGAAACAGGCGTTGGAAAATCGATCCATCTTTTGGCACTACCCGCTCTACCTGAGTGGTGCACAATACAATAAAGTTATAAACGTCCACGATTCCGACATACCCTATTGGCGTGCAACCCCCTGCAGTGTTATTCGCAAAGGCGACTGGAAACTCATGCAGTTTTTTGAAGACGATTCACTCCAACTCTACAACGTTACTCAGGACTTAGGTGAAGCTGAAAATCTAGCAGAAGCCCACCCGGAAGTCGCAGAAAGCCTCCTGAAAGAACTGCAAGAATGGCAACGGGATACGAGCGCTGTAATTCCCTCCGAATTAAACCCTGACTTCAATCCAGGATAATCCTCCTCGGAAGCTTATAACCCAATCTGATATGCCTCATCGACCGCGGATAACTCTAGGGTTCATGCTAGTAAGCTTCTGGTTTACACAAGCGATTGCAAGCCACGCACAGAAAGCACCCAGTGAAGCTTGGAAACGCCATACCATTGACAAAACGTCTCTGGGCGCCGACGGCGTGAGAACAGCCGACGTAAATCAGGATGGTCTTCCCGACTTGGTCGCCGGTTGGGAACAGGGTGGAGTATCAAGAATTTATCTGATGCAAAGGGAAGACGGTGAACGACCCTCCTGGGTTACAATCGATGCAGGCCCCGCTCCCAATGTTGAAGATGCGCTCCTCGTAGATCTGGATCAGGACGGGTCAGTCGATGTAGTTAGTTCAACAGAAGGAAACAATAAAAAGCTCTTAATCCACTGGGCTCCTGCTCCTACCGAGGATTACACGGACAGTGCACTTTGGACCACCGAAACACTCTTTGAAAACGAAGCACGTTGGATGTTTGCAATTGCAATGGATATCGACGGACTAAACGGACCAGACCTCGTCGTAGGAGGTAAGAATCCTCTTGCTTCAGTCGGATGGTTGGAGAGTCCGCAAGATCCCCGCACACTTTCAGACTGGAAATTCCATCCACTATCCGATGCTGCTTGGATCATGTCCCTAATTCCGAAAGATATGGACGATGATGGCCTTCTCGATATTCTCGTAAGTGAGCGAAAAGCAGAGGTCGCCGGCGTCTACTGGCTAAGAAATCCCGGCAAGGAGAGTTTCCAATTGAGATCGCCTTGGCAAAAGACCTGGATAGCCGATCACCTCACCGAAACCATGTTTATCGATACCTATGATTTAGACGGAGATGCCATCGAAGAAATCATAGTGCCTCACAAAAATCCGGATGAGGGATTCATCAGTATTTTCAGTTCAAAAGATCGAATATACTGGAATGAAATAGCGATCAATTATCCGGACTTCATCTCTCATCCGAAATCCGCTCAATTCGGTGACATCAACCAGGACGGCAAAACGGACATGGTTTTAAGCACAGAAGGCGCAGACCAAGGTCGCAGTGGAATTATCTGGCTTGAGTATCCGAATTCCTGGGACGATCCGAATTGGATTGCTCACGACGTCAGCGGCCCAGACGGCATTAAATTCGACCTCAACCTACTCCTCGATCTAGACGCCGACGGTGACCTCGACATCATTAACACCGAGGAGAATAACAACGCCAAAGACGGCAAAGCAGGCCTGGGAATCATATGGTATGAGAATCCTACGATTAACCGTAGCCGTTAAAGTGCTTCGATCCTACGCATAAGCTCCGAGGCGATAACTCCGTCCACGACCAAGCTATTCGACAGGGCATCCTTCGTAAAATCAGTAACATTCTTCCAGCTCCAGATGAGTTCTTTATCGCGATTGATTTCGATAATCTGGGGATTCTCAGGGCCCGCGTGGCAGTTGCCTATGACGAAGTTTCCATTGGGAAGCTCCTGGAGCGTTGTGACCCACGCCAGCGTGACTCCCGTTATTTCATTTTGCGAGAGGCGCCATACGATTTCCTTACCGGGAGTGACTTCGAGAACTCCGTGTCCATTGCCGGTTGAAATCAGGTAGTTTCCATTGTTCAAGACAATCGCAGCAAACGTTTTGGCACCATACGCTTCGGGTCCATGACCTTTGGCAGGTTCTTTTCCGAATAATGGCACTTGGAAATCCCAGACAACTTCGCCAGAAGCATTGTAACGTGCTACCCGTTCTTCGCCTTCGTGACAGACAAGGTAATCGCCATTCTCCAGCTTACGAACCAACCGAGTGTCACGGTGCGGGTGCGGTTCTGCAACCTGCAAAGGAATCTCAGCGACCAACTTACCGTTCGTATCGACTTCGACGATACGGGTAGTTCCACTCTCGGCGATCATGGTATTTCCGTTTTCCAATCTCTGAAACGCATGGATTTCGATTTTTTCCCCGTTGTAGCCTTCTGTCTGACTGCTGTCGTATTGCCAAACAATCGTCCCATCCAGCCCCAGTTCCATAACCTTGGTCCAGCCGTTGTTGATCAGGATGTTTCCGTTTTCTAACAAGTGAAGGTCATGAACCTGCGTTATCGGATGCTCCCAGAGAACCGAACCGTCGGAATCGGCGATCGCGAGTTTACCTCCCTCCGCGGCAATTACCAAACGGCTTGAGTCCGTGGATGGTTTACAAGCAACCAGAAATAATAGGGAACAGCAGAATAATAGGGGCTTCATGAAAAGACCCCTACAAGAACCTTGGAAAAAGTCCAAAGGATTTATCAAGAAGACAGGTAAAAACGCATTTTGCCCTACGGTCACCGAAATACTGGTAGCAATAAACGCTGCGAAGAAATTCGTCTTCGAAAAGCAATACGGATCAGGAATACCTTCCAGGACTTGGCCCCGCGGGTTAGTCACTAAGTTCCAACTCTGCCTGAGCCATCACAACACCGTTCACGCGAATCTCAATCCAATGAGATCCCGCATAGTGTTTCCTCGTCGAGAGATCTTTGAAACTGTGGCGTTTTTCGATGACCTGCTCACTGGCAGTTAGCACTTTCTCAAATACCTGAAACACCTTGGGAGATGCGGCACCGTTGGATTTGATGAAATGCACCAAATACTCGACACGTAGTTTCCCCAGTGATGCTTGTTGGGTCATTAAACGGCAGGACATACTAATTGACTCACCGATACTCACAACTTTAGGGCTTATTATCAGAGGAGAAGACGCGACAGCGCTCGGCGAAGTGAATCCAAACAGCTCCAGAACATCCGCCCTCCCCTGCTTCAACAGAGTTCGACAGGCGTGTTTCACGATCCAGTCCGTCTCTTTGGGACCTCCCTGCCACCGTTTTACGAGCGCGATCACCATATTCGGGTGATCCTTACTGATATCATTCAAGTTGTTTGCCACCGAACGACGCACGTAATCTTCCGGGTCTGATTTCAGAATCTCGAGTATAGGAATAATCGGAGCAGGATCTCTCTTTAGACCTCTAAGAGAAGAACTCCAAGGCAACCGAGGACGGCATCCTTCGCTCGCAAGTCTGCGATGATGCTTATTCTCGGACCTTGCCCACGATTCCAGCTGTCTAAACATGGCATCAGGATACCGTTCGATAAACGGTCTCACAGCAAACTCAGATGAACAAAGTTCCGTGAACTCCTGTAAGGCAGGGATCGATTCGTTGAGATGATCGACACCGTATCGACCCACAAAGTCGGCAAAGACCAGCGCATCAAAGCCGCTGAACCCAGGCCCTATCATCCGCAAAATTTTTACTGCTTCGGGGTAATCTTCAGGCAAAAAATCACGAAGACAATCGGTCACCTTTCTCATCCTGTCCATAAGTTCAAGCTCACTCCAGGGGGACTCGGTGACAGATTTAGCGAACGCTGCTGAGTGAACGCCTGGCACATTCGATTCGAGTGCTTCACCCAGTTTACGGATAAACGGAGGCTGTAAAAACTGGTCTTTTAAATTACTCATCAACTGACTCTGGGATAAACCACTACGATGAAAACACGAAGTCCCACTTCCAACTGTTTTTTATAGGAATCGACGGATACCGTATCATTCGCTAAGGTGGCACCTTACTAATAAAGGTGCCCCATGCTTCACGTACTTATTTTTCAAATTATCGCCAAGCCCGTTTGGGACAGACGTGGCCTGTGGGGCCTCTACCTGACGACTTGGATCATCAGTTGGTTCTTTCCCGCCGACCTGATTCCCATTCAGTCCCTGCTCATTCTTTTCGCATTGGCAGCCTTTGTAATTCCCCATCAAGCAGCTGATTTCTTTTTGCCAGCATGGATTCTGAATCCGCCATGGCTGAAACGAATAAACTATTGGGTATCTGTGATCGGGCTCACACTGGCTTTGGGTATGATCACTTTTGGGATTTGGTCACTCTCCGTTAATTTCTCCATAGCGCTTTTCGCTGCATTGATCATGTGGCACTGGGGAAGCCTGGACACGGTATCACTTTACCCATACCGAGGCCCTTCCTGGCTGGTGGCGAGTATGGGTCGCGGGATGCTAGTTTTGATCGCTCCGCTCTATTTCAAACCCCTTGAAACCCAGGAATTATTCCTCAACTTCCTGGGGACCGATCAAAGCGCCATACTAACTACCCTATATTCATTCTCCGGGTATCTCCTGATTCTTGCCATCGTCCTGGAGATTTTAGCCGCCATCGTGCACAAATTCGTACGTGGTCACGGTTTGCCCGACAATCTGTTTGGTCACTTGGCCGAGTCCCTGCTTCTGATATTGACCTTCGCGCTCATTGACCCCCTCTATGGAATCGTATTCTATTTTCTGATACTTCACTCATTTCGACATATGTACCGCACACCTGTCTACATACCGGAAGCGAGAGGCTTGCTTTTGGAAGGGGACGGTATCCTTAAATGTCTGTCTTACCATTTTCAACGCACGAACTTCGTGAGTCTGATACTCATACTGGTTACTGCCAGTTGGTTCAGTTGGCAGATCTTTACCGGGAGTACGATGACTCAGGCGACAGCGGCTTGCATCCGTCCGCTGGCGCTTCTACTTATCCCTCACAGTCTGGTGAGCCTACTCGCCGATTTTAATCCGAAGAAGCTGGAAGGGTAGAATAAGGAGGAACCGCTCATAGTTCCCATTGTATATGGGGTAATTCGAGGCACAGTACGTGCTGCTCAGAAAATTCATCATACCAAAGAATCCATCCGAATAACCATGAAACTACCTGTTCTCACGTCTTTCATAGCCTGCTTACTTTGCGGTCTCACATTCACGAAGCTCACGGCCGAAGACAAGATTCCGATCAAGGTCGTAATCGTTTCCATGTTTGAAAATGGGGCACATACCGGAGACCGTCCGGGTGAGATGCAACTCTGGGTCGAAAATGCCAATTTTAACCGAACCATCGAGTTTCCATTGGGCATGCATGACCTCTATTACCGCGAAGACGGGGTCTTACTCACCTGCACAGGAGGCGGCGTGACGAATGCAACCACCAGTATTATGGCACTCGGAATGGACCCACGGTTTGATTTTTCCAAAGCCTTTTGGCTCATCGCCGGAATCGGCGGAGCTGATCCGGCCGACTCAACCTTGGGGGACGCCGTCTGGGCAAATTGGGTCGTGGATGGCGACCTTGCTTACGAGATCGACGGCCGGGAAATTCCTGACGACTGGGACTACGGCTTCATCGCTCTCGGAGCCAAAAAACCGGATACCCTCGAAGATGGTTGGACCGTTGACACGATTGCCTACCAGCTCAATCCAGGATTGGTTCAGTGGGCCTACACCGTCACCAAAGACATCGATCTGGGTGACCATCCTGAGCTCGCAGCATTCAGAAAGAAGTTCAAAGGCCTGCCGGAAGCGAACAGACCCCCAAAAGTAATCATTGGTGACACCCTCGGTTCCAGCACCTACTGGCACGGTGACCTGCTCAACAATTGGGCCAATAACTGGATGAAACTCCACACAGGAGGAGAAGCCAACTTTGTGACCACCAACATGGAAGACAACGGCACGCTGACCGCCCTGCATCGTATGGCCCGGACAGGACTTGTGGATACAGAACGGGTGCTCGTCCTTCGTACAGCCAGTAACTTCTCAACCCCGCCTCCAGGTGAGGAAGCCGTATGGTCGACCACCGCCGAATATCCAGCCCAGAGTTTACCAGCCTTTGAAGCAGCCTACAAAGTTGGAAACACCGTGATTGAAGCACTTTTGGCAGACTGGAGCACATTTGGCGAAACGCCGCCAAAACAGTGAGTTCATGGTAGAGCCCTAAGATTTTCCACTACCGGCTGATCAGGGATTATCGTATTGTAGAGGAAATCCGCAGTTTCTTGCTTCTGTAAGTAAAATTAACGTCGACCAAGGCCGCTATGAAAGGCCACATTTTCGAAGCAAACTATGCGAAATTCGCCTCGATTCCCGCTCTACATTTTTCTCCTTCTTTTTCTGCTAGGCTTCCTCAGCCGCCTGGGGCCCTTTGGTGAAACGCTATTTAATCTGGAATTCGACTATTCCGCCATCGTTTCGCCCTTCAGCAAAGACCCAGATCCAGAATTCATTGAGAAAGCGGCGTTGATATATCTGGATGAAGCCTCCCACCAGGAGCTGAATCAACCTGACAATGTAACCTGGGATAGAACCCTACATGCCAGGCTCATCGACAAACTGACAGAAGCTGGAGTCGCGCTTGTATACTTCGATATTTTATTCGCACAAGACAGCGACGATCCGGTTGCGGATCAGGCACTGGAAGATGCCATTCGAAGAAATGGCAACGTCATACTCATCGCCCAACTCACCAACGCTTGGTCGGGTGGCGTCTTTAGCGAACAAGCGATCCTCCCTCTCAGCAGGTTTCGGAAGGCCGCCGCCGGATGGGGACTGGCCGCTCTCCGGGAAAGCTCAGACGGAGCGATCCGCCGCATGCCTATTGATTTAAACGAAAACACTTTGTCAGGACCTAGGGTCGCCGCACGGTTCGTCAAAGGCATTACCGAGCCCGAACAAAATAAAACTCACAGCTCGGAGTATTTGAGATTCTACTCTGATGACCCGGCGAAACCTGAAAACGTCTGGAGCTACAAAGAACTGCTCAAAGACGGGTTTCCGGTGAAACGGCTTCAGGATAAATGGGTCTTTATCGGCGTGGACCAGACCATCGGATTCACCGGGACCAAGAAGGACACTTTCAAGACAGTCTACAGCCGACTCAGCGGCAATCGCTGGAACGGTGTCGATTTTCATGTCACCGCCTTTGAGAACTTTCTTTCGGACCAGTATGTGAAGCGGGTTTCTTTCTTGAAAGAGATATTTTGGCTTCTGGGCGGAAGCTTGATCCTGACGTTTTCGCTGCTGCTCCCCTTCGTCAGACAAAGGATTATCTATATGGTGTTTCTGGCCGTTGCCATTCCAAGCCTCGCCATAATCTGGTCCGGATTCGCATCCACGACGACTCCGTTTCTTAGCATCCTCGCCATACAGACGCCCATAATGGCACTGATTCTCCTGAGAGATCAGCCGATTGTATACGACGTCTTTATAAGCTATAGCTTTTCAGATGCGATGGAGTATCGATTCCTCGCCCCGCTCACCAAGGCATTCAATGACGAGGGAATCCGTTGGTGGTTGGATGAAGACAAACTGAGAGGTGGAACCTCTTTCGCAGAACCCATCCTGAAAGCAATTCAAGAATCTCAGGCCATCGTCGTCATCATTTCCAAAAGCGCACTTTATTCCAAAGAGATGGAATTCGAGGTCCGGCAAGCGAATTTCAACAAGAAGAAAATCATTCCAGTCTATCTCGACCGTTTCGAGATAGAAAAACTTGAAAACGATCCGTTAGTTAAGAAAGGGCTCATCCAGCACATCAGTAAAAAGCTGGTCGCTCGCTACCTATTCTCCGATAAGCTGACAGAGACAGAATTCGCCCGACTCGCCGAACGGATTGCTTTCGACCTTAAGCTTATTCGGGTGCGTGCACTCGTCACCAAGTTGATCAACAAGCTTCGTCCCGGTGAATCACTACCGGAGCCAGGAGTAGAATTAGCCCCTGATTCAAAGGTCGATACAAACGGAGAATCGGTGACGAGATGAAAGTGCCAGCGAATATTTCTATTCAACCAATCGTAAGGATCGGCGCGTCAACACATAGCGGGATATGACAAAGCAGATGATCATAGGCCAACGACTCGTTTGGATCGTTCTTTGTAGCCTGCTCCCGATGGGTTCCCAAGCATCGCTTTCAGGCCAGTTAAGTGACGAGATCGGTAGATTGATTGAAGCACACGGAGAGGTGATTATCGTCACAAACGATGGAACCAGAATTAACGCCGTTGATATCCTGGCCTCGGCAAAAGAAAACGGAGTTCCCATTAAACTCGGCAACAAAATCATCACCAGTGAATACAGCTCTGCAGTTATACAAACGCTTGATGCGAACGTTCACAGGCTTCACGAAGTGGCTTCCATCGAATTCGGATCCGCCGCAAACCTACGAGGAAAGAAGCTATCAACCTTCTTCGACAGCTTTATCGCATTCTTTACCCGTCAGTCAGGAAAGGAAGGCGATTACCGAACTCAGCTCGTAAACACCGGTTGGGTGGATATCCAAACTGAGACTGACTCAACAGGGGAGGAAGGCTAGTATGTCCAGATTTCTCAGAGTCGGCTCTTGGCTTTCACTCCTTATCGTTGCGGTGTTGGCACCCACATCGTTATGGGCTCAACTCAAAGATGAAATCGGGCGGCTCATCGAGGCCGAGGGAAACGTAACCGTGATCACCAACGATGGCACAGAGATAGACGCCGTCGTCGGTCTGACTTCCAATCCCTCCGAAGGAATTCCTATCAAGCTCGGCAATACGGTAGTCACAGGTGAGTATAGTACCGCCACGGTGAAAACGATTGACGAGGGTTTTCATCGTTTGCAGGAAATGACTTCGATGCAATTCGGCTCGATGGCTGAACAGGACGAAGGCAAACTGCTCTCACTCTTTCAAGGAATGGTGTATTTTTTCTCCCGCCAATCCGGCAAGGAAGGTGATTATAAAACAGATTATGTGAACGCGGCCATCAAGGGCACCGAATTCGTATTATGGACCAGCGAAGAAGAAGGTACCCAGATCCACATGATCGAAGGCGAAGTCGAACTGACGACTACCACAGCGTCAGTTACAGTTCCCTCCGGCTTTCGGTCGCGCGCGATCGGGAACGGCTCGATCGAAGAACCTCAACCGATCGTAAAATTTGGATCAGAACTCGAATGGTTTTATTACTATCCGCGAATACTCATCGTCGAAGACCTGGGGCTTAGCCCAGCCCTCAATTCAAGCTTAGGTGATTCGATCAATGCTTACAATTCAGGCGACATGCGCAAAGCTGTGTCGCTTTTGCAAGAATATGCGAACGGAGTTCAAGCAGGCGATCCCGGAGAAGCAATCTACTTGGCAAACCTGGCATTGAGCGTGGGAAGAGTTGAAGAAGCTGAAATATTTATCAGCCAGGGGGAAACCCGGTTTCCAGCAGAAGCGAGTGCGTTGAGAGCCTTAATCACGATAATCTCGGGCATGGACCCCGAGCTAGATTCACAGACCGACGATAGCGCCACGTTGCAACTGGCGCGCTCATACCAGGTACAGGGCCAAGGAAATCTTTCAACCGCATTGCAACTGGTACGGAATGCCAGCGAATTTACCGGCACTCCCACCGCCATAATCCTGGCCAGACAAAGCGAATTGTTATTCAGTTTAGGGCGTTATCAGGAAGCCCAAATCGCCGCCACCAGTGCGTTGGAACTCGCTCCCAAGAACGTGACAGCCAAAACACGCCTAGGGTTTTTGGAATCCGTTGCAGGTGACGATTTTGCAGCACTCGAAACATTTGAAGAGGCCTTGGTCCTGGACAGCGGTTATCCGGAAGCATGGCTGGGACGAGGATTGATGCGTATCCGCAACTCCCGCTTAACCGAAGGTGTAAGCGACATAGAGACTGCCATTACCCTTGCTCCGAACAACGCCAGCTACCGGAACTATCTTTCCCGCTTGTTCATGGATCAAAGTGAGTGGCAGCGAGCTGAAACCGAATCTGAGCTTGCGCTCGAACTGGCTCCGACAGACCCCAACGTCCTACTCGTTTCAGCCCTGCAATTCGCTTCTCAAAACAAAACTGCCCAAGCAATCGATCGCCTGCGACAGTCGATTCAAAACAATGACCAACGATCCGTCTTTCGATCACCTGCGATTCTGGCGGAAGATGACGCTCTCCGCAAAGCCAATCTGGCGGAGCTCTTTTCAGATGCAGGCCTCCCCCTGTTCGCCATTCGGGAAGCATCGAAAGCTACCTCCAAAGATCCTGGAAGCTTCACTGCACACAAATTCCTCGCGCAGGCATTTGCCAGCCAGGAGGATCCCTCGGCAAGCACCTTACGCTTTCAATCGCCTGCCCAAGCAGAGCGCCTCAACTTTGACATCCTCTCCCCTGCCCGTTTCGGACTGCTTCCTTTAACCACAACTCCTAACAACTACAATAACCTCCTGAGTCTGAAGGAAGAAGTTTACGAAGCCCATATTCGAGGGCTCTTCGACTACGGTGTAAACTCGGCCTTCCGATGGAACAAAACCTTCGACAACAGCAGTATCGCTCTCAGCGCAGAATGGGATTACCTGGAGGACCTTGCACCAGACTGGAACTTCGACAGGAGAACACTGGAAGCGGGCGTGAAGTTTGACCTCTCTGAGAGAGACACTCTAACCGGCGTTTTCCGCACCAACGAAAGGAGAGATACCAATCCGTCGACGAGTAACGATTCTTACGACGAAGAGTTTCCTTCCGCCCTGATTGCGCTTCGCCACCAATGGAGCCCCGAGGGAGAAACCGCCGTTTACGTCCAATCGGTTTCGTTCGATTTGAGTACGCGAAACGAAGGATCGGCACTTGTGACAAACGCTGATTCTGACGAAATACTGGGATTCCTGAGCGGGTCCGTTCTCTCTGAATCCAAGTCAGATGCCCTTCAACTCGAGGCGCAGCACCGCCAGCGGTTTGAAAACTATCAACTCGTCGGTGGAATCCGGATACAGGACGGAGATTGGGAAACTCAATTCCAGCTAGAAGGTAGCCCGGACCAACGGGTAGAAGAACCCTTCAAAAGAACCGAAGCCTACCTTTACAACTACTTTGATTATAGCGACTCGGTAACAGTCATAGCAGGTGCCAATCTAACTCGATTCACCTATCCCTTGAACACGTTCACCCTGCCCTCTTCACCTGACCAAAGAACCGTAGAAAAACTTATGCCCAAGCTGGGAGTTTATTGGGATGTCACACCGGATACGACCATCCGTGCCGCCTACCTTCAAAGCCTCGGCGGTCTGGCACTCGAAGATGGCTATCGACTGGAACCCACCCAAGTTGCCGGCTTCCTGCAAGGTTACCGTACGCTCTTGGCTGAAGATATCGATGGCACTCATCCCGCTCTGGAGTTCGAAATTGCCGGCATCGGGCTCACTCATTCTACAGATGCGAATCTGTTTTTAGACATCGAGCTAAACTCACGTAAATCAACTTCTGATCGCGGGCTTGGACATTTAAAGAATGTTCCGCCGTTAACATCGGCTTCCTGGACCACATTTACTGAGTTTGAAGAAAACATTGCCGGCCTTCAATTAGCCAAGATCGTGGGTAAGTCTACAACCGTGTCCTTCGAGTATGCCTATAATGAGTCCGAAGTTTACTCGGTGATCCCCACCCTGTCCGCACAAGCCAATCGCGATGGACAGCTCAATTCTTTGGGAGGCCGAATTCTCCATCGTACCTCCTCAGGATTCTTTGCGTCACTGGACGTGGTTCAACACCGACAGGATCTCAACGAAACAAGTTTTCAAGACGGTCTGTTGATCGACGAATCATCCCAGTCAGGCATTGATCACGTTCAGGCGAACCTGGAAGCGGGCTGGAGGTCTCAGTCTGGCTCTGTTAGAATGGCCGTGGGAATCAAGAATCTATTCGATGACGAAACCGAAATTGATCCTCTGAACTGGACTCTCCCTCTTTACCCAGACCGCGTATTCTACCTGGACGGGTCCTGGGCCTTTTAAAATTTTGTACCCTTAACGCTAATGAAAATGCGCAAGCTTCCTACTCACTATAAATGTCTGGCAATTGCAGTTGCCCTGTTGAACTGCTTCCTCGTTTCAATCGCCCACGGCGAGATAGAATTCCTCCTTGCTTACAAAGAACGAGTCTATGAACAATTTGATAACACCCCACCCACGACCCCAGCCTTCTGGTTTTTCAATGCAGGAGCCTCTGGAAATACCCTCGTAACCGGAGGCACCGTGGTTTACCCAAGCTCAGGGGGCCCGGTAACCTTAACTGGCGAGGATGGAACTTACACCACCGATGGCGACGACTACCTAAGCCAGGCTGCGATGGACACTGTATTTCCGAACGGCCAATACTCGCTCTCTATCGTAGACAACGCTACAACTTTAAATTTTGGGCCCTTCAACCTGACTGGGGATGCCTACCCGGCAACCCCTCACTTTCTGAACCTTGAAGAGCTCGGGACTCACGATGGATCTTTAGACTTCTCCCTGGAATGGACTCCATTCGCCGGCTCAGGCCCCGAAGATAAGATCATTTTTCAAGTATTCGAACCAGAGTTAGGAGGAGAGATCTTTTTAGCAGTACTTCCCAGTAACGCAACTGCCTTTGTAATCCCTGGAGGGACCCTCGACCCCACCTTTAGTTACGACATTGAACTGTTCTTCGTTAATTCCGTTACCGGGCTCGCAACTCCGGAAACAGTCATTGGATACATCTCTTCCGTGTATACCAACGCTACGGTTGGCGAAACCAGTGACAACATTAACATTCCCGATACGGCGGTCGAAGAAGCGGTAAAGCTTGAGTTGGATATCCAACCAGAGGACCCCGTTACATCTGCTGATATCGAATTCCTATCATCGCTCACCGTTACGTCTAATGCATCCATCGACCTAACGGGGCTTGAAAACGCTCTCAACCTTTCGCAACTAACTATAAACACCGACTGGCTCCTCAATACGTTTCCCATCACGGATCTTCCACTCCTGAATGAGATCAAACTCGTCGCTCCTCAAAAAGACGGCCTCTTCTTTACCCATTGGAGTGATGGGAGCCAAGAAAATCCCAGGATTATTCAGAACACCGGATCCCAGAATATTGAACTGGTAGCGAACTACTCGTCGACTCCACTCTCGCCATTCGCGGGCGGATACCGACTAACAAAAACTGGGACCGTCCTCGCGGTAACCGATTTGCCTCCCGGCTTGGATGTAGAGTTTGGTGATCCTTATGAGTTCCGGTTCGACTATTTAATCAGGGATGAAGCACTAATCGGCACCGCCGATCCCTCCCAAGCGGAGCTGAACTATCGCACTGGAGGTCTATTACCAACTATAGCGATAGAAGCCGAAGTCAAGATAGGGGAATACCGATGGACACTTCGTAGCACTAACGAAGCAGCAGTAGCAGCTTCTGTTATCGCTACAATATCAGAAGACCTCGAATGGGTTCAGTTTACAATGAATACGCTTGATTCACAAACGAAGCCAGACTTTCCATTCTCTAGAGGAAGGGAAAGCCTGAGTATCATTGTCTATGCTGACCTAAGTAAAGGACGTCTATTCAGTGGCCCCCTGAAGGTTCCTGACACAGCCAACTCCTTAAACTTGGATGCCCTTACATTAACGGTTGCCTCAGTTAATAGTGGAGACTCGAACGGAGGATCAAACTGGTCTATTAATTTAAATGAGATAACTGGTCCCACTCAAAACGTTCAGTTTGTGCAACTGCCTTCCTACCTCGATCTTACACAACGTATTGTGGGTTATGCAACTGACAGACCAAATGCCGACGTCGAACGCTCAACAGAATCTCTCCGAATATTTTGGAACGACCCTCACGCACAGAATTTTGAAACGACCTACGAAGTATGGCGTGGAACCAACAACATCCAATCCAGTGCCAAGATGGTCGCGACCGATCTATCGGATACCTCTTTCACTGATTTCGGTGTATCACCCGGCCAATTGTATCATTACTGGGTTCGAGCCATCCGCGACGGACTGAAGGCCGACTTCTCTCTACCAGTATCCAACTTCAGAGCATTGGCTTTGCCAGAGGACATTCAAGCAACACAAGGTGATTTCTCAGACCGTATCCGTGTTTCCTGGACAAGAGTGAGTGGTGCAACCTCATACACGCTATACCGGTCCACTTCAGAAGACTTCGACAACGCGGAAATTTTAGAAGAAGGGATCACTGGTACCGAATATGAAGATTTTTCGCCCGACACAGATGACTTTTACTACTATTGGGTGACCAGTGAGGCTTTTGACGTTTCCAGCGACTTCAGCGATGTGGCCAGAGGCTATCGGGTAGCTGAGGGCATTACCACCGTCCGTGCATCGGACGGATTGTTCACCGACCGCGTTCTCGTTAATTGGGATGCTTTCCCAGATGCCACTTCCTACACCGTGTATCGCAATACAGTAAACGACAACGGCTCTGCCAACATTCTGGCCACAGGCTTAACGAATCCTGTATACGAGGACTTACTCGGCCAGGAAAGCCAAGGAGTCATCTATTATTATTGGGTACGACCAATTACCGGAGCTCAAGCCGGAAGTTTTTCCAACACTGATCCTGGTTACATCCCCATCCAACGGAATACTACTATTCTTGCATGGGGAGACAACGATTTCGACCAAACCAATATTCCAGATACCAGTCTCCTGGACATCGTAGAAATCGCAGCCGGCGCCAATCACTCCCTCGCCTTAACCTCCGATGGGACGGTTGTCGGCTGGGGACGAGATGAATATGGACAAGCCACACCACCTCAAGATCTTGCCGATGTGATCGACATAGCGGTCGGTTATGATCACTCCCTCGCTTTGTTGCGAAATGGGACCGTGATTGCTTGGGGACGGGAAGATTTTGGGAAAACCGACGTCCCGAATGGACTTGCTAATGTCATTGATGTCGAAGCCGGTGCCGAACATTCATTGGCTCTACTGGCAGATGGCAGCATTATGGCATGGGGAGGCAATGACTATGGTCAAACCGATATACCCGAAACACTGAACCAAGTCGTTCAAATATCAGCAGGCGGATATCATAACCTCTCAAGGCGAGCTGACGGAACAGTGGTCGCCTGGGGCGATAATACCTTGGGTCAACTGAATATTCCCAATTACATAACCGAGGTCATCAAAATATCGGCGGGTTGGAATCACTCTCTGGTTATACTACCCGAGGGAACGGTCGACGGTTGGGGAGATAATAGTCGTGGACAATTGAATTTCCCCTCCGATATCCAAGGACCGCTTCAGGCAAAAGGCCTAGTCATTCGCGACCCAGTTACGGCTAGAATCGTCGATATCTCGGGCGGCTTGTTCCACAGTCTGGCACTCAGCGCCAAAGGTGAAGTCGCCGCCTGGGGCGAAAACAAGAATAGTCAGACGGAAACCCCGGCGGGTTTGGGTATAATCAGTCAGATCGACGCGGGAGATGAGTTTAACCTGGTGGTCGCCGAAAGCTCAGTTCCCAAAATCGAGAGCATTATTCCTGGAAACACAAACCTGCTTTCGGGTGAAGATGTAGTCCTGAAAGTCCGCGCAACGGGAGGTCCAGATATCGCATACCAATGGCTTTTCAATAACGCCCCCATTCAAGGAGCAATCAGCGAAGCCCTGTTCTTGAGTAACGTTTCAACGAGCGGGAAAGGAAGCTATTCAGTCACGGTCACAAGTGGCGGCAATGAAGTATCGAGTTCTCCCATACAGATTGACGTAACCTCCAACTCCGCAACGATCACCACTCAAACCGTTCGTGCCCTTCGGACCTATAATGGAACCTACCTCTTTTCACCCATCGAGACCAATCCACCGGGTCTTAAGCTGGACATTCGTTCCCCGGGAAATCTCATCTTACCATCGACCACCGGAACTCACACTATAGCCGTTGATATCGATCAAGATGGTTATGATGGCACTCCCATCGAAAACGCAACGCTTGAGCTGGATGCTTTGACGGGCGAATCTCTCCAACTCGTGGTAACCGAGTCCGGAATGACGATTCGTTATCTTGCCCCGGAAGGATTTAGCAGCACACTGCAAACCTCTCCCAATATGCGTGACTGGACGACCCTGGCGACAATACCAAACGGAGATGGAACCTTTTACGAGTTCCCTCTATTCACTCAGACCGATGATTTCTACCGCGTTGTCTTTGAAATCCCTGCTACGAACTAGATCGGCTGCATTAAAACTCAATCTGATTTAGATCTCGAAATTCAATAGCCCCCATGAATCGATTCCTAAGATATCCATTCGCCACCTTGATAATCAGTGCTGCTATTTGGAGTAACTCCATCCTCCAGGCTGAGGTTCGTTATGTCGATGCCTCCGCAACAGGCAACGGAAATGGAGTCGCTTGGAGCGATGCATTCACGAGTCTAAACGAGGCCATTACTATCGCACAATCCGGCGATGAAATATGGGTAGCAGCGGGTACTTATTTCCCGACGCAGGATACCGACAGAACTGCTGCCTTTGAGCTAAAGAATGGGGTCGCCATCTTAGGTGGCTTTCAAGGAAATGAAACAATGGCCTCTCAACGAAACGCCGATCCCCGCACCAATGGAACGATTCTCTCAGGTGATATAGGCGTTCTCGGTACCGTGACGGACAATGCATATCATGTCGTGACAGGAGTCGACACTGACCGCACCGCCTTACTCAGTGGATTCACGATTACTCTGGGATACGCTGATGGTGACTCTGGGATAGGACAGAAGGATGGCGCCGGCCTCTGGTTGGGAACTGTGAATGGAACCAGCAGTGGCTCTCCCACTATCACCGACTGCCGATTTGTGGAAAATTCAGGAGATGTTGATAACTTCTTCGGAGGAGGAGGAGCGATCCATGGGGCCAACGGATCGAGCCCGAGGATTGAACGCTGTTGGTTTGAGAACAATAGTTCAAGGAGTAGCGGTGCCGCGATCAACGTCTTCGGTGGCTTCAACGGGACTACCTCCGTAGCGGCGAGCCCAGAGATACGGGAATGTGTCTTCATAGGAAATACGTCCCTTTCAGATGGCGGCGCGATCAAGTTGAGCAACGTCGATCCGTCCAGTGCGGTGATAGAGCTTTGTCATTTCGAAGCGAACAGCAGTAGGGCTGGCGGTGCCATCTCAGTCAGTTCTGATCTGATTGTGAGGGAAAGCTCGTTTATCAAAAACACTGCGTCCAACGACGCTGGGGCCATCAACGTCAGCGATGATAAGTCTTCGCCGAATAACACACAGTTTATCAACTGTCGCTTTGAGCAAAATACGGCAAGTAACGATGCTGGGGCGGCCTTACTTCGTGAAACCCCAGTAATTTTTACCAACTGTGTCTTCGTCGGCAACAGCGCCGGCGATGAAGGTGGGGCCATCTACACCCTATTTGATGCGACTCCGACCTTTGTGAATTGCACATTTTCAGGCAACAAGGCGAACGACACGGGTGGAGCGATTCGTAATTTCGGACGCAGTATCATCACGCTTCAAAATTCCATTATTTGGGGTAACTACATTCGTTTCGACAGCACACCACCGATCGCATCCGTCGACAACTCCGCAGCTCTAGAAGAGGCGACAACCATCTTTAACAATACCTTGGTGGAACACTTCGACCTTTCCCCAGGAAGCCAACCCGCATTCGACGGGACCAATTCTGACAACGCCCCGCGATTCGTAGAGCTACCCGAAGCCGCAGGGGTTGGTGATCTGCGCCTTCAGATTGGATCCCCAGCGATTGATGCAGGGATGGACGAATTCAATAATACACTCCAGGATATTGCCTCGAACCCACGAAAAATCGGGACCATCGATCTCGGTGCTTATGAGGGCGGTGTGGACATTAATAACGCTACTATACCCGACGACGCCGTTCGGGCAGCCGTTGAAATCGAGCTGGATATCCAGTCCGGAGATCCCATCCCTTTCACAGTTCTCGCAACGCTCTTCTCTTTAACGGTCGACTCTTCGACAACCGTCGACCTGACCGGACTCGAAGACGCGCTCGACCTCTTCGAACTGACTATTCAGACGGATAGGCTCCTTAGCACGTTACCCATAACGAATCTCGTTAATCTGGAGAAGATCAAGCTAATTGCCCCCAAGAAAGAGGGACTCTTCTTTACCCATTGGAGTGACGGGAGCCAGGAAAATCCAAGAATTCTGCAAAATACGGGCTCGCAGAGTATCGAACTCGTAGCTCAGTACGCCTCGACTCCCTTATCTCCATTTGCTGGTGGTTACGCATTGATTGTTAATGGTACCGTTACTCAGATAAACAACCTTCCAGTCGAACTGAATGTTCAGGTAGGAGATCCCTATGAACTACGAGTCAATTATCTGATTCAAGAGCAGGCTCTTATTGGTGCAACAGACACAAGTCTCGCGGGTCTGGAATATAACCTTGATAATTCACTGCCTAAAATTGCGATGGAGAGTGAGGTGCGCATAAATGAATTCAGGTGGATCCTTCGCACTACCAATTCAGGAATCGAAGAAGCGGCAATCGCTGTAACCAAGATTGGCGCTGCGGAATCATTTCGAACGATCATCTCTGACACAGACAACAATACAGAGACTGATTTTCCATTTTCCCTAGGTAGCGAACGGATAGAGTTTCAGATTAGTAACTTCGATATTTCACTATTCGAAGAACCACTAAAAATACCCGACAACCCCGGTTACGTTAACTGGAATGCAATAGACTCTGGCGATGCGAGTATTCGAAGTTCATCCGCAATCGGGGACCAAAATTGGTTCATATTATTGAGCCATCTTCCAGGACCCGATCAGTCTTACCGAATCGAAAGGCATCCTTCTTATCTAGACTTAACCCAACGAATCCTAGGATATCCTGCAGATAGACCATCAGTTGGGCAAAACTTCTCTTCCGAAAACATCGTTCTAAACTGGACAGACCCTTATGCAGATAACTTCGAAACTACCTACGAAGTATGGCGGGGAACGAGTAACAACCTTGCACGAGCAATTTTAATAGCATCCGACCCAGACGATCTATTTTACCGGGATCGGACGACAAAACCAGGTATCGAATATTTCTATTGGATACGTGCTATTCGCGATGGACTAAAAGCCGACTTTTCAGGAGCGAATTCTTCTGCCAGATCCGTGAAAGTCCCAGAGGACATACAAGCGACGCAAGGGGACTTTTCAGATCGTATTCGCATTTCCTGGGCAAGAGTAAGTGGCGCAACTGATTATTCAGTATATCGTTCCGATACCAGTGACCTAAACGATGCGGAGTTGTTAGCTGAAGGAATCATTAGTAATGAATATGAGGACCTTTCGCCAGACACTGACAACCTCTATTACTACTGGGTTAAAAGTAATGCCTTTAACGAAACCAGCGATTTCAGTGAATCTACGAGCGGCTACCGCGTAGCCAACGGAATCACTTCAGTAAGAGCAAGTGATGGTCTGTTTGTCGAACGGGTTCAAGTCACCTGGGATGCATTCCCAGGGGCGACATCTTACGATATCTATCGTAATTCAGTAAACGACAGCAGCTCAGCTAGCATCCTCGCAACGAATATCACAACGACTCTATACGACGACCTTCCCGGACAAGAAAGCCAAGGCGTCACTTTCTTCTATTGGGTGAGGCCTAATATTGGAGGTCAGATCGGAAGTTTCTCCAATTCCGATGCCGGTTACATTCCCGTCGAACGGAATGCCAAAATACTCGCTTGGGGTGATAATGACTTCGATCAAACGAATATACCAGATACCAGCCTGCTGGATATCATTGAGATCGCAGCCGGAGCCAACCACTCGCTAGCCCTCTCGTCTAACGGAACCGTCGTCGGTTGGGGGAGGGATGAATTTGGTCAATCGACTCCTCCGGGAGGACTCACAGACGTTGTCGATATCGCGGTCGGCTATGATCACTCACTCGCGCTGAAAAGAGACGGCACCGTGGAAGCTTGGGGAAGAAACACCTTTGGGAAGGCATCCGTTCCACGTGACTTGGCAAATGTGATCGATATCGAAGCTGGGGCAGAACACTCCCTGGCACTACTGGCCGACGGAAGCGTTGTCGGTTGGGGGGGGAATGATTCCGGACAGATAGATATCCCAGACAATTTAACTCAGGTCGTACAAATATCCGCCGGAGGGTATCACAATCTTGCGAGACTTGCAGACGGTTCAGTGGTTACCTGGGGAGATAATAGCCTTGGCCAACAGAATATTCCAGCTCGTATCAGTCGAGTCATTGATATTTCAGCAGGCTGGAATCACTCTCTGGTTATACTACCCAATGGAACGGTTGATGGATGGGGAGACAATAGTCGCGGTCAATTGGACTTTCCGGCTGATACCCAAGCCCCCCCTCAGGCAAAAGGCTTAGTCATTCGCGACCCGGTTACTGCTAGAATCGTAGATATTTCAGGCGGCCTCTTCCATAGTTTGGCTCTCAGCGCAAAAGGTGAAGTTGCCGCCTGGGGCGAAAACAAGAACAGTCAGACGGAAACCCCTGAGGGTTTGGGCATAGTCAGTCAGATCGACGCAGGAGATGAATTCAATTTGATCGTGGAAGAAAGCGCTCTCCCCAAGATCGAAAGTATTATTCCAGGCAACACGAGCCTGCTATCAGGAGAAGACGTAGTCCTGAGAGTTCGTGCAACCGGAGGACCCGATATGACATTCCAATGGCTGTTTAATAATGCACTCATCGACGGAGCGACTGATGAAGCTCTGCTCCTAAGCGATATTCGATCCGCAGGCGTAGGTAGTTATTCAGTAAAGGTAACAAGCGGAGGCAACGAAGTATCAAGCTCACCGATACAGATCGATGTAACGACCAATCAAGCGACGATCACCACTCAAACGGTTCGCGCCCTTCGGACCTATAATGGCACATACCTCTTTTCACCCATCGAGACCAATCCACCGGGTCTTAAGCTGGACATTCGTTCCCCGGGAAATCTCATCTTACCATCGACCACCGGAACTCACACTATAGCCGTTGATATCGATCAAGATGGTTATGATGGCACTCCCATCGAAAACGCGACGCTTGAGTTGGATGTTTTGACGGGCGAATCTCTCCAACTCGTGGTAACCGAGTCCGCAATGACGATTCGTTATCTTGCCCCGGAAGGATTTAGCAGCACGCTGCAAACCTCTCCCAATTTGCGTGACTGGACGACCCTGGCGACAATACCAAACGGAGATGGAGGTTATTACGAGTTCCCTCTATTCATTCAAACGGATGATTTCTACCGCGTAGTCTTTGAGATTCCTACTACGAACTAGGTTGTTTTAAATTCTACCAGACTCAAAGATCCTCTACTCAAAAAACCACGCATGCGAATAAATCTCAAGATCGTCTCGAAGTTATTGATAGGGTACCAACCTTACATATTTTCCTTTTTGGCGGTCGTCGCGTTGGTTCTGGGTTTTTACGGGTTTTCCACTCCACCACCTCCTGACGGACCTTACGGATTTTGGGATGCACTCTACAACACCCTAGCCCTTGCCGTTGTGGTCTGGGAACCCGGTATCTATGAAAAAACGCCGTGGACTCTCAATATCGCTCGCTTCCTCGCCCCCACCTTGACCGGTTATGCCCTTTTTCGCGGAACGATGTTCCTCTTGGCAGGTGCCCACGAAACGATGCGTAGAAGGCGAATCAAAAAGCATATCATCGTTTGTGGATTAGGGAAACGAGGCCGCTTCCTGGCAATAAGCCGAAGTAAAGAAAATGCAGTGGTCGCGATCGATTCCGATCCTACCCCTGAAGTCGTCACTGCTTGTACTAACAACGAAATAAGCCTCGTTGAGGGAAATGCGTCAGATCCTTCAGTACTTTTGGAAGCCGGAATTGGTCGAGCCTCCGAAGTGTTTATCTTCACGGGAAACGACAACAAAAACCTCGAAATCATACATGCCGTTCGGAAGATCCGGACCGATCCAGAAAACGGTGAACACCTTTATCCATTAGAATGTTACTTGAGCATCAAAGATCTCTACTTGAGAGATCTAATACCTGTACATGAGAAGTTTCTTGATGATGCTGGTAACATGCAGATCACGCCATTCAACGATCATAAGAACGTCGCCCGGAATCTCTGGTCTCTGATGCTGGATAAGGCTAAAGCCAATGGGCTCTGCCTTCCTCTACCTCCGGACCATTCACAACGGGCCCATTTACTCCTGATCGGCTACAATCCAGTAGGACAAGCCATCGCCATGGAATTTGGGCAGCAGGGCCATTTCGCCAACGGGAAAAAATCCAGGATGACCATTGTCGATGAGAACCTGGGAGATCCCGATAACTCTAAAGCTGAAAATATTTTTTCGACGCCCTTGAAACGGCTGGCGAGGACACTGGACCTGGAGCTTATCCGCTCCGTTCCGGATTCCGAAATCGTAAGAAACGTAATAATGGCTGCAGCGTCAGACTCCGAAAGCCTCACCAGTATTGTATCTTGTGGTAAAGACGATACCGAAAGCCTGACACTCGCTCTTCATATCAATGACCTCCTCCGGCAAACGGGCCATAAGAATGTCCCTGTGTTTGTTCGGCTGACTGATTCCGTCGGCTTGTCCGAATTCCTTGCCCATGAAAATAATCATGACGAGGTTCTGGTTAACGTGTTCGGGTTCGGACTATTCGAACAGACATTCTCGGTCGAAAGTATCCACTCTTTGACGTTAAACCGCATTGCAATGGCGATCCATGCTCACTACCAAGATGACGGTCACTCGCACTCAGACCAAGAAGCCCTCCGGAGTTGGAACAAATTGCCCGAATATTTAAAGGAAGCCAACCGAGTGGCAGCTGAGCACCTTCGATTAAAGCTCGCGACGGTACTGGCTGCAGAAGGCGAAGCAGCAACAGACCTCGAACAATTGTTTGAAAAGCACATCGATTCGCTGTCAAAGATGGAACATAACCGTTGGATGGCAGAAAAAGTCCTACAAGGATGGACATACGGAGAGGTCACTAACAAGCAAACCTTCACCCACAAAAATATCGTTGGCTGGGATGCACTCACGGAAGAAGAGAAAGAGAAGGACCGAACTCAAGTTCGGGCAACACCCAAGCTTCTAAGAGCAGCGGAGGAAAATTCATAGACTTTCACCCATCAACCTTATCTGTGTTCAGCCAGTATTTATCTAAAGCTGCGATTGCCCCACTTGCGTGCATTGTCGCGATAACGCTGGTTTCGGCGTGTAAAAACAAGGATCAGGCCAGAGAGTCACCCCACACGACGCCGTCACACAGCGAATCCGATCACATGATTGAGATTCAAGATTCCAGGGGGGAGCACCATACATTTCGTAATTCGCCCATAAAAATCGTCTCTCTTTTGCCAAGTATCACAGAATACCTGTTCCAACTGGACAAAGGTCATCTCCTGGTTGGCCGTTCAGACTCATGCCGATTTCCGCCCGAAACATCGGATATACCAGTCACAGACAGTCGGGGGCGCATCGATAGAACCAAAGTTTTAGGCCTCGCGCCCGATGTGGTCTTTGCCGGACCGCAGCTCCCAAATGACGATATCGAGTACCTAACAAATCAGGGATTAAACGTCGTGACTCTAGACCTAAAAACTCTTGAAGACATTCGAAATAGCCTAAGAAACCTCGGTAAAATACTAAGTAATTCCGGTGATGTAGAAACCTTACTGGGTTGGATGGATCGACATTACCGCGACATTAGTAGAGAGATAGATAACGGTCTTGAAGATATCGATAGACCCGAGACTCTCATACTCGATGACCTGAACCCGCTTCATACTGTCGAAAATAAAACGTTCGTGGACGAACTAATATGCGCTGCGGGCGGTATAAACCTAATTACCAGCGAGACTTCGCTACAACCTCCACTGTCTCCAAAGCAACTGCGAGACCTCCAACCTCAAGTGTTGATAATCGCTACCCGGGAAGGAGAATTGGCATCCATGACAAATGCCGCGCAACAGTTGGGACAATCTGAGCTCTGGTCCGACATAGACGCTATAAAAAACAACCGCGTTTACCTAATCGACTACGATTTGTTAACAATTCCGGGACCGCGGCAGGTTCAGGCCTTGCGACAAATCGCTCATGTGTTGCATCCTGACTTGGTGGATTTCCCTCCGAAACTCATAAAGATTGATCTGAGTCACTAGCGGATTCGTTTCCTCTAAACCATCCTCACCCACCTCACGGTGAAGATGAAACAATCTGTCAAAAGAGTGTAAACTCGAGGTGTGGGTTCAGTAATCAATTTTCACATAGATATGAAATCTGCAGACAAATAGACACGATCCTATCGTTTCTCACCTTAAAACAACTCGTTTCCTATCTACACTCACTTCGATCCCGGGCTGAACCGCCTCGTTGATCCGATACTACAATTTATACTCACTAGTCCTGACGACCGTCGGATTAGCATCATCCAACAACTCATGAAAATGTGCACATTCAGATTACGATTCGTAACGCTTGGAAGTATCGTTAGCCTTGCGGTGGCATTCGCCCAATCAGCCTCGGCAGTCGTTTTCCAAATTGGTGAACTCGACGCCCAACTGGACTCAACAATTTCAATCGGTGGAGCTTACCGAACGTCCAATCCGAGCGCTGACTATATCGGCCTCGCCAATGGTGGAAATCAACTCTCGGTCAATGCCGACAATGGTAACCTGAATTACGAAAAAGGATGGTTTTCCAAGGCCATAAAGATGACCAACGACTTCGAAGTTTCTGGGGAGAATGCCGGTGCGTTCGTTCGGGTATCCAGTTTCTACGATTTTGAAAACGAAGAAGGAGATCGACCTTTCAGGGCCCTCACCGACCAAGCACTTGAACGTGTCGGAAGCGACATCGAACTCCTGGATGCGTTCGTATACTTCAACTTGGACGCTGGTGATATCCCTATCGATTTACGATTTGGAAGCCAGGTACTTAGCTGGGGAGAAAGTCTATTTATCCAAAATGGTATTAACGCAATAAATCCAGTAGACGTAGGTAAGCTACGGATACCAGGAGCTGAGCTCAAGGAAGCCCTCAGACCTGTTCCTATGGTGAGCTTCAACATTGGCCTGACCGAGAACATCACCATCGAAGGATTTTACCAAGCTGCTTGGGAAGAAACCATTATTGATCCTGATGGAACCTATTTCAGCACCAACGATGTTGTCAGTCGTGGAGCAGATCGCCTGTGGTTAGGTTTTGGGGCAATCGGTGAGGACTCGCCCTTCGGATTCGTTCCCCGTTCACCCGACGTAGACCCATCAGATAGCGGACAATACGGATTAGCCTTACGCACCATAGTTCCATCTCTTAACGAAACCGAGTTCGGATTTTATGTAATCAACTACCACAGTCGCACCCCCATCGCCAGCGCGGTAACTCCCACCCAGTTCATCAACCCCGACCTTTCCGGTCCTTTAACCCAAGTTCTCGCATTTTCTGGCCTCCCTCCCGCCGTAGCAGCTGAGCAGGCTGCAGGCATTTGGGGTCTGGCTACTGCGTTCGAGATGTTCGGCCCCATGGCTTTAACGCCCGAGCAAATTGGTATTCTCACCGCTCCCGATACTCAGTTCGCCTTGGAGAACGCAGGTCAACTGGCCTTCTTCGAAGCCGCTGCAACCTCCCGCTACTTTGTAGAATACCCGGAAGATATAACCCTTTTCGGAGTTAGTTTTAACACCGTCATAGGAAATACCGGTTGGACCCTCCAGGGAGAAGTCTCATACCGTCAAGACCAACCGCTACAGCTAGACGACGTTGAACTCAACTTTGCAGCCCTTTCAGCCATCAATCCCGCATTCGGCCAGGTAAACCAGTTCGGCAACTATTTTGGTCGTCTTGGTGAAGTGATCTCCGGCTATCGCGAAAAAGAGGTCTACCAATTTCAAGTTTCAACATCACGGGTATTCGGCCCTTCTTTGGGCGCTGATCAAATGATCTTCGTCGCTGAAGTCGGACTTACGGATGTCCCAGGATTATACGATACCACGATCCGATTTGATGGTCCGGGTACTTTTACATCCGGCAACCCGATCGCTACCGCAGCGGGTATCCAACCAGCAACCACAGATGCCTCTCTCTTTGCCACCCCTTCATCATGGGGTTACCGTGCAGTGGTTATCTTGCAATACAATGACGTATGGAACGGAATCAATTTAGCGCCCGTTCTTCAATTTGCCCATGACGTCAACGGAACCACGCCAATACCGATCGGTAACTTTATTGAAGATCGCAAGTCTATGACCCTGGGGCTTAACTTTGACTACCAAAGCAGGTGGTCATCCGAATTACTCTTCACCAACTTTTGGGGAGGCGGCAGTGCTAATCTTATTCAAGATCGCGATTTTATCTCAGCTACCGTCAAATACTCTTTCTAATCTCATCCATCGGAAATCTCATGAAGCACGTATTACAATCTCTGATACTAGCATCCGTCACGTTTTCAACCGTCACGCTCCCCTCCTACGGAAAAATTTCTCAATCTGAAGCGGACCGCCTTGGAAACGATCTAACACCACTGGGTGCCGAAAAGGCAGGAAACGCAGATGGAACTATACCTGCATGGGAAGGTGGTATCACAGAGTCGCCAGCCGGTTACACCCCAGGCGACCACCATATAGATCCCTTCGCGAACGATCGGATTCTTTACACAATCACCGCTCAAAACATGGGTGACTATGAGGGCCAACTTACAGAGGGCCACAAGGCACTGTTGAGAACCTACCCGGATACCTACAAAATTGCGGTCTATCCTTCCCGAAGATCCGCTTCCAATCCTAATTTTGTATATGACTATACAAAACGTAATGCCACAACTGCGACCCTGGTAGAGGGTGGTAACGGCATTCAAGGTGCTGTAGTCGGGATTCCTTTTCCCATTCCGCAAAACGGACTCGAAGTGGTATGGAATCATCTCACCCGCTACCGCGGACACTCAGCATCCCGAACAACCGCACAAGCTTCACCTACGAGATCTGGTAATTATACGCTCGTACGTATCGACGACGAATTCCTTTTCAATTACGCGCTAGATGGCCAGACGGAAGAGAACTTGAACAACGTTCTCGTATACTATCGCCAGAAGGTTGTGGCTCCCGCTCGGTTGGCGGGTTCTCTGTTAGTCGTCCATGAAACGATTGACCAAGTCAAAGAACCGCGAAGAGCATGGACTTACAATGTAGGACAGAGGCGGGTACGTCGTGCCCCTAATGTGGCATATGACAACCCTGGAACCGCCGCAGACGGCTTACGCACCAGCGACCAGTTGGACATGTATAACGGAGCTCCGGATCGCTATGACTGGAAGCTCGTTGGCAAAGGTGAATACATTATTCCCTACAATTCCTACAAACTACACAGTGACACCGTGAAGATCGACGAGATCCTGACGCCCCTCCACATCAATCAGGACCTCGCACGTTATGAACTCCACCGCTGTTGGGTCGTTGAAGCCACCGTGAAAGAGGGAACCCGTCACATCTATGAAAAAAGAACATTCTATGTAGATGAAGACTCTTGGCAGATTATGGTCGCTGACCAGTACGATAGCCGTGGAGAACTGTGGCGGGTATCAGAAGGCCACTCTATTAACTATTACGATCTCCCCACATTCTGGACCACACTAGAGCTACATATGGATCTCTTTTCAGGTCGTTACAACGCTGGCGGACTCGATAACGAGACGGCCATGTATGACTTTGGCGCCGATCTGGACGAAAGTGATTTCAGCTCTCAGTCTCTCAGGCGCGACGGGGTTCGCTAAAGTTAATCCCTCGAAAAACCAGGGATATTTATTGCGTAATCATCCCTTTGACATCGGGGTTTGTTCTCTATTGCTTGCAATGCCAGTAACTCAATGAGACCCGCCCCGATTTCAATCTGTAGCCTATCCAAGAGCCTGACACTACTAAATGCCATCTGCATTTACATGGTGCTATTGGCGCCGTTGCTGCATGGGTCTCCAGCTACAGAGCCCTCTGAGAGGATGCCTCTCTCTCCGAAATCTCTCCTTCTGGATGTAACGACTATTGAAGACGAGATCATCGTGGTAGGAGAACGCGGCCATATATTAAAAAGTCGCGACAACGGAAGCACCTGGCGGCAAATAAGTACCCCAACTCGGTCAACTCTAACCAACGTACATTTCCTGGACAACCGCTCTGGGTGGGCAAGCGGACATTCTGGAATCATTCTTTCAACTCGCGACGGGGGTGACAGCTGGACCATCGTCTCCGGTCCGGATCCAGAAATCAGCTATTTCGACGCCTGGTTCTTTGACAATCAGACCGGTCTGTTCATCGGTGGATACGGAGAATACGCGAAGACAATAGACGCCGGAGTAAGCCTTGAGAAAGAATGGATAAGCGAAGAGGAGCTTCACTTCTATGGAGTCGATTCAGGAGCCGATGGGACCCTCTACGTGGTCGGTGAAGCGGGACAGCTGCTTCGTTCGGACAATCAGGGCCTAAATTGGCAAACGATAGATATCCCCTACTCGGGTTCATTATTTGGAGTCATGACCCTGGAGGGTAAAACACTCATGACCTACGGACTTCGAGGGCACATTCTCAGATCTGAAGATCAAGGAGAATCCTGGGAGACCATCGATAGTAAAACGACCGCAATGTTAACCGATGCTGTCGTATTATCATCCGGTACTATTATTGTCTCTACGATTACAGATACCCTGCTGATGAGTAGCGATCACGGCCAAACTTTTTTTCCCGTAAAACAAGAAGGTATAGATGGAACCGTTGCTCTGGCAGAGTCTCCAGATGCTCATTTCATACTTTTGTGTGGGCGACATGGAGTGCTCCCCGTGACCATCGAATCCTTGGAGAATGCGTTGAGGACCGCAAAGTCCAGCCATGAGTGAGAACAGAATCGCGAACAGTCTCAGCCGCCTATTGTTCGACAACCGAAAGTGGGTCTTGGTCGCATTTGCTTTCTTAACCGTCATCATGGTGGCGCTAGCGGTAAATACCAAGATCGATACCAGCTTCACAAAACAGCTACCACCAAACCACGAATACATTCAAACCTTTACCAAATACCAGGACAAGTTTGGTGGAGCAAATCGTATCGCAATTGCCCTTACATTGGATGAAGGGACGATTTTTTCAAAGGCGTATTTCGAGCTGCTAAAACAAGCGACCGATGACGTATTTTTCATCCCTGGAGTCGACCGTGCTCAAGTGGCTTCAATCTGGACACCCAATACTCGCTATATCGAGATCACCGAAGAGGGTTTCTCAGGAGGTAACGTCGTCCCTGCCAACTTTTTGGGGACAAAAGCTGATTTGGATAGGGTCAAAGAGAATATTATCAAGTCTGGAACCGTCGGCCTCTTGGTAGCGAGTGATTTCTCCGCCGCACTTATCTCCGCTCAGCTCCAGGAGATTGATCCTCAAACGGGAGAGAAAATTAACTACCTAGAAGTTGCACAATATCTGGAAACAAACATCCGGGAGAAACTTGAATCACTAGGCGCGGATATCGGAATCCAGGTGCGCATCATCGGATTTGCCAAAATAATTGGCGACGTTGCCGATGGTGTCGTTAACGTAATCTTGTTTTTCGGCATTTCGTTTATAATATCCGGGGCACTGGTCTTCTTCTACAGTCAGTCATTGAAGTTAACGCTGCTCCCACTCGTGACCTCACTCATAGCTGTTCTATGGCAATTAGGGCTTTTACGGCTCATGGGCTATGGCATCGATCCGATGTCCATTTTAGTGCCGTTCCTGGTTTTCGCAATCGGCGTAAGCCACGGAGTGCAAATGGTCCGTTCTTACAGATCCGGTGTCTTTTCGGGAAAGGCTGGACTTGGCGCGGCCCAGGAGAGTTTTCAACAACTTCTAATTCCCGGAGGCGCAGCTCTCATAACCGACACGATCGGTTTTGTAACTATTCTGCTGATCGATATTCCCATCATCCAGGAGCTTGCCATCGCCGCCAGTCTGGGAGTCGCGGTCATACTGTTCACAAACCTGGTACTACTCCCGTTACTACTCTCCTTTTTGTCTTTGGATGAAGCCTATAAAAACAAGATTCTAAATCGTCGCCAGAAGACCTTCAGGTTATGGGAAAATATGGCCCGGGTATCGCAGACGAAACCATCGATTCTGATAATCCTCATTGCCCTTCTTCTCGCAACCATCGGTATCCAATATGCAAGTCAGGTAAAGATTGGCGATCTTCAGCAAGGGGTCCCTGAGCTCAGAGAATCTTCGCGATACAATCAGGACAGCAAGGTCATAACAGACCGCTTTACCATCGGAGTCGATTTGCTCACCGTATTGGCAGAATCTGAACCGGACGGAGTGATCGACTACGAGGTCATGGAACTCGTTGATCGATTCAGCTGGCACATGCGCAATGTAGAAGGGGTCCAATCCGTTCTAAGTTTGCCCAGCGTTGCGAAGTTATCCAACGCCGGCTTCAGTGAAGGATACCCCAAATGGCAAATTCTGCCTCAGCACCCGGCAGTGATCGCACAGGCAATCAGTCTTTTTGAGCCGACAACCGGACTCCTCAATGAAGACGGAAGCGTGATTCCTGTCATGATATACCTGAGAGACCACAAGGCAGAAACCATCGACCGTGTCATGCGGGCTGCAAAGTTATTCAGGGCGAATAACCCTTCTGAAAAGGTTAGTTTCAAATTGGCGAGCGGAAACGTTGGGGTCATGGCCGCTCAGAACGAGGTCGTAGAAGCCGCGCAGTTTCCCATTTTGATTTACGTCTTTGGCGCGGTGATACTGCTGTGTCTGGTCACTTTCCGGTCCTGGCGCGCTGCCGTTTGTATCGTGCTGCCACTAGTACTGGTTTCCATCCTCGCTTACGCCATGATGTACCTGCTCGGAATCGGGTTAAAGTCGAGCACCCTCCCGGTGGTAGCCTTGGGGATTGGAGTCGGAGTCGATTATGGTATCTATCTCTTCGCTCGTTTGCAGGTTTACCTGCAGCAAGGAGATTTTTTTGAAGATGCACTGAGGCGATCGCTTCAACGAACAGGGAGTGCAGTCGTATTCACGGGTATCACACTGGCAATCGGAGTTTCGACCTGGATCTTTTCGACCCTCAAGTTTCAAGCCGACATGGGCCTGCTTCTAACCTTCATGTTCCTTTTAAACATGCTGGGTGCCATATTCCTGCTCCCTGCCATAGCCAGATGGCTGTTTCCTCACCATTTTCGTGGAAAATAGAAGAGGCCGGGCGATCCAAGCCCGGCCTCATTCGAAAACTAAAACCGATCCATTTCTGAATCGGAAGCACGATCGTCTCTCTGATTTCCCGGAAACTCAAGGCCATCTTGAGGCTCAAATACTCCTTAACGTCGAATTAGCTAAAATTGGTCGGTTTTCTTATTGCTTGGCGTAAATATTTTCCAAAGCTACCTGAACTTTGACCGGAGAGATGGCTGAGTGGTCGAAAGCAACGGTTTGCTAAATCGTCGTACCCCACAAGGGTACCGCGGGTTCGAATCCCGCTCTCTCCGCCATTTTTGTTTTCTGCAAAGCTCAGCCAATGACCGCAGAATGATATCTGGTGAACGTATGCGTATTCTCTTTCTTCAGGACCACCTTAGAATTGGAGGAACAGAAAAACAAACCTTGGCCCTCACACGATACGGGCAGGAAAACGGATATCAAACGGGACTCCTGGTGTTTCGCCCTGGCGGTAGGTTGAGCGTAAGCGCCGACCCCAGCTTTTTCTACAAAACCCTCCAACCCTTCAATACCGGTATTGACGAATGGGCCCCCGGACTGATTGGCAAAATAGAATCGTTTGCACCCGATGCCCTCGTGTTTATGGGAAAGGTATCCCACCTTTATCTGGAAAGACTAAAAAAGCGTTTCTCTGAGGTATCCATGATTGCGACCTTCCGCAGCGGAAAGCCTCCCGCCCCCTATTACCGCAGAGCTCTGGGCGCTGCCCACGGAATTCTAACCAACAATTACGCGGAAGAAGCCAGATTAACCCAGAAAAACAAATCATCGGCGAAAAAGATTCATACTGTTCACAATGGCTGCCTTTTACCCATGGAACTTCAGGTATCCCTATGCAAGCCAGGCGATACCTTGCGTATATTGTGCGTTGCGATGTTCCGTCCGCAGAAAAACCAAGCCGAACTCATCACAATTCTATCAAAACTCCCTGCTTCTCTGAGCTGGCGATGTACCTTGGCTGGTACCGGAAAGACCTTAAATTCCTGCAAAGTGCTCGCTAAATCACTGAATCTTGAGGAGCGGGTTCGCTTCGTATCGACCTCGCACCCGCAGTCATTATACGAAACGCACGATATAGCGGTATCCACTTCAGACAAGGAAGGTTTACCGAACTCGCTCATCGAAGCGCAATGGGCAGGATTGCCGGTGGTCGCCTACCTGGTTAACGGAGTCGGAGAATGTTTCGAAGAGTCTGTTTCGGGATTCGGAGTGCCGTTTGGGGACCAACTCGCATTTTTGGATGCCTTGCAACTGCTCTCAACAAATCCTGCACGACGTCAAGAAATGAGCGAAGCTGCTAAAAGAGTAAGTCGCGAACGTTTTAACTTTGAGGACCGCTCCCGGGATTTTTTCCAGATTATCCAGCAATTACACGACGCTCGCGGGCAGAAAAAACTTCATTGAGGTATACAGCTCCTACAATGATTCCTCCACCCAAAATCAAACGTAATAACTGACTAGAAGACACATCTTCGAAAAATAGCAGACTTACAGCCACGGCCAGTGGTATCTTAAGATTATTCATCACGGCCAGATTCCCTGCATTCGTTAGAGTTGCTCCATAATTCCAAAGAAAAAAACCGAGCCCAGAGGCTACGATACCTAACAATAAGATCACTCCCAATTGAATGGCCGTAAAACTAACGGAGGATAGATCTGACCCCAGGGAGACCAACACGAAAGTAGCCACCACACCGCCTAAGTATAACAATGCAAAATGATCCTGACTTTTCAGGTGGTTATGAGCTAGAAGCAACCGGCGATAGAACACCTGCCCACCCGCGAAACAAAGGTTTGAAGCTTGTAGGAAAGCGATCCCTATCAGGGTTCCCGATAAATCCACCGTATCATAGTAGATCACTAGGGCGCCGAATACCGATACCGTTGAGCAAATGAGAAAGGACCCACGGAATCGCTTTTCAAGGAGGTCATCCAGAAGCGTAACCATCAAAGGCGTTGTAACGGTAAATAGCGCGATTTTATGAGCCTCCATAAACTGAAACGTGTAAATATAAGCTCCGTACATGACACCGAACTGAATAGCGCCTATGGAAACGAATCGAATGGTTAACGCCCTGTTAACGGTTCCAAGTCTAAGAAAAGGCATAAACACCAAAAGCGCGATCACCAGTCGAACACCACTGACTACAAAGGGGTCAAGCCCCGTCAAATAAGTCTTGATGAGTCCGAATGAAAAGGCCCAAACAAAGGAAACGAGAATCAGATATCTCATAGGTTCGCCGAAACCCTACCTTTGCCTTGAATAGACTAACAAGGAAATTGCCAACCTATTGCTGGCTGGCTTGGATTCGGAAAAATCTTGGGCTTTCTTGCTCGGTTTTAATTTTGAGTTCTACCATCTGATTGCCTCCGACCACCTCGCTCAGGACCTCCTCTAACCAAGTATAAGAATCGAGCTGTTTAAGCGAAACCATTTCCCAGTTTAGTAAGTCATCAGAGAAATAAAACCCTACCCCTTGCGCCTCTTGCTTCCACGCAGATTGAATCAAGATACTACCTTCATCACGGATGACCTTTGGCGTCAGTGCCGCAATGTCATCCGCTGAACCTGGATCCAACCCGTAGGCCCACTCAAGAACCGTTTTGACTCCATCACCATCAGGATCCTGATACGGATTTGGCTCAAAGATACCTTCGGATTCTATCCACTTCCTATAAGCTTCGAGGCGCCCGAGCGCTTCATTACTTCCACGAAATTTTGGCCATCGTGAAAACCCTAGTGGACTGTCACCATAAATCGCATACACTTTGCCGTCCGTAGACCCGACATAAACCGTCCCATCAGGACCAATAGCCGGCGACGAGTCTACAAAACCTTCCGTCAAAAACGACCACCGCTTTTTACCCTGATTATCAACGGCATACAGGTTTCTGTCTCCAGAACCGAAATACACCGTGCCGTTCTCAGCTATGGCAGGCGTGGAGTAGACCACATCGGTCGGCTCGGTGAACGGCCAACCAGGTTTCACAGCACCAGTTTGGCCATCCAAAGCATACATACTATCTGAACCTGTTCCGATGTAGATGGTGCCGTCTGGTCCGATGACCGGGGAGGATCCTATATCCTCCAGTCCAGTATCGAATATCCACTTAGGTTGATTACTTCCAGGCGTTAGCGCAAGAACATCACCAGCTTCATCACCAAAATAGACCGTTCCATCCTTTCCAACAGCCGGTGATGTCGGTATTCCTACTCCCGTATCAAACGTCCACAAAACGGTACGGTCAGGAGCTATTTGCGCTATATTGCCGAACAGATCCCCCACCCATAGATTACCGGTATCATCAATCGTTGGAGATCCATCTACCCAATCATCAAAAGGTAACGGATTTGCTTCTCCTCCATTATTCTGCGTTGTCCAGGCTGCCGTACCGTCTGGATTCACCGCATAAAAAGCACTTTCGCCATTTCCGAAATAAATGACTCCATCTTCGCCTATCGCGACCGAAGCCTCGATTACGCCGAATGTCTCAAAACGCCAAAGAATCTCTCCGGTTTCACAGTCAATCGCATACAAGAACCCATCCCAGCAACCGACATAAAGCACTCCATCCGAACCAATCGCAGGCACCGCATCGACCCAGTCACCGACCTCGGTTTCCCACTTCAGCGTGCCATCGGGCGACAACGCTATGACCTTATTGTCGTTAATGCCATCCTCCGAATCATCATTGACCCCGATAAAAAGCACTCCATCGGGACCCAATGTAGGCGATGAGTAAATTTCACCACTCGTGGCATAGCTCCATTTCAAGGTCCCCGGCGTTTGTGCAGCAAGGCAGACATAGAAAACGAGACTGACTACCGGTATCCAAAAAATTCGAGAGCGCTCCACCTGACGATTACTAAGAAATTAACTTAAGTTTGAAGACAGTTCCTTGAGGGCCTGTCTTTTCAAGTGTGAGTTCGCCTTTCAAGTGGCGTGTGAGTTCTTGACAGAGAGAGAGCCCAATACCACTCCCATCTGTTTTAGAACTATGAACGGGCTGAAAAATGTGTTCCGCCACAACAGCAGACAGACCTTTTCCCTGATCTATTACCAAAAATACCAACCCATCGTTTTCTTCTTCGATATGGAGCATTACCATTCCTCCCCGACTCGACGCGTCGATCGCATTGCGAACGAGATTCACAAGTATTAAAACGACTAGATTCGCACGATCATTCGGAACCGAAGCCACGCCAACATCACCTTGCTCTTCCATCCTGTACGAAACTCGTTTCTCAATCGCATAGTGCTTCACCCGCTCCTCAACAAGATTTCCAATCTCCGAGCAATTGACATCATAGGAAAACCCTTCGCCTCGATCCTGGAGAACCTCGATCACCTCATTGATCAGGCTCTGCATGCGTTCGGTCGTTTCTGCCGCGTCTTGCCAAATTGCCTCTCCGTAGGCACCATCCTTATCCTGGGAGTGTGCAGTCACAAACTGCCTTATTCCCTGAAGCGGGCCCTTTAGGCCATGTATCAAGTGAGAAGTGATCGCCCCAATCGCTGCCGTTCGCGCCTCCATACTCAATTTGTGATTGGCCGAAATAAGATGTTTTGTTCGATCTTCCAAAAGATCGTTAACGAGGCGAAGTCTGCGAAAGGCCCAGGACAGTATCCCGCCTCCTACCAACACTCCCAAAAACAAAGCGCCCCCCGCATAAGTAACCACATTGCGATCGAGTAGATTCAACTCATTTGCCAGTTCACGCCCGTCAATGTAATACTGTGCAAAGCCCGATACCGACTCGTCCGAAACTGAGAATAGAGGTATTGTAATCTCTAATACCGCGAACTCAGGCTCACCACCCTCCTCCTCTTCAATCAACAGGAAGATATCCTCTATCTGAAGTGCCGGGTAGAAACGGCTGATCGGAGATTTGTTATTTAATACTGCCTCATCCTCTGGAGTTAGCTGTCCACGCTTGATATAGATAGGAATGCCCCCGAGAGACACATTCTCTCCTTTAAAAACACGAACCCCGATTACTCCTTGAATATCGGAAGTATTTAAAGCGACTTCGAAAAGCTCCTCATCTGCGCCTGCATCAAAGATACCTTCATTCAACTCCCGAACATCATCCATCTCGGCGGAAGCAACGGCCATCAATGTTTCACCATCTCTACTAATAATCTGACTGCGCAGTTGTTTGCGCAATTCAATGGCCAGTCCACCCGTTACCATACAAAAAACGAGTAAGACTCCGGCAATCACCAGAATCGTCATCCAACGTTCTTTTTTGCGATTAATCATCATAAACTACCAAGTTCTAATCCTCTCCCCACAAATCGATTTGAAAACCAACTGAGCTGGAAAAAGCAGAGTATTCATCTTCCACCACGTTCGACGTAGATTCCTCGTAGTTAGCCAGAAGGTAAATAGAAATGCGCTTCCATATCGATTTTTTGAAAAAGAATTCCGCTACATAATCAGACTTCCGGCGCGGCTCCGGCGAAAACCGCTCCGCTCGCTGGATCAAGAATTCAGATTCGTCCATTCCGATTGTGAAATTCGATTCTATGCCACCCCATTCTCCGTCGAAACTGAGATCAAGCGCCCATTGATCATAATCGTAATAGCCAGAGCCATTGTCTCGGTTTTCTGAATACCGAAACTCCAGAGATGTGCTAAAACGCTTCTCCGAACCCCATCCTTGGGTCAAATCTATCCCAGCTGAGTTTCTGTCAGTTTTCAACAAGGTGCCATCAGATGGTCTTCCGAATTCATCACGGGTTGTTCGAGCATCGTAGTCTCTCAGCTCTCCCCTCAATTCTCCTTCTAACGTAGCGTTTTTCCAAACAGGACGCTTCCATACCAGTTCAATGCGCCCCAAAAGGTTCTCGCCCAATAGCTCCCCGAAATCTTCGTCCAACACCATCGTCTTGAGGAAGAACTGGTTTGAGGATGACAGCGGGGACAGAATCAGATCTCCACCAATGCCATAGGCAACATATTGTATGCGCTGACGTGATACTTCACGTTCTGACAGAGAAAGATCCAAAACTTGATCCAAGAATATGTACTGCCCCTCTAAAGATCCGGTAAGAGATTCAGTGAGGTACCGTTTCCACTCTGCATCAATTAGCAAAATTTGATCTTTGTCGGTTCCCTCAACATCGAAGTATCGCTGATCTGTTCCATTTAGAAACGCAAAGAACTCCCCTTTCTCATTGGGGTACTTGAGTAAAAAGAGTTCCAGCTCCGTCCTTAAATATCCGCCAGTTTGCGGATTAACGGTAGCCAAAAGGACATTATCAGAATAGCCCCACCCAAATTTGCCGGTTGAGGAGAAATCCCATCCACTGAATTCTTCTTCCAGCCAAGCTTCCAGAGCGTCCTCATCTTCGAGCAAGGCATCAAGGGCTTCGTCCGATAGATCTTTTTGGCCAGACAATGAAAAAAGTGGGCCGATTAAAAGAAGCGGCAGTATGAGGATATATCTCAAACCAAAATGAAACGTGGCATTCATTAACTGACAGTCAGATTACTGGGGCATTAGTCTTGGTCTAGTCCAGATGTATATCGAATAAGCCATTCACCTTCAACATTGATGAAGAGACGGCACGGGGAGCCTCAGGTAGAAAAAACTCAGGCGACCCTTCTTCTGGAGCCGCCTGAGTAGAGATTTGAACAACAAGTTCAAATAACCGGTAGATAGAGTACCCTAACCGTAACTCTAACCTTCGGTGGTCGAATCAGTACGCTCCTCACGAAGTTCACGCACGATCTGTCTGACATTTCTACGAAATTCTCTCTGTGCTTTCCGATTAGCACTCATCAACTCGCGCAGTTCCCCTTTTATCGCAACTTTTTCTTCCTCACTTGCTGCGGCTAAACGCTGCCGTATCTCGCTGAAGGAGGCCCGAAACTCGGTTCTGGAGGTATTATACGCCTCCGCAGCAGCCTTGATGTCTTCATTGCTGCGCAGAGCCCGTGGGATATGGAATCCACGGTCGCTTTTAACAGCACCTTCACGATTAGGGGTCTCAGCATCTTGCGCATAACTTGCGCCTGAGAAGATCAAACTTCCCAAGGTAATAAGCAGTAATAGTTTTTTCATTATATGATTATTTTAAGTGTTAAATTACGTGGCTGGCTCCCGTAATGCAGCTAGAATGCCAACCATCCCCATTCACCCTTTAACTATTTATATACAAATACTTATAGAACCGCATAGATAAATGGATTCAAACCACTTACCCCGTTTTGGGCAATATATCCCACTCATCGCCAGCGCCATAAACTGCATTATGGGAAATATTCCCCAACCAAATCAGCTTTTCTTTCCCGAAAGCCTATACCTTATGTAGTCTCGGTTTACACCTAACAACCGGGCCGCAGCTGATACATTATCATTGGTCTGCTTAAGCGCATGATTGATAAGCTCCAAAACTGCGGCTTCGATATCAAAGCCTGAATCAGGAAACGTGAACGCCGGATTAAACCAAACATCTTTAGGTAGGAAAGTATCGCTGATTCCCGAATCTATCCCGGCCAACATTGCCAAGTCGAGCGCATCGGTCTCTTCAAAGATTAAGGATCTCTCAAGTTCATGGGCGAGCTCCCTCACATTCCCAGGCCATTCATAAGCGAGTAAACGCTGGATGCCTATATCTGATAGGTGTTTCCCCCTAACCCTGTAACGACGAGACAACTGATCAATCAAATGACCAGCCATTGCCGGCAAGTCTGATCTCCGTTGGTTCAACGGCGGTAACTCAATCCTCAATAAATCCAATCGATGGTAAAGGTCTTCACGGAACAAACGCTCAGATATCAATTCCTTTAGGTTTCCAGCTGCAGCAGTGATGAGACGAATGTTGATCTTTATCGATTTATTGCCGCCCACCCGCCTTATCTCCTGGTCTTCAATCGCCTTGAGTACTTTGGCCTGAAGCGGGAGGCTGAGGCTCGGAAGTTCATCCAAAAACAGCACACCACCGTCCGCGGCTTCAAAAAGCCCTATTCTGGCGCTTTTAGCATCGGTAAATGCACCCCGTTCATGCCCAAACAGTTCCGACTCCGCCAACGTCTCAGGCAATGCCGAACAGTTGACCTCCACTAAGGGTTTATCCGCCCGGGGACCCAATTGATGAATCCAGCGCGCAAACGATGTTTTCCCAGTACCTGTTTGCCCAATCAACAGGACTGGCGGTAAAGACTCTGACAACCGACGGTCTGTTTCTATTACCTTCTCAAGCTGGGATCTTACCCTGTTCATCGAATCGCCAAAAAACAAATCCGACTCCTTGGGAGCGCTTTCCTTTCGATAGTTCTCTATCCGATCCTGTTTTTGCTGTTTCCGACTTCGCAGTATCAGCAAAGGAAGCTCATCCAGCTCGAAGGGCTTGGTCAAAAAATCAACTGCCCCATAACGCATCGCTTCAACCGCCGTTTTCACACCGCCTTCAGCAGTCATCACCAACACACGCGTCGTACTGGGGTAAAGGCCTTCCCGCAATAGATCCAGCCCGTTCCCGTCAGGCAAGTGAATATCTGACAGGACTATGTCGAACGGAAACTCCTTCACCAAATTCCTGCCTTCTTCCAGAGAAAACGCCTGCATCGTTTCAGCCCCGCGAGACTCCAGATAGGCCCCCATTCTACGACATAACAATTTATCATCATCGAGGATAAGAATCGAAATTCCAACGAGCGGTGAGTCTTCCATAACGAAAACTATGTAGATGTGAGGTCAGTGATTCCAACAAATTAATGTAACTGTAGAACCTTGATGTCCGTTATTGAAAACGGATACCCTCTCTCATAGGTTTCATATTTCCGAACAATACTTCATTATGGCTGCTGCAAAAAGAAAATCGACAATCATCCTCTTTATTTGGCCAGCAACCTTGGTAGCCGCCTTTTTACTCGGCCGACTCACTCTGTCAAACAACCCGACTGCCGGGTATCAGGAAGTACTCGAAGCATCGAATAATAGTTTAAATACAAAGTCGCAACACACCCCATCTCTGGTCGATAGCCCCGATACTACGAAAGTTTCACCAATGAATGAGGGAGAACTTGACCCCCTTTTGCAGATAAGGAGCGCCATCGCTGAAAACGATCCTCTCAAACAGATGTCTTTGATGACGGCCGCGTTTTCGAAACTGACCAAAGATAACATCCTGGATGGCTTTGCCTTGCTCGAAGCCTTGCCAGACGGACAACTTAGGCGTCAAATGGAAAACTTGCTTCTAAACACATGGGGCAAGTTAGACGGTCCTGCCGCGATGGAGTATGTTATGAACAAGGAAGATTCGACTTCAAACAATCGCGGTGGAAGGGGACGCGGTGGTCGCGGAGACGACGGATCTCTCCGGGATACCATGGCAGTCATGTCCGGCTGGGCTGAATCCGATCCTCGATCAGCCGTCGCATGGGCCAATGAGAATGGAACCAGTGAACGGGGTCGCAACACTGCCATGATGGCAGCCCTACAAGGATGGGCAAATACCGATATCGAGGGAGCTATCAACTACGCCATGACCGAATTGGAAAGCACCAACAACGATCAACAAGGTCGAGGCGGCCGGGGCGGAGGTATGGAGAGCTTCCTGATAAGCCGTTTCGCAAGAGAGGATCCTCAGGCGGCGACCCAATGGGCTATGTCTCAAACCGATCCAGCTATGAGATCCGAGGCGATTCTAACCACAGCCCGTACTCTCGCAAACACCGACCCCAAACAAGCAACTCTATGGGCACAATCAATTTCAGATCCTGAAATCCAGGCAGAGGCGCTTCGTGGCACCGCTTCTGGTTGGGCAAGGGAAGATCCGGTCGCAGCAATGAACTGGGCCTTGAGCCTCGATGATCCTGCGACTTCAAGCGACCTTAGTCGAACAGCTCTGAGCACCTGGGCACGGGAAGATCCTTACAGTGCATCCGACTTTGTCATTGAAATGGAAGCCGGAGCGACCAAAGACAACGCTGCAGCCACCTTAACTCAAAATCTCATCCGACAAGATCCGGAAATGGCCATGCTTTGGGCAGAGTCAATCAGCGATCCAACTCTGCAAACCAAAACCCTCGCACCAATTACAAACGGATGGCTCAAAAAAAACCCGGAAGAAGCGACTAAATGGATCAATTCCTCGAATCTGCCGGACCAGACCAAACAGACCCTTTTAAATACTGGCGGCGGCGAATCCAAGAAGCAACCCTAGCTGAACCCACACGCTTTCAAACTTCAAACGTTGCAGTTTCGACCATCACACGTACCGTGATTAAGAAATAGCACACGATGGCTTCAGGAACGATCAAGCTTCTCACATTAAACATCGCCCATGGCCGTGGCCCCATACTTCACCAAGGACTAGTTAAGCAAAGGACGATCCTGAAATGGATGGGCAAAATTGTTGAACTCCTTAACGATCTGCAACCAGACATAGTCGCATTGCAGGAGATCGACGAAGACTCCCAATGGAACGGAAATCTGGATC
This sequence comes from uncultured Opitutaceae bacterium, assembly GCA_964352065.1. Lineage (GTDB taxonomy): Bacteria > Verrucomicrobiota > Verrucomicrobiia > Opitutales > UBA2995 > UBA2995. The sequence continues at coordinate 46,922 of CAYGQM010000021.1, forward strand.
TACTTGAATTCTTGAGGTCAAAAACCGGCTTCGAATTTGCCGCTTACGGAATGCACAATCAGCATCATGGCAAATACCGTCTCAAGTACGGCAATGCCTTTCTCTCCAGATTCCCCATCATCGCAGATGAAGTGGTTGCTTTCGATAAAAAGAAGATTGGGTCCAAGGGATTCCTCTATTGCCGTTGCGAAACTCCCCTAGGCACGCTCGATTTTATCAATGTGCATCTGGATTTTAAATCCAAGAAATCTCGTCTGATACAATGCCATGAGATTAAAAAATTCTCGCTGAATAAGGAAATAGAATACGGCGTCGAGACCAGACTCAACCCTTTTGTCATGGGTGATTTTAATGCCAACGTAACCAATGACCAAGACGCTGCGAAATACCTTCTGGACGAAATATCCGCCCATTCGCATTACCGATCTTACCCGGTAAAAGCGAAAACTTTTCCGTCTTACCTCCCAAGGAAGGCCATTGACTATATCTTTGTGCCCGAGGCGTTTCACGTTGTTCATAGCGAGGTTGTCCGACGAAACGTATCGGACCATAGATCGGTACTCGTTGAACTGCGTCTCAAAGAAAACGAAGAAAGTTAAGAGTTAATACTCAACCCCATAATCAATTACCCTATATCGTTTCCTCGGAGAACCTTCTTGAAATTTAATGGAAACTGAATGCGATTATTTTTGCCAATAGCCGCTCTTCAGTTACTGTGCAACTATCTCATAATCTGAAAGATCCTATTTCTCCTTACCTTATGACACTTAAATCTTACAGCCGTTGTGCCCTGTTGGCAGTAATTACAGGTTTAGGACTAGCCGCAATTTCCGTAAAGGGAAACGCCTCTGTCAGTAAATTGGCTGTCACCGTGCAACCCGGTATGACCTCTGCCAGCAATGGAAGCTGGACTCTTAGTTCCTATGGAACGGTAATCATAGGAACTATCATTATTTCGGTGCTGTTCTTAGCCTTCTTAAGGGGCTTGGAAATCCGCAGGCAGCACCCAAGATCATTCAACTAAAAGGTTCCAAGTCCGGACCATTCCTGGAAGCGGTATAACCACGCTTTTCCGGTGGCCCTCCAGCCTGTTTCCTCCCACGCCGAATAATCAAGAGTGTAGGACAAACCTTCCGAGTTTGACCATAGGGCTTCAAAGTAAGCTTTGAACCGGCTCATCGATGTCTCAGATCCCTCGACCCGAACATTCGCCTCCAGATTAAGGTCAGCAAGGTTCCTTCGTGTCCAATTCGCTGATCCCAAACACAGTTGATTTTTCTTATTCAACGGATTCGAAATGGCCAAAACTTTGTCATGAAATTGCTCACCATGTGTATCCGCCCACACGATACTGATATTGAGGTCCGTGGCCAGATCTCGAAATTCGCTAGCCACCATTCGATTCGGGATACCATTTTTCTCTCGGCCAAACGCATCGCGGTTTGCATCCAGAACCATACGCACTTTCGCCCCATTTTCGGCAGCCTGCTTAATCGCGGCGATCACTTCACGATCCGAAAGATAAAATAGCGCAATCATCACGTCATCTCCAGACTCAGCGTTTTCCAAAAGTTCGATCAGGTGATTCTTTATCGCTCCTTCCGTGATCCATTTCACACGTACATCTCCCCTTCGGACATTGCTTACCACCTCGGTCGCCAATGTTCTTATACGATCAATCTCGATCGGTAAAGCTTCACCAGAAGCGGCTTTCCAAGACCAAGTGATTAACTGTAGTTCAGACTCAAGCGCCTCAAGTCCCAATTTCCCACGAATCCGAATTCCCACGTTCGAGTGGGCCGAGCTCCCGTCTGCGGGATTGAGACTGCTCACCAAAAGATCGACTCCTTCATTGTGAGAAGCCGTGATCGCGACTTTCCGATGATTTGCTTTGAAAAACAAAAGATGTCCCAGTTGTTTAAGCGAGATCTTGGGTCCGTCGATAATCAGAGGATTCGGAATTAGCGGCTTGTTCACAAAAGCAGTCGGTTTATTCGGATTCGGCGCAAAGCGGGAGTAGAAGCGTGCGTTGGTTCCGTAGATCCAATTAGAGTCGGGTAAATCCCAAAGATGAGTGAATATGACCCTGACTCCCGCCTCCTCCATCTCGCTGAAAAAACTGGGGGCCATATCACCATATATTCGGTTAATCGGATCAGTCAGAACCAAGATCGGAAGATCAGGATTTCCTTGTTTCTTCTTCACCAACGCCAACGCGAGCTCAATAGACAGCTGGCGGTGATCCTCCACAATGGTTCCCTGGAAATGATTCCACAAAAAGAAGTCCAGAACGATGAACTTGTCAGCCCGGGCTATCATATCGAGCAGCTCATCGAAGATTTCCTGCTTGATAACCCTTTTCTTACCAATCGGATCCCACGCCGTGGAATCGATCAACAATTCCACGTCTGATTCCAAAACAGAAAACCAATCACTCTCACTATGGGCTCCTAATGGCAGTTCGGGTTGTTCAACCATGATAAACGGAAGAATCAACGGGCTTGCAGCCAATAACAGAAAGAACAGATCAAAAACTCGTAACGATCGGCGTGGTTTTTCTTCGTCAGCCATAGTGTTTGAAATCCTGGCTGCGGTCAAAATAAAGGTCCACCCAAATCCGAAAGGCTACTACTCGAATCTCAGCGCATCAATAGGATGCAACTTCGCTGCCTTATACGCTGGATAAATGCCAAATAGGATTCCAATCATTGAGCAGGTCACAATCGCAACTCCTGCCCAGAACCAGGGAAATATCATGGAAACATCCATCTGGGCAGCAATGATGTTCCCGGCGATAATCCCAATCACAATGCCAATAAGCCCCCCAACTTCGGACAGAAAAATCGCCTCCAACAAAAACTGCTTCAATATGTCCTTACTTCTGGCTCCAATCGATTTTCGAATGCCTATCTCGCGCGTGCGTTCAGTGACACTTACCAGCATGATGTTCATCACCCCTACCCCAGCCGTCACCAAAGCAATTGCGGAAATAATCAACCCCCCTGTTCCAACCACAACGGCTATCCCATCGAAAATATCCTGAATCGCATCATTGGACGTTATTTCAAAATTATTCGGATCTTCCGGCGCTAGTCCTCGTATCGTTCGCAAATGCCCGATTGCCTGATCTTGGTATTCGGGCATCACATCAATACTAGGCGCTTTCACAGCAAGCTGTAGCGAGGTATTGATATTCGCACGAATGGATAGGAAACGCGTGATCGGTATGATTACCAACTGGTCAGGGTTTGAGCCGAAACTCTGTCCTTGTTCTTCCAAAACACCCACCACTGTGTACTTCGTCCCTCGCTGAGTAACGACTTTCCCTAATGGATCTTCATCCGGGAAAAGAGCTTTCACGACATTGGCCCCTATGACAGTGACCGTTCGATTAAACTCAACATCCTCAGCGGACAGGTTTCGCCCATATTCAATATCCATTGGGAAACATTCTAGGTAGTTTTCATTCGATCCGATAATCCTAAGATTCCTCTCACTCTTGCGGTCTTTATACGCGGCAATTTCACCACCATCTGCCAAATACATACACACCAATGAATCCGACTCCGATTCCATCATAATCTTGAAACGACGCGCTTGCCGGTAATCGATCCTCGGCCTGTCCCGATAATTCCACCATCCATCATTAATTCGAACAGCAGGATACTTGCTCACTTGAAATACCCCTCCAGCAAAAACCTCCAACCCCTTATCAATCGACGACCGCATCGCTGACAAAGCCGTCATCACACCCACGACCGAAAACACACCAATGGCGATTCCCAATATCGTTAACGACGAACGCAATTTATTTGAGTTCAGCGAAGCCAAGCCCATGGTGATAATCTCCCAAGGCCGGATACGTTTGCTTCGATCAAATCGGCTACGATCACTCATGACGTAAGGCGGTGGCTGGATCAAGTCGCGAAGCGAGAAAGGCCGGAACAATACCGGAGAATATACCCACCGTAACCGAAGCTAACATGGCGGCGACAACGAGTGAGAAAGAAAAAACAAAAGGAAAATTAGGAAAAGCCTTGTCCACCCCCATCTTGAGAGCATAGGCAACACCTAAGCCTATCAGTCCACCAACGATACAGACTGAAATCGCCTCAACCAGAAACTGAAGGAGTATCGATGAACGACGGGCACCCAAGGCCCGACGCGTACCAATTTCCCGGGTACGTTCTTTCACACTCACGAACGTAATGTTCATGATGCCGATTGCACCCACAAACAAAGACAGCCCTGTTATTCCGAATCCGGCGATCGCAAGTCCGGCTTTAACCGGTCCCAAATCATCTTCAATCGAATCGGTGCTGTTTATCGCGAAATTGTCTTCATCCTCAGCGACCTGCCCATGAATACGCCTCATAGCGCCGATTAACTCATACCGAGCCTCTTCCTTATCAGCACCCTCCGCCATTTTGACGCGAATTTCGGTATGCATGGTCCAATTGTAGTGCTTACGAAGCCACTTGAGAGGGACAACCGCGTTCTTATCAAAGCTCATCAATCCAAAGAACGAACCCATGGGAGCGAATACGCCAATCACCTCAACTTCACGTCCCTTCAAACGAACAACCTTCCCCATAGCTGATTCGTCGGGAAACAGTGCCTCCGCCACATCCGAGCCCAACACAACCACCCCGCGGCCGGTGGCGCATTCGATCTGCGTCAAAAAACGCCCTTCCTCAATCGGTGCTTTATTTACGAATTCAAAATTCTCATCCGTGCCAACTACCGTAACGTCCGATATCGACTTGTCTTTGATTTTCACATCCCCCTGCGGCCACCACTGCACCGTGGGAGCTCCGCGGAACAAGGTTGAATTTGGAGTCTGCGCAATAATTTCATTCAGCTTCTGGGATTCATTGTCACGTATGTAAGGGCGGTTCTTCAAATTCCGCCAAGCATCTTGCGCTTGTTCCCAGGAGTGTCGTCCCACATAGAACACATCAGTACCAACAATTTCCAGTGTATCATTCACTCCTTTATCAATACCGTTCATAGCGGTCCCCATCAATGTAACCGCAAGTACACCGATGATCACGCCCAGCATCGTCAACATGGCCCGTGTGCGGTGCGCATTCAATTGCTCGAAAGCGATACGAATACTTTCAAAAAACTCTGAGAAAAAACGCTTCATCCCAATCGTTCATTCACACAGTCGACTTCGATCTTTCCATCTCTCAAACGAACGAGTCGGTGCGCATGTTTCGCGATATCTTCCTCATGTGTGACTAGAATGATCGTATTCCCCTGATCATGCAGCTCGTCGAACAACCCCATAATCTCATCCCCGGTTTTCGAGTCGAGGTTTCCGGTGGGCTCATCCGCCAAAATGATCGAAGGATCATTCACCAAAGCACGAGCTACGGCCACGCGCTGGCGTTGCCCCCCCGAGAGCTCATTAGGTTTGTGGTCCACCCGGTCCGCCAAGCCCACTTTTTCACAGGCAAGTTGGGCTTTCTCTTGTCGCTCCCAGCGTGGCATTCCCGCATACACAAGCGGCAACTCCACGTTACGCAATGTCGTCGCCCTGGCCAATAAGTTAAAGCTTTGAAATACGAACCCGATTTTTTGATTTCGAATAAACGCGAGTTCGTTGTCATCCATCATCGCCACGTCTTCACCTTCGAAATAGTATTGACCGGCTGTAGGCGTATCCAGGCACCCCAGCATATTCATGAGGGTGGATTTCCCACTTCCGGACGGCCCCATAATCGCGACATAATCATTCCGGTAGATCTTCAAGTCCACCCCATCCAGTGCTTTCACGATATTGGCCTTTCCCAAATCATAAAACTTTTCAACCCGACCAATATCGATGATTGGCTCTCCTACTCCCTGATATGGCTGAATCATAGCTTTAAAAGAATCGTTGGGTAGCTCAAATCAGCTCTTCTTCTGATTCTCTCGATTATCCTTACCGGGCTTTTTGACTGTTACCGCAACATCGTGCTTCAGCTGACGGGTTATGGCTCGATAACTGCCGGACACAACCTCTTCCCCGGGTTCAAGGCCTTCTTCGATGACGATGTAAGAATTATCCGCGATTCCCGTTTTCACTTCACGCATGAATGCCTTTCCGTCCTTTATCACAAAAACAATGCGCTGGAGGTCCTCTTTGACATCTCCTTTGTCCTTAGATTCGTTTTCTGGGACTTCACCTTCTTCCTTAGTTTCCTTATCTGTGTCGTCTTCCGAACCAGGGTTCAGAGCTTTCTTAACTTCATCCTTCTTTCTAACCGTCACCGATTGCATTGGCACTGAAATCGCATCTTCCACTGTTTTGGTTTCGATATCGGCAGTAGCAGTCATTCCTGGCCTTAGCTTTGGACTTGGATTCGTCAGTTTTATTCGCACTTCAAAGGTGGTTAGCTGATCGTTATTCTGGCGAACATTCGCCGCTGAGCTGGAGATCTCCGTCACGTAACCGGCAAATTTTTCATCGGACATGGCATCGACCTCCACGGTCGCCTTATCATTAATTTTCACATTCACAATATCAGTCTCACTCACTTCGATCCGTACTTCCATATTACTTAGGTCTGCCACCCTCATAATTTCCGTTCCCGCGAACGAGCCGGTGCCCACCACACGCTCCCCCAATTCAGAATCGAGCTTACTGATAGTACCATCCATCGGCGCGTGAAGGACCGTTTCGTTTAGAAAGTCCTGCGCTTCCTCCAAGGACGATTTCGCCCGCTCGATCTCCAGCAATGAAGTCTCTTCTTGAACCTTGCGGATCTCAACAAGGGTCTGGGCGTCCTCCAAATCCTTCTGACTGGAAAACCCTTTGGCAAATAGCTCTTCTACCCGCCTCAAATCCTGTTGAGCCTGCAGATAGTTTGCCTTGGCTTCCAGAGAACGCGACTTGGCAGAATTGATTGAAACTTCCCGCTGACGCACCTGAGCCTCGTAGCGCTCGGGATCCACTTTGACCAAAAGATCTCCTTTTTTGACGAGTTGACCTTCCACAACTGGAAGGTCGATGATTTCTCCAGCGACCTCAGAGGAAATCTTAACCTCGACTTCTGGAAAGATACGCCCGGTAGCCGAAACGATGCTTGTGACCGTTCTCCGTTCTGCTTTCTCAGTCGTGACTTCAATCAGTTCCTCCTTCTTTCGCGTTGCGAGCAAGGCAACCGTGGTCAACACCACTATTATAAGAATCGAAAAAACGATCAGTTTCTTCTTGGATTTTTTTCGAGGGCTCACTGGGCTTTTTTGGATTAAGTATTGTTTGGTTAACCAACAGCGTTACCGGCTCTAATGACAAATTACAAACGTGTTTCGGACAAATGATTACCGTATCTATTAACCTCTAGACCCCCGAAAGATTCATGGAGTCGCAAAAAAAGACGGAGCAACAACCATAATCCCACAAAAGATCAATCACTTTGAATAGGATTTGCCTGCATTGGTCTGCCTTTGTGGCTCAAATTCTCCAAATAGCATTTGCGCTGGTGAAATGATCCCGCCAGCTTCCCCTACCCAATTTCTATGCCCACCGATCAAGAATACATACACCTGCGAGGCATTCGCCAGAACAACCTGAAGGGCTTCGACCTCGACCTCCCTCTGGGAAAACTGATCGTCGTAACCGGACTCAGCGGGGCAGGAAAATCCTCGCTCGTATTTGAAACCCTCCACGCAGAGGGGCAACGCCGCTATGTGGAGACGTTCAGCCCCTACACCCGGCAATTTCTCGAGCTACTGGATCGCCCGAAGCTGGATTCCGTCGAGAACATTCGACCGTCCATCGCCATACAGCAGAGCAACACGGTCAAAACCACCCGTTCAACGGTCGGAACCATGACTGAACTAACTGATTTCTTCAAAGTCTGGTTTTCCCATGTTGCGAACCTGTTTGATCCTGAAACCGGAGAAGCCGTCGAAGATGACAATCCCGAATCGATCTGGAAAAAAGTCTTTTCTCAGTCGAAGGACAAGACAGCACTACTTTGCTTCAAAGTGGAGCGTCCGAAACAACTCAAGTGGGAAGAAATTCTGGGACCCCTAAAAGCACAGGGCTACACGCGGGCCCTGGTAAACGGACAGGTCAGTCGACTCGACGATCTCAAAATATCTGGTCTGGACAAAAGCCCCCTCTTCATCATCCAGGACCGACTCACGATCAAAGCCAAAGGTCGAAGCCGCTTCCTCGAATCGGTGCAAACAGCGCTTCATTTCGGTCGGGGCGAGGTTTTGCTCTTTGATGAGTCTGGAGAAGACATCGGCCACTACTCAACCGGCCTGCATTCACCCAAATCTGGCCAACGCTTCAAGCCGGCCTCACCGTCACTCTTTTCCTTCAATTCTCCAATCGGAGCCTGCCCCGAATGCCGAGGTTTCGGACGCATCATACAAGTCGACTACCGGCTCGCTATACCCAACCGCAAATTGGCCATCGATGAGGGAGCTATTAAACCGTGGCTCGGTGCAGTCTATGGTGAAAGCCTGAAGGACCTCAAAGTCTTCTGCAAAAAGAAGAAAATCCCGACAAATATCCCCTTCGAAGACCTTACAGATGAACACCAGGCCTTCGTCATTCAAGGGGATCCCAACTATGGGAAACCGGGCTACAAATGGCCTCAAGCCTGGTACGGCCTCAAAGGATTTTTCGATTGGCTGGAAAACAACACTTACAAAATGCACGTCCGGGTTTTCCTTTCCCGGTACCGCACCTATACGAAGTGTCCAGCCTGCGACGGAACCCGTCTCCAATCCGAATCACTCTGCTGGAAGTGGCGGGGGCATCCGCTACCCGATCTTTACCAAATCCCAGTGCAAGAGCTTTTGCCACTGGTTCGGGATCAATTCAAACCAACGGGCGACCATCAGGTCGACCTGGCTTACGAGTCCATACTGACCCGGCTCACATATTTGGATCAGGTGGGACTGGGCTACCTGACACTCGATCGACCTTCGAAGACCTTGTCGGGTGGCGAAGTGGAACGCGTTAACCTCACTTCCTGTTTGGGAACCGCTTTGGTTGACACGCTTTTCGTGCTGGACGAGCCCTCTATCGGACTACACTCGCGAGACATTGACCGCCTGATCCGTATCCTTCGCAGCCTGACCGACATGGGCAACACGGTAGTAGTGGTTGAACACGATGAGGCGATCATTCGCGCGGCAGACCAGGTTTTGGAGATCGGTCCACGTCCGGGCAATCTGGGCGGAAACCTCGTCTTCCAAGGGTCACTCAAGGACTTGCTCGAGGATGACAACTCAATCACAGGACAGTATCTCTCAAACCGGAAGGTGATCGATATTCCAACAAAGCGGAGAGGCGTAAAAACCCGCGGGACCCAAAAATCCCCAGCCACTCAGTTTCTCACATTTAAAAACGTATCCAAACACAACATACAACGCCAGAATTTCAAAATACCGCTTGGAAAACTGGTCTGTCTTACTGGCGTCAGTGGTTCAGGAAAATCAACGTTGCTGGATAACGTCATACACCAAGCCTTTAAGCAAGACAGAGGCCTTATCACTGAAGATCCCGCCGAGGTCGCTAAAATCGAATGTCCTTTGTCGTTTGCAGAAGTCGTTCTGGTTGACCAGGGGCCCGTCACTAAAACTCCCCGCTCCAATCCCATTCTTTATGTGAGCGGCTGGGATGATATTCGTAACTTGTTCGCCAAGACAGATGACGCACAATCCCAGGGATTTACTGCAGCCTACTTTTCGTTCAATGCCGGAGACGGTCGTTGTGACAACTGCACCGGTCTCGGTTACGAACAGGTCGAGATGCAATTTCTATCCGACGTTTACGTTACCTGTCCTATCTGTGAAGGTGAGCGCTTCAAACCCGAGATTCTCAGCATCCAATGGGGAGGAAAAACGATATCCGAAATCCTGCACCTTACCATCACGGAAGCGCTGTTGTTTTTTGCAGCTCAGCCAAAACTCAAACATAAACTCAAATCTCTGGATGCAGTAGGCCTCGGTTACCTCAAATTGGGCCAGCCTTTAAACACACTTTCGGGAGGCGAATCACAGAGACTAAAACTGGTCAAGTATTTATCGCTTGCCGAGGCGTCGACATCTCAATCGTTGCTGCTCCTGGATGAGCCTACCACCGGCCTTCACAAACACGACGTCAACCGATTGATTCAGGTTCTCCATCGTTTGGTCGACGAAGGTCACAGCGTCATCGTTATCGAACACAATGTAGACCTCATAAAATGTGCTGACTGGCTCATAGAACTGGGACCGGAAGCCGGTATGGCAGGGGGAAAGGTGATTGCCGAAGGAACCCCAGAGCAACTGGCTAAAAAGAAGATCCCATCCCAGTCGTTCCTCGTGGCCGAACTCGCTCGCAAGAAACAAGCAGCAACGAGCAATAAACGAGAGTCACTCATAGCAGCTGAATCACCAACGAAGTACGCAAGTATCACCACTCGTCCCTCGTCCTTGGCCTCTAGTCCCACCCAATCTGCTTTGCAGATCCGGGGCGCTCGGGAACACAATTTGAAAAATATCTCTGTCGAGATTCCTCACAATCAGATCACCGTAGTCACCGGAGTTTCGGGTTCCGGAAAATCCAGTCTGGCCTTTGATATCGTATTCGCAGAAGGCCAAAGGCGCTTCCTGGAATCGATGTCCGCCTACGCCCGTCAGTTCGTAGAGCAATTGCCCAGACCCGATATCGACGACCTTCGCGGGATCGCCCCTACCGTCGCGATAGAACAACGAGTCACCCGGGGGAGCCGGAAATCGACCGTCGCTACGATCACTGAGGTAGCCCAATACCTGCGCCTGCTCTACGCAAGACTCGGAATCCAACATTCCCCCGAGTCTGGTTTACCTGTTATTTCCCTAACCGAGTCAGCCTTGGTTAAACATCTGGAGGGCTTACTGACCCAGCCCAAGTACAAGAGACTCAAACACATCTATCTCGCGTCACCCCTTATTCGCGGACGGAAAGGCCATCACGAACCGATCGCCAAATGGATCGAGAAGCAGGGCTTCGATCTCATGCGTATCGATGGCGAGGTGATCGAGGTCTCAAAGTTCAAGAAGCTTTCTCGCTACAAAGAACACGATATCGAAGTTGTGCTCACCGACCTGACTTCGACGAAATCCGATTCAACGCTCCCGAACGACCTGAAGAAAGCACTTCGACTTGGCAAGGGCTCCGCGATGTTGGTGGATGACTCGGGCGCGATTCTCTCTTGGCTTTCAACTGAACGGGTCGACCCAATAACGGGTGAAGCCTATCCGGAGCTCGACCCTAAACACTTTTCCTGGAATAGCTCGAAAGGTTGGTGTCCTGAATGCCGTGGCAATGGTAACAACTGGCTGGAGAACGAAGACGACGATGTTGACCGTAAATGGTTCCTGGAACCCTGCGAAATCTGCAACGGGGAACGCCTCAATCTGCTCTCAAGAAATGTGTATCTGAATTTTAACGACGGAACCGAACTTACCCTACCTCAATTGCTTCGTCTCGCGCCCGGCGGCCTTTTAAAGCAACTGCACAAACTCAAGCTCGACCGCAAAGGCAAGGCGGTCATGACAGATATTTTACCACAGATTGAAGAGCGTCTTCAATTCATGGGCCAAGTAGGGCTCGACTACCTTGGCATGGACCGACCGACCTCCACACTCTCCGGCGGGGAGGCTCAACGTATAAGACTATCTGCCCAGCTTGGCTCAAATCTCTCCGGTGTTTTGTATGTGCTGGATGAACCGTCGATCGGCCTGCACGCACGCGACAACTTTAAGCTCATCGAGTCCCTTAAGGACCTTAAATCCCGCGGTAACACTCTACTCATCGTCGAACACGACGACGAGACCATGGAGCACGCCGATCGCATCATCGACATCGGGCCTGGTGCAGGGGTGCACGGAGGGGAAATCATCGCCAACGGTACCTTTGCGGAGATACTGGCGAATGAACAATCGCTTACAGGAAAATACCTTAAACATGGCATTGCACATCCTATCCGTGGTGAATACCGAAAACTCCAGCCAAAATACAATGTTCGGAAACGCGCTCCGCAGGACTGGATAGTATTGAAGAATGCGAAACTCAGGAACCTCAAGGGAGACGATCTACACATCCCATTGGGAAAATTAACCATGGTGGGTGGAATCTCTGGCGCCGGAAAGTCGACGCTAATTCGCGACCTGCTAAGTCCAACGGTCGACTATGCGCGCAAGCACAAGAAAGCAAAACTTGAAGAGAAAGAGTTTTCTCAGGCTGTGCCACTTCCCAATACACACAAAGCCAAACCCTTCACCCAATTGCTGAACGGAGATCGCTTTCGTTCCGTCATCGAGGTGGATCAAAAACCGATCGGAAAAACACCCCGCTCAACACCTGCCACCTACATGGGCGCAATGGACATCATCCGACGTTTCTTTGCCAACCTGCCCGAAGCAAAGATGCGTGGCATGAGCGCCAGTACCTTTTCTTTCAATACAGCCAACGGCCGTTGCGAAACCTGCAAAGGGTCCGGGCAAATCAAGCTCGAGATGAATTTTCTTCCCGATGCCTACATGACTTGCGAGGACTGCCATGGCACGCGCTACGGTCCCGAGCTCGACGACCTTCGCTGGAAAGAGAAGACAATTGCTGACGTTCTCAACATGACCTTTGAGGAAGCCGCTGAGTTTTTCAAAACACACAGTCTGCTGGGCGACATGCTCCATCTCATGGTCCAAACGGGACTCGGTTACCTTACCCTGGGGCAGAGCAGCCCCACGCTATCCGGCGGAGAAGCCCAACGCCTTAAACTGGTCAGCGAGCTCGCTAAAGGTCTCCCGAGCTTTCGCGATAAAAGCCGCGCCATCAATTTCCAGAATCTCTACATTCTGGAAGAACCGACCATTGGCCTTCACATGAGTGACTGTGAGAAACTGATTCACCTGCTCCACCAGCTTGTCGACCAGGGCCATACCGTCATCGTTATCGAACACAATCTCGACCTGCTGGCTGAAGCGGACTACCTCGTCGAAGTGGGGCCCGAAGGAGGAGAAGGCGGAGGAGAAATCATTTATCAGGGTCCCGTTGCCGGATTAGTAAAAGTAAAAAAGAGCCCTACCTGGTCATTCTTAAAAAAGAAACTGGCTTAGCGCCTGACGACATTGGGGAAGCTATTTTAAGCTCACTACGTTCGGAGTTGTCAGAACCATCGCGAAAAGTCGATTTATACCAGTCAAGGTGGCGGGATGGGGCCCTGCTGATATACCGACAGAAGATATTAAAACCATCCTGACTTTGAAAATTTTCTTAGCTTTCGCTATGGATCAGCTTTAACAAACCAGGAAAACGTTTATTCAATTCACCTTCCCGAAGTTGAGAGAGGCATTTCGTTCCCTGAGTTTGGGTCTGTATAACTCCCGCATTACGCAATGCTTCAAAATGATGAGAAGCCGTAGCCTTGGATACTCCCAGCTCAAACTCATTACAGGCAAGCGCACGGCCTTTCGCCCGAAGTAATGTCGATATGATCTTCTGGCGACAGGGATCTGCAACCGCCTGTAAAACTGAGGTGAGCGTTATATCTTTCAGCGGTGGATGATCATAAATCTTCATGCAGTAAATTGGATTAATTTGTCGTAAACTGCCATATTTCATCAACTCCTACAAACCTTTGTTCGATTATGATCGAAATATAGATTGACCCGTGGCAGGTTCCATTCTTTTGTTCGACTACTATCGAACAATTAGGTATGTTTATACCTACGACTGAATCGCTGTAAACTTATCAAACATAGCCCATTTCAAACCGTCCCATGTCCGAAAAATTATTCGAATCCGTTAAAATTGGAAACTTAGTCTTAAAGAATCGCATAGCACATGCCCCCATGACACGCACCCGGGCGGAGGCCGACGGAACTCCCACCGACCTCATGGCCGAATACTATAGCCAACGAGCAGATGCCGGCCTCGTCATCGCTGAAGCGACTGCTGTAGCCAGCGACGCCATTGCCTGGCAAGGAATGCCCGGCGCATTCAAAGACAAGCACATTGTCGGTTGGAAAAAAGTAACCGACGCCGTTCACAAACAGGAAGGTACTATTTTCCTCCAAATCTGGCATCCCGGTCGAGCAACGCACAGCTCGATCAATGACGGACTTCAACCCGTTGCTCCATCAGCCGTCAGGTTGGAGGGTGACGAAATTCACACCCCCCAGGGAAAACAACCCTACGAGACGCCCCGGGCTTTAGGCACCGACGAGATTCCTGGAATCGTCGCAAATTTTAAGCAAGCAGCCCTGATCGCAAAAAAAGCTGATTTCGATGGAGTCGAAATTCACGCTGCAAACGGATACCTGATCGACCAATTTCTGCAGTCGAAAACGAATCTGAGAACCGACGACTACGGAGGCTCAATCGAAAACCGTTACCGACTGCTCGACGAAGTCGTGAGAGCTGTGTCGGAGGTATATCCGGCCAATAGAGTGGGCGTCCGCCTGGCACCCAATGGCGCATTCGACGATATGGGTTCTCCCGATTTCCGCGAACAGTTCACCTATGTCGCCAGCCAACTCGATCGATACGATTTAGCCTACCTGCACGTGATGGACGGCCTCGCGTTCGGGTTTCACGAACTTGGTGAACCCATGACACTTAAGGAATTCCGTAAGGTATTTTCCAATCCTATCTTAGGAAACTGCGGATATACTCAAGAGTCCGCTGAGGAACGCCTCGCTGAAGGTGATGCAGACATGATCGCATTCGGTCGTCCTTTCATCACGAATCCGAATCTTGTGCATCGTTTCAAAAACGATTTGCCTCTTGCACCCGAAGCAGATCCCTCGACTTGGTATGGAGTCGGAGGAAAGGAAGGCTACATCTTTCCGACGGCTTAGCAAGAGGCCTGATACGGCTCCCGGCTTCCGATACCCGGATATTCCAGACCTGGTAAGGCACCTGTATACAACTTCGGTTACGATAGGATGAAACGCCTTTGACTTGATTTAGTACCGAATTTTGTCGCACAAGGCGATGATCTCCATTGGATACCCAGCATAAAAACCAACGAAACTACCACCCTATCCGACTCGACAACTGATCTGCCTGAAAACTGGCGTAAGATAGTCCGCAAGTACCAAACCCCGTCCCGAGCTAAAGCGATCGGACAAATCGCAAATTCGTTCGGCCCATATGTGGCGTTCTGGGTATTGATGTATTTTACCAGGACGATATCCTGGCCTCTGACCTTACTGCTTGCATCCATTTCCGCTTTCTTTCTCTTAAGAATTTTCATCATTTTTCACGATTGCGGGCACGGATCCTTTTTCAAATCACGGCGGGCCAACAACATCACCGGGTTTCTTGCCGGCTTGTTTACCGTTACGCCCTACCGCCATTGGACTTGGCAACATGCAGCTCACCACGGAACATCTGGGAATCTGGATGAACGTGGACTCGGAGATATCTGGGTGATGACCGTTAAAGAATACCAGGCAGCCCCGACGCGCACCAAGATCATTTACCGCATCGCAAGGAACCCGATCATCATGTTCGTACTGGCACCGGTTGGGCTGATGATGGTGTATCAGCGTTTCCCTGACCCAAAATCCAACAAGCGTGAAAGGAAATCGGTTCATATCATGAATTTCAGTCTACTTCTTTACGGAGTCGGAATGAGTCTGATATTTGGGTTCTGGCACTTTTTGTTTATACAGATGGCCATCGTCGCAGTTTCTGGCGGAGTCGGTATCTGGCTATTCTACGTTCAACATCAATATGAAGACACCTATTGGCGTTCAGGCGAGGAATGGGACTACGCAACCTCCGCGATGGAAGGCAGCTCATTCTATAAACTCCCCGCTGTGCTCAATTGGTTTTCAGGCAACATTGGCTATCACCACATACACCATTTGAGCTCCCGGATTCCCAACTACAATTTAAAGGCCTGCCACGAAGCAGAACCGTTTTTTCAAACCGTGCCCGAGCTCACTTTATTCAAGAGCTTCAAGTCGATAACGCTTCGATTGTGGGATGAAGAGACACAGAAGTTAGTCGGGTATAAGATCCTTCGGCACCGATAGTTCCTCATAAAGGGTAGAAGGTGGCCTGCGAACTGCTGGATCAATGACCTGAGGCAGACAATCAATGCCGCCAAAGGCCGCCATGGAGAACATACACAGATTCAATCGATCCCATTCAAGTTTACTCCTGGTTGCAGCCCTGATTGCCGTTTCCAACCCGGTGGTCGCTGAGGAAACTGAACCCCTCGTTTGGATGCACTACGACCAGGCGGCTCTCGACGCCGCATACGATCAGGCTGTTTATGCCCCGAACCTTTCGCAGGTATTGGACCGGCAAAAATCGAATAGCAAAATCACCCGTAAGATACTGGGCGAGCCTGACAGATTTGAATACGGCACCGGCAAGGATGAGACACTCGAAGTATTCAAAACCCAGGTCACCAACGCTCCGATACACGTTTTTGTGCACGGCGGAACCTGGCGATTCGGCTCCGCTGCTGAAAACTCTTACCTCGCAGAGATCTTTGTAAATGAAGGGGCTCATTTCGTGGCCCTGGACTTCACGCCCATCCAGGATTTTGACAGCAACCTACCACCCATCGTGGACCAAATCAGACGCGCGATGGTCTGGATACACCGCAATGCTGCCAAAGCCTTTGGCGGAGATCCCGACAAGATCTATCTCTCGGGGTTTTCTTCCGGTGGACACTTAGCTGGAACTTTGGTTACCACGGATTGGAGTCAATACGAAGGAACACCCAAAGATCTTATTAAAGGAGCCCTTCTCTGCAGCGGTATGTATGATTTGGTCCCAGTGAGTTTGTCTGCCAGAAGAGAATACGTAAATTTCACAGAGGAGACCATTAGCCAACTCAGTCCATTATCGCATATTGATAAGATAAGTTGCCCGTTAATCATAGCCTATGGGACCTTTGAGACCCCAGAATTTCAGCGCCAGTCGATTGAATTCAGCACTGCGGTGGAAACGGACGGTAAACCCGTGTCCTTGATCATTGGGGATGGATACAACCACTTCGAGATGATCGAAACTCTTGCCAGCCCGTACGGTATATTAGGACGAGCGGTGTTGAAACAAATGACCCTGCCTCGTTAGAAAAGACTACGATTTAGATTCTTATGCAACCATCCGGCAGCATTCCGGGTAATTCTAGCATGAGTTCTTTCTTTTCTCAGTCAGCTCTCCGTCTCACCCTTCGGCGTTTATCCAAACAAAGAGGATTCGCCCTAACGGTTCTTCTCACTCTGGGGCTTTGTATCGGCGCTAACATTGTCATTTTCTCCATAGTGGATGCCATCCTGTTGCGCCCTTTGCCGTTTATTAAATCAGAAGGCCTAATCACTGCCAGCAACGCCTATCCAGGAGCGGGGGTGGAGAAGTCTTCAGCGTCGCTTCCCAATTACTACGATCGGAAGGAGGGTATCGATTCGTTTGAATCCGTTTCGATTATACAATATGGCAGCGCCATCGTGGGTGAAAACGGAGCCCCGATCCGCGTAAAACGCGATCGTATCTCACCTGATTTGTTCGAAACCCTAGGGGTTCAACTTCTGATGGGGCGAACATTCACCGAAGACGAAATGCTCCCTGAGAATAGTAGAAAATCGATCCTTACATACCGTTTCTGGCAACGCTACTTCGATGGTGATCCTCAAATATTGGGAAAGACCTTCGATCTGGAGGGGAATTCCAATGAAGTCGTAGGAGTACTACCCAAAGGGTTTCAATTTCTCTCCAGCAAGGCAGAGTTTTATGTGCCCGCCGCCAGCAACCTCAAGGATCGGGAACCGATCAACCGACACTCCAACAACTACTTCTTTATCGCGCGCCTCAAGAAAGGAACCTCTCTGAAAGTGGCACAATCCCAGATGGACGGATTCAATATCTCACTCATGGAGTCAGACCCGGTTGCACACTTGCTGAAAGGCGTTGGTTTCAGAACGTATATACATGACCTGCGTGAAGATCACGTCGCCAGTATCAAGTCTACGTTGATTCTACTACAAACCGGAGTATTTTGCTTGTTACTGATCGGTGGAGTAAACATTGCAAATCTGTTTCTAATAAGAGCGAGCACCCTTTCCAAGGAAGTAGCAGTTCGCCAAGCACTCGGCGCCGGTCGAAGAGACATACTCAGCTCGACGCTTTATGAAACGCTGTCACTCACGATCATCGGAGGATTACTGGGAATCGGTATAGGCGCATTCGGAATTCGCATGATGGGACACCTGGGAATCGACAAGCTACCGCTTGGAGCCGGCGTCACATTAGACACCCGGGTAGTCTTCGTTGGAATCGCCGGATCTTGCCTTGTTGGTATCGTCCTGGCCATACCGGTTGTTTGGTTTCATTTGAAAGGACAGATAGCCACCGCCTTGCAGGCAGAATCTCGAAGTGGCACGGCAAGTCGTACTACCCAACGAGTGCGCCACTCTTTTATTATTGCCCAGATTGCACTCACTCTCGTGTTACTTACCTGCGCGGGCATGATGACTGTCAGTCTCAAAAAAGTAATGAATGTTTCACCGGGGTTTAATCCAGCAGCACTCGTAACCGGGCACATTTCACTACCCCATAAACGCTATCCAGAAGAAGCTGATCGTCTGGCATTCATCGACCGTTTGTTGCCGGCGATCGAAGCCATTCCCGGTATCAATAAGGCTGCTATTAACACCGGACTGCCGTTTGGTGGAAATAACAGCGACAACGCGGTTGTCATCGAAGGGCAGAAATACGACGACAATAACTCAATTCGAGCACACTATACATCTGGGGTCGACGGAGAGTATTGGAAGCTGATGGGAATCCCACTCATTGAAGGCCGCCTGCTGGACGCGGTGGATGCGAAGGCCGATACGCGCGTGTGCTTGATCGATACGGACACAGCGGCATTCTACTGGCACGACGGTGAGAGCCCAGTCGGAAAACGATTGGGCAAAAATGTTGATTTCAAAGAAGATGAAGCTTACACGATCGTAGGTGTCGTCGGTAGAATCAAAAGGAACGAGCTGGGAGACCAGGCAGCGAAAGGCTCGATTTACTTCCCCTATCAACACCAATCCTGGAACAGCTTTTATCTCGTAGTACAGGCAGGGATGGACCCGCCCCCCCTAATGAACACCATCCGAAAAACGATACTGGAACTCGACTCTGAATTGCCCATAGACGGTCTCAAAACGATGAATGATCGAATCTATGAAAGCCTTACCACTCGACGCTCTCCGGCCCTGCTTTCAACGTTATTTGCCGATGTGGCCCTTCTACTTGCCGGAATCGGAACCTATGGAATACTCGCCTTCGCGGTTGCCCAAAGACAAAAAGAAGTGGGCGTCCGCATGGCCCTCGGGGCAAATCCAAACCAGATCCGCATACAATTTCTGGCTTTGGGCTTTCGACTACTGGCCATCGGTCTTTCGATAGGACTTATCGGCACGTGGTTCGCAAGCAAAGCAATGAATGGGTTACTTTATGATATGCCCGTTCTACACTTCGCCTCCATATTGTCTGCGTCAGTACTGATGGCTGTTGTTTCACAACTCGCCTGCTTGATTCCTTCCATTAGAGCTTCACGGGTGTCACCGACAGTTGCACTCAACGAAGGGGCTATCTAGGACCTTCCCTTGAGTATCTTGGACGATCTCGCAAAGCATTTGTCGAGTTTGTGGGCAGCAAATGCGAGATCATCACCGGTAAGAGGCAGGGCTTGGAGAACAAGATTCAAATCGACATGTTTGAGCGGACCCTTGAGATCAGGCCTTGCCGAAAAATATTCCAAGGACGCAAGATCCTCCCACTCCATCCGCATCGAAGTAGCCACCTTTTCAATCTCGTTCGCATCATCATCTTCCAAATAGGTATCCAAAGCTTCTACCACTTTACCTGCTTCGGGTATTCCGTGATTGATGCTCTTTGCACTGAGTGGAAATCCGGACCGCGCAGCATCGCCCATTAAGAATATTCCTCGATCCCAAATTCGATCAGCCAATCGAATACCGAATGGTACAGCCGCGCGCCAAACAATATCCGGCTTTTTGTGAGCCAAATAAGGCATACGAGCCTCTAGTAACAATCGGAGATCTTCGTCTGCCAATCCTTCAAAATTGGCGAGGTCTTCGTCATAAACATTATGCCCCTTATCGCGGTCGGCAGAAACTTCAGTCAATTGATCAACCGTAAACCCGTAGCGAGAACGATGATTGGGCAATGGGAAATAACTCGATGCACCCGCATCGGAAAAACCGAGAGAAAGAATCGCATCTCCAGAGAAGCTATCCTGACTCTCAAAAACAAGTGAGCCCATGGGATTTCCAACCGGTTCGTAAGCGACTTTGTTAAGCCGCCTGATTAGAGAATGAAATCCATCTGCTGCCAGTACGACTTTCGCTTCTATTCCAAACGTCTTATCTACGAGCATTTCTTCATGCATAACCGCATACCCCATCATATGCTGGCCCAACTTATCTACCGTGATGGTGATTCCGTTTGAACTTCTGTTAACCTGAGCCACCCGATGATTCCAAAGAACCTTCTTTTTACCCGATTTGAGCGTCGCTAACAGTATATCTTCCAACTCGCTTTGGGGAATCGAAGCGACATAGGGAATGGACGACGGCAAGGTAGAAAACTCGAATACTGCGAGACAGTCTCTGCCATCAAACAATTGCATCGCCTTCAGAGTCAGGGCACGGTCGATTACTGCCTCCAGTAAGCCCAGATCCTTAAAGAACTCCAAGGTTTCTGGAGATAGCAAACAAGCCTTGCAGTGCTCACTCGGCCCCGAAGCCTTGTCCAGGATTTCAAAATCGATACCTCTATGCTGCAAGCAGATAGCCGCCGTCAAGCCAACTGGGCCTGCACCCACCACGAGGACTTGAGTTTTCTTTTTCGTCCGCATCTTAGTATCCTTTCTAATCGGTTAAACTCTTTCGTACTTTTCTTGTTATTAATCTTAACCAGTTACCACAGATTCGCAAAAAGGCAGACTAGGACAGACGACATCTATGCCGCTTGCTAATAACTCACATAAATCAACGGAAGAGCTCGGAGATCACTTCAGGAGGCTGGCAATTCCATCCAAAGCCCCCGGGCCCATCTTCCGACCGAATCGATTCAGCAGACTGGCCAGGACCTGAACCCAGCGCGGTAGACCCGAATGAGTCAGGTCGACTACATGCAAGACCTTAGATTGGTTTCCACCGACCGGCTCAATCGAAAACGACTCCCGAATTGACCTTTTCTTGCCGGAAGTTTCCTCAAACTGGTATGAAAAAACGATCCGACTTTCTGGTATCCACTCCACAATCTTTCCCAAACAAACCTGTTCCTGGGATCCCATTGAAAAAGCCGCCTCAAATACAGCCCCCGCCCCAGCCCCATTCGTACCGGATACCCTGATACACTTCGGGTTCCATGCAGGCATATTTTCCGGATCCTGAATAACAACCCACACCTCCCCCGGAGGGGCGTCCACCGTCGATGAAGTTGAGATTTTCATAATCAATCGGCTTTCAGGGTAACGCAACAATCCCCATCGCCACCCTATTCGACCTCCACCTTAACCCGGCAGAATACATTATCCGCGTAAGGTATTTTCAATATCGTCGCATCGGAAAACTCCTCAATGACAGCTCCATTGACCCCATTTTCCAAATTACTCCATGGTCCATTCTGCAGGTCCGTGGTAGATTCAAATACGAAGTTAAGATCCGGATAATCAATCAACGCAGGAAAACGAAACACCGCGTAATCCGTGCTATCAATACGTTCTCTTGATACCTCAGGTATTTGCGCCGTATCCGGCATTTCAGGATCCAGATCGAACAGAAACTCAAACGCATTGATTAACGAATCGTCATCCGGGTTTTCCATAGGCCCCGTTTCCAAACCGATCGTATCATCAAAGGCCAAGAGTTTCCAGGTGTTGTAGTCCGCAGCCCGCACGGTCAGGAAAACAGCGGCCGTGGTTTCCGTCTGACCATTTTTGGAAACTTGAACCCGAAAAGCACCTTGACTAGCCGCAGTGACATTCGAAACAGAATAAGTGGACGCCGTGGCATCCGCGATATTGGCAAACTGGGTAAGACTAATTCCCACATTTTTTTGCCACTGATAGGTAGTGCCCTCTTCATTCGCGACCTCCACACTAAACATTGCAGTCGTCCCTTCTGGAACAACGATACTCTGAGGCGCTTTAGTTATCTCCGGACCTTCCTCAGTTATATTAAAGGTGAAGTTGATAAAAATCGGATCCCCCTCATAGGTGGAATCTTCTTCCCAAGAAAGTACCGTCAACGTCATCGGGTAGAGACCGGTTTGTGTGGGTATACCAGAAAATGCAGCCCGCCCGAACGTTACCCGACCGTCCTCTCCAACATTGGAGCTAATGCCAGGAGGGAGATTTCCTTCCAGTGAGACCGACACGATAAAGGCATCTTCTGCTTGAATCGCGATGCTCATGGATTCGTTTACAAAGCCAACCACCGACCCCGGACTCGGAGATACAGACAAATCCCCTGTGGCGCCAGTCACACTGTTGTAGATACCCGACGTAATAAATGCCGGAGTCACCCATTTCAGCAGATGGACCAATCTCGGTCCAAGGGACAACTGAAGTTCGGCAACCATGGGTATAACCGGTGATCGCTGCAACAACAACATCAAAGTTACACCCGGCCAAGTAAGCCGTCTCCACAAACGGTTCAGTAAAAGAGGTCGTCGAAAATGCATACTGGCTAAACGGGTTGCAAGAGGGGCATATGAGCAGGAAAGGCAGAAAGACAAATATGTTCTACCATCCGTCCCTCGCGCGCAACCATTTTGAATCCTGTACCAAGTTGCCGATTTGGATACTGAATACGGCCTCATGCGAGCATCACCGTAAACCCAATCTAGTATACCTGCTGTATCCTGGGCTCCCACTTTATTCTGTATAACCATTCGAGGACCGTCTCGCAGTATCAAAAGAATTGAAGACCCCCGGGCCCAGATTTTTTGAATGAATCAGCTTATCCAAAGCGACTCTATGACGTTGACACCTTAGCCGCACCTGTAGATCTTTCCGCCTTTTCTAACACTGAATCAAGACAACGATATGACCACAATAACTGACATTCGAGCGCGTGAAATCATGGATTCCCGCGGGAATCCAACCGTCGAAGTCGACGTTGAACTCGAAAGCGGCGTCATCGGACGTGCAGCTGTTCCTTCAGGCGCCAGCACCGGAGTAAACGAAGCACTGGAACTGCGTGACGGCGGAGTTCCAGCCAAACAACTTCCCAAAGGTATCAACGGCAAAACCCGTTACCTGGGCAAAGGTGTGCTCAAGGCGGTTGAAAACGTAAACACACTTATCGCAGCTGACCTCATCGGTTTCGACGCCGTAGACCAAGTAGGAATCGACCACATGATGCTAGCACTCGATGGCACCCCTACCAAAAAGAACCTCGGTGCCAATGCCATCCTCGGAGTTTCTATGGCAACTGCTAAGGCGGCCGCTCTCGCTCTTGACTTACCACTCTACCGCTACCTCGGTGGCACGAACGCGAAAGTACTTCCAGTTCCGATGATGAACATTATGAATGGTGGCGCACACTCCGATGCTCCGATCGACATTCAGGAATTCATGATCATGCCCAAAGGCGCTAAATCATTTAGCCATGCACTTCAGATGGGTGCGGAAATTTTCCATGCACTTAAAGGGGTGTTGAAAGGTAAAGGACTTTCAACTGCTGTCGGTGATGAAGGAGGATTTGCTCCAAACATCGAATCCAACGAAGCAGCCCTCGAAGTCATCGCAGCCGCTATCAAGAAAGCGGGCTACAAGCTCGGCAAGGATATCTTCCTTGCGCTCGACGTTGCATCCTCTGAGTTCTACAACAGCAAGACCAAGCGCTACGTCTTCTCCAAGTCCGATGGATCGAAGAAGAACTACAAGGAGATGGTTGCATTTCTCAAGGATATGCAATCCCGCTACCCGATCCTTTCGATCGAAGATGGTTGCGACGAAAACGACTGGACCGGCTGGAAACACCTCACCGAAGAAATGGGACACAACACTCAGCTCGTTGGTGATGACCTGTTTGTTACGAACACCTCGTTCCTGAAAAAGGGAATCGATATGGGTGTGGCCAACTCCATCCTGGTAAAGGTAAACCAAATCGGGTCACTCACCGAGACCTTTGATGCGGTTGAAATGGCTAACGAAAATAAATACACCGCTGTCATTTCTCACCGTTCCGGCGAAACCGAAGATGCAACGATTGCGGACATCGCGGTAGCCACCAACGCAGGACAGATCAAAACCGGTTCACTGTCTCGCAGTGACCGGATCGCGAAATACAACCAACTCCTACGCATTGAAGAAGAGCTCGGTAAGCACGCGGTATACGGCGGGGTAATCGGTAAGATCTAATTCGTAGAATTATTTGCGAATAAGCACAATTCACTCTTTATCTTCGAAAAGGCGGTCGACACTCGGCCGCCTTTTCATTTAGTGAAGAACCATCATCAATTATACCTATGTCTGGACATCTCTATCTTTGGATTAAAACCTTCCACCTCGTAATGGTTATGGCCTGGATGGTCAGCCTTTTCTACCTCCCACGTATACTCGTCCATGTCGTCGAAGCGAAAGCGGAGGGCCAAGGGGTAGATCGACTCTTCATCATGGCGCGCAAGCTGTTCATGTTTGGCAATGTGATGATGGTATTGGGATTTGCCACCGGTCTTTGGATTGCGATTTCCATGAAATTCTTTTCAGGCCAAGGCTGGTTGCATGCAAAGCTACTGCTGGTCATTTTGTTCATCGGCTACAATCACATGACTTTCGGGATGGTAAAGAAAGCGGAGAAAGGAACTCTCAAATGGAGTTCCAAGGGTCTGCGCTGGTTTAACGAGATACCGCTCGTTGCATTGATCATCGTTACCTACCTGGTAATCGCCAAGCCGTTCTAAGCACGTTTTAGATCACCTCTTTCCAAAAAGCCTGTGTGTCTCCGCGCAGGCTTTTTCATTACCAACGATACACAGCGTTGAGGGAGACCTGTCGCGGACTCGCTTGCACCGAGGGAATTTCCTCGAAGTCACTGTCCCAAAGATTCGTTACCGCAAAATTCAGTTCGAGTCCCTCGACACTTTCTGGAAAATAAAAAATACCAAGCGAGGAAATGATGGCTTCATCTGGCGTGCTCGACGTGCGCAAGAGATTGTCCTGCTGAATCCGAAACACGTTATCAGATCGCAGCTCGATTCCCGGAACCAGTTCGTAAATGAAGGCCAGATTAATTCTGTGACGAGCAAAGTTCAGCGCATAGAAGCTGGCATCCACACTGGCGGATCCGTAATTTTCGTCTTTCGAAAGCCCGGTATAACCAATTACCATCCGTCCTTTTTCTAAATCGTAGGAAGCGACTAATTCAACGCCCGACGTATCTATGTCCACGTTGTTTGCCGTACGGCCAAATGCATCAAAAGCAAAGGTCCAATCCACAAGGTCACGATCTTCTCTCAAAAATACAGCCGCCTGCAAAGTCAGGTTTCCTGACTCAGTCAATACACCCAGCTCGTAATTCGTCGCAAACTCGCGCCCTAGATTCGGGTTCCCGCGAAAAAGCCCACCCGTTGGATTCGAAGCAATCGCGGTGTATCCTGGCACCTGCGTACTCCGTGAGATATCGGCATAGAGAGTCGTTTGTTCTCCAACTTCTGGAATTCCCACCACTTCCAATCGAACCATGGGCGATACGTGACTCGCATCCCGATTACTATCGTCAAACGAGAAGCCTCCACTTAGTTGCCAAGCCTTTCCACTATCGTCATTCCATGCCGTATCAAGTAAAACACTGCTCTTAAGGTAGCTTCTGGAATCAAAAGCACCGAAAGTGAGCGAGGTAGATTCGATATCGTCTTTCAACCACTCAGCCTTGGCCAGCAGACTCCACGATTCAAAGAACCACCCTCCTTCTAAAGCCAAATCGAAAACCTTGGTCGTGTGCTCAAAGGGATTAAAGACTCCCGGATTCCGGCGATCATATTCGTAGTCATCATCGTTCTTCCGATAGTAAGCGGACGCTTGCCAATATAAGTCCCCGTGGTCAACCCGGTGGTTAAAAAACAAGAGACTTGTTTGTATATCTTCCGTTTCCGGAACTCCAAAAGGTGTGTATAAATTCGGCCAACCAAAGAACTTGTCCTGATAACCATAAAACAAGTCGGTCCGAGCATGCGCACTGTTTCTTTGAATGCGAAGACTCAGCCGATCGAAGTTGTGATCACTATCCGCAATCGGTCCATCCGACTGGGAATGAGAAACCTCGGCATCCACCCCCCACCTGACCCCCGCTTCATTTTCACCAACATGTGCACCATAGACACTGCCATACCAATAACCGTGTTCACCGAACCCAGAAGCTACTTCTTGTGTCGGTTGAATCCCGCTCCATTGATAATTCACAGAACCCACGCTGGAATTGAACCCTGCAAAAGCATTTTCGCTCCCGGTCAGTACTGTGGCAGTTGATATCATCTTTGGAGAGATCGGGATCTCCGCAAAATAGTGCCCCGTTTGAGGATCGAAAAGCGTCGCACTCCCGATCATGAATCCCGTGTTTTCAAAGATGCCTCCCCGAATGGTTACGTCGCCCTGGCTTTCAGCTGAATTGCGCGTCTGGAGATCCACCAAGGGTTCATACCGCAACGCTGACACCGGCATTGTGAAGGTCGAAAACGATTCTTCCAATGCAATACGCTGGCCCACGGTTTCCATGGGATCCAGATCATAAAGACGGGAGCTTTCTACCTCTTGACCTACCGCGCATAAACTCGATAGCAAAATTACAGCTGTCAGAAGAATTAGCTGGGGATTGGACTTCATAAATCCGCTCAGATGAAGTGGTTAACTCAGTGGAAAGCAATGCTATTGTTAACCCAAAATGTATCCGAGGATAACAAAGGTAAATACACGATAGCCCTCTCAGCTCTGAGTGATGATCTGACTTTGACAGCAGTCACCCATAGACCCAGCTTGAGTTCATGAACCAACTTGATGTTTTATCCATCGGACTAGCGTGTTGGGACTTGAATTTTCAAGTCGATCAAACACCAGGCCCCAATGGTAAGACAACCGCAACTGCTCTCATAAGCGAAGGCGGTGGCCCCGCATCCAACGCCGCCTACTGTATAAGCAAACTGGGTGGCAAATCAGCTTTCATAGGCAGACTCGGACATGACCCTTTCGGCGATGCCCATATCACCGAACTCAAGAGTGTAGGCGTTCAAGTGGACCGTATCTTTCGCTCCGATACACCAACTTCGATCGCAAGCATCGTCGTAAACAAGTCGGGTGAAAGATCGGTAGTGAACTACCGTGAGCTAACGGATTCCGTAAACTTCAATTTCGCTGGGATTCATACCAAATGCATCCTTGTAGACGGCCACGAATGGCAAGCTTCAGAACGGGCGTTGGATAAATTTCCGGAAATTCCATCGATCCTGGATGCAGGCTCGTATCGCGATGCAACGCAATCACTCGCACGCAAGGTAAGCCACGTCGTTGCATCTACTGAATTTGCGACTGCCATGTCCGGAAGTGAACAACCCGATGATTGGCTTCATTATCTTTCGGAGAATACACACTTCGTCGCAGTAACGAGAGGAGCGTTAGGAGTGGTATGGCAAACCTCAAACGGTGAGCGCGGCCAAATTGGAGCCCCAAAAGTTTCTACGATTGATACTACCGCTGCGGGAGACATTTTTCATGGAGCATTCGCATTAGCCCTCTCAAAAGGAGCCTCAGTCCCGAAGGCTCTCACATGGGCTAATGAAGTAGCTGCACTCTCTACTACAATCCAGGGCGGGCGGTCTTCCTGTCCTTCGATTAATCGTGCACCAAACCTCTTCATGAGTTCTCCTTCCAAGAACGAAACATAGACAGATTAGAATGTAGATGATTGGGAAAATACATAAGTGGAATGAAGAAACAGAAGGGACTCCGATTATTTGCTTACACGGCTTCATCGGCTCTGGTGCTGACTACTCAATCGTAGTGGATCATCTGCAAAAAGATCACTTCATAGTCGCTCCGGACTTTCCCGATTACAAGTCCGTCCCACTCAGTGGTTCTCCCTCATGGAATTCGACCCTCACACAGCTGGATAACTTCATCCAAGAAATCGTCGGCCGAAACACCTGTATTCTGGTGGGGTATTCCATGGGTGGGCGCATCGCACTGCAGTATGCCTTACGCTATAAGAGTGCTTTGGAAGGCTTGGTATTGATCGGAGCAAGCCCTGGGATAAAAGACCCAACTCTTAAGTTACAACGCTTGGAACAGGACCGCACGATCGCCTTAACCCTGCCAGATCAAACTATCGATGAGTTTTTAGCCTTCTGGCTGAGACAGCCCATTCTAAAGAGTCAGGAAACGATCGCTGAACCGTATCGATCCCGTATGCTCGAACGACGTCGCGGGCAATCTCTCCAGTCATTGGCAAGCTACCTGAGTACTTTGGGAACTGGCAGTATGCCATCGGTATGGGCTCAGCTTCATCAACTTAACACCCCCACCCTGTTGGTTACCGGCGAGCACGATACGAAGTTCGCGAAGATTGCCGAAGAAATGCTCTCCTATTTGCCCCGTGGAGAGCATGGAATTATTGGAGGCAGTGGACACAGTGCCTGCTTCGAAAGTCCGTCTGAATTCGCAGGGCTTTTGGAAACATTCATACACAAAATAAGCACGGTATGATTTGGAGACTCGGCTTACTAACTCTTGGTATTTTTTGCGCAGCTTCATCCGTAGTAATGACAAAAGCAAGCCAGCTACAACCAGAGCATTTATCTGCCGCACGCCTGTTCGTTGCAGTCCTCATTCTTAGTCCTCTTTATTTGAGGGATAAAAAACGCTTTCCAGAGTTTACAACCGCACACGCATTTAAGATCTCTGCACTGCCGGCCATTCTGCTAGCGATTCACTTCATAACCTGGACCTTGGGAGCCCGTTGGACCACCGCGGCAAACTCGACTTTAATCGTAAATCTTATCCCGATAGCAATGCCCATTTTGGGGTATTTCATCCTCAAGGAAACGATTAATCTTAAAGAATTACTCGGAACCGCATTAGCCCTTGTAGGAGTCTGTATACTCGCCCTAACCGACTATAGACTCAACGCCCAGTTGCTCGAAGGCGATTTGGTATGCCTCATTTCCATGCTCCTGGTTGCGTGGTATCTTATACTCGCCCGCAAGAATCGGAATGTCCCATCTATTTGGCTATACATCGTCCCGCTCTACCTTACGGCAAGCATGATCAGTTTGTTAATCGGACTGCTTCGAACAGGTATGCCTCACTCTCAAGATCCGCATGAATGGATTTATGTGCTATTGCTCGGATTGATACCCACGGTCTTCGGTCACTCGCTCTTAAACCTGTCCATGCATTGGTTTCGCAGTCAATTCGTCGCTCTGATGAACCAAATGCAATTCGTATACGCAGGAGTAATGGGATATGGATTCTTCAAAGAACTGCCTTCACAGTCCTTCTACTTAGCGAGTGTTTTCATCTTTGCAGGTGTGGCTTGGACTATTCTAACTCACAAGCGAACTACGCTTAAGCCGGAGCTACCCGATTAAATGGATTTAAAGAAAGACATAAAACACATCATCTGGGATTGGAACGGAACCTTGGTCGATGATACCGAATTTTGCGTCAACATCATCAATCGTGTCCTTAAACGCAGAACGTTACCTGAAATAGATGTAGAGGCCTACCGCGATACTTTCGACTTTCCAGTAATTGACTACTACAAGCGGATAGGGTTCGATTTAACAAAACACGATTTCAAAGTACTGAGTAGCGAGTTTATAAACGCGTATATTGATGGACGCCGGCAGCTAAAGCTGCACAACGGAGCCATCGAGATGCTCCGACTATTTGCGATACAAAAAGTCCCACAGTGCCTCTTATCGGCAAGTCAAACGCACGCACTTAAAGAAACTCTCCGCGAACATTCTATTAATCACTTTTTCAAAACCGTCCTTGGGCTCGACCATCATTATGCCGACGGAAAAGCACATCTCGGAAACCAGTGGCTCGAACAACACGACGTAGACAAGAAGCATGTGCTATTCATTGGAGATACCTTACACGACCTGGAAGTAGCGAATGAGATGGGTATCCGATGCATACTCATCGCAAGCGGTCACCATTCAAAAGCACGGCTATGCTCTGCGCACCCTTACGTCATGGACCATTTGAAACAACTCCTTGGTCAGTTTCGCTAAGTAGTGGGACTGCCATCTCTGCCCACATCTCATCGAGTAAAATTGAATGTATTCACCTGACAGGTACGTTCCTTTTCACTTTAAACTTGAGCATGGTTTTCAAACTCAAAGCCGATGAATTTTTCAAACGTACAACGCGGCATTCCAACGACTCATCTTTCTCTTGCTTTTAAAGATACCTTTCATTATGAACCTCGTCCCAAGCATTTAAATTTAACTCACTTTATCTTTTTTCCTAAGGCTCCACTACCAAACTCATGCCTTCCAACTCAAACAAGCAGCGTAGAAAATCTGGTACCCTCAACCGGAATTTCCTAAAAGGAGTTCGTCGTAATTTTTTTGCGATAATGAGATCCTATCGACACGGACTTAAACGACCTACCTGCACCCTTATCAGAAAAGAAACTACCACAGGCTTAGTTGAAATCAAAGAATTGATTAAGCATTTAATTTCTAAAGTACAGCATGACCAAGCAGTTGCCATGAACACTGCATTGGCTTCGTCAAGAAACCCATAATTAGATCATGGCAATATGTTCGTGCTTACAGAGGAAAGAAACCTAGGTATTCACAACTCGAAAAAATATCCTTAATCGATCAATACTATGCCTCCAAAAAAAGCATCCAAAAAACCAGCGGCTAAGAAAGCCGCTAAAAAAGCACCTGCTAAAAAAGCAGTAAAGAAAGCAGCTCCTAAAAAGGCAGCTCCGAAGAAGGCACCTCCTAAGAAGGCAGCTCCTAAGAAGGCAGCTCCTAAAGCTAAAAAGAAAGCTAAGAAAAAGAAGTAAACTTCTCATCTTCGATTACTTTAGAAGACCGGCTTCGGCCGGTCTTTTTTTATCTAATAATCAGGACGAGTGATCCTTATGCTTTTCGTTTGCCCCACAAATTTGAGTGGACAAACGCTCAATTTTTATTCCCATTCCTCCTCATGAGTTCACCTGACGAGAAAAAGCCCAGCTTCGGAAACCCTATCGTTAACCTGTTGTTAACGGGATTAGTCTTTCTTTTCTTCACATGGCTTTTGCGCCCTTACGTTCCAGCTGAAACAGCCCTCATGAGATGGGTTTTTTCCGCGTTTACGTCTATCACTCTAATGATGACATTCTACTTCGCGCTGAATATGTTCCGAGTGACTCTAAACGATCACAAGGATCGCGAAGGAAACTAATAGCCAAACCCCCATTGCGCTACGTTTAGTGTAGCGATCCCATCGGGACCTAAGACTTATAATTAGTCTCGATACTCGTCATCGTCTTCGTCCCACGAGGCTCCATACTCTTCTTCGAGTCCCTTATTGCGTTTTCTCTCTATGAAACCGGCAATGACAATCGATCCTTCGTAAAGCAGCATCAACGGACAGGCCATAATCATCAACGTAAGCGGATCTTGCGTAGGGGTAATAAAAGCTGACAAGACAAAGATTATGATAATGGAATAACGCCTGAATTCCTTGAGTTGTTGTTGGGTCAGGATTCCGATATACACAAGAATCGATATAACCAACGGAAATTCAAAGAGCAGTCCAACTCCCAGAATCATCCACAAGAGCAGGCTCATATACTTATCAGCCGCCCACATGAGGCTGACTCCCATCAATTCGTTGAAATAGATGGATACGTTCAACGCCGATGGAATCAAAACGAGGTAGCTGAACGCACTTCCCAGACATAAAAGAAACAAGGCTACGATCGCTCCCGGGAGAAGAGCGCGCTTTTCTTTTTTACTGAGCCCAGGCGCGATAAATGAAGATACAAAATACAAAATAAACGGCGAAGAAAGCGCGAAGCTCCCCATGAAGCCCATTTGAAGCAGAAACGAAAAAATACCGAAGGGACTTGTCGTTACCAACGCTTCGGTCACTCCATGGTTCTCCATGGCACGCTCAAGTGGAATCCGGATGAGCTCGTTTATCTTCCGGAAAAAGACCGCTATGAGAATAAACGATATCAGGAAAACGGCAGCACATTTAAACAACACCACCCGGAGCTCCTCAAGGTGCTCCAGGAAAGTCATGTGCCCCTCCTGGATCACCTCATCCAGGAGTGCTATATCTTCGTCTTCGTGAACGACTAAATCTTCGTCTTCTTTCATTTAAAAACGATTCAGAAAACAGTTTGATCCCGAAACGGCAACCCCCGAGTTGCTAGAGACATACATTACTTGGATCCCGTCGCCTTAACCGTTGACAGAAAAATTTCATTTTGTTCAATTGCGCCCTTTCTCACGGGATGGGTGTCTCTGGGACTACCGCTTTCAACCACAAAAAAAATATAAATAGACATGGCTAAAAAAGTCAGTAAAAAGCAAGCAAGTAAGCCAAAGCGCGCAACGAAGACCGCACGCGAACCCAAGGCATCAAAATACGTTTATTCCTGGGGTGGTGCAAAAGCCGACGGTAACGGCACTATGAAGGCTCTTTTGGGCGGCAAGGGTGCTAACCTCGCAGAGATGGATCGTATCGGTCTCCCTGTACCGGCTGGATTCACGGTAACCACTGAAGTTTGCACTTCCTACTACGATAATAACCGCACCTACCCCGCTGGGCTACAGGATCAGATCAAGACCGGTATCGAGAAGATCGAAAAAGTCATGGGTTATAAATTCGGCGACGCCAAAGGATTTCCCTTACTGGTAGCCGTGCGCTCCGGCGCCCGCGACTCCATGCCAGGTATGATGGATACGATCCTTAACCTCGGTTTGAACGACGAAACCGTCATGGCACTCGAAAATGCTACGGGCAATCCCCGGTTTGCTTGGGACTGTTACCGTCGCTTTATCCAAATGTATGGTGACGTCGTTATGGGAGTTCAAAAACTTCCCAGCGAAGACCACGACCCCTTCGAACTCGTAATTGAGCACGCTAAGAAAGACCTTCTGGGTGATGCCGACGCAGAGGACACCCAATTTACTGCTGACCACCTTAAAGAAGTAATCGCACGGATGAAAGAGCTCGTTAAGAGCCGTACCGGAAGAGATTTTCCGAGTGATCCATGGGAACAACTGGATGGCGCTATCAGCGCTGTATTCGGCTCTTGGATGAATGACCGTGCAATCGTTTACCGTCGTAAGTACAACATCCCTGCCGAATGGGGAACCGCAGTGAACGTCCAAGCCATGGTTTTTGGTAATACGGGCGAAAATTCCGGCTCCGGTGTCTCGTTCACACGTGACCCCGCTACCGGTGAGAAGGTCCTCTATGGTGAGTTCCTAATGAATGCCCAAGGCGAGGATGTCGTTGCGGGAGTTCGCACACCGTACGCCGTGGCTGAACTCGAGAAGGTACAGCCAAAGTCCCTGAGTGAGCTGAATCGTATCTGCAAAGTACTGGAGAAACATTTCAAGGACATGCAGGACTTTGAGTTTACCATCCAGGAAGGCAAAGTGTTCATGCTGCAAACCCGTAACGGTAAACGTACCGGCGTGGCTGCAGTTCGAATCGCCTGCGAAATGGTCAAAGAAAGATTGATTAACTGGAAAACTGCGATAACCCGCGTTCCTGCTGATCAGCTCGAACAAGTGCTCGCACCGATCTTCGACGTTAAGTCCGTCAAAGGTGCTAACCAAATCGCTTCAGGACTGCCCGCAGGACCTGGTGCAGCAACCGGACGCATTTACTTCAACGCCGAACGCGCAGTTGAAGCCGCCGCCAAAGGACACCGCGTCCTGCTTGTTCGCGTGGAGACTTCCCCGGAAGATTTGCGCGGAATGATCGCAGCGGACGGGATCTTGACTGCCAGAGGCGGTGTATCTTCTCACGCGGCTCTAGTAGCCCGCCAAATGGGTAAGATCTGCGTATGCGGCGCTGCAGCACTGCAAATCGATTATGATAAGCGGACACTGACCGTTGGTAAGAAAGTCTACAATGAAGCCGATTATCTGTCCATCGATGGAACAGCCGGAACCGTATACGACGGTGAAGTCCAAACGGCACCATCTGAGGTCATCCAAGGCCTTCTAAAGAATAACAAGGCTGCTCAAAAGAGCGGAACTTACCAGAACTACACGCAGCTTATGGGCTGGTGTAAGAAGGTAACTCGCATGAGTGTTCGCACGAACGCGGATACTCCCGAGCAAGCCACTCAAGCCATCGCATTTGGCGCAGAAGGTATCGGACTGACCCGCACGGAACACATGTTCTTCGAAGGTGACCGTATCGACGCCATGCGTGAGATGATTCTCGCAGGCAACCTGAAAGCCCGCGAGAAGGCACTGAAGAAACTCCTTACGCACCAACGCAGGGACTTCTACGGTATCTTCAAGGCCTTAAAAGGTTTCCCGGCCACGATCCGGCTGCTCGATCCACCACTGCACGAGTTCCTGCCTCACACCAAGGAGCAGCAGCTCGACTTGGCGAATAAGTTGGGTATCCCTGTTGAAAAGATCATGAGCCGCGTGCACGAACTGCATGAGTTCAACCCTATGTTAGGTTTCCGTGGATGTCGTCTTGGCATTATGTATCCTGAGATCACTCGCATGCAGGCAACCGCAATCCTTGAAGCTGCGGCGCAAGCTCAGAAACAAGGCATTAAGACCAAGCCAGAAATCATGATTCCTCTCGTAGGATTCAAACGTGAGCTTGATCTCCAAGTGGCCATTGTCCACGAAGTAGCTGCTGACGTGATGGCACGCAAAGGCCTAAAAAAGCTAGATTACCAAGTGGGTACGATGATCGAAGTGCCTCGTGGTGCTCTGACCGCCGACGAGATCGCCGAGACTGCTCAGTTCTTCAGCTTCGGAACCAATGACCTCACCCAGACCTGCCTCGGTATGTCTCGTGATGATTCCGGTTCCTTTCTGGGTGCTTATCAAGAGTCTGACATCATGGCTAAAAACCCATTCGCTTCCATTGACCAAACCGGCGTTGGACAGCTTATGGAAATTGCCATCGCTAAAGGACGTTCCACCAACCCTGATATCAAGCTGGGTATCTGTGGTGAGCACGGTGGTGACCCCGAATCGGTTCGATTCTGCCACAAAGCAGGTCTGGCTTACGTTTCCTGCTCGCCTTACCGCGTGCCGGTTGCCCGCCTGGCCGCCGCCCAAGCAGCACTCGAAGACGAAGCGTAATTGTTAATTGCGATTCTTTCAAAAAGCCCTTCCCGATCTTGGGGAGGGCTTTTTTTGTTGGTTTCCTGATTCCATACATGAATAGTGCGAATCTTCGGAGGGGTTATATAACGATTCCGACACCCGTATGTTTGAAGTAAGAGATAAGCCCAAAATGGTCGAACGCGCTTTGCTCATAGCAGTGCGCATGGCCGGAAAGCATGAAGACAATGCCGAAAACCTGCTGATTGAGCTATCGGATCTCGTAGGAACATTGGAAATTGGCGTCATGGAAACCATGATCGTAACGATTCGAAAACCGCATCCGCATTTCTTTATCGGAAGAGGAAAGGCATACGACATCATGGAACACGCCAAAGAGCAAAACTATGACTGTATTGTCTTCGATGACTCTCTTACTCCCGCCCAACAAAGAAACTGGGAGAACGAGTCCAAACTCTGTGTGATCGATCGCCAGGAGGTCATTCTGGATATTTTTGCGAGTCGCGCGCAGACCAAAGAAGCCGTTTTACAAGTAGGACTCGCCCGCATGGTTTATAGCCTCCCCCGCCTGACCCGCGCGTGGACCCACTTAAGCCGCCAGCGAGGTGGAGGGACCAACATGCGTGGTCAGGGCGAAACCCAACTGGAAGCCGATCACCGGATCGTCAGGGACCGCATCGCATCACTCAAGCGCCGCCTTGAAACTGTACGGGCTCATCGAGGCACGCAACGTAAGCAGCGCATGAAGAAGCCGGTCCCCTCAGCTTCGATCGTGGGTTATACCAATGCTGGAAAATCCTCACTGCTCAATCGGGTAACCGGTTCCAATATTCTGGTGGAGGATAAACTCTTCGCAACCCTGGACCCAACCACCCGCCAAGTCATTTTACCTTCAGGCTTGAAACTGCTGCTCACCGATACGGTAGGATTCGTACGCAAACTTCCACATAATCTCGTGGAAGCATTCAAAGCCACTTTGGAAGAAGCAGTACTTGCCGACTTTTTGATCCACGTACTAGACGTTTCCAGCCCAGAGGTCGAAAAACATAGCGAGACCACACTTCAAGTCTTGAAGGACCTGGGAGCCGACGAGAAACGCATCCTGACCGTGTTCAACAAAATAGATGCCTGCGAAGACCCCTTTGCGCTGCAACGGCTAAAAGCGCAATTCCCCGAAGCTGAATTTGTGAGCGTATTGAACAATGACGGGATCGATCAATTAGTCAGACGCTTGGACGAGCTTCTAGAAACCGATTCTGTCTTTGGAGAGTACTTATTCCCTTTCGATCGTTATGACCTTGTCGCGCAGTTACATCAGGCTGGTTCCGTGAAGGAAGAAGAAACTCGGGACGAGGGTATCTACGTAAACGGCTTTATCTCTCCTGCCATGAAGCAAAAGGTCAGTGACTACCGATTAACCACCCCCTAACGTGCTCGGCGCTTTTTTTCGTATTTCTGCGAGACAAGGTTGACAAAGCCCCATTCTTGAGAGTCATTCTCAATAGAAAATTGAGCAGTCTACTATCATTAAAACTAGGTCAAAAAGCACGGGTTACCGAAGTCCGGGCGGAAAGCCATATTGACCAGCGGATACTATCTCTCGGAATCGGTGCAAACGTGATCATTAAGATCAGCAAAGTCGCCCCTCTGGGAGACCCCATCGCCATCGAAGTTGATGGTGCACTGATAATGCTCAGGAAGTCGGAAGCACAGGGAATCTTGGTAGAACCCATCTAATTTCTCGTTGATGGAACCCGTGACACCGATAGCGCCTTCGCGCACCCTTCGTATCGCATTAATTGGCAACCCCAACACTGGCAAAAGCACCCTCTTCAATAATCTGACCGGCCTCCGGCAAAAAACCGGAAACTATCCCGGTGTCACCGTCAGTCGCAAAGCGGGAATCGTAAAACTTCCCACTGGCGACGCAGAACTAATCGACCTCCCTGGCACCTATAGCTTGTCAGCTCATTCACCGGATGAGCGCGTGGTGATCGATGTCCTCAACGGACGTTTTACGGAAATCGGAAAACCTGACATCATTCTTTTCGTCGCGGATGCAGGAAACCTGCGCAGAAACCTTTTCCTGGCATCCCAGGTCGCTACACTCAAGTTACCCATGATTCTCATTCTGAACCAATGGGATTCAGTAGCCAAGTCAGGACAGCAAATAGACCTCAATTTGCTCAAAGACCGCATGAAAATTCCCGTCATCCCCACCATAGGAACCAAGGGACAAGGAACCGAAGAAGTTAAGCAGGCGATTATTAAGACCCTGGAAGACCCCGGGTATTTACCAGAGATCCAGTGGCCGGAATCCATGAACTCAGCCATGGATCATCTGAAAACGTCCCTACCCTGTATTGAAGATAAATTACTCAGCGAGAGTGAAACCCACCGCCTTCTTTTCGATACTCACTCCGCTGAGGTACAAAGACTGAAAGTAACCGCCGAGGAAGCTAAGCGCGAGGTCATCAAAGCCCGGGAGTTTCTGCGCAAAGACGGAATGAACCCACTCGTAGCAGAAGCAATGCTTCACTACCGACACATCGACGGTCTGATAGGCGGAGTTGTTCTAAAGGAAGCCGACCTTGCACCCGGCACCACTGAATCGATCGACCGACTTCTTCTACATCGAGGATGGGGCCTGGCAGCTTTTGTAGGCATGATGTACGTTGTGTTCCAAGCCGTGTATTCCTGGGCCGGTCCTGTGATGGATCTGATAGAAATGGGCAAGGTATGGGCGCAAGAAATGATTGGCCCATTCTTGGCCGGAACGCCGATGCTACAAAGCCTTGTGCTGGATGGCGTGATTGAAGGTGTGGGAGCATTTCTCGTTTTTTTACCACAGATCCTCATCTTATTCGCTTTCATTTCCTTGCTTGAAGATAGCGGCTACATGGCTCGCGCTGCATTTATCATGGATAAACTCTTTAGCTGGTGTGGCCTCAACGGAAAAAGTTTTGTCCCCCTGCTCTCGAGCTACGCCTGCGCGATTCCGGGTATCATGGCGACGCGCACGATTGAAGATCCGAAGTCCCGCCTCGCGACCGTCTTCGTCGCCCCCTTCATGAGCTGCTCCGCCAGACTTCCCGTCTATATCCTTTGTATAGGCGCATTCATCGAGCCCGTCTATGGCCCCTGGTGGGCCGGATTCACTTTGTTCATGATGCACTTTATTGGTCTTGCGGTGGCCGTACCGACTGCTTGGTTCGTGACGCGTTTCATCCTGAAAACGAAATCACAACCGTTCGTTATGGAGCTCCCGAAATACCGCGCCCCGCGTATGCGCGACGTTGGCTTTCGCATGTGGCAAGCAGGGTTGGAGTTCGTCCAGAAGGCTGGAACCATCATTTTCTTTATCACTATCATCATCTGGGCCTCTCTCTACTTCCCCCGCTCTGATTCTCAAGAACCCGAGATCAAAGCCGTATTTGTGGCAGAGCAGGTAGGCGAGGGAATGGGAAGCACCGAGGAGGTTCTGGCGATGATTGACGATTCGGAAACAGAGCTTAACCAGGAATACAACCTGCTACTTGGAAGCACTCAGATAAACCAAAGTTACATGGGCCGGTTCGGCAAAGCAGTCCAGCCGATCTTCGAGCCTGCCGGATTTGACTGGCGCATATCAGTCAGCGTTCTTGCCAGTTATCCTGCCCGAGAAGTTATCATTTCGACACTCGGCATTATCTACAGTCTCGGTGGTGACGTTGATGAAGAAGACGGCAGTTTAAGAACCGCCCTAAAAAATAGTGAATGGCAGGAAGGTGAACGGGCTGGCACACCGATCTACACGATCCCGGTTGTCGTAGCCCTCATGGTATTCTTTGCC